>JACPZW010000080.1 GCA_016195265.1 Acidobacteriota bacterium | reverse complement strand
TACGTCCCCACTGACCGTGCAATCGCGCCCTGATGGTAGGGCAATTGGGTGGTGCCCGTCGTCGGCCTCTTCGTCACGCCGTAAGTGAGGTACGTGTCGTTCGGTCCATTGAGGTTGTCGCTGCCGTGGCCGACGTACTGAAGACCGACCTTCCACTCGTGGTTGCCACCGAGGAATCCGTCGGTGACATGCGAGAGCTTGGTCTGAAGGCCGTACCGCCAGCTCCGGTTCTCCGACCAATTGGAGATGCCGCCCGTCACGAGGCCCGTGTCCTGATCCTGGAACTCCGCCTGCACGCGCGCCTGTCCGGTTTCGTTCGGATCGTTCGAACTGTGGAGGTAGAAACCGGAGTACCGGGTCTCGATGAAGGTCTTGTCCGACAGCACGCCCGTATACACCACGTTGGGTGTCGGGTTGTCGCCATGACTGAGCGCGATCGTGCTCGGCGCCGTGAACGTCGAGGCGATGTCGGGAATGAAGTAATAGTCGTTGTGATACCCGTGCAGCAGTCGGTGGTTCGCGTTGATGTTGTAGTTGAACTTCCAGAACACGCGCCGTGAGTCGTTCAACGCCGGGAACTTGGGATCGACGCCCGGTTGAGAGTCCCAGTCTCGCTGATACTCCAGCGAGCCAAAGAACCAGAACTTGTCCCGGATGAACGGTCCTGTCGCCTGCAGCGTCGCATCCCGCCAGGTATCGCGGTGGTAGGGGAATCCCTTGTCGACCGATTCGGGCGTGTTGCGCCCGGTCAGGGCATCGCCCTGGAAATAGAAGTTGGCGTCGCCGTGGAACTGATTGCTTCCCATGCGCGTGACGATGTTAAAGACGGCGCCCTGGACGTTGCCGTATTCGGCCGAGGCGCCGAGCTGGAGGACCTCGACCTCCTCGATGGCGTCCGTGTTCGGCCACGGTGTCGAGCTGATGTCGGTGCCGTCGATCTGGTAGGAGTTTTCGTTGGTGCTGTTCCCCAGCGACTGCGCCGCCGTGCTCTGTCCGACGTTCGACGTCGCGCTGACGCCGGGTGCGGAGTTGATGAGATCAAAGTACGAAAACCGCCTGACGGGCGCGTTCTGCACCCATTCGCGGTCGTAGGCGGTGCTCACCTGAGACGAGGCCAGATTGACGACCGGTGATTGTCCGGAGACCGTCACCGACTCTTCGAGCGCGCCCACCTTGAGCGCGACGTCCAATTCGACTACAGCGCCAACGGCGACCGGAATCGCCTCTCGTCGGAGGGTCGTGAAGCCGGCGATCTGATACTCCACGTCGTAGCTGCCTGGCGGCAGGACGGGAAAGAGGTACCTCCCGGTCTCGGATGTCACCACCGTCGGCGCTCCGGCGACGCCAGCGCCACGAAGCGTGACGGTCACACCCGGCAGAACGCTGCCGGACTCATCGGCCACCTTGCCGGTGATCTCGCCGGTCGTCCGCTGCGCGGCCGCTGGCAGGGCCAAGCCGAGCGCCAATAGCACAACCGCACACTCACGTTTCATACACCCCTCCCGATGTTTCAGGATGAAAAAGACCTGACTGGTTCGTCATCGTCAACAGCAAGACGCGCACCGCGGACGCCGCACTCTCTTTTGTTGGGAGATTGCCGCCATCATACGTGGAAACGCGCGCGTGTCAATGCTCGAATCACGTCGCGAAGCGACAACGATGTCGCTCACCGGCGAATGGAGAAACAAGAATGCAGGGAAGCGGCCTCGGCGCGCTCTTGCGGGGAGTTTTCAGCCGCTGATCGCGCAGACCTCGTTCACCGCGCGCTCGAGCTGCGGCGCCGTGAACGGCTTCGACAGCAGCGGCGCGCCCGTTTCGCGAATGCGCTGCTGCGCTTCCTGCACGGCCGTATAGCCTGACATGAAGATGATCGGCAGGCCGGGCCGCGCCGCGCGCGCGGCCTGCGCGAGATCGATCCCGTTCATGCCCGTCGCCAGGACGACATCCGTCAACAGCAGATCGGGCGCGTGGGGTCCCGGCGCGCTCAGCAGCATCAGCGCTTCGGTCGCGGCTTCCGCGACGAGCACGCGGTGGCCGAGGCCTTCGAGCTGACGCCGCACGATCGTGCGCACATCGGTTTCGTCCTCGACGACGAGGATCGTCCGCGGCACGGCGGTGGTCTGCACGGGCGCCGCGCTCGCCGACGCGCGCAGACGGTCGCTCCCCGCCAGCGGCAGCAGCATCTTCACGATCGTCCCGTGGCCCTGCGCAGACTCGATCATCACGGTGCCGCCCGATTGCTTCGCAAATCCGTAGACCATGCTCAAGCCAAGGCCGGTGCCGCGTCCGCCGGCCTTCGTCGTGAAGAACGGCTCGAAGACGCGCGCGAGGACGTCGGGCGGCATGCCGCCGCCAGCATCCTGGAGCTCCAGCACCGCGTACGGCCCGGCCTTCACATCGTCGTCTCCGGGCAGCGGTCCTTTCAGATCGAGGCGCGACGTCCGGATCGTCAGCGTGCCGCCCTCGGGCATCGCGTCACGCGCGTTCAGCGCGATATTGAGCACGGCCGCTTCGAGCGCGGCGGGATCAACGAACGCGACGCCGGCCGCGGCGCTCGTCTCCGTCTTGATCCGAATCGGCGCGCCGAGCGTGCGCCCGAGCAGGCGGACGCTGCTCTCGACGAGCGCGTTGACGTCGACGGGCTGGGGATTGAGCAGGCGGCGGCGCGAGAACGCGAGCAGATGGCCCGTGAGATCGCGGCCGTGCAGCGTCGCGCGCAGCACGCTCTCGATGATCTCGTCGGCGTACGCGTCGTGCGGCAGGTAGGCGCGCAGCAGCTCGACGTTGCCGAGGATGATCGCGAGGATGTTGTTGAAATCGTGCGCGATGCCGCCGGTCAGCTGGCCGACGGCTTCCATCTTCTGCGACCGGAACAGCGCCTCGCGCGTTTGCTCGAGGGTCTCCTGCGCTTGGCGCAGCTCGGTCATGTCGTGCGAGATGCCGAAGACGCCGAGGATCGTCCCGTCCTTGTCGCGATAGACGCCCTTGGTGACGAGGTAGGCCTGCTCGCCCGACTCGCTCTTCGCGACGCCCTCGAATGATCGCGCCACGCCGGTCGCGAGGACCTTGCGGTCGTCCTCGATGAACTGGCGCGCGGTGTCCTCCGGATACAGCTCGAGATCGTTCTTGCCGACGATCGCCGCCGGCGATTTCCCGAGGAAGCGCGCGGCCGCCTCGTTGATCAGGACGTAACGGCCGTCGAGATCCTTGACGAAGATGGCGTCGGGCGTCGCCTCGATCACCGCCTGCAGGATGCCGTAGCTGTTCGGGATCGCCATCACGTGCTGATTGCGCGGCAGCCGGGTCCAAAAGGACCCGGCCTACTTCACTTCAACCAATTCGATCGCGATGCGATCGGGGCCCTCGATCATCGCGGCGCGCGAATTGCCCCACGGGTGAATCTCCTCGAGGAACTTGACGCCTTCGGCCTTCAAGCGCGTGACCGTCGCCGTCAGATCCGCCGTGCTCAGCGCCCAGTGGTCGTAGATCTTCCCGCGCGTGCTGACGAGGCCGCCGCCGGGCCACGGCCGGATCGAGATCGAGATGTCGTCGAAGTTCACGCCGCCGGCGGGATCGCGGACGAAGCCGGTCTTGGCGAACGACGGCCACGTCGGCGGCGCGTACGCCTTGGTGTGGCAGTCCGCGGACGGGTCCGCCGCGGGCGCGCCGCGGCCGCCGCGTCCCTGCGGCATCTTCGCGCCGAGATGCTCGACGTACCATTGCATCGCGCACACCGGATGCTCGTGATACATGTGCACGTGATTGAAGCGCTCGGTCGTGCCCGCCTGCGCGTTCTCGATCATCGCGCCGTCAGGCCCGCGCAGATAACCGAAGCCGCCTTCGCGCGTCGGCTGCGTGCCCTTCGCGCGCATCTCGAGAATCTGCTCCTGCGTCGGCAAGCCCGGCATGACGTCGCTCGACATGTCCACGAGCTTGCCGTCGGCCGCATCCCACATCTGCGCGATCGTCAGGCCCATCGCGCGGAATTTTTCGTTGTACTGGCGTGAGTTCGGCGTGTTCCAGCCGAAGTGCCAGATCGACGTCTGCGGCCCGGTCAGTTCGTTCTGCGGCGTCGTCGCCACTTTGGTGAAGAGGACGTAGACGTTGCCCGTCTTCACGGCTTCGAAGCCGTTGAACGTCGTCGCCGTCGCCGACAGCGCGAACGGCTTCGGGTAATACGCCGCCGCGGCGTTCGGATCGACCGAATTCAAATGGATGTGATGGAAGTGCAGCGGCTCGACCATCTTCGCTGGCGCCTGCGCGAGCGCAGGCACGCGGGTCGCGATCGAGACACCGACGAACGCGGGCAGTACGGCGAACAGGGCGGCCATGGAAATGTGCTTCATGGCTGGATGATAGGAGCAGCGCCGGGTTTCCGGCAAGACATCAGACGGCGTGGCATTCCTCCCTGAAAACGCGGGCGTTTGATGGTGGCGAACGCCTTGCAACCGATTGTCCGCATGGCGGCGACCGCCGACCGGACGAAGCCCATTGTCGTCCCGGACTACTGCAAGGGCTGCGGCCGCTGCATCGACGCCTGCGAGCATCATTGCATCGAGCCCGGCCGGGACATCGATCCCGCCACCGGTCTGGTGCCCGTCCGGATCCATCTCGAACATTGCACGGCATGCGGCCTGTGCTTCGACGCGTGTCCGGAGCCGTACGGACTGCGGCCCGCCTTCTTCGACGCTGAAGGATCGGAACGTCCGCGCGTCGCGCGGCATGACCTCGCCGGGACGCCGACGCCGGAACCGATCCCGGACGCCGTCGCCGCACTGCCGCCGGGCCAGCCGCTGGTCATCAAGGGCGTGTACGCGTCGGCCGTCGGCGCGATCCTCGCGGGCTGCCGGCACTTCTTCGGCTATCCGATCACGCCATCGACCGAAGGCGCGGAGCTGATGGCGCGACTGCTGCCACACCTCGACGGCCAGTTCGTGCAGGCGGTCAGCGAAGTCGCGGCCATCAACATGATGTACGGCGCCGGCGCCGCTGGCGTGCGCGCGACGACGTTCACCTCGTCGCCGGGCTTCAGCCTCATGCTCGAAGGCCTGTCGTACATGGTGGGCGCGACGGTCCCGGGCGTGGTCGTCAACGTCATGCGCGGCGGCCCCGGCCTGGGCAACATCGCGCCGGGCCAGTCGGACATCAAGCTCGCCTGCCGCGGCCTGGGCCACGGCGACACGCACGCGATCGTGCTCGCGCCCTCGACGCCGCAGGAAATGCTCGATCTCACGATGCTCGCATTCGATCTGTCTTTCAAGTACCGCAACCCGGTGATCGTGCTCGCCGACGGCTACGTCGCGCAGATGACCGGGCGCGTCACGCTGCCGCGCACGATGGTGCGGCCGGGCGTGCCGGCGTGGGCCGTCGCCGGTGACGAGGCGCACCGGCGGAATCTGATCACCTCGATCTACCTGAGCGAGACCGAGCTCGAAGCCAGGAACGAGCGCCTCTTCGCGAAGTACGCGCGGATCACCGATGCCGAGCCGCGCGCCGACCTGTTCCAGTGCGACGATGCCGAGTTGCTGATCGTGGCGTGCAACACGCCCGCGCGCATGGCGAAAGGCGCGGTGCGCACGCTGCGCGCGCAGGGCGTCAAGGCGGGACTGTTCCGTCCGCTGACGCTCTGGCCGTTTCCGATTTGCGCGCTCGCGCCGGTCCTCTCACGCGCGCGCCGGGTGGTGGTCGTCGAGGCGAGCGACGGACAGCTCGAGGACGAGATGCGCCTCGCGATCTCGCGCGCCGATCTCGCGACGCCTTCGATCACGAGCGTCAACCGCTATGGCGGCGTCCTGCCGTCGCACGACGAGATCGTGTCGCGCGTCATCGGCGTGGCGCGGCCGCACGCGCTGGGTGCGACGGCATGAGCGCGTTTTACGAGCGGTTCGATCGCCATGACGGCGGCGAAGGCGTGAAGGGACGCAGCACGCACTACTGCCCCGGCTGCGGCCACGGCCTCGCCCACAAGTACCTGGCCGAGGCGGTCGAATCGCTCGGCGTCCAGAACCGGACGGTGGCGATCTCGCCGGTCGGCTGCGCCGTCTTCCTCTACTACTACATCGACGCCGGCAACGTGCAGGCCGCGCACGGCCGCGCGTCCGCCGTCGCGCTCGGTCAGAAACTCGCGCGACCGGATTCGATCGTCGTCAGTTATCAGGGCGACGGCGATCTCGCGTCGATCGGGCTGGCGGAAATCCTCCAGGCGGCGCAGCTCGGCATTCCCATCACGGTGATCTTCGTCAACAACGCGATCTACGGCATGACCGGCGGTCAGATGGCGCCGACGACGCTGATGGGCCAGCGGACGGCGACGTCGCCGGAGGGACGCGGGCGCCTGATGGGCGAGCCGCTGCGGATGGCGGAGCTGATCGCGCAGCTCGACGGTCCCGTGTACGTCGAGCGCGTGGCGCTGTACGACAACAAGCAGCGCGTGAAGGCACGGCGGGCCATCACGAAAGGAATCCGTCTCCAGGTGGAGAATCGCGGATTCGCCTTCGTCGAAGTGCTGTCCGAATGTCCGCTGCATCTCGGGCTGACGCCGGCCGATGCCGAGCGCTGGATCAAGGAGAAGATGCTGCCGGTGTTCCCGCTCGGCGTGAAGAAGGACGTCAGCGCGTCCCGCGACGTGTGGCCCGCATGGAAGGCGCCGAACATGGATCCGGCCGCCGTGCACGCGGTGGTCGGCGGCGCCACGGATCGCGTGCCGCGCTTTTGCACGAGGTTCCCGCGCGAGCTCTGGGGCCCGGTGGACGACGACATCGCGCTGAAGCTCGCCGGCGCGGGCGGAGACGGCGCGCAGACCGCGGCCATGATCGTCGCGCGCGCGGCGATCAACGAAGGCTTCGACGCGACGCACATCCCGAGCTACGGACCGGAGTCGCGCGGCGGCACGTCGTACGCCGACGTCCGCATCGCCGAAGACGAAGTCCTCTCGCCGGCGGCGCCGCGTCCGAACATCCTCCTCGCGTTCAACGCGCCCAGCCTGGCGAAGTTCGAGCCGCTGGTCGCCGACGGCGGGATCGCGATTTACGACAGCACGGTCGTCCCCGATCCGCCGCGGCCGGCAGACGCCATCCATCGCGTGCCGGTGGCGGCGACGGCGATCGCGCAGGAGCTCGGCCGCGTGACCGTCAAGAACACCGTCGCGCTCGGCGCGCTCGCGGCGGCAACACGCCTCTTCCCCGCCGAGACCTTCCTCACCGCGATTCGACAGGCGCTCGGCGACAAGCCCGCGCTCCTTGAGTTGAACGAACGGGCGTTCCGGCTCGGCGCAGCCTCAGTCTGCGGGCGATAGCGGCCACTACTCATTCCATACCAGTCAGTGTTGTCAAGTATCTGTCCATGACATACACTTAACACGATGTTCTGCCTGGCATGGCGCCCATGAGCCGGCGCGATTCGGCGTCACACTATCCAATTCGGGCGGTCTCCCGGCTCACCGGTCTTGGCATCGACACGTTGCGTGCCTGGGAGCGGCGCTACGACGCCGTCACGCCTGCGCGTGGCGAACGGGGCCGCGTGTACTCGGAGGCCGACGTTCGGCGGCTGCGGCTGCTGCGGGATGCCGTCGCGCGGGGCCACGCGATCGGCGGCATCGCGCGTCTCCACGATCGCGAGCTCGAGACGCTGACCGCGATGGCGGCCGAGCCGGCGGCGGCCCGCGTCGCGGCCGCGCCCCGGCCTCCCGTCGACACGACCTTGCTCACGGACGCCGCCGGCCGGTTCGACGCCGCGACGATGCATCACGAGATCGGCCGGCTGGCGGTCGCCCTTCGTCCGCTCGATCTGATCCGCGACGTCATCATGCCCGTGCTCGTCGCGACGGGCGACGCCTGGCACGCGGGACGCGCGCGCGTGGCGCACGAACATTTCGTCTCCGCGATCATGCACAACGTGCTCGGCGCGTTCCTGCGCTTGTACGTGCGGGCCGACGCGCCCGTGCGCGTGCTCCTGGCCACGCCTTCCGGCGAGCGCCACGAATTCGGCACGCTCGGCGCCGCGATGCTGGCGGCGAGCGGCGGGCTGGACGCGATCTACCTCGGCCCGGATCTGCCTGCCGGCGAGATCGTGGACAGCGCGGCCGCGATCGAGACCGACGTCGTGATCCTCGGCGTGACGGCTGCTGACGCCGGCGACATGATCGCGCGGGACGTCGCCGAGGTCGCGCGGCGTTTGCCGCACGACGTCGAGCTGTGGGTCGGCGGGCGCGGCGCCTCGCGCGCGGCGTCCGCGATCGGGCCGCGGGGGCTCGTCCTGCGGGATTTCGACGCGCTCGCGCGGGAGCTCGATCGGATCGGCGCGCGGTTCTAGCCACATCCCGCCTCGCGTTTCGGGTATAACTGGCCCGCATGTGGCAGCACAACTATGAGCCTGTCGGTGGAAGCCTCGGTCTTTCCGCCCCCGTCGCCGCGATTCCGATCCTCGTGCTGTTCCTGATGCTGGGCGTCTGGCGCAAGCCGGCCTGGATGTCGGCGCTCGCCGCGCTCGTCTCCGCGCTCATCGTCGCGCTCACGGTCTACGGCATGCCCGTGCAGCTTGCGCTGATGTCCTCGCTCTACGGCGCCGCCTACGGACTCTTTCCAATCGCGTGGATCGTCTTCAGCTCGATCATGCTGTACCGCCTCGCGGTGGACACCGGCAAGTTCGAGATCATCAAGGATTCGGTCGGCAGCCTGACCGATGACCGCCGGCTGCAGGCGATGTTCATCGCGTTTTCGTTCGGCGCGTTCATCGAGGGCGCCGCCGGCTTCGGCGCGCCCGTCGCCGTCTCCGGCGCGATGCTCGCCGGCCTCGGCTTCGATCCGTTCTTCGCGGCCGGCATCTGCCTGCTCGCCAATACCGCACCAGTCGCCTTCGGCTCGATCGGCATTCCGGTGACGACGCTTGCGGCCGTTACGGGACTGCCGGTGCTTGCGCTGAGCGCGATGATCGGCCGCCTGTGCGCGATGATGTCCGTCCTCATTCCCGGCTACCTCATCGTGGTGATGGCCGGGCCGGCGCGCGCGCTCGAGGTGCTGCCGGCGATCGTCGCGTGCGGCGTGTCGTTCGCGAGCATGCAGTTCTTCGTCTCGAACTTTCTCGGGCCGGAGCTCACCGACATCCTGAGCTCGCTCACCTGCATCGTCGTGATGGTGGCGGTGCTGAAGCTGTGGAAGCCGAGGTCGATCATGCGCCTCGACACCGACCATCCGGTCACAGCGGCGGCCAAGCACCACTCCGCCGGTGAGCTCTTCAGTGCGTGGCTGCCGTACCTGCTGCTCGTCGTCGCCGTGCTCGTGGCCGGCGAGCCGGACATCAAGGCGGCCATCGATCGCTGGACCAACGGCGTGCTCGGGACGATCCTCGCGATGAACCCTGGCGTGCTGAACGGCCTCAACGTGCCGGGCCTGCACAACCTGATCACGCGCATCCCGCCGGTGACGCCGAAGCCGGCGCCGTACGCGGCGGTGTTCACGCTGAACTGGCTGAGCGCGTCAGGGTCGGCCTGCTTCATCGCCACGCTCGCGGCCGCCGCCGTGCTCAAGGTCTCACCGTCGCGGGTCGTCGGCATTTACAAGGCGACGTTCAAACAACTCTCGTTCGCGATGCTGACCATCACGTCGATGCTGGCGCTCGCGTACCTGATGAACTACTCGGGGATGACGTCCACGCTCGGGCTCGCGATGGCCGCCTCCGGCAGCGCGTTTCCGTTCTTCAGCGCGGTCGTCGGCTGGATGGGCGTGTTCCTGACCGGCAGCGACACATCCACCAACGCGCTTTTCGGCAACCTGCAGGCCGTCACCGCCAACGCGCTGCACCTCAATCCGATCCTGACGGCGTCGGTGAACTCGGCCGCGGGCGTGATGGGCAAGATGATTTCAATCCAGAGCATCGCGGTCGCGGTCGCGGCCACGGGCATGACGGCCGCCGACGAGAGCCGGCTGTTCCGGTTCACGATCAAGCACAGCGTCCTGCTGATGACCGTGATGGGCATCATCGCGATGCTCTTCGCGTACGTCTTCCCCGCCTACGTGCCGATCGCCGCGCCGAAGTAGGCCGCGGCTACCGCTTCAAACTCGCAGCGATCTTGGACTCGAAGTCGCGGGACGGCTCGGTCTCGTGGACGGCGGCCGCGGCGCGGGCTGACCGGGCAACCGCCTCGAGCTGCCTCCGAAACGCACGGCAATGCCGGCACATCAGCAAGTGCAGGCGCACCCCCAGGCGTCTCGTCAGCGGGGCATCGGAGAAACCGCCCGTGGAGATCAGCGTCGACACCTCTTTGCAGGTCATCATCGCAAGCGGCCCCAGCCCTTCCCTTCGAGACACATGCGCAGCTTCGTGCGCGCTCGATGAAGCAGCACACCGATGTGAGTGATCGTCAGCACCAGAATCTTACCGGCGTCGGCCGCCGACAGCTCTTCGACCTCGCGAAGCTGGAAGACGTCGCGCTGGGCTGGCGACAGACCGTCGAGGCATGCACGTATGGCGTCTGCCACCTGAGCGGCGCCGGCTTGCCGATCGGGCGCCGCGGGCGTCCGGATCCAGCTGCCTCGCCCATCGAACTGCGATTCGAAGATCTGATCAACGGGATCGTTCAGCTCCTCGCGCGCCACGGCGCGTCTGCGCTCCTGAGATTTGTGGTGAAGGATGCCGAAGAGCCAGGTGCCCACCTGCGATCGTCCTTCGAACCGCTCGACGGAGTCGATGAACGTCACGAAGACGTCCTGCACGAGATCCTCCGCTTCCGTCGCCGAGTGGCCCATGCCCCGTGCCGCGCGGTAGAGACGCCGGCCGTGTTCGTCGACGACGGATTGCAGGGCGTCGGGATCGCGACGGCGCAGGCGCCCCAGGTACTCGGCATCGAGTTGCACGACGTCTCTCATCATACAGAGTCAGACACGGCCGCTCCGCGTTGCCGTGTAGTATTCGCGGCCCTCAACGCACTCACTCCAGCGTGACTGCGGTCTCAGAAACCACTTGACTCTGCAGCGGCTGAATAACGTCGCGCATCGCTTCTGCCCCGATTCCTCGTGCGCCGTGGTGTACTTCGATGCCGAGGGCGCCTCGTACGTGAAGGAGGATCTCCGCGTACCGGTCTGGCAGAAGGAGCCGTTTGGGGATCGGACGGTGTGCTCCTGCTTCGGCGTGTCTGAAGAGACCATCCGCGCGGAGATTCAAACAACCGGCCGCTCCGAGGCGACCGATCGGGTGCGCGCGCACATCGCCGCCGGCCGGTGCGCGTGCGAAGTGCGGAATCCGCGGGGCGTCTGCTGCCTGGGCGACGTGGCCGCCGCGGTCAAGCGGGTCGAGGTTGCGCTCCAGCGTCCAGCGGCGATCACGCGGTCGTAGAGGCGATGGTCATGCGCCACGAATCCGAACTTCGCATCGGTGAGCTCGCGACCCGCAGCGGTCTCACGCCCGATGCGCTGCGGTACTACGAGCGGCTTGGGCTCATGCCGCGCGCATCGGTCTCTACCAGAGCCGTGTCGTCGGGCGGTTGTGGTGCCCGCTGCTCGCCGACGGATGCCAGGCGGTCGCGGACGCGCCGTTTGCGCATCCGTACGATATTCCCGACGGGTACATCGGCGCCGCGCTCTACGGTGTGATCCTGGCGCTGCTGTTCGTGCCGCACGGGCGACGCTGGGCCTGGATCGCCCTCGTCGCGCTTGGCGTGTTCGCAACGTACGCCAACGTGAAAGGCGTGTACGATATGGCGAAGCTCGGGGCGTTCTGCACGTACTGCGTGTTCGCCACCGCCACGGCGCCGTTGTTGTTGTGGCTGATCTGGCGCGTGCGATGACTGCAACTTGATGGCACTCTGTCCGAACCGTCGTGGAAGGACATCGATGAACCGCACGCTTCGCGCTTCAATGCTGACAATGGGTCTCGTGGCCGGCCTGCTGGCGCGAACGCCTGAAGGGCGCCAGACGTCGCCACCGGCGCGGACGCCGATCGATGTCTCGAAACTCGGACCGCAGGTGGGCGATCGCGTCCCTGACTTCTCATTGAAAGATCAGAACGGCAAGACGTGGACCCGCGACTCGATCGCCGGGCCGAAGGGCGCCATGCTGGTGTTCTTCCGCTCGGCCGACTGGTGACCGTACTGCAAGACGCAGCTCGTGGAGCTGCAAGGACGGGTGAAGGTACTTCGGGACAAGGGCCTTGGCCTGGCCGCGATCAGTTACGACCCGCCCGAAACGCTCGCCGACTTCAGCCGCCGGCGCGGCATCACGTTTCCGCTGACCTACGGCCGGCCGTCCAAGCGCGGGCGCGCGATCTTTGGCGCCTTGATTCCGTTCGGCGACGTCTGGATGCCCGGCGCCGACGAGTCCACGATTCTCGAGACGCGCGCCGGCCTGCGGTTCGGCGGTGTGTCGCTGCCCCCGGTAGTGGACCATGTCGGGCACTGGTCCAGCGTCCGGGATGCGAATGTGCGACGCGATCATGCTGCCGCCCAGACGGCCGGGAATCAGATCGCGGTAGTGCATGCCCGCACGGCCGATCACCCACGGCGTGTTGTCCGTCAAGCGCCGCACGACGAACGCGTGCTCGGTCGGCGGAATCTGGAGCGGCGGATTGGCGTCGGCGACCAGAATGCGGGTGCCGTTGGGGGCCGTCAGTTCGCGTGCGCCGTTCGCGAAGGCGTCGGGATTGTCACAGAGCAGCCGCAGTGCGCCCGGCGCGAGGGCCCCTCCACGCTCGAGCCGGATACGCACGCCATGCCCCGACAGCGTCGCCACCGCTGGATCGTCGGCGGGAAAGATGGTGTCCAGACGAAAGGCGAGCGTGCCTGTGTAGTAGGCCACATCCGCGGCGAGATCGTTCGTCGGGAGGCAGAACTCGGCCGCCTGCACGTTGTCCCGGTGCTCGGTCATGGCGTCTCCTACGGCGTGGACGTCGTACACGGCCACGAGAATGGTCCGATTCTACTCGGGCATCCGCCCACGATGATCGCGCGTGCACGCGCGCGGGGCCCATCGAACGCTCCTCCAAGTAAACTATGGGCCTCATGACACACGTCGCTCTCGGAGTCCCGCTCGAAGGTCCGCCCGCTCTCGATCCGAACATCGTCGCAAACCAGCGTTTTCGAGCCGACGCCAGCCCGGGCAAAGTGAATCTCGCGGTCGGCACCAACGTCGGCGCCGACGGAAAGCCGTGGTCGCAGGCGGTCGCCTATCCCGCGGCGCTGGCCGCGCTGGTGCAGTCCGTCGGCACGGCGTGCGGCAGCTACAACGCGCCGGATCTCCCGCGGCTGGCTGCCGCCAAAAAATTCGTGTGCGACATGATCGACCTGCCGGCGCCCGTCCGCGCGCGCACGGTCGTGTCGTGGGCGACCGGCGGCGGCAGTGGCGCGCTGAACCGGGCGACGGCGTTCATCCGCGCGCAACATCCGCGCGGCGAACGCGGCGACGGCGAACGCGACGACGGCGAACGCGGTGAATATGATGCGATGGTCGTGCAGGCCGACAGCTGGCCCGGCTACCGATCCGTCGCGTACGGCAGCGCGCTGCCGTTTGAGCAGTGCCCGCTCGATTTCAGCGAGATTCCCGCGCGCGGTCTCATCGTCGCGCAGACGATCCACAACGGCACGGGACGGCTCGTGGACGACGCGGTCTGGCGCGCGATGGGCACGCAGTTCGCCGCGCGGGATCGCGCGCTCATCGTCGATTTTCCGTACGCGGGCTTCGACCACAGCGACCGGCCGTACCGCGAGGCGATGCACGCATCCGCGTCGGCGATTCACGCGCTGGTGGACGCGGGCACGCCGGTCATCGTCGCGTTCGGACCGACGAAAGTCTTCAACACGTTTGCGTATCGTCCCGGCGGCGCGGCGATCGTGATCTGCCGCACGGGGGATGAAGCCGCGGCGGCGGACGCGCGGATGAAACGCATCGAGCGTGGCTCGACCGGCTTTATCGATGCGGTCACGCTGGCGCTCGTGCACGCGATGGCGGACAACCCGGACGGGCTGCGCGCGGATCACGCCGCCATCCTCGCGCGCCTGGCCGAAACCGCGCACGACTGGCGGCGCCACGCCGCCGGTTCGCCGCTCGAACGGTACTTCACGTCCGCGTTCGGCGGCCTGTTCCGCATCGTGCCAGTGAAGCCTGGCGCAATCGACCGGCTCGCCGCGCAGCACATCCACGCCGTCGACGCGAGCACGGCGTCGAATCCGCGGATTCGCATCAACACCATGGGACTGCCTCACGGCCGCGCCGCGGAGATCGCCGCGGCGGTCGCCGCCGAGGTCGTGTAATCGACGGCACAACAATACCGCAGAAGAAGATGCAACCACGCAGGACACTGAGGACACGGAGAGCAGGGATCGTCCTCCTGTGCTGCGTTGATCTGGTTCATCCTGCGTGCCGCCGCGACGCGCCTCCGGCACAGGCCTCGACCGTCGTCTGGCGCGCGCTTGGGTCGTGGTCAGGCCGAGGGTCCATTCAGAGCGATCCCTTCATCAGCGACACGGGCTCGCTGCGCCTGCGCTGGGAAACCAGAAACGAGACGGTCCCGGGCGCAGGCACCTTCCGGGTGACGCTCCACAGCGACGTCAGCGGACGGCCGCTCGTCCTGGCGATCGACGCGCGCGGCGTGGCGCACGACACGACGTTCGTCAGCGAGGATCCCCGCTCGTTCTTTCTGGCGGTCGAGTCGGCCAACGTCGAATGGACCGTGGCCGCCGACGAAGAAGTCGCGGCGACGATCCGCTTGAAAGCCAGATGAATTGGGCGTATGTTCGCCTCTCGTTCGGTTTTCCTCGGGGTGACGCGCGCTTGCGGGAGGTAGGGCATGCCTGAGATCACAAACAAGCTCGTCGGCCACAACTACACGACGCCGGACCTCATCGCCAAGGTCACTGGAAAGGCGAAGTACGCCGAGGACTACCGCGCGGACGGCATGCTGTTCGCCAAGCTGCTCCTGAGCCCGATGCCGCACGCCAGGGTCACGCGGATCGACACGCGCGCCGCTCTGGCGATGCCCGGCGTCAAGGCAATCCTCACCGTCGACGACCTGCCGGCGGTCGTGGAGGGCGCCAACCTCGGCGAAGGCATCATCGCGAGCACGCTCAGCGAGCGCGGCCTGACGAACGAGCCGCTCTACGTCGGCGATCCGGTGCTGGCCGTCGCGGCGGTCGACGAGGCGACCGCGAGCGAGGCGATCGAAAAGATTCAGGTCGACTTCGAACCGCTGCCCTTCGTCGTGGATCCGCTCGAGAGCCTGCGGCCTGGAAGCCCGAACGCGCGGACGCAGGGCAACGTCTGGGTCCGCCCGGCGCCGGCGCCCGCCGCCGGAGGCGCTCCGCCCGCGCCCGCGGGGCCGAAGGTGCAGGAAGTGAAGTGGACGGCGGAGGATTTCGCGGCGGCGAAGGACGGACAGCTCCCGCTCGGCAAGCACACCGACGACTGGCAGGTCGGCGATCTCGACGCGGGCTTCAAGCAGGCGGACCTCGTCCTCGACGAGACGTTCGTCGGCAACAACACGAGCCATCAGCCGCTCGAGACGCGGACCGCGATGGCCTACTGGCAGAACGGCAAGCTGTATATGCACTGCTCGACGCAGAGCACGATGCGGACGGTGAGCGCCGTCGCGCGGTGGGTCGGGATCGATCCCGCCAACGTGGTGATCATCAGCGAATACACGGGCGGCGGCTTCGGCAGCAAGGGATCCTCGTCTGTGTTCACCGCGGTCGCGGCGCTGCTCTCGAAGAAGGCCAACGCGCCCGTGATGATGCGCATCACGCGAGACGATGAGCATCACATCGGGCGGGCGCGCCCGGCGATGCAGTCGCGCGTGAAGATCGGCTTCCGCAAGGACGGCCGCATCACTGCGCTCGACGGCTTCATCATCGTCGACAACGGGCCGTACGATCTCGTCGGCGACTCGCGGTCGGCGGGCGATCACATCTCGCTCTGCTACCAGCCGCAGGCCATGCGGTGGCGGATGCTGACGGTGCTGACCAACACGCCGCCCCGCGGCGCGCAGCGCGCGCCCGGCGGACTGCAGGGCAACGCGCTGATGGCGCCGATCATGGCGAAAGCCGCGCGCAAGCTCGGTATCGACGAGGTGGCGATCCATCGCATCAACGCGCCGGAGGGCAAGGCGAAGTTCGGAGCGCCCAACGCCGCGGGACGCCAGAACTACGCGACGAGCGCGTTTCTCAAGGTGGCGCTGGACAAGGGCGCCGACCTGTTCAAGTGGCAGGAGCGGAAGACGCGGAGCGGGCAACGCACTGGCTCGAAGGTGCGCGGCGTCGGCGTCGCGGTCAGCGCGTACTCGGCCGGCTCGCTCGGCTTCGACGGTCTCCTCATCATCAAGCCCGACGGCCGTCTCGCGATCCAGTCCGGCATCGGCAATCTGGGCACCGAGTCGGCGTTCGACGTGCATCGTGTCGCCGCCGAAGTGCTCGGCATGCCGTGGGAGAAGTGCGACATCACCTGGGGCAACACGTCGAAGAACGTGCCGAACACGTGCGGCCAGGGCGGAAGCCAGACGACGCACGCGATGACGCGCGCGGCGCACGCGGCGGCGATGGACGCGAAGAAGAAGCTGCAGGCGATCGCGGCGAAGACGCTGGGCGGAAGCGCCGATTCGTATCAGGTCGCAAACGAGCGCGTGTCCAACGGCGGCCGCAGCCTGACGTTTGCGCAGGCCGCGCAGAAGGCGATCGAGCTCGGCGGGATGTTCGACGGCCACGAACTGCCGGAGAACATCAACAACTACACGAAGAAGTCGGCGACGGCGCTCGCGGGTCAGGGTCTGATGGGTGTGGCGCGCGACACCTACGGTCGCGACGGCACGTCGAAGTCCTACGTCGCGGGTTTTGCCGAAGTCGAAGTCGACGTCGAAACCGGCGCCTACAGAGTGCTCGACTACCTCGCGGTCGCCGACGTCGGCACCGTCATTCATCCGCACAGTCTGGGCGGCCAGATTCTGGGCGGCGTGATGCTCGGGTTCGGGCACGCGCACGCGCAGCATTGGGTCTACGACCAGCAGTACGGCGTCCCGCTCGCCAAGCGGTTCTACCAGAGCAGGCCGCCGACGATTCTCGACGCGCCGGCGCGCATGCAGTGGGCGGCGCTCGACATTCCCGATCCGGAGACGCCGGTCGGCGCGCGCGGCATGGGCGAATCGCCGGTCGGCGCCGGGTTCGGCGCGGTCGTGAACGCCATCTCCGCGGCGGTGGGCGACGAGATCTTCCGCCGCGCGCCGGTCACCTCCGACAAGATTCTGATGGCGCTCGAGGCCGGCCGGCCGATGCACGAGGCGCTGACGGCCAACGTCTGAAGTTCGCGCCGAGGCGCGACGGACCATGGCCTGGTTGATGTCATGGTAGGATCCATACCATGGCTACTACCATGGATGCTGCAGGGCGCCTCGTCATCCCGCGAGAGATCCGCCGCGAGGCCGCGCTCGAACCCGGCGTCCCGCTTGACGTGCGCTGGCGCGACGGCGTCATCGAGATCGAACCGCAGCCCCTCGCGGTCACGCTCACACGCAAGGGGCGGTTGCTGGTGGCGGCGCCCGCCACGAAGGTGCCTCCACTGCGAACCGCGGCCGTCGAACGCACCAGACGCGATCTCGCCACCCGCCGCGGCCGGCGATAACCGTGGCCACCTTCGCGCTCGACACGAGCTGCATGGTGGCGGCCGTCTGCACCTGGCACGAGCGCCACGCGGCCGCCGCGGCCGGCATCGAACGGCGCCTGGACCGCGGCGAGCGCATGGCGATTGCCGCGCATGCGCTCGTCGAAACCTACGCCGTGCTGACGCGCCTGCCAGCGCCCCATCGGCTCGCGCCAGCGGACGCATGGGCGCTGGTGAAAGAGAATTTCGTGAAGCGCGCCGCGGTCGTCGCCCTCACCGGCCCGGCCCACACGAGCCTTCTCGAAGAGTTGGCCGCCGCTGGCATCGGCGGCGGTCGGACCTACGATGCCGTGATCGCGAACTCTGCCAGACAGGCCAAGGTCGCCACGCTGCTGACCTTCAACTCGCGACATTTCAATCCGCCTCCCGAAGGCGTGGCCGTCCTCGAGCCGACCGCGTAAAGCGCCGGACTCGTCCCGCGTCCGAGCCGCGTGCGATACCTGACCGCCAACAGTCGACCTGCGTGCCGAGCACGTCGAAGAGGGAATCGATCGGCATTTCCTCGCGACCGCGCCACGAACGTGATCGAGAACGCGCGCGTCAGGATGTGGGACTACACGTGGAAGCCTGGCGCACCGACGGTAAGCGGTCTTCGCGCTCAGACGTCGATCACGTCACCAGGACCGGGCGCCGGAGGTTCCTTCCTCCGGCGCAGCATCACGACAAGCGCGACGCACCCCGTCCAGGTCGGCAACAGATCCGCGATCGGCAGGAACTCGAGGAGGAACGCCGGCAACAGCAGCGGGTGAAAGCCGATCGCCCACGAGATCGTGCCGGCCGCCACGACGTCGAGAATCTCGTCGGCGAACGCCCATCCCACCAGGCCCAGCACCCACTGAAGCACATCGACGGCAATCGCGACGGCATACGCGAGGCGCACCCGCGTTCGCGTCAGCACAACAGATCTCACGGCGTGGAGCCAGTATGTAATAAGGTGGGGGCCGACGAAAGGAGATCTCCCGTGAAGATTGCCGTTCGCCTGCTGGCGGCCGCGCTCGTCGCCGCGCCCGCGACAACCATTACAGGCGCCGATCCGCCCGGCTTTGCGATCTGGAGCGCGCGCGACCTGAAAGCGCACGACGCGGCGCTGCCGGCGCACGTCGCCGCCGATCACTCGTCGCGCGAGACGCTGGCCGACTACGGCGACCATCGCTTCCGCATGCTTTATCGCGACACAGACGGCAACCCCGAGCAGCACGACGCGATCATCGACATCGTGATGGTCCAGAGCGGCGAGGGCGCGCTGCAGCTCGGCGGGACGATGATCGGACGACGAACGACGACCGCCGGCGAGTATGTGGGCACGCGCCTCGACGGCGGCGAGCGTCATCCGCTCGGGCCGGGCGACATCGTCCACATCCCGGCGGGGATTCCGCACAGCTTTCTGGTGACGCCGGGCAAGCACATCACCTACGTGCTGCTGAAGATTCCGGGGACGTCAGCCCAATAGCAAGATTCTTCACGACCTCGGTGGTGGATCTCGCTTTGTTGAGGGTATAGAAGTGAAGGCCGGGCGCACCCTCCCGCAGTAGCTCTTCGCACTGCTTCGTCGCGTACTCGATGCCGAACTGCGTGACTGCCTCGTCATCGTCGGCGCGCTTCTCCAGCTCCGACAGCAGCGCCTGCGGCAGTCCGGCGCCGCACAGCGTGACGAACCGTTTGATCTGGTGCGTGCTGAGGATCGGCAGGATGCCCGGCACGATGGGCGCCGTGACGCCCAGCCCGGCGAGGTAGTCCCGCATCTCGAAGTAGTGACGGTTGTCGAAGAACAACTGCGTGATGACGAAGTCCGCGCCGCTGTCGAGCTTCGCCTTCAGCCGCCGCCAGTCCACGGGCCGGCCTTCCGTGCAGTCGATGTGCCCTTCGGGGAAGCCGGCGACGCCAATCGAGAAGCCGCCGAAGTCGCGGACGAACTGCACGAGTTGATACGAGTACTCGAAGCCGCCTTCCGTCCTCGCGAACTCGCTGGCGCCCGACGGCGGGTCCCCGCGCAGCGCGAGGATGTTCTTGATCCCGAGCGCGCGCGCCTGCGCCAGCACGCTGCGCGTCTCGGCGGCGGTCGCGTTGACGCACGTGAGATGCGCCATCGCCGTGACGTGCTGCTCCCGTTGAATGCGGTCGACGATCGCGAGCGTCGTGTCGCGCGTGCCGCCGCCCGCGCCGTACGTCACCGAACAGAAATCAGGACGCAGTTCCCGAAGCGCGGGAATCGTCTTCTGCAGCAGGACGCGCTCGGCTTCCTCGGACTTGGTCGGAAAGAATTCGACCGACACGACGGGGCGTCCGGTCGCCCGCGCAGTCGTGAAGATGTCTCGAATGAACTGGATCAATGGATGGGCTCGCCGTCTGGCCAGGTAAATATATACTCGCGCGCGTGAAACAGATACGAGCGCTCGCCACGCTCCTGTCAATCCGGATCGGCGCGTCGGTCGGTGCCGCCGGGCGGACGCCGCGCGGCCCACTGAGCAAGGACGCGGCCGACCTCCGTACGCACGTCGCGCTGCAGGCGCTGGACCGGTATCTCGAGACACGATCGTCTGCGTCCCCGCTGATCGGCCACAATAGGGACCGGTTTTTTTCATGAGGAGGAGTCCGATGCGCCTTCGCTGCCTGTCGCTCGTTGCCGCACTCGCCGCGGTGCTTGGAGATTTCGCCGGCGCCTCGGGACCGGCGCTTCGCGCGCAGGCGCAGGAAGGCGGCGACCAGCGCGCGCAAGAGCTGACGCTCAAGACGGCTGAGACGATTGAGTTCTCCACCGACGAGGTCACGTGGCCATCGGTGTCCGTCTCGCCCGACGGGCGGACCATCGTCTTCGACGTGCTCGGCGATCTCTACACGCTGCCCGTCGAGGGCGGGACCGCCACGCGCATCGCCGGCGGGCTGTCATTCGAAAGTCAGCCCGTGTTCGCTCCCGACGGCAAGACGATCGCGTTTCTCAGCGACCGCACCGGCGTCGAGAACTTGTGGATCGCGAACGCGGATGGATCCAACCCGCGCGCGGTGAGCAAGGACGGCCTGACGCGCGATCGGCCCCAGATCATGCTCTCGCCGTCGTGGACGCCTGACGGACAGTACATCGTCGTGTCGAAGTCGCGGCCGCCGGACCCGGGCACGTTCTGGCTGTTCATGTACCACCGGGATGGCGGCGGCGGCGTGCGCATCTGCGCGCCGCCGCCCCCGCAGCCCGGGCCGGAAGTGCAGGGACCGCCGCCGGCGCAGCCGCCGAACCGGATGGGCGCCGTCGTCTCGCCGGACGGCCGCTTCATCTATTACGCGCAGCGCACGGGGAGCTTCACCTACAACGCGCGCTTTCCGCTCTGGCAGATCTATCGCCACGATCGGGAGACGGGCGACGTCGCGCAGATCACGAACGCCCAGGGCAGCGCGATGCGGCCGGTGCTCTCGCCCGACGGGAAGTTTCTGGTGTACGGAACTCGCTACAAGACCGACACGGGACTCCGCGTGCGTAACGTGGAGACCGGCGCCGAACGCTGGCTCGTCCTCCCGGTGACGCGCGACGATCAGGAGTCCCGCGCCTCGCGGGACACGCTGCCGGGCTACGTGTTCATGCCCGACGGCAAATCGCTGATCGTGCCCATCGGCGGCAAGCTGCAGCGTGTGGATTTTGAAACGGGGCAGGCGCGCGTCATCCCGATGACCGTGAACGTCCAAGCCGAGATCGCGCCGCGCGTCTACACGCCGGTTCGCGTGGACGACGGCCCGAACGTGCGCGCGCGACTCGTGCGATGGCCGACGCTGTCGCCTGATGGGAAGCGGCTCGTGTTCAGCGCGATGAACCGTTTGTACACCATGGATCTTCCCGGCGGCACGCCGCGCCTGCTCACTTCCGCGCCGCCCCAAACTCCTCAAAGCTCAGGCGCGACCGAAGGCGAGTTCATGCCGGCGTGGTCGCCCGATGGCCGCTTCATCGCGTACGTCACGTGGACCGTGACAGGCGGCCACATCAAACGCGTCGCCGCGGGCGGCGGCGCGCCGGAAGCGCTCACCCGCTTCGAGGGCTACTACCTCGACCCTGCGTACACACCGGACGGTTCGAAGGTGGTGTACCTCGCGGGCGCTGCGGCCGATCAGCTCTACGCGATCATGATGGACATCCAGCCGGAGGAAGACCATCCGGAGGACGCTGCGCCGCGAGAGATCAGCGGGATCAATCCGCCGAACACGCTCGAGATCCGCTGGATGCCGTCAGGCGGAGGCGCGCCCACGCTCGTCGCGTCCGCGCAGGGCGGGCGCCTGCCGCACTTCGCGCGCAACAGCTCGTCGCGAATCTACCTCAGCTCCGGGCGCGGCCTGCAATCGATCGACATGAGCGGCCTCGACCGGCGGACGCTGTTCAGAATCCAGGGATCGGGACCGGGCAACAACCCGCCGAACGCGGAGGAGATCCGGCTCTCCCCCGACGGCACGCGCGCGTTCGTCAGCCTGCAGGGCAAACATTTTCTCGTCCCCGTTCCACGCGCCGGACGTGAAACGGTGGACATCAAAATCCAGGGCCGCGGCGACGGCACGCCGGTGCCGATCAAGCGGATGTCGGCCGAAGGCGGCGATTACCTCAAGTGGTCCGACGACGGATCGACGATGACGTGGGCGCTGGGCGCGCAGTTCTTCCGGCAGACGATTGACGCCGCCGAACCGCAGAAGACGGACGTCGTCGTCGAGCTGCCGCGCGCGCGGCCGATCGGATCGGTGCTGCTGAGCGGAGCGCGCATCATCACGATGAAGGGCGATGAAGTGATCGCTCGCGGTGATGTGCTCGTCACCGACAACAGAATCGCGGCGGTGGGCGCGCGTGGATCGCTCAGGGTGCCGGCTGGAACGCGCACGATCGATGTGACGGGCAGGACGATCATGCCGGGGCTGGTGGACGCGCACTCGCACATGTGGCCGCCGCGCGGACTGCATCAGACCGAGATCTGGCAGTACATGTCGAACCTCGCGTACGGTGTCACGACGACGCGCGATCCGCAGACGTCGACGCCCGACGTGTTCGCGTACGCCGACATGGTGGACGTCGGCATGATGCCGGGGCCGCGCATCTACGCGACGGGGCCGGGCGTCTTCTCGAGCTCCGGCATCGAGGATCGCGACGCGGCGTTCAAGTACATCAAGCGCTACAAGGAGGCGTACCACACCAACACGCTCAAGCAGTACGTGGCGGGCGACCGGCTCGTGCGGGAGTGGATTATCGAAGCGTGCAAGGAGTACGGCATCACGGCCACGATCGAGGGCGCGCTCGACCTCAAGCTGAACCTGACGCAGATGGCGGACGGTTTCTCCGGTCAGGAGCACAGCTTCCCGATCATGCCTCTCTACAAGGATGTGGTGCAGTTCGTCGCCCGCACGAAGACGTTCTATACGCCGACGATTCTCGTCGCGTATGGCGCGCCGTGGACGGAGAACTACTGGTTCGAGAACGAGAGCCCCGACAAGGACGCGAAGCTGCGCCGGTGGATTCCGACCGAGCTGCTGGACACGATGACGCGGCGCCGCGCGCAGTGGTTCCTCCCCGAGGAGTACGGCCACACGAAACTCGGCAAGCAAGTCGCCGACATCGTCCACGCCGGTGGCCGTGCGGGCCTCGGCAGCCACGGACAGATGCAGGGACTCGGGGCGCACTGGGAGACGTGGAATCTCGGATCCGGCGGGCTGACGCCGCACGAAACGCTACGCGTCGTGACGCTCTTCGGCGCGGAAGCGATCGGCCTGCAGCAGGACCTCGGATCGATCGAAGCGGGTAAACTGGCCGACCTGCTGGTACTCGATCGCAATCCCTTGGAGAACATCAAGAACACGAACTCGATTCGCTACGTGATGAAGAACGGCGAGCTGTACGAAGGGGACACGCTGAACCAGATCTGGCCAAGCCAGAGAACGCTGCCCCTGCCCTTCTGGGCGGCGGCCGATCCGAAAAAATAGCGCATGCCTGTAGTCCCATAGGGCGGGTCCTTTCGGACCCGCAGACGTAGGGCGGGTCCTTTCGGACCCGCCGGAGAGCCTGCCGGAGACCCGGGTCCCAAAGGACCCGGCCTGCGTGTTGTCGTGGCGCGACACTGGAGCGCTGGCCGCGGCGCCTACTCACGTGGCAAATTCTGCCCAGGATCAGTTCCACCGGCGTGGTAGATACTTCAACGTCTGAGAACGCCTCTCACGATTTGCTCGGCCATCGGCTGCGACTGCGCTGGCACACCGTTGGCTTGCCGGAACGCTGCGTGGCCGATTCCCAGATACCGAACGGCGTCCCGATTCGCGACGATGGACCGCGCCCGAACGGAGGCCACCTACGTCCACTGGATCCGGCGGTTCATCGTCTTTCATCACAAGAAGCATCCGTCCACGATGGGCGTCCGCGAGATCGCGGCGTTCCTGTCGTGGTTGGCGACCGATCAACGCGTCAGCGCATCAACCCAGAATCAGGCGCTGAGCGCGCTGCTGTTTCTGTATCGTCACGTGCTTGGCATCGACGTCGGCGCGATTGAACAGGTACCGCGGGCGAAGATGCCCCACCGCGTTCCCGTCGTTCTCAGCCGGGACGAGGTCGGCGCGATCCTCAAGCACATCGACGGGGCGATGCGGATCGTCGTGGTCGAGCTTCGCGTGAAAGACATCGACTTCGACCGTCATGAAATCATCGTTCGGCGAGGCAAGGGGCAGAAGGACCGGCGGACGATGTTGCCCGTGGCCATCGAGGAGCGGCTGAAGGGACATCTGCGGGAGGTGAAGCGCCAGCACGAACGGGATCTCGCCGGCGGATTCGGGCGGGTGGTTCTGCCGTTCGCATTGGATCGCAAGTATCCCAAGACGCCGACCGACTGGGCCTGGCAGTTCGTATTTCCGGCGTCGAGGATCTGTCGCGATCCGCAGTGGGGTCCGCCCACTCGCTTTCACGTGCACGAATCGGCGGTGCAGCGGGAGGTGGCGCACGCGGTGCGGCGGTCTGGTATTGCGAAGCGTGTGGGGCTGCACAGCTTCCGGCATTCGTTCGCGACGCACCTGCTCGAGGATGGTTGTGTCTTGATTTCCAAGGACTTTGGCGCAAGACTGCTCGGGCCGTGGACTGCGATGGCTGCGAGCGGGGGCCTCGCGGTCCACTCAGTGAGGCGTTAGGCAGCGAACCAGATTGCTGGCAACCGTTTTTCCGAAAGGTCTGGCATGGACATTAAACATTCACAACCAGAAACCGGAAAGCCGCTCGAGATTTTCGTGCGAATCGAGAACAAGTGGGCGACCTTGCTCGTCACGCTGCCTAACAAGGCGCTGCACCCGGCGGCGCCGGCGAAGAGCGAGCGCCGCGGGTGAGCGCCGGGCGTTAGCCAGCAGGAAGAATGATGTTCAGATGGTTCGCTTTGGCGGTCTTCCTGGCCTCGCTCAGCATCTCGGCGTGGCGAGCACGCCGGACAAAGGAAGCGATTCCGCGAGCGCGGATCCTCGTGGTTTGTCCGCTGTTCGGTGGCGTGCTTGCGTATCTCGCAAACCCACACTGGATGGCTTGGGCCTCGCTCAACGTCCCGTCATGGATCCAGTGGATCGGCGTGGCGCTTGGAGTCGTGATGGTCCCATCGGTCTACTGGGTAATGGCTACCTTCGGTGGGAACGTTGGTGAGACAGGGCTCACAAAGCCGCAGCATCGGCTCGTCACGATCGGGCCCTACCGCTGGGTGCGGCATCCCATGTACACGATGGGAATCGCGCTGTCTGTGAGCATTGGTCTCATGGCAGCCAACGGGTTCATTTTGCTGTGGGCGGTGGTCGTCTTGATCGCCGTGCGCCTCGTGGTCATTCCTCGAGAGGAGGCCACGTTGGTGGAGGTGTTTGGCGACGAGTATCGCCGGTACCGGAGCGGAACGGGCTCGTTTCTGCCGTTCGTGCCGAGAAGACGGCAACGTGTTGGCTGAGGATCAGACCGCTGCAGCCGACGAGCGGCGCGGGCGTCAATAGGGGTGATTCGCAAGGATCGTGGGCACCGCTCGCAGTTGAGCGGCATGTCGTTAGACGGCCGAATTCAATTCGAGGAAAGGGAGATTGGTCGCTTGGCAATGTCCGGGAATTTCTTCAGGATGTTCCCGTCAAACGTCGCAAGCGGGAGCTTACGCTGCACGGCGAGTTCAACGAACAGGGTGTCGTAGACTGCGGCGCCAGAATCAATGGCCCGAGTCAACGCGGGTTGCCATAGGGATCGATTTGGAACCGACTGAATGCCGAGGCGTGCGGCCAAGTCGAGCTTCTGGTGTCCTTCATCAGCGGCCAGGACGCCGGTACGCACCGCCATCCAGACAGCATTGGCCAGTTCGGCTTCCCAATGGTCCGGCGCCCAGGCTTGTTCGACCGTCCGCCAGAACTGCCGGACTTCATCCAGAAAGGGTGCTGTCCCAAGAAGGTAGTAGGCGACGACGTTGGTGTCGACGACCGCCGTCACTGGCGCCCGACTCCGATCCACGCTTCGATTTCACGCGGTTTCGGTCGACGCGCCTGGCGAGCCCACGACTGCTCGATTTCGTCGAGGAGGGCCAGTCGGTCACCGACGTGTTGTTCGAGGACGGCCCGCACCTCTTGCTCCATCGAGCGCCGGTTTCGACGAGCCAAGGTCTTGAGGGACTTCACGACTTTGGTGGGGACATTTCGAACAGTCAGGGTTGCCATGACCACCTCTTGCTAGCATAATGCTAGCATTCCAACGGACCGAGTGACAAGCGTTGCACCAGACGGCCGCCGCTGTCCACGCGATCGTTGGCGGCCGCTGGTGAGCCGGAGCCGTTAGACTGAACGCAGGACGAGAAAACCAGTCAAGCTCGTTCCGGCCGTTAGAGCGCTGTTGGCGAAACGCCGGGCGAGTTAATCGACGCGAGGCCTAACCTGGCATGTCACGCTCGTGGCGGCCGTCGCTCGCCGCCACGCAGGCCAGCTGCTCGGCGATGTCTTGGGCGAGCCCCGGCTCACGACGCCGATCTGCGGCTCTGCCCGTGAAGCACTCGCGACCGACTGTGACGTGTTCGTCGAGTACGAAGCCCGACACGGCGAAGGCGAACATTCTGGCTGCGCTCCGCCGTCTAACGGCGGTGCTCGATTCGCTACGTGATGAAGAACGGCGAGCTGTACGAAGGGGACACGATCCGAAGAAGCAACCCTGAGTGTTAAGATGCGCGGCATAGGCCAAATAGCGAACGACAACTACTTCACCGCAAACACCCAGATCGCGCCGCCCTCGGGCACTTCGGGGAAATCTCCCGGCCTCACGCGATTCAAGCGCGCCTGCATCGTTCGCGAGTCGATCCCCCAGCCTGACTGCACGGCGACGTACTGCGTGCCGTCCACGCTGAACGACGACGGCTGGCCGATGATCCCTGAGTTCGTCGGGAACTCCCACAACACCGCGCCGGTTGATGCGTCGAACGCGCGGAACAGCCGATCCTGCGTGCCGCCGCTGAACACCAGTCCGCCGCCGGTCGCGAGGATCGGGCCCCAGTTCGTCGACGACGCGAACGGATGCGTCCACACGCGCGCGCCGGTGTCTACGTTCCACGCCTGCACTTCACCGATGTGATCGGCGCCGGGCGCGATCATCAGGTTGTTGGTCATGCCCGTGAATCCGCGGCCGGCCGTGTACGTGACGGGCCGGCCGATCATCGTCGTGCACAGATTCTCGTTCGCCGGCACGTACACCATCCGCGTCTTCGGGCTGTATGCCACCGGCGGCCAGTTCTTGCCGCCCCAGTGCGACGGACAGAATTCCGCCTCTCTGTTCGTCCCGGGCTGGCGCGCCGGATCGACGTTCGGCCGGCCCGTCTTCGGATCGAGGCTCGCGAAGACGTTCTGTTTCACGTACGGGCGGCCTTCGACGAAGTTGATCGGACCGCTGGTGCGCTCGAGGAACCACATGTAGCCGTCGCGCGCGAGGTCGATGAGCCCTTTGATGGTGCGGCCGTTGCGCTGATAGTCCACGAGAATCGGCGGCGACACCTCGTCCCAGTCCCACGAATCGTTCGGGTGATACTGAAAGTGGCCCTTCATCGCGCCGGTCGCGACATCGAGCGCGATCGTCGACGAGGTGTAGAGGTTGTCGCCGGGACGCTGGTCGCCCATCCACGGTCCGCCGTTGCCCGTGCCCCAGAACGTTAGCTTCGTGTCCGGATCGTACGTGCCGGTCACCCAGACGGGACCGCCGCCGGTCTTCCACTGATCGCCCTTCGGCCACGTCTCGCTGCCGGGTTCACCTGGCGCGGGCACGGTGTAGGTCCTCCACAGTTCCTTGCCGCTGTCGGCGTCGAACGCCGCGACGAATCCGCGAATGCCCATTTCTCCGCCCGACGCGCCGACGATCACCTTTCCGTCGGCGACGAGGGGCGCGACGGACATGTAGTAGCCGGCTTTGTTTTCCGCGACCTTCGTCGTCCACGCTTCCGTGCCCGTGCGCGCGTCGAGCGCGACGAGCACGGCCTCGCCCGCCGCGAAGTACACCTTGTCGCGGTAGAGCGCGATGCCGCGGCTCGTGGCGTGCAGCAGGATGATGTCTTCAGGCAGCGGGCGCTTATAGCGCCACAGAATCGCGCCGGTCTTCGCGTTGATCGCGATCACCTGATTGCCCGGCGTCGCGACGAACATCACGCCGTTGTTGACGATCGGCGGCGCTTCATGACCGTTGGTGACCCCGGTCGAGAACGACCACACGGGCTGCAACCGCGTGACGTTCGCGGGCGTGATCTGATCGAGCGGGCTGTAGCCCCAATGCCTTTCGGAAATTCCGAGTCGACGAGTCATACCAGTTGAAGAGTCCACGACTGTTCGATCGATTCCGGCTTCATGAGTCGAGGCCAACGTGTGACGGGCTGCCGGACCGCGCGTGGACAGGTGCGCGGGCGTCG
>JACPZW010000079.1 GCA_016195265.1 Acidobacteriota bacterium | reverse complement strand
GACCCGGCCTACATGTCTGACTTCGTAGGGCGGGTCCTTTCGGACCCGCCTGATCACTGTCCCAGCATCAATCCAACGACACCCGCGGCCAGCGAGAAGCCCATCACGTACCGCACCGAGCAGCACCCTTCCATCACATAGGCTGGCAGCGGCACGCAGAACAGCGAACACGCAAGGATCCCGATGCACCAGGACCGCGACGTCAGGCGCGCTGCGCCCCACCGCTGCACGCGCAGGCTCGCGCCACGCAGTGGTGTCGAAACCGCGCGTGGCAGCGCCCGCCCCGCGAAGTCCACGAAATCGTGACGGGCCGGCGAGAACGCGATGACCGCCGCAACCGCGAGCCACAGGAAGATCCAGCGTCCGAAGTCCGTCGCCATCAGAAACAACGGTGCGAAGACCACCGCCGTCAGGCCAACGACCGCGGCCGTCTCGCACGCACCGTGCCAGTCGAACGGGACCGGCGGTCCCTCCCGCGCGTCGCGGACGACGCAGAGGCCGGCCGCCAGGCTCACGAGCGCGCCGGACCCCACGATGACACCGCCCCAGAACAGAAAGAAAAACGGCTTGTCCGAGTAGTTGTCGAACACGATATCGAAGCCCATCCGCCACACGTTATGGTGCGTGAGCCCGAACAACGCGGGCGTGATGTCCTCGCGCAGCACGATCCCCCGCGCGGCCCAGGCGTCCTGGATCCCGCGGGCGACGCGCGCATCGCCGCGAAACGCGGAGACGACGCCGAGCGCGGCGACCGCCGGCGCGAACACCGCGACCGCCTTCGGCAGCGCCCGGGTCCAGGGGCGCCGCGCCGGATCGTTCTTCGACGCGGCGACCGCAATCAGCAGCGGAAGCATCGTGAGGCCGTAGGTCTCGTGCGTCGCGATGGCTGCGATGGAGACCAGGTTGATCGCGAGCAGGCGCCAGCCGGACATCGCGTTCAGCGAACGCAGGCACACGTAGAAGCCGAGCAGGAGAAGCAGATCCGCTTTGATCCACTGGCCGGTCAGCACCGGGAATCCGAACAGAAACGGCTGAAGCGCGATCAGCACCGTGATCGCCAGCGAACGCGTGCTCCGCGCGACCGTTGACGCGAACAGCGCGAACGACGCGCCATACGCGACCAGCGACAGCGCCTTGATCGCGATCTCGGCGCGGCGCATGTCCGTCACGAATGGCAGGCGGTACAGCATTTCGCCGAGCAGACCGCGACGGACGAAGCCGCCGGCGTACGAGATCAGAAAGTCGCCCGCGTTGATCGGCGCGACCTCGGCCAGGCTGTGCCAGAAGGCCGCTCGCGCCAGCACGGCGCCGATCATGGCCAGCGCGACGCCGGAGGCGACGAGGGCCACTCGCGACTGACCGCGCCCGATGATGTCCGTACGCATGTGCGATAATTCCCGCGATGTCCGAGCCGACGCCGCCCCGCCCGCCCGCCCGCCCGATCACGCCGCTGAAAACCGGATCGATGGACGCAAAAAAGGACGCTGCAGACGTCGTCTTATGCGAGCGCTGCGGTAAAGAGGAAATGTATCGCATGCACGCCGTCTGGCGCTGCCCCGGCTGCGGATTCAAGACGGACTGCTGTGGATGGTAACCCTCGACACGCATATCAATCCTGCTGATCCGCTCTTCCAGGCCAACCGCGCCCGCATGGCGCAGCTCGTCGCCGAGTTGCGCGATCACGCGGCGCGCGCGCGCGAAGGCGGCGGCGCGAAGTACCTCGAGCGTCATCGTGCGCAGGGCAAGCTGCCGGTCCGCGATCGCCTGAGTCAGCTGCTGGACGCGGGAACGCCGTTTCTCGAACTGTCGCCCTTGGCGGCGTTCGAGATGTATGAGGGCGACGCGCCAGGCGCGGGACTCGTGACCGGCATCGGCCGCGTGTCGGGCCGCGAAGTCCTGGTGGTGGCGAACGACGCGACGGTGAAAGGCGGGAGCTACCTCCCCATCACCGTCAAGAAGCACGTCCGCGCGCAGGAGATCGCGCTGCAGAACCGGCTGCCGTGCGTGTACCTCGTGGACTCGGGCGGCGCGTTCCTGCCGCTGCAGGCCGAGGTGTTCCCCGATCGCGACCACTTCGGCCGTATCTTCTTCAATCAGGCGCGCATGTCGGCGGAGCGGATTCCGCAGATCGCCTGCGTGATGGGATCGTGCACCGCCGGCGGCGCGTACGTGCCGGCGATGTCCGACGAAACGATCATCGTCAAGGGGACGGGAACGATCTTTCTCGGCGGGCCGCCGCTCGTGAAAGCCGCGACCGGCGAGGAAGTGACCGCCGAGGAGCTGGGCGGCGCCGACGTCCATACGCGCGTCTCCGGCGTCGCCGACTACTTTGCGGAAGACGACGCGCACGCGCTCGAGATCTGCCGGACCGTCGTGTCCACGCTGAACACGGCGAAGCACCTGCCCGCCGACATGGCCGCGCCCGAGGATCCGCGCTACGATCCGGCCGAGATCTACGGCATCGTCAACGCCGACGTCCGCAAGCCGTACGACGTCCACGAGATCATCGCGCGCCTCGTCGACGGCTCGCGCTTCGACGAATTCAAGGAGCGCTACGGGACGACGCTCGTCACCGGGTTCGCGCGGCTCCATGGCTTTCTCGTCGGCATCGTCGCGAACAACGGTGTGCTGTTCTCGGAGTCGGCGCTGAAGGCGACGCACGTCATCGAGCTGTGCAACCTGCGCGGCATCCCGCTGATCTTCCTGCAGAACATCACGGGCTTCATGGTCGGCCGGCAGTACGAGCGCGCGGGCATCGCGAAGGACGGCGCGAAGATGGTCCACGCCGTCGCGAACTCGGTCGTGCCGAAGTTCACGGTGATCGTCGGCGGATCGTTCGGTGCCGGGAACTACGGCATGTGTGGCCGTGCGTACGAGCCGCGGCTGCTGTGGATGTGGCCCAACGCGCGGATCTCGGTGATGGGCGCGCACCAGGCGGCGTCGGTGCTGACGACCGTCAAGCGCGATCAGCTGACGCGCGAAGGCAAACCGTTCACGGCCGATGAGGAAGCCGCGATCCGCGAACCGATCCTCGACAAGTACGAACACGAAGGATCGCCCTACTACTCCACGGCCCGGATCTGGGACGACGGAATTCTCGATCCGGCGGACACGCGCCGGTCGCTCGCGCTCGGCCTTTCAGCAGCCTTCAACGCGCCCATTCCAGAGCCACGTTTCGGCGTATTCAGAATGTAGCCGGCATGTGGCCACGAAGAGTGCGCTGGTTTTCTTCTTCGTGACTTCGTGGCTTCGTGGCCACAAGCGATGACTTATACCCATCTGATCTCCCAGCGGGCTGGAACAGTCGCACGCCTGACGCTGAATCGCCCGGAGGTTCGCAACGCGTTCAACGAGCACGTCATCGCGGAACTGACCGCGTGGGCCGGTGAGGTGCGCGCGGCGGCGGCGCGTCACGACGTTCGCGTCGTCGTCATCGCGGGCGCGGGCACGACGTTCTGCGCGGGCGCCGACGTCGCGTGGATGGCAAAGACCGTGCGGTACACCGAGGACGAGAACCTGCGCGACGCGATGGCGATGTCGCGCATGTTCGCGGCGATTGACGACCTGCCGGTCCCGCTCATCGGACGGATCCACGGCGCGGCGCTCGGCGGCGGCGCCGGGCTCGCCGCCGTTTGCGACATCGTGGTCGCCGACGATCAGGCGCTCTTCGGCTTCACCGAGGTCAAGCTGGGCATCCTCCCGGCCGTCATCTCGCCGTTCGCGCTCGCGAAGATCGGCCGGTCGGCGGCGCGCGAACTGTTTCTCACCGGCGCGCGCTTCTCCGCCGCGCGCGCGAAGGAGATCGGTCTCGTGCACGCCGTCGTGCCGGCGGCCGAATTGGACGCAACGGTTGATCGCTACGTCGCCGAACTCCTGAGCGGCGGGCCCGATGCGATCGCTGCCGCGAAGGCGCTGATTCCGCAGGTCGCCGGCCGCGCCATCGCTGACGCCGCGCCGATGACAGCCGCCGCAATTGCCGCCCGACGCGTGTCGAAGGAAGGACAGGAGGGACTCAAGGCGTTCCTGGAAAAGAGGAAGCCCTCGTGGAACGTCTGATCCCACACGGATTTCTTCCTCCGTGTCCCCCGTGTCCTGCGTGGTGGATTTCATGATCCGCCGCCTGCTCATCGCCAATCGCGGCGAGATCGCCCTCCGTATCATCCACGCGTGCCGCGAGCTGGGCATCGAAAGCGTCGCGGTGCACTCCGACGCCGACGCGCACGCGCCGCACGTCGCCGCCGCGGATCGCGCGATCGCGATCGGACCCGCGCCGGCCGTTCAGAGCTACCTCGCGATTCCTCGACTGCTCGACGCCGCGCACGCCAGCGGCGCCGATGCGATTCATCCGGGATACGGCTTTCTGTCCGAAAACGCCGCGTTCGCTGACGCGTGCGCGCGGGCCGGACTGATCTTCGTCGGCCCGCCGGCGGCGGTGATCACGCGCATGGGGTCGAAGATCAAGGCGCGACGGCTGGTCGCGACGGCGGGCGTGCCGATCGTCCCGGGCGAGACACCCGCCGACCAGTCGGATGCCGGCGTCCGGAAGGCCGTCGATCGCGTCGGACTGCCCGCGCTGATCAAGGCGTCGGCGGGCGGCGGCGGCAAGGGCATGCGCCTGGTGCGCGAGCCGGGCGAGGTCGACGCGGCCATCAAGTCGGCGCGTCGTGAAGCAGAAGCCGCGTTCGCCGACGGCACGCTTTACGTCGAGCGCCTCGTCGAGTCGCCGCGGCACGTCGAGGTCCAGATCTTCGCAGACGCGCACGGCCACGTCGTGCATTTGTTCGAACGCGACTGCTCGGCGCAGCGGCGGCATCAGAAAGTGATCGAAGAGAGTCCGTCCCCCGTGATGACGGCGGGACTGCGCGCTCGCATGACGGCCGCCGCGGTGGCCGCCGCGCGGGCGGCGGACTATCGCAATGCGGGGACGATTGAGTTTCTCGTGGAGTCAGGCGGGTCCAAAAGGACCCGCCCTACTTCCGCGGGCGAGACCCACCCTACTTCCGCGGGCGAGACCCGGCCTCCGTCCGGCGATGACGCGCTGTTCTATTTCCTGGAAATGAACACGCGGCTGCAAGTCGAGCATCCGGTTACGGAACAGGTCACCGGCCTCGATCTCGTTCGCACACAGATGATCGTCGCTTCGGGCGAGCCTCTGCCGTGGACGCAGGACGCCATCGCGCAGCGCGGGCACGCGATCGAAGCGCGGGTCTACGCGGAGGATCCCTCGCGGGACTTTCTGCCACAGGCCGGCCGCGTGCTGCGCTATCGCGAGCCGCGGCTGCCGGGCGTCCGCGTCGACTCGGGGATTGCCGAGGGCGGCGAGGTCTCCGTCTTCTACGATCCGTTGATCGCCAAGGTCATCGCGACCGCCGAGACGCGCGTTCTCGCGATCGCCCGCCTGCTGGCGGCGCTTCGCGACTTCCAGATCGACGGCCTGCGCACCAATATTCCGTTCCTGATGACGGTCCTCGCGCATCCGGCGTTTCGCGAAGGCCGGCTCGATACGGCCTTCCTCGATCGCGAAGGCGCCGCGCTGGCGGCCGCCATTCCCGACGCGGCAGCAGCGGTGGTCGCGCCCGCCGCGCCGTTGCGCGAAGCCGGGGTGACGCCGGCAACCTGGGATCCGTGGGCGCCGCACGCCGAGACGACAACGGCGACGTACCAGACGCGAGGCCCGGCGCGCCGGCGCTTGCCGACCGGCGCCGGCCGGCAGGCGCTGACGGCGCCGATGCCCGCGACGGTAATTGCCGTGCACGTGAAACCCGGCGACCGCGTGTCGAAGGGCGACACGGTCGTCCTGCTCGAAGCGATGAAGATGGAAATGCCGGTTCGCGTTACCGACGATGGCGTGGTCGCCGCCGTGTGCTGCACGCAGGGCGAGCTCGTGCAGGCGGACGCGGTTTTGATAGAAATGCAGTAGGCCGTTTAGAGATGGCGCCAAAGCGCATCACCATCGTCGAAGTCGGACCGCGCGATGGGCTGCAGAACGAGCGCGCGCTCGTCTCGACGGCCGACAAGATCGCCTTCGTCAATCTCCTGAGCGCGGCGCACCTTCCGGTCATTGAGGTGTCGGCCTTCGTCAGCCCGAAGTGGGTGCCGCAGATGGCCGACGCGGCGGGAGTCTTCGCCGGCATCACGCGGCCGGCGGGTACGCGCTACACCGCGCTCGTTCCGAACCTGGCCGGCCTCGACCGCGCGCTGGCGTCCGGCGTCACCGAGATCGCGGTCTTCGCCTCCTCGACCGAGACGTTCAGCCGCAAGAACATCAACCAGAGCATCGACGAATCGCTCGCGACGTATCGCCAGGTGTGCGGCCGGGCGCTCGCCGCCGGACTGCGCGTGCGCGGCTACCTCTCGACCGCCTTCGGGTGCCCGTTCGAAGGCGACGTCGCGCCCGCACGCGTCGCGGACGTCGCGGTCCGCCTCGCGGAGCTCGGCGTCTTCGAGGTCGCGATCAGCGACACGATCGGCGTGGCGCATCCGGGCCAGGTGTCTCGCGTCCTCGACGCGGTGCTCGCCCAGCTGCCCGCCGAGCGGATCGCGCTGCACTTCCACGACACGCGCGGGACGGCCCTGGCCAATGTGCTGGCCGCGTTGCCGTACGGCATCGCCACCTTCGACGCGTCGGCGGGCGGACTCGGCGGCTGCCCGTACGCACCGGGCGCCGCCGGCAACCTCGCCACCGACGATCTGATCTACATGCTGAGCGGGATGGGAATCGAAACGGGCGTGTCGCTGACGAAACTCAGCGAGGCGTCGGCGTTCATCGGATCGAAGATCGATCACCCGCTGCCGTCGAAGTACGCGCAGGCAGCGGCGTCGAAGAAGAGCTAGTGACTGCCGCCTTCGCGCCTCAGGCGCTTCGGCGAGCCTGGCCGTAGCTCGCTGGCGTTGCCGACGAGCGGAGGCCGGGTGGCTAGCGGCCGGTGGCTGCTGGCTGGTGGCTCGGAACTAGCCAGCCGCCGGAACCGCGCCGGCGTCCTGCAGCAGTTTCACGACCTCTTCGAACGGCATCATGTTGATGGCGTCGTAGTCGGCCGGGCAGCCGAACTCACGCTGCTGCGGCGCCGTCGGATTGCCGAGCGTCACGCAGAGGCCGCAGCCGATGCACAGGTCGGCCCGCACCGCGCACACCATCCGGCCGTCACGATCGGGTTCTTCGACGATGCAGTTGGCGACCGGGCAGGCGGCCTGACAAATCGAACAGGCGAACGCGCCGAAGCAGCGATCGGGATCGATCACCGCGATCGTTTTCGGGGCCTTCTTCCGCGGCCCGGACATCATCTTGGTCCACATGGACCGGAATTATAGCTGAATCTATCTCAGGAGCGGATGGCCGACCTCCGGCTCGCCGAGCTCCGGCATCTGGCCAACGAGGGTCGCGTTGTTCTCGAAGATCATGGCGTTCGAGTTGGTCGCGAAGAATCGCGTGTTGTCGACCTGCGTTGGATCCGCCGTGGCGACGAAGCCCTGGCCGGTCGAGCCCAGGCCTAATCCGTTGCACGTGGGCGGCGCACCCGCGTACGGCGCCGCGACGATCTTGATGATGTACCCGGACTTGGTGACCGTGTCGGCGGCGCCCAACTCGGGAGTGATGTACGACTCGTTGCTTCCGGGAGGCGCGGTGCCGAGCGCGGTCAGCGTCGGCGCGTAGAAACCGCCGGCGCAGGTCAGTGCGTACGTCAGCTGCGCGCTGTTGATCGCACGCATCGAACCGATCGCTGACGCCGCGCCCGCCGACTGCCGGGCCAGCGCGAGCTTCGGCAAAACGATGCTGCACAGCAGGCCAATGATCCCGCACACGAAGATCACGTCGATAAGCGCGAAGCCTTGCGCCTTACGAATCATTGGTCGCTCGATGCCTCTCGATTCCGTCTGCAGGGCTCGTGCCGACTGTAAGTAAAGCATGAACTTCTTTTCGATCAGTGATTTATCAGCCACTGCCGGGTCGGCCATTTTGACACTTTGTGTCAACTCGCCAGTCCCCCTGACAAATGTTGCCACTAAGTCTTTCGGCTGGTCACGCGCCCGGCTGCAGTCGGCCCTATCATCTCATGTCCATCGGCGTCCCGGCACGCTGCCGATCGCGTCCGCTCCTGTCATCCGATCGCGCCACACTCGCATGTTCGGCCAACTTGTTCTGGTAGAATCGCCCCGTTCCCAAGTGTGAAACGGCATCACGGCACCAGTCGGGATACACACAGCCCACTCGACTGGAAGTACCGGCCCCGGACGTCAATCGCGCGTCGGCTCCCCGACGTCGTTGATCTGCGCCGTCATTGTCCGCCGGTGTACGACCAGCTGCACCTCAACAGCTGCTCCACCAACGCACTTGCCTGCGCCCTGCGCTTCGACGAAATCAAGCAAGGCCGCCGGTTCCTCCCCGAGCCCTCGCGCCTGTTCATCTACTTCAACGAGCGCGTCGTCGCCGGCGTGGTGAAGGAGGACGCGCCCGTGTCGCTGCGCGACGGCTATCGCACGATCACGAAGTTCGGCACCTGCCCGGAACACATGTGGCCGTACCACGTCGATCGCTTCCGGCGGCGGCCGACGCCGCCCTGCTACCGCGCGGGACGCCGGCACGAAGGAATCGAGGAGTTTCCGTTCGTCTTCGGGCTCGCGGTGCACAAGAGCATGCTGAGCCGGGAGGTCAAGCGCACGGGCGTGATTCCGGTGCCCCGGCGCGGCGATCCGATGGTCGGCGGCCACGCCGTCGTGGCGGTCGGCTACGATCGCGCTCGGCGCGTGTTCATCATCCGCAACTCGTGGGGCCACGAGTGGGGTCATCTCGGCTACGCGTTCCTCCCCTACGAGTTCACGCGATCGTCCGCGCTGTCATGGGACTTCTGGACCATGCGGCGGGTCTCGTAGAGCCCCTGTGCCGCTGACGCCCGGAATCTGCATCGCAGGCCGATTTGAAATCGTGCTGCCGCTGGGCGCCGGCAGCATGGGCGAGGTTTACCAGGCGCACGACCGCACGCTGCGCCGCGACGTCGCGCTGAAACTCCTCTCGCCCGCGCTCGCGGCGTCCGAGGAGCACCTGCTGCGCTTCGAGCGCGAAGCGCGCGCGGCGTCGGCGCTCAACCACCCGCACATCTGCACGATCTACGACGTCGGCCAGGCGCCGGAAGTCGACAACCGGCCGTACCTGGTGATGGAGCTGCTGCGCGGACAAACGCTGCTCGACGCGATGGCGGCCGGCCCGCTGCCGGTGAAAACCGTCGTGGGGCTCGGCGTGCAGATCGCCGACGCGCTCGACGCGGCGCATCGCGGCGGCATCATCCACCGCGATCTGAAACCGGCCAACATCTTCGTGACCACGCGCGGCGACGCCAAGCTGCTCGACTTTGGTCTCGCCGCGATGGTGGAGACCTCGGACGTGGCCATGGAAACGCGGCGTCCCGCGTCGCTCACCAATCCGGGCGCGGCGGTCGGGACCGTCCTGTACATGTCGCCGGAGCAGGCGCTCGGCGATCCGCTCGATCACCGGACCGATCTGTTTTCGTTCGGCCTCGTGCTGCACGAGATGCTGACCGGCCGCCGCGCGTTCGACGGCCGCTCGACGACGGCGATTGTCGATGCGATCCTGCACGCGCGACCGTCCGGCCTCGACCTGCCGGCGGGCAAGGCGCTGCCGGCCGAATTGCGGTCGCTGCTCACGCGGCTGCTCGAGAAGGAACGCGACGCGCGGCCTGCAAGCGCCGGCGAGGTCGCCGCGCATCTTCGCGCGATGCAGAGCGGATCGATTGCGGGCCGCGAGTTCGCCGGCCCGGGCGCGGAGTCGGATGGTTTGACGCTCGAGTCCGACGTCTATCGCAAGGCGCCCGCGTATACCCCTCGGTTCGGCTCGTCGGGCCTCGCCCAAGTCTTCGCCGCGCCGAACATCCGCGATACCGGTCTCGTCGCGCTGGCCGTGATCGCGCTGGCCGCGGGTGCCTACGGCGCGCTCTCGTGGTACCACGGCCGCGCCGTCAACCTGACCGCGCGCGAGCCGCTGCTGCTGGCCGACTTCACCAACACCACCGGCGAAGGCGTCTTCGACGGCGCGCTGCGCGACGCGCTCGAGATCCAACTGCAGCAGTCGCCGTATGTCCACGTGGCGCCAACGCCGCAGGTGCGCGCCGCGCTGCAGCGGATGGAACGGTCGCCCGACGAGCCGGTGACGTCCACGCTCGCCCGCGAGCTCTGCCAGCGGATGGGCGTGAAGGGCATCCTGCTCGGATCGATTTCGCCCCTGGGCTCCGCGTACGTCATCACGCTCGAAGCCGAGGCGTGCCGCACCGGCGACACGCTCGCGCGCGAGCAGACGCAGGCCGCGTCGAAAACCGACGTGCTCGCCAGCGTCGGCGCCGCCGCCGCGCGCGTCCGCGAGCGGCTCGGCGAATCGCTGGGCTCGATCCAGCGCTTCAACGTCCCGCTGCCGGACGCCACGACGCCGTCGCTCGAGGCGCTCAAGGCGTACAGCATGGGCGTGGACACGCGGATCAAGACCGGCGACCTCCAGGCGATCCCGCTGTTCGAGCATGCGCTCGATCTCGACCCGAACTTCGCGCTCGCGGCCGCGCGCCTCGCCGCGATCTACACGAACCTGAGGGACCTCGAGCGCGCGCAGACCTTCATCAAGCGCGCGTTCGCGCGCAGCGACTCCCTGAGCGAGCCCGAGCGGCTGTTCATCAAGTCGCACTACCACTACATCGTGACCGGCCGCCTCGACGAAGCCGTCGGCGCGTACCGGCTCTGGGCCAGCACGTACCCGCAGGACTGGGTGCCGCACCTCAACCTGTCGTCCACGTACTTCCGGCTGAACCAGTTCGACGAAGCGATCCAGGAGGCGCGAACCGCCGTCGCCCTTGGTCCCAACTCCGTCATCCCGTATCAGCAGCTCGCACGGACGCTCCTCATTCTCGATCGCATCGACGAGACCAAAGGCGTCCTGCGCGACGCGCAAACCAAAGGCCTCGACGCGTCGTTCAATCGCATGCTCGGCGTCGACATCGCCTTCCTCGATCGCGACGAGGGCGCGATCGCCGGCCACCTGCGCGCCGCGGAGGCGCGCCCCGACGGCTATCTCGTCGTGACGGAGGCGGCGCGCGCCGCGCTCGCGCGCGGGGACGCGGCCACCAGCCGCGCGCTCTACTTGCAGGCGATCGCGGGGGCGCGGGCCGCGCACGTGATCGACGTCGCGGGCAGCCTGGTCGCGGAGCAGGCGCTCGGCGACGCGCTGCTCGGCGATCAGGCGCGCGCGATCGACGGCCTGCAGCGGGCCCTGGCCACGAGCACCGGCGGCGAAACGACGTGGACCGCAACGCTCGTGGCTGCGTTCGTGGGACGCGTGGCGCAGGCCGCGCAGCTGGCGGCCGGCTACGAGAAGACACAGCCGCCCGCGCCCGACATCGTCGGCGCGCTGACGCCAATGCTGAAGGCCGCCATCGCGCTCGCGAACGCGAACGGCCGCGAGGCGATCGCGGCACTAAGCGGGTCGGCCGCGTACGAGCGCGCCGCGGGACCGTGGCTGCCCTACCTGCGCGGCCTCGCGTACGCGCAGCTCACGGACTCCCAGAAGGCCGTCGCGCAGTTCCGCGATCTCCTGTCGCACCGCGGCAACCAGCCGGTCAACCTCGTCCACGCGCTCGCGCGCCTGCAACTCGCGCGGGCGCTCGCCGCGTCGGGTCAGCCGGCCGAGGCGCGCCAGGCGTACACCGAGTTCACATCCATCTGGAGTGGGACACGGCCGATGCCACCGCTGATGGCGGCGGCCGCCCGCGAAGCGGCCGTGCTGCCGGCCGTCACCACGACGCCGGGGTCGCCGCCACCGCGAGGGCCGCGATGACGGACGTCCTGCTGGTCTCGATGCCGTTCGGTCCGCTCTTCTCGCCGTCGCTCGGGCTCAGCCTGCTGCAACCGCAGGTGCACGCCCGCGGACTCAACTGCCGCGTCGAGTACTTCACGCTGCCATTCGGCGAACGGATCGGCCAGGCGCTCTACTCGAAGATCGCGAGCGAGCACCGCGCCATGTCGCGCGCGTTCGTCGGCGAGTGGATCTTCTCCCACGCGCTGTTCGACTGGAGCCGCGCGCACGACGAGCGCTACATCGCGGAGGTGCTGGTGAAGCCGCCGTCGTGGCTCGGCCGCAGCATCACGCATCCGCCGGGCCGGGCCGACCTTCGTGCGATTCGCGCGGCGCGATCCGCCGCCGCCGCGTTCGTCGACGCATGCGCGGACCGCATCGTCGAACAGGCGCCGGCCCTGGTCGGCTTCACGAGCGTCTTCCAGCAGCATCTGGCCTCGCTCGCGCTCGCGAAGCGGATCAAGGCGCGCCTGCCCGGCACCGTCATCGTCATGGGCGGCGCGAACTGCGAAGCGACGATGGGCGTCGAGACCGTGCGGCAGTTTCCGTTCGTGGACGCGATCGTGTCCGGCGAGGCCGATCACGTGTTCGCCGACCTGGCCGTCCGCGTCGCCCGTGGCGAGTCCATCGACGCGATCGATGACCTCCCAGGTGTCGTCACACAGCGGACCGTCGCGGCGGCGGGACCCGCGTTCCGTCCGCCGACCGCGCCGGCCGTCACCGAGATGGACGCGCTGCCCTATCCCGATTACGGCGACTTTTTCGCGCAGTTCGGACGCAGCCGCTTCGACACGTCGTGGCAGCCGAGCGTGTTCGTGGAGACATCGCGCGGCTGCTGGTGGGGCGAGCGGATGCACTGCACGTTCTGCGGCCTCAACGGCGCGACGATGGCGTATCGCAGCAAGTCCGCGGCGCGGGCGCTCGACGAGCTGACGCACCTGGCGACGGCGCACCCGGGCTGCGACATCCAGGTCGTCGACAACATTCTCGACCTGAAGTATTTCAGGACGCTGCTGCCCGAGCTGGCACGGCGCAAGCTGGCCGTGACGCTGTTCTACGAGACGAAATCCAATTTGAAGAAGGACCAGGTCCGGCTGCTGCGCGACGCGGGCGTGACCACGATCCAGCCCGGCATCGAGAGCTTCAGCGACCGCGTGCTGAAGCAGATGAAAAAGGGCGTCTCGGGGCTGCAGAACATCCAGCTCCTGAAGTGGTGCAAGGAGCTCGGCGTCGAGCCGATCTGGAATTTCCTGCTCGGATTTCCCGGCGAATCACCGGACGACTACACGCAGATGGCGGACCTGGCCGCGCGCGTCTGCCACCTGCCGTGCCCGATCGGCGTCACGGCGATCCGGCTGGACCGGTTCAGCCCCAACTTCAACGAGTCGGCGCAGCTCGGCTTCACGAAAGTCCGGCCGCTGCCTTTCTACGAGTTCATCTACGACCTGCCGGACGCCGCGCGTCGCAATCTCGCCTACTATTTCGCCTACGATTACCGGCGTCCGCAGGACGTCGCCCGTTACGCCGAACCGCTCGTCCGAAGCGTGCACGCCTGGAAGACGACGTGGCGGAACGCCGAGCTCGTGTCGGTCGATCTCGACAATCGCCTGATGATCTTCGACACGCGGCCGCGTACCGCGGCGCCGCTGACGGTCCTGACCGGCGAAGATCGCGCGCTGTACCTCGCGTGCGACGCAATCACCGAGGGCGCGCGGCTCGACGCGTCGAACGCGGGACGCCTGTCGTCGCTGACCGGCCGCGGGCTCATGGTCGCCGAGGGCGGAAAGTACCTGTCGCTGGCGGTGCCGATCGGCGAGTACCAGCCGTCAGGCGCCGCGGCGGCGCGCCTGCGGCGGATGATCGGCGCGATCGGCACGCGCGATCGGCACGGCGTCAGGATTGCGATCGATGCGCCCGCGGCCGTAGGGGCCGACCTTGGTCGGCCCAATGACCGGGCGCGGTATGCCCGGACGGTCGCGCGGCGGCCGGGCCGAGCACGCTCAGCCCCGACGTCTTCGATGACCGCCCCGCTCACGCGGGCACATTTCGAGATGTCCGGAGCGAACGAACTGTACGTGCGGAGGAGCGTCAGCTAACCAACAGGAGGTCAGATGGCGAAGAAGAAGAAGGCTGCAAAGAAAAAGGCTGGCAAGAAAAAGAAGAAGGCCGGCAAGAAGAAGAAGCGCGTGGGCTGCATCTTCGAAGGGTAGGAAGGGCAATGAGCACAGGGGGCCGGCGGTGACGCCGGCCCCCGTGCTGTACTACGCCCGGCGCGACGCGATCGCGTTGAAGTTTTTCGCGAGGTGCTCAGCGGTCCGCCACGACAGCGCCTGCGCCGTCAGCGTCGGATTCCTCGCGCCGCTCGTGCCCATCACCGATCCGCCGAGGATGCCGAGGTTGGACGCTTCGTGCGAAAAGCCCCAGCGGTCCACGACGTTCGTCTCCCTGTTGTCGCCCATCCGCGTCCCGCCGTAGGCGTGCGTGGACGGACCCATCGCGCCGCCGAGCGGCGCCTTTGTGACATCGATCGCGCCCGCTGCGCGGTACCACTGCTCCATCTTGTCCTGGATGAACGCCGCGATCGCGCGCTCGTTCTCCTTGTACTCGCCCGTGATCCGGCACACCGGCAGGCCCAGCGCGTCCTTCGCAACCGGGTCGAGGTCCACGAAATTGTCCTCGTAGGGCAGCGTCGTCTTCTGGAGATAGGAATTGTTGGTGCGATCGGCATTCTCCTTGATGAACGCCTTCCACGCCGAACCCCAGTTCGGCGCGCGGTTCCACGTGCTGCCGCTGGCCGCCGCGATCGGCCGGCGGTCGGAGTAGACCCACAGGTTGCCGCCGCCGATGAAGTCCAGGCCGGCGTGATCGAAGTTGTCGTCGGCCCAATGGTCCACCGCGACGCCCTGCGCGGGCGTCCCGTACCACGCGTTGAGGCTGAAGGGAAACAGCGCCGAGACGCCGGCGAGCTGATGGTGGCTGAAGTAGTGGCGGCCCACCTGACCGTGATTGTTCGAGAGGCCGTTGGGATATGCCTTGGACTTCGAGAGCAGCAGCAGGCGGATGTTCTCGTAGGTGTGACTCGCAATCAGCACGACCTTCGCGGGCTGGAAGTACTCGACGCCGTCGGTCACGTAGGTGACGCCGCTCGCACGGCCCTCGCCGTCCACCTCGATCTGCGTCACGTGCGCGCGCGTGACGACCTTGAGGCGCCCCGTCTCCTGCGCGCGCGGAATCGTCGTCACGAGCGGGCTGTTTTTCGCGTCCACGTGGCAGCCGCCCTGATTGCAAAACCCGTGATACATGCACGCGGATCGATTCTGGTACGGCCGGGAGTTGATCGACGCCGGACCCGGAAACGCGTGCCACCCGAGTGTGTTCGCGGACGCCGCCATCTTCTCGAGAAAGTCCGTCCCGCGCAGCGGCGGCATCGGATACGGGCGCTTCCGCGGACCTTCGAACGGATTGCCGCGCGGATCGATCTTGCCGTTGAGATTGCCGGCCTGGCCCGACACGCCCATCTCGTATTCGACCTTGTCGTAGTACGGCTCGAGCTCGTCGTACCCGAACGGCCAGTCCTCGACCGTGGAGCCTTTCGGAATTCGCGACGCGCCGTAGCGGCGCTTGGTCTCGCTGACGACCTTGAAGTCCCAGGGATTCAGCCGCCAGCTCTGCGCCCAGTAATGGAGCGCGGTACCGCCGACCGCGTTCATCATCGGATGCCGGCCTGCTCTCGTCGTCGGCGCCGAGCGCGTGGCGCGCGACGTCGGAATCTCGCCGTTCGCCTTTTGGACGGCCATCGGCCAGTCGCGCACGTTGTTGCGGATCTCGTCTGGCGCGAAATCGCGCTTGCTCAGCCAGGTGCCGGCCTCGAGTCCGATCACCTCGATCCCCGCTTGCGCGAGCGGCAGCACGGCGACGCCGCCGACGGCGCCCATGCCCACGACGACGACGTCGGTGTCTGTCAGTCTGGTCGCCATGTCTACGCTCCCGCCTTCGATCCCGCGCTGCGGGAGCTTCGGCGTAGCAGGCCTTCCTCATCTGCTCGCGCGGTTGCCTTGTTGAACATCTCGGTGTCGTAGGCCGACTGGTGATTCGGCTTCAGCTCGTGGCGCTCCAGCCGGCGTTGATCCTCGGCCGAAACGACGGTGCGGATGCCCGGATAGCCGATCAGATCCCAGCCGACGAAGTTGGCGTTGCCTCCGTAGTAGGGATCGCCGAACGTGCCCTGCCATGTGTGCGTGCGGACGAGATTGAAGAACGCGGCCGAACTGCCGGTGAAACCGGTTGCCGCGCCGGTTTCGACGTCGATCAGCACCGAATCCTGATCGGCCGGCGAGAGCTGCGCGAACGCCGCGCCGCGAGACGACCGCGCATAGCGGTCGAGCGCGGCCAGCCCGGCCCCGTACGCCTGGCGCGACGACGCGAGCGCGCCGCCAAGCGCGCGATCGATGTAACGCGCGGCTTTCGCCTCTTTCGCGCCCGGGCCATGCTCATCGCTCGGGATCAGCCGCGCCACCACGGCTTCGAGGACATCGGATTCGGCGGCGGTCAGATGTTCGCGCGGCTCGCGCTGCGGTTGCGCCACGAGGCTTTCAGCCGGGCCGGCGGCGGCCGCGGGCGGGGCCGTCTCAAACGCGCGCGCAACGTCGACGCCGGCGACGGGCACGACGGCGGCGAGGCCTGCGCGCTTCAGCAGATCGCGACGTGAAATGACGCTCATGCGGGTGTCCTTTCGTCGACTTCTTACTTCTTACTTCTTCATTCTTACTTCTTCACTCTCATCGCCTTGAACAGCTCCGCCATCTCTTCGCGCCCGCTCGTGGACGCGTACATCAGCGCCGTCCGGCCGAGGCTGTCCTCGACGTCCATGTCGGCGCCGTGATCGAGCAGCACGCGCGCAACGTCGAGCATGTTGCCCGCCGTGGCGACGATGAGCGCGGTTCGGCCGTCGCTGTCTTTCGCGTTCACGTTCGCCTTGCGATCGAGCAGCACCTTGACGGCGTCCGGGCAGCCGGCGCCCGCCGCGACGAGGAGCGGAACATCTCCCCCGCCACCGCCCGCCGGACCGTCGACGCTGAGCCCCGCGGCGAGCAGCACGCCGATCGCTTCCGGATGACATTCAGACGCGGCGAGCTTCAGATCGAGATCGCGCGGCTTCGCGCCGTGCCGTTGCAGCGCCGTGATCGCGTCCACGGATCCCGCCGCCGCCGCGTACGTCAGCGGCGTTCCGCCGCCCGCGTCGGCCCCGTCGGCCTTCGCGCCCGCGCCCAGCAGCGCTTCGACCACCGCGAGGTCGCCGCCGGTCACGGCCGCCATCAGCGGCGTCCGGCCCTGGTTGTCCGCCATGTTCGGATCCGCTTTGCCGGCGAGGAGCGCCTTCACCGGTTCGGCGTAGCCGCCGAACGCCGCCAGGGTGAGCGCCGTCATGCCGGCCGCGCTCCGAAGGTTGACGTCGGCGCCACTGCTGATCAGCAGTCGCACGGTCTCGCCCCGATTGGCGGAGGCGGCGCGCATCAGCGCCGTCGTCCCGTCCGCGGCGACGGTGCCGACGGCGGCGCCGGCGGCGATCAGCCGCCGCGCAATCACCGTGTGACCTTGCGCCGCCGCCGTCATCAGCGGCGTCAGCCCGGTCGCGTCGATCGCGTTCACGTCGACGCCGGCCGCGATCAGCGCATCGACCTTCGCCGTCGAGCCGTAGAGCACGGCATCGGCCAGCGACTCCTGCGCGCCCGCGGGGACGCCGCCGGCCAAAGAGAGTGCAAGCGCCAGCAGCACGTGCGGGAGAGCGAGCCGTCTTGATGACTTCATTGCGGGGAGCGTGGGGCTTGTACGCGACACGCCAGCGGAGTATACTTTGGCTCGGCGTTATCAGTTCGCGCCAAACGGAGGTATTGATGCGACGTTTCCCGCTTGCCGTACTGCGCCGCAGAGCCCTGATCCTTGTGCCCGCCGGCGTGGCCCTCCTGGGTACCGTGCTGCTGGCGGCAACGGCGCGCCAGCAGGTGCACACACCGGATTTCGACGCGGATGGCAAGCCGGACATCGCGATGTGGAGGCCGCCGCAGACCGCGGGCGCCAGCGGGACCTTCTACGCCATCACCGCTAAGGACAACTTCTCCCTGAGTTCGGTCCAGTCCGTCAAGATCGGAGCGGCGGGCGACATCCCGATCTCGGGCGATTTCGACGGCGACGGCAAAGCGGATTTCGGCGTGTACACGCCCACGGGGACGCACGCGTGGACCATCCGGCTCTCGTCGCAAGGCTGGAACGCCGTGAACACGTACCAGTGGGGCGTGGACGGCGACCTCCTGGCGCTGGGGGATTACGACGGCGACGGCAAGACCGACCTTGGCGTCTTCCGGCCCACGGAAGGCCGGTGGTACGTGCTGCTGTCCAAGACGGGATTCACGAGCGGCGCCGCCGGGTACTGGGGCAGCACGAATGCCACGCCGGTCACGGGCGACTTCGACGGCGACGGCCGGATGGACATGGTGGCCATCGAGCCTGCTGAGTTGAACGGACTGAACACGTGGTACGTCCTCAAGGGCGGTACAGACTTCAAGACCGCGTACTCGATAGACGGCTTCGGGACGCCCGGCCTGACGCCGGTGCCGGCCGACTACGACGGTGACGGCCGTGTGGATGCGGCGTACTTCGATCCGGTGACCGCCACGTTCACGGTGCGGACCGCCAGGGACGCGACTGGCATTTCGGGAACGAAACAGTGGGGCATCGCCGGCGATATCCCGGTGCCCGCGGATTACGACGGCGACGGCAAGGCCGACCTCGCCGTGTATCGACCCGCGACGGCGACGTACTACGTCCTGCTCGCGAACACCAATTACACGAGCGGCCTGATTCGCGCGTTCGGCCTTCCCGCGGCGACCGGCGACATGCCCGTTCTCGCTCGCTAGAGCGGTTCGCAAATCGCGGTAGTACGTAGGGCGGGTCCTTTTTGGACCCGCCGGGCGGCGACTGCGAGCCGGGTCCGAAAGGACCCGGCCTACGTACCGCTACGCCGTTGTGAAGACCGCTCGAAGTTCCCTGTGCGCGGCCGTCCGGGGCGGCGGCGCACTGTCACTCACCGGTCAGTTTTTTCCAGCAGGTCCGCCAGGTTCGTGTACCGCCCGCCGATGTACTTCGCGCACGCATCGTAAAACACCGTGAACAGGCGGCCGCGGCTCAGCATCACGGTGCTGGGATAGCTCTCGTCGCCCCACGTGCAGCGCCCGTGATAGATAACGCGCGGCGGCCCGAGGACCGGGCCTCCCGGCGCTGTCTGCAGTTGCATCACAGTCGGCCGGCCCTCGCCGTACTTCCCCGACACGTCGCCCCAGGTGTGAACCACGGCGGCGTCAAACCGCCCCGGGACGTCCACGCGCAGCAGGTCCGACGCCTGGGCCAACATGTCGGTTTCCGCCGCTTTGCCCCACGTTTTCCCGCCGTCCGTCGAATCAGCGGCGTACGCCCGATTTCTCGCCCGCTCGGTGCGCATCACGGCGGTGACGCGATCGCGCCCGAGGGACACCAGGGCCGGCTCCACGAAGTCGACATCCTTGTCGTGGGCGATGTCGATCTCCGTGCCCGCCGGCCACGTCCGGCCATCGTCGTGGCTTCTGACGACCACGCTGCGGGATTCGGCTTCGCCGACGCGGTGACCGTACGCGGCGATCAGCAGATCGCCGTCGTCGAGCTCGACGATCTTCGATGACGTGGCGGCGCCCTCGAGCGGCGTATGAGGCGAGTCCGCGGTCACGTCGATGCTGGTGCCGACCGGAATCGGCGCGGACCACGTCGCGCCTTTGTCTTCTGATCGGATCACGAACACGCCAAGTGATCGCATGTCGAAGAACAGGTAGTAGCAGACGATCAGCGTGCCGTGGCTGGTTTCGATGATGCTGGGGTCACGGTGATTGATGCCAGGCCGATCGACGACGACGACCGGCGCGCTCCACGTCTGCCCATCATCACGGCTCCGCACCAGCGCAATCCGTCCCAGGTGATGCATGTGCTCGGGGCTCTCGTAATACACCACCAGCAGGTCGCCATCGCGGAGGCGCTCGACCGTCGGGAAGAACGTGTTGTTCTCGCCATTGCCGCGCGCGACCACGACATCCGGGCGACTCACGTTGGCGTTCGGTCCCGGCACGGCCTGGGAGGCCGCGATCACAAACGCCGGAAGGAGAAGGAGGAGTTTCACCCGCGGGCCTCAAGCGCGGCCGCACTCGCGAGGTCGAGGCCGTCGGCGGCGCCCAGCCGCGGCGGCAATCTCGCCGAGCTCACCTCGCCGACGGTGATCGCCGATATCGCCGTGGCCCACCGCAAGAAACGGCGTCGTGAGACTGTCATAAGGGACCTCCACATTATGAGGCTGCAAGCGCGCGCACGATCTCGTCGCACGATCCAGTCCGCGCCGTCTCTCTCGCGCGCGCCACGAATCCGGTCATGTTCGCGACCGCGAAACTGATCCCGTTCAGATTCCGCTCGGGCGGCACGCCGGGGATTTCGCGCGGAAATCCCGAGGCGCGGAAGACCATCGACCCGTTCACAGCGATAGTGCGGTACTCGTCGCGCGGACACGTGGCGTCCAACTGCACGGCGATCACGCCGGGCAAACTGCCGGGCAGCCACCGTACGCCTTCGTCTTCCGCCGCCGCGACGATCACAACGCCGCGCGCCGCGGCACCGCGCACGGCCGCAGCGAGCGCGCGCTCGTGATCGGCCCGGGCGGTGCCCAGGCTCAGGTTGACAAGATGCATGCCGTGCCGCGCGGACCAGTCGATCGCGGCGACCAGCGCCGACAGGCGCGTCGACAGCGATCGGTCGAACACCTTCACGGCGTAGAGCTCGGCGTCGGGCGCCTTCTCCTTGATCGCAGCCGCGACGGCCGTCCCGTGCCCGAGACGGTCGACGTAGTCGTCGTGCTCGCGGCCGTCTTCGTCGATCGCAACGCCCCCGGCAACCGATCCGACATGCGGATGCGCCGCGTGAACGCCGCTGTCGACGACGGCGATGCGCACGCCGCGACCGGTTGGCTGGGAGGGGGCCGGCACGTCACGCCCCGTGCGGCTGCAGGAGGCGCGTGCCGTCGATCTCGAGAACGCGATCGGCGCGGCGGGCGAGCTCCACGCGGTGCGTGATGACGATCGTCGTCCGGCCGCGCATGACAGCTTCGTAGCCCTCGGCGATCTGCCGCTCGGACGCCGGATCGAGTGCCGCGCTCGGCTCGTCGAGGATGAGAATCGACGGGTTCGCCAAAAACGCGCGCGCCACGGCGATCCGCTGCCGCTCGCCGGCAGAGAGCGCCGTCCCCCGTTCGCCGACGACGGTCGACAGGCCCAGCGGCACACGCGCGATGAAGTCATCGAGCGCCGCCTGATGCACGGCAGCGGCCACGTCGGCATCGGTCGCGTCCGGACGCGCGTAGCGGACGTTCTCGGCAATCGTCGCGTGCAGGATGCTCGGCTCCTGATCGACGAGCGCGACGTGCCGGCGCAGATCGTCGAGCCGGACGGTCCGGAGATCGCGGCCGTCGATCCGGACGACACCGCGGTCGGGATCAAGCAGGCGCAGCAGCAGATCGGCGATCGTGGACTTGCCGCTGCCGCTCGGGCCGACGATCGCCAGCACTTCTCCGGCGCGGACGGTGAAGGACAACTGCTCGAGCGCCGGCGCGCCGCGATCGAACGAAAGCGTGACGTCCTCGAACGCGACGTCTCCGCGCACGGCCGGTAGCGCGATCGCGTCCGCGGCTTCCTGCACGTCGACCGGCTCGTCGAGGATCTGCGACACGCGCCGCAGCGACACGCGCACGGTCGCCAGGTTCGCGTACATCCCCATCAGCGCCTGGAGCGGCGGCAGGAAGCGCATCTGGTAGGCCATGAACGCGACGAACGTACCGACGGTGATCTCACCGCGAATCACGCGGTAGCCGCCGTAGATAAAGACGAGGCCCGTCCCGCCCGACAGAATCAGACCTGGCAGGCCGCCGGACAGGTACGTCAGCCGCTGCATGGACATCAGCGCGCGGACGAAGGCGGCGTTCCGCTCGCGGAAGCGCGCGACCTCGCGCTCCTGCGCGTTCGACGTCACAACGAGCTTCACGGCCTGCAGCGTTTCGATCAGAAAGCTGCCGATGTCGGCGCTGCGCTGGCGCAGCGTGGTGATCTCGTCCTCCAGTTTCGTGCGATAGCGCGCGAGCAACCACAACCCGATGGGCGCCGACGCCATCGTCACGAGGAACAACCGGACATCCAGCCACGCGAGCATCGCGATCGTCCCGCCGAGGAACAGCACGTTGCCCACCCACGCGAGCGCCGTCTCCGCCGCGATCCGCTGGATTTCGCCGACGTCGTTGTTGATGCGCGACATGATGTCGCCGATGCGCGTGCGGGCGTGGAAGCGCGGGGACAGGCGCTGCAGGTGGCGGTACATCTGCAGCCGCATGTCGAAGAGAATGTCCGCCGACACGCGCGTGTACCGCAGGCCGCTGATCACGTTGACTACGAAGCTCGCGGCGGCGAAGACCGTGAACAGGACGGCGACGCGAATCAGCGTCTGAAGATCGCGGCCGATGAGCGCGCGGTCGAAGAAGTCTCGCGTGAGGAGCGGCAAGTACAGCGACAGCGCCGTGCTGAGCGCGCTCAGCAGCAGCACGAGGACGAGCCGGCGCCAGTACGGAACGATGAACGCGAGCGCGCGCCGGAGATCGCGATCGAGCATGGTCCTGCCGCGGCCGTCCCGCCGCTTACTGGGACGGCCTGGCCGCCGGCGGCGACGGCAGGACGAACAGATCGGTCGTCATGTCGCCGTCGAGCGTGATCGTCCGCATGTACTCGTAGGTCTCGGCGTTGTACAGATCGATCGTGTTGCCGGCGACGAAGATGTACAGCACCTTGCCGTTCGAGCTCGTCTTGAGTCCCATGCGCGGCCGGCCTTTGAATTCCGTCCGGCCGGCGAACTTCCGGTGCTCGAGATCGAACTTCCAGAACTCGTAGCGCCCGATGTCTTCAAAGAGCCCGTACGCGACCTTCCGCCCCGGAGCCATCGAGAAACTCACGCCGGTCGAGGGTCCGAGCGTGTAGAAGTCCACGCTCTTCGCCGCCAGATTCACACGGCCGACGCCCATCATGCGGCGGTGCTGGATCGGATCGGAGACGTTGAAGAGCGCCGTGTAGAAGCCGGGCTCGTCGTTCATCACGTCGCGCGATCCGAACTCGAGGCGGCCGAAACCTTCCTCGACCGGCTTCGACAGTTCCCACTTGTCGATCTGCGTGAAGGTGTTCGTCTCGTAGATCAGCACGTCCTGATCGCTGAACAGGTACATCAGCCTGCCGTCCGGCGAGAAGAGGATGTTGGCGTTCTGGCGCTCTTCGTTGTTGGGCCACGGGATCGTCCGCACGATCGTGTGGTCCTTCAGATCGTACTGAACCATCGCCGGCGCGCCGATCTCGAAGCGGTCGATCTGCTTGGTCGCCGACGCCGTCACCATCACGACGAACCGGTGCAGCGGGTCCGGCTCGATGCTGCGGATGCGCACTTTCTTGGTGCCTTCGCTCAGCGTGAACGAGTCGATCGTCTTGCGCGAGGCAATATCGATGATTTCGACCTTCTCCATCACCGCTTCGACGGTGTAGAAGCGCTTCAGATCGCGCGAGATCGTCGTCCGGCGCGGAATGCCGGACTGGAACGGAATCGTGCCGACGATCTTCTCCGTCGCCTCGTCGATGATCCAGAACTGCTTCGGGTACGAGCCGATGATCAGCGTCCCGTTGCCGGCGGAGACCCGCGGCTTCTCCGTGGACTTCACCTGGGCGCGTCCCGCGACGGCCGCGAGCCCCGCGAGGCAGACGGCGATGGCAAGTATCGAGGTCTTCGATTTCATGCAGTCCCCTTAATAGACGTCACGGGAAGATGAGGTCGATCTTGCGCCAATCCTTCTGGGCGGCGGCGCATTTGGCCGTCCAGTCCGGCGCATGGTTCAGCTGATCCGGCACCTGCGCCGGCCAGTAGCAGCCGATGTGGCAGTCGAAGAGGTCGCGTTCGACCGGCTGACACAATCCAGCCGTGCCGCCCGTCCGGTCCGCTTCCCATCCGGGCGAGAAGACCAGCGAGCAGCCGACCGGGAAGTGCGGCGCCTGCGGGAGTCCCGTGCGCTGCAGCGCGACGACGTCGTCCTCGGTCGTCCCTCGACCTTGCTCGGGACGACCCTGAGGCTCTCGAAGGGTCGCCCTCTCGATGCGCGCGGCTTTCTTGTTGATCGGCTTGAGGTGGTTCATGACACCAGCTCCTTCATCTCTTCGTCATCGAACTGCGCGAGGAACGCCGGATTGCGTTCGGACAACTCGCCGTACACCTGTAGACAGACTTCAGTCCAGCCTCGAATCCAGTTGCAGTAGTGCAGGTTCGCGTGCGTCGTGTCGCCGTACCGCGTATGCGCTTCGTGATAGCAGCCGCCCGAGCACAGCGGCCGCGCCCAGCACACGCTGCAGTCGGTCTTGTTCGCGATGTGGTGCTGCTCGAGAAACGCCTGCTGCGCGCTTCGATCGACGCCGTCGCGCACGGTGCCGAACTTGTGCGAGTCCGAGCCGGCGAACCGGTGGCAGAGCGCGACGTCGCCGTCGGTCGCGACGCCGAGCAGGCCAAGGCCCGCGCCGCACGGGAACGCCTTGCTGACGCCCTTGTGCAGTTCTTCGAGCGTCTCTTTCACGTTCGAGAAACCGTGATGGCGGCCGGCGACCGTCGCCTCGAGGAAATCGAACGCCAGGTCGCGGAACTGGCCGAGCATCTCGTCGTATCCGCCGTCGGAGATCGCGTGTGCACGTGTCGGCGACGTCGTCACCGGCGCGAAGCCGACTTCCCAGAAGCCCATCTCTTCGGTCAGGTGCTGGTAGATGCGCTTGACGTCCATCTTGCCCGACGTCAGCGTGACGCGCGCGCCAATAGGACGGCTGCGGTGCCGCCGCAGCAGTTCCTTGATTTTCGGCGCGACCAGATCGTAGCTACCGGTGCCGTTCTGGAAGACGCGGAACTTGTCCTGCATCTCCTTCGGGCCGTCGATCGAAATCGTCACGCCGACGCGCTCCTCGGCGAGGAACTCGATGATCTCCGGCTTGAGCAGCGTGGCGTTCGTCGTCAGGCTGAAATCCACGTCCTTGCCGACTTCGGCCGCGCGCCGCCGCGCGTACGTGATCGTCTTCCGCAGCACCGGGAAGTTCAGCAGCGTCTCGCCGCCGAAGAAGGTGATGTGCGCGACCTTGTTCGCGCCCGACTCCTTGAGCATGAACTCCACGCTCTCGCGCGCGGTCTCTTCGCTCATGAACTTCGGCTGCTTGCCGTTCTCGGTGTCGACGATCTTGTCCTCGCCGTACTCGTAACAATATGTACAGCTCAGGTTGCACTGATTTGTGACGTTGAGGACCATCGTCGTCAACGGAAACGGCGCGAGCGGGATCACCTTCGGCGTCGACGCGACCGGCGCAGCAGCGATGCCAATCGCCTGCACGCGTGACAGCTCCGCGATCGCCGCGTCGAGCGCGTTCGGATCCAACGCCCCGGGCCGAGCAAGCTCGGCCCCTACGTCCAGCGTACGTCCGCCCCCACCCGCGGTCGTAGGGGCGGAGCTTGCTCCGCCCAATGCCATCGCCAACTCTTCACGCGTGTGCGGCTTGGTGCTCAGCGTGCGCAGCACGGAGTCCGCGGCGTCATCCAGCGCGAAGATCGCGGCGCTCGGCACGAGATAGACGAACGGCTTCCCCGCCGCCTCGAAGCGATGATGCTCCCGCGCGACCCACGCGCTCATTTGCCGCTCCCGTCTTCGAACCACGCCATATAAAGCGGCACGGTCACCAGCAGCTGCGCTCGCGCGCGAAGCGGACGATCGGCCTGCCGCGCGTCTGGCGACGCCAGCTCAGCGACGACCCACACGTCGCCGACGTTGTTGCGGTTGCCGCTGCGCTTCGGATTCGGACCGTCGAGGCTCGGCGTGAAGAGGCCGTTCGCGTCCAGCGTCCCGACGAACTGAATGTCATCGTCGCCGAACGTCGCCGTGTATTCCTCGAGCGACCACTTCGCCGTGACGATGCCGAGATTCAAATCGTCGGCGGTGTCGGGCTTGCCGTCGGGACCGTTGTTCATCGCGACGACCTCGAACTGCTGCAGCTGTTTCGGAAACACGGCGCCGCCGACACGCGCCATGCCTGCCTGCGGCAGGACTTTCAGGCCGTCAATCTTGTCGTAGACGACGAGCGCCGCGGCTTTCACTGAGCCGCCGACGGACACATCGCGCGGGCCGATCGGCGCGCTGGAGGCGACGTTGACGTCCACCGCGATCTCATCCGGCCGCGCGCTGACGACGCGCGAGACGGTCACGCCGGCGCCGAGACCGATGTCGCCCGGCTGCGGCGACGCGGGAAGGTTCGCGCCGAAGATCCGCATCGCTTGGCCAGTCGCGCCCGTCTTCAACGAAGCGACGCTCGTACCGAGGACGACTGTGCCCGTACTCACGCGCGTGAGCTTCACGTCGATGCCCGTCTCGTCGTACGCGCCGGTGAACCAGCGGCCCCACATCTGCGTCCAGTCGCGCTCGACGAACATCACCTCGCGCCACGTGACATTGCCCCCAGGGCCCCCAGGGCCCCCAGGGCCCGCCGTACCGCGGCCGCGCCATTGATAGCCGGTGTAGACGAGCGCCTTGCTCGTGCGTGTGACGGTTTCGCCCGTGCGCGCGACGGTGTACTTCGTTTCGGTCGTGAAGCTGTCCGGCGCGCTCGCGTCGGCCGTCACCGTCACCGAGCCGTAGATCGGACCCTTGCCCGCCTGCGCGCCGACGATCGCCCAGCGGCCGGCGAGCTTCGGCGCCTGCATCGACGCGGACCACGCCGACCACTCCGGCGTCGTCAGCGGCAATGTTTTCGACAGATGCTCGAGCGCCTTCTCCATCGGATGCCGGTTGTCCGGCGGACGGCCGTCCGCGTCAGGCTCGGTCTGCATCGGCCGCGTCCGACGGAAGCCCTGACCGCCGTTCATCGGCTGGTTGTCCACGAGCGGGTAGTAGCCGCGGTGCATCGCGACGAGCAGCTCCCACTCCTCTTTCGTACGCCGCTCGCTCAGCACGCGCGCGAACGAATGGCACGACGAGCACGTGTCCGACGTGTCCTTGTCGGCCGTGTAGGAATACTCAATCGTCCGCCGCTCGGCGTCGAACGTGATCGGGCGATCTTCTTCCGGCGCGAGGCCCTGATGATCCGCGAGGTACTTCAGAATGTTGCGCGCGTCGGCCGGTTCGAGCGTCGCGTGATTGAGCGTGACCATGCGCTTGATGGTCCGCTCCCAGTTCTCCGGCGTCGCGCGGCGGTACGAGATGCGCGACATGCGCCCCTTGTCGTCGCTGCGATGACAGGACCCGCACTTCGCTTTCACGAGATCGCTCTGGACCGGGATGCCCTCGTTCGCGGCCGGCGCCGCGGGCGTCTGCGCTCGTGCCGGCGCCGCGGCGACGACAAACGCGAGTCCGGCCGCGAATCCGACGGCCGTGTGGAATGTCTGCTTCAGCATCTTACACTCGCTCATGGAGAATCCCTTTCGCGACGAGCACCGAAAGGCCGCCGACGACGCTCGGCAGCGGCACGGGGGCGCAGGTGCGGCAGTAGTCTTCGAACACGTCGGGAACATCGGTGTGGCGGCAGGCGATGTCGGCCAGCTTGACCAGGTCCACATTGCCCATGAATCGCAGCGTGGATGTCGGGCGGGTCTTCGACCTTTCGGATGTAGGGCGGGTCTCTAGACCCGCCTGATCAACGAAGGCATTTTCAAGAACGATCTCGCGATCGCGAATCACCGGCCGCGGCTCGAAGCGCACATGGTCGGCCAGCGTCAGATGAACAGACGAAGCCTGCTTGAAGCGTTCGAACGCGGCGACGACGTCCGGATCGCGCGCGACGTCCATCTCGCTCACGTCGCCGGCGTCTGTCGTCGCCGCCCGCGACGCCCAGAAGGCGTGCGGATGGCGGGCCTGCGCCTCGCGGGCGAACTCTCGCGAGCGGCCGAGGTGCTTCGCGTAAACCTCGCGTTCCCAGTTCGAGAAGAAGTCGAGCGCGACGTCCTTCCGGCCGGCGTCCGTCAGGCAGGTATGGACGGCGACCGCGCCGAGCCACGCCGACGCCAGCGCCTTCTTCACGCCGAACGACGACAGCGGATCGATAAAGGATGCGGCGTCGCCAATCAGCAGGAACTGCGGGCCGGCGTACTGCGCTGAGGAATACAGCGACGCGTCGCACGTCCAGACGCGGTCCAGCGTCGCACCGTCGAGCAGCCGGCCGAGGTTGGTGGCCTTCGCCGTCTCGGCGCGATAGACCAGCTCGAGCTCGCGTCCACCCGCGACCGTCGACGAGGCGCGATCGACCATCGCGCCGACGTGTCGCGTGTCGCGCGAGACCGGCACCGACCACATCCAGCCTTCGTCATACGTTTCGACGATCGTGTGTGTCTCGTCCGGCAGATCCCAACCGCCGGCTTTCTTCCACACGCCGACGAGCGCGCACGTGCGATAGCCGGGTTCCGAGCGCTGGAATCGCCGTCCGACGAGGCCCGCACGGCCCGTGCAGTCGAGGACGAACCGGCCGGCCGCCGTTCGCCGGCCGAGCTCACCATCGTCGTAGTCAACGGCGACCGAGCGATCGCTGTCGAAGCGGACGTCTTTGACCTTGGCGTCCGCGCGCACGTCGGCGCCGGCGTCGCGCGCGTTCTCGAGGAGGACGCGATCGAAATCCGGCCGGTGAATCTGATATCCCATCGCCTCGCGCGCGCCCGGCGCCTGGAATGTTTCGACGCGACGATCGCCCGATCCCCACCAGACGGTGTTGCCCGTCGCGCGAAAGAATCCCGCGCGCTCGACAGCGTCGAGTACGCCAATCTGCGCGAGCAGCTTCTGCGTGCTGGGCGGCAGTGATTCGGCCAGGCCGCGCGATCGCGGAGCCGGAGCATCAAGGATGAGGATTGAATATCCCCACGCGCTCAGCAGGCGACCGACGGCGGAGCCGGCTGGGCCGCCGCCAAGGACGATGGCGTCGTAGGGGGCGTGAGGGACCAAGGGAATCGCGGTCAGTCTAATCGGAGCAACAGACGGAATCCAGTGTTGTTTGCGCGGAATTGGCTGAGCGATACTCGATCTCCATGCCTCATGAAGTGAACGCGCTTGGCCAGCCGATCGGCGTCACGGTCCCGAACTGGAGTCCGCCGCCGCGGCCGTCGCTCGACCCGATGATCGGACGTTATTGTCGCGTCGAGCCGCTCGATGCCGCGCCCCACGCGGCCGACCTGCACGCCGCGAACCGTGTCGACGCGGAAGGACGTAACTGGACGTATCTGCCCTACGGCCCGTTCGCGACGCTCGAGAGCTATACCGCCTGGGTCGCGAGCGTCGCCGGCCAGCCGGATCCGCAGTTCTGGGCCGTCATCGACCTCACGACGGGCAAGGCGGTCGGCGTCGCGAGCTACCTGCGGATCGATCCGGCGTCCGGATCCATCGAGGTCGGGCACATCAATTTCTCGCCGCTGCTGCAGCGTACGCCCGCCGGCACGGAGGCCATGTATTTGATGATGCAGCGCGCCTTCACGCTCGGCTACCGGCGGTACGAGTGGAAGTGCGACGCGCTGAACGCCGCGTCGCGCGCAGCGGCGCAGCGGTACGGGTTTTCGTACGAGGGGATCTTCAGACAGGCGCGCTTGACGAAGGGGCACAATCGCGACACTGCATGGTACGCCGCGATCGATTCAGAATGGCCCGCGCTCGATCGCGCGTACCGGCAGTGGTTGGATCCGTCGAACTTCGATCCGCAGGGACGTCAACGCGTCGCGCTGAGCGCGCTGACGTCCCTCATTCTCGTCCAGCGAGGATAAGGCAAGAAACGCGAGTCGCCGACTCAGTGCCCCCCTTGACAGAGGATGAAATTGGGGCCACAGGGCCCGCTCCCCTGTAGACACTCGCGGATGCACGCGCCGTGCTCCGGCGACCCTGGCGGGATATTGCTATTGCAGCACTCGGCGCACACTTTGGCGCAGTTGTTGCCGCTTCTGGTGAGGCCCAACGACGCCACCAGGGCGACGAAGAGGCCACTCGCCACACGCCCGAACGCTTGTCGCCGCGACAATCCGCTCGTGGCGTCCTTGGCCAACTGATCAAATCGCTCATCCATACATTCTCTCCTCATGGTTCCCGGCGGACCGCTTGTCACCGGCACTCGACCACAGCTTCAAGATCGGCTCGACGCCCTGCGCCACCGGAGCGGCGATTCGGCCGTCTTCATCGATGAAGTACGCGATCGGCGTGGCGAACTTCCCGTACGCGCGTGAGATCTCCCAGTGCTGCTGCAGGACCACGGGGAAGGTCAACCCGTGCTCCTCGATCTTCCGAAGGTTGGCCTCCGTTCCGCCGCGGCTCACCATCAGAATGGGCGTGCCCGCCGTCTGCCGCGACTTTCGCTCGAGCTCCGGCGCCAGCGTGTTGCACGGACCACACGCCGGATCCGAGAAGACGAGGAACACGCGGCGTCCGGCGTACTCGTCCAGCGAAAGCTCGCCGCCCCCGACACGCGGGAGCTGAAATCGTGGCGCCGCAGTACCGGGGGCCAGCCCATCGCGATTGAGACGGCTCCCCTTCAGCGATCGGTCGCCGAACGGCCGCGGAGCGGCCGCCTCGGAGGCGCGGTCCGCCATCTCCTCGAGGGCTTCGATGCGCTGCAGCGCCCGGCCGTTCTGCCGTAAGAGCTGGAAAGCAAACCAACCCACGAGCAGCAGGGCCAGCCAGGTGGCCACGAACGCAACGACGACCGCAGCAGTCATAGGCTCCAGATTAGTGCATCCGGAACCTGGGCGGCTCTCGCCGCCAGTCGACATCCAAGATGCACCACAGGACCTGGTCCATCCGCTGCCCGCGGCACAACAGTGATTGGCGGAGCACGGCCTCCTGTATGGCGCCCAGCTTCATGAGGGCGCCGTTGCCCCGGCCGTTGGCGACCGCGGCACGCGCTTCGAGCCGGTGTACGCCGATGGTCCGAATCGCGAAGTCGACAACGACCTTGGCGCTTTCGTAGAAGACGCCCGTGCCCCAGAATTCGGATCCGACGGCAAAGCCCCACTCGGCTCGCGAGAAATCCGACTCCAGCGCCCGCACCTGGATGAGGCCGACGGCAGCCTCATGTCCTCGCGGGACGATGCCAAAGCAGACGTACTTCCCCGCCGCCTGCTGCCGCAGCGTCCACGCGATGAAACGCTCGAATCCCTCGACGGTCGTCGGTGGCGGTGAAATGAAGCGCGTCACCTCTTCCGTCGTCAGCATCGCCAGCAAGGGCGCGGCGTCACGCGTCCGCAGTTGCCTGAGCGTCACGCCCGCGGCGTGCAGAACGGGCAGCGCCGCGCGCCAGTCGGAACTGACGACCTGCGATCGATTCTGGCGCTCGAGCGTCGCTGCCTCACCCAGCTCGGCTCGGAAGGGCATCGCTTCCATGACGCGTCGCTTCTTCCGCTACTGCAGAATGATCGTGCCCCAGACGATGTTCGTGCCCCAGACGATGTTGTCGGCGTAGATCGTGCCCCAGACGATGTTGGCGGCGTTCAACGTGCTCCAGACGATGTTGGTGCCGCTGACGGTGCTCCAGACGATGTTCGTACCGTCGGTGATGCCAATCAGACCGGTGCCCCACACGATGTTGGTGCCCCACACGATGTTGGTGCCCCACACGATGTTGGTGCCCCACACGATGTTGGTACCCCACACAATGTTGGTACCCCACACGATGTTCTGGGCCCACGCGGGCTCGTTCGTGTAGACCGCCGTGCCCCACACGATGTTGGTGCCCCACACGATGTTGGTGCCCCACACGATGTTCTGGCCGGCAATCGTGGTCGATTCGGTGACGCCGGTGGCGAGCCACCAGGAGCCGACCGGCGCCGACGTATTGATGGCGCGCGCGAGCTCGATGCTCCCGGCGGCGTTGAGCGCGCCGGCGCCCTGCGTGAGCGAGTCGTACTCCGTGCCCACTGCGTCGTGCATGCGGAACGCCGTGTACTGCAGAATCGCTTTGACGGCATTCGGCGTCAGCGACGGTCCCGCAGGATACGCGTTGGCGGTCCGATTGGCTTCCAACAGCACGGCGACTGCGCCGGTTGTCACGCCCGCCGCCATGCTCGTGCCGCTCAGCTTGATATGATTCGTGTCGACGAGGAACGAGGGGTAGTTCTTATAGAGGGTCTGCAAGCGGTACGCGTTCGACACCATGTGGTGTCCGGGAGCGACCAGGTCCGGCTTGGCCTCGGCGTCGTACCACGTGGGACCACGGGAGCTGTACGGCGCGACGAGATCGTCCGCGCGGCTCACGGTGTCCTGCTCGTCGAACGCCCCGACTGTGATCGCCGACGGTGAGTTGCCCGGCGACGTGATTCCGGCATAGCCGATCTTCCCGCTACTGTTCACGCCGAAGTTCCCGGCGGCGGTGACGACCACGATGCCGGCGCGCACCGCGGCCTCGACGGCCTGCACGAGCGGGTCGGTCGCGGCGGATTCATAAATCGGATGGCCGAGCGACAGGTTGATAACGTCGATGCCAAGCAGCTGCTTGTTCGCGGTCGCGAATGTGATCGCACTGATCACGTCGCTGGTCTTGCCCTGTCCGTTGGCGTCCAGCACCTTGAGGCCGATCAGCCTGGCGCCCGGAGCCACGCCCGCGTACTGGCTGGCAAGCGCGCCGCTGCTCCCGATAAGTCCCGCGATGTGCGTGCCGTGGCCGAAGTCGTCGTAGGCGGTCGCGAACTTGCCGCCGGCGTTGACCCAGTCGTAGAACGCCACGATGCGGCCATTGAAGTCCGACGACGGCTGGATTCCCGAATCGACGATCGCGATGCCGATCCCTTTTCCAGTCGGCGAAGCGGACGTCAGGCCGAGCGTGCTGCGCAGCACGTCGATCGCGGTGCTCGTAGAGCCGCCCGGCGCCGCGAACGACGAGACCGGTCCGTTGGTGGACACCGAGTCAATCGCCGGGTCGGCGACCAAGCCCGCCAAGTCGCTCGGGCTGACGCGAACCGACAGCGCGTTGATGCTGCCGTGCTCGGCATCGATGATCTTGCCGGCGGCCTTGAGGCGGTCGCGAACGGCCGACAACTGTCCGGCCTCCACCCGGATGATCACGTTCTGTGTCGCCGTGGTGCCCGACTGGACCACTGCGGCAAGAGGGCGATCGAGTTTGCCGAACGGCCGCGGACCGGCTTGCGCGCCCGAGGCGAGCGAGAGCATCGCCAGACCGAGGAGGCCGCCAAGGAGTTGGCGTTGAAGTGTCTTTGACGTCATATAAGTACTGGTGAGTCTGTGAAAAACTGACAACGGAACCGGTCGAATCTGAGCAATTAGAGGGCCAGAGTCGTCGCCGGGGGTCTGGCGCTGGCCAACTCGAAGGCGTCCAATGGGTTACGGGAACGTCTGCACTTAACTTTAATGTCCGCTAAACATCCACAAATTCGAGAATGATACACACCAGTTTTTGCTACAGGCGATATTACGTTCTAAGTATATGCTAATAAGAGATTTACAAAAGTGACTCGTTATGAACCACTGAATGATAATATTGAACATTGAGGGACGGTTTTACGGGGCCTTGGCTGTCGCCAGCGACAGGACCCCGCGTCGGTTGAGGTGCGGATTGGATTGGAGGCGCCGCCCGGATTTGAACCGGGGGTGGAGGTTTTGCAGACCTCTGCCTTACCTCTTGGCGACGGCGCCCCTTGGAGTGCCTAAACGACTCGCGGCCCGCTGGGGGCCGCGTTCATCGAACCGAGCGTGCCGCGGGGCGAGGAGCCCCCGCGGGAAAATTTGGAGCGGGAAACGGGATTCGAACCCGCGACTTCGACCTTGGCAAGGTCGCACTCTACCACTGAGTTATTCCCGCCCGAACGATCAAAGTACCACAGGGCCGCGCTTCGAGTCTAGAGTTTGACGGCGCGCAGGGCCTCTGCGGCCTCCTCGGGCGACACGGGATTGATGTAGAACCCGGTCCCCCACTCGAAGCCCGCCACGCGCTGGATCTTCGGCACGATCTCCACGTGCCAGTGCCACGGGTCGCGCAGGTCCTCGTCGCTCGGCGCCGTGAAGATGATCAGATTGTACGGCGGCTTCTCGAGCGCGCGATCGATTCGCGAGAGCACGGCCTTCAGTGTCCGCGCCAGGCTCGGATACGCCGCCTGCGCGTCCTCGAACCGCGGCCCGTGCTGCTTCGGCAGCAGCCACGTCTCGAACGCGAACCGCGGCGCGTACGGCGCGATCGCGACGACGTCCCCATCGTCCTGAACGAGGCGCCGGCCTTCGCTCAGCTCCTGGTGCAGGATGTCGCAGTAGACGCACCGCTGCTTGACCTCGAAATGCCGGCGCGCCCCGTCGATCTGCGCGCGAACGAAATCCGGCACGATCGGCAAGGCGATGAGCTGCGAGTGCGGATGCGAGAGCGTCGCGCCGGCGCCCGCGCCGTGATTCTTGAAGCCGAGCAGGTACTTCAGCCGGAAGTCGCGCTTGAGATCGATGATCCGCTCGCGGAAGGCGTCCAACACCCGTGCGATCTCCGCCTCGCTCATTGTCGCAAGCGACGTGTCGTGATCCGGCGTCTCGATGATCACCTCGTGCGCGCCGACGCCGTTCATGCGGTCGAACATGCCCTCGCCCACCGGATCGAGCGTGCCTTCGACGCGCAACGCGGGAAACCGGTTCGGCACGACGCGCAGATCCCAGCCCGGGGTGTTCGGCGCGCTGCCGTGACGGTAGCCACGAATCTCCGGCGGCGTCATCGACTCGTGGCCGGGACAGAACGGACAGTGCTCGCGACCGACGATCGTCGGCGTGACGATGGTGAAGTCGCTCGGCCGCTTCTGGCGATCGGCGGAGACGATGACCCAGCGGGAGGTGACGGGATCTTTTCGGAGATCGGCCAAAGGAAAAGTTAAAAGTGAAAAGAGAAAACTCGAAAGTTAAGAGTCAGACGCGTCAAACGCGTTGGTGAAGACCTCGATCACCGGTTGTCCCGCGTCGAACAGAATCGACACCACGTCAAAGCGGCACGGGCACTGGGGCACGTGCTGCCGCGCGAGGTAGTCCTGCGCGAGGCGCGTGATCCGGCGGCGCTTGAGCGGCGTCACGGCTTCCGCGCCGTCGCCGAACTCGTGCCCCTCACGCGCCTTCACTTCCACAAACACCAGCGTTGGGCCATCCTGGGCGACGATGTCAATTTCTCCACGCGCCGTGCGGTAGCGCCTGGCAATAATTGCGTACCCCCGGCGCTCGAGCTCGCGACACGCGAGATCTTCGCCTGTTTTGCCCAGTTCGATTCTGGCTTGCGTCATGCTCACAGCGACGTGCAAGCTGGACGCCAACCTCGGCTCATCACGACCGGATCTCAACGTCGGTCAGTGCTTCGTCGAACAGGCGAATCGCTGTATCGGCCTGCCCGGCGCTCAGCACGAGCGGCGGCGAGAAGCGGATCGCGTTCTTGCCGGCGCCGAGGACGAGCAGCCCTTTACTGAACGCGGCTTTCACGACCGCGTCGCGCTCGCTCGTCGCGCGCTCCTTCGTCTGCCGATCCCGGACCAGCTCGACGCCGATCATCAGCCCGCGGCCGCGCACGTCGCCGATCAACGGGTGCTTCGCAGCCAGCGCCTTCAGTCCGTCCATCAGCCGGCCGCCGACCGTCGCGGCATTCGCGACGAGCTGGTTCTTCAAGAGTTTGATCGTGGCGAGCGCCGCGGCGCACGCGACGGGATTGCCGCCGAACGTGCTCGCGTGCGCGCCCGGCGGCCATTTCATCAGGTCGCTCCGCGCCACGGCGACGCCGAGCGGCAGCCCCGACGCGATCCCTTTCGCGATCGCGACGACGTCCGGCTCGACAGCGGCGTGCTCAATCGCGAACATCCTGCCGGACCGCCCCATCCCCGACTGCACTTCGTCCACGACGAGCAGGATGCCGTGCTTCGTCGTCAGATCCCGCAGGCGCCGCAGAAACTGACCGGGCGCGACGAGGTAGCCGCCTTCGCCCTGAATCGGCTCCACGACAATCGCCGCCACGTCATCGGGCGACACGAGCTGGACGAGGATCTGGTGCTCGAGGACGTCGAGGCATTCGGCCGCGCACGACTCGGGCTTGAGGCTCAACGGACAGCGGTAACAGTCCGCGTACGGCGCGTGAAAGACGCCGGCCAGGAGCGCGCCGAATCCGCGCCGCTGGATGGCCTTGCTGGCCGTCAGCGACAGCGCGCCCATCGTGCGGCCGTGGAAGCCGCCGAGAAACGCGATGAAGTTCGGCCGGCCGGTCGCGTAGCGCGCGAGCTTCAGGCACGCTTCGATCGCTTCGGTCCCGGAATTGCCGAAGAACGACTTGACGCCGCCGCGCATCGGCGCGATCGACGCCAGCGCCTCGGCGATGCGGACCTGGACGTCGTAGTAGAAGTCGGTCCCCGACATGTGCAGGAACCGCTGCGCCTGCCCGGTGATCGCGCGGACGACGTCGGGATGCGAGTGCCCGGTGGAATTGACGGCGATGCCGGCCGCGCAGTCGAGAAAGACGTTGCCGTCGACGTCCTCGACGGTCGCACCGGACCCGCGCTCGATGACGAGCGGATACCCGCGCGTGTACGACGGCGAGACGACCGCGCCGTCGCGCTCGATAATCGCTTTCGCTTTGGGACCTGGAAGAGACGTGCGAATCAGCGGAACTGTCATAAAGTTAAAACTGAAAAGAGAAAAGTGAAAACTGAAGACGTCTTACTTTTCAGTTTTCTCTTTTCACTTTTCACTTTCTCTTCCATCTCGTCGCGCCAGCACTATCTTCCAGCAGCACGCCGCGGGCCGCGAGGCCGCTGCGGATACCGTCGGCGGCGGCGAAGTCGCGGCGGCGCCGGGCCGCGTGGCGTTCTTCGATCAGCCGCTCGATCTCGTCGACCGGCACCGGCGGGCGATCGTCCTCGGCCTGACGCAGGCTCAGGACGCCGAGCACGCGATCGAACTGCGCGAACGTGTCGCGGATGCCGGGCACGTCTCCGGTCCCGAGCTGCCCGGAATCGATCGCCGAGTTGAGGTACCGCACCAGCTCGAAGATCGCGCCGAGCGCCGCCGCCGTATTCAGATCGTCCTGCATCGCGTCGACAAACTGCTTGCGCGCCTCGTCCACCCGCGCGCTCACCTCGGCGTGCATGCCCGCGCGCGTGACGGCGCCCAGCCGCGCGAGGAAGTCCGTCAGCCGGCGCAGCGACTCCTCCATCGCCGCGAGACTGTCCCACGTGAAGTTCAGCTGCTTGCGGTAGTGCGCCGAGAGCAGCAGCAGGCGGACCGCGGACGGCCGGAAACCCTTCGCGACGACGTCGGAGATCGTGTACGTGTTGCCGAGCGACTTGGACATCTTCTGCTCGTCGACGATCAAGTACTCGACATGTATCCAGAAGCGCGAGAACGGCTTGCCGGTCGCGCCTTCGCTCTGCGCGATTTCGTTTTCGTGGTGCGGGAAGATCAGATCGACGCCGCCGGCGTGGATGTCGATGGGCGATTCGCCGAGCAGCCGGAGCGCCATGGCCGAGCACTCGATGTGCCAGCCGGGCCGGCCGGGCGTGACGCCCAGCTGCGGAAATTCCCAGGACGGCTCGCCGTCGCGGTGGCCCTTCCACAGCACGAAGTCGCGCGCGTCTTCCTTCGCGTAGCTGTCGGAATCCACGCGGGCGCCGTCCTTCATGCCCTCGTGATCGAGCCGCGCGAGCCGGCCGTACGCGGGCAGGGTCGAGATCCGGTAATAGATCGACCCGTCGCTGCGGTACGTGTGGCCGTTCTTGTCGAGCGCCGCGATCATCGACGCCATCGCCCGCAGGTTGGCCTCGTCCGTCGCCCGCGGCGTTTCCTCCGCCGGCTCCAGACCGAGCGAGCGCGCGTCGTCGCGGAACGCGGCGATGTACTGATCGGTGTAGCTGCGCAGATCCATGCCGGCCTTCAGCGCGCCGGCGATCGTGCGATCGTCCACGTCCGTGAAATTGACGACCTGCTTCACCCGATAGCCGAGCAGGTACTTGAACGTCCGCCGGAGCACGTCCACGCAGACGAACGTGCGGAAGTTGCCGATGTGGCCGCGCGCGTACACGGTCAGCCCGCACGTGTACATCCGCACAGTGTTGTCGGGGCCAGGCGAGAAGGGTTCCTCGCTGCGGGACAGTGTGTTGTAGAGACGCATCGAATCGTGTGCCGGGTCGAAAGGACCCGCCTTACGTTACTACGATTGCGAGGATTTCAGGGCAGGGGGCGCGTGGTGCGCCAGGGCGCCGCGCCGGCGAAGCCGATCGCGACCTCGAGTTGGCCGCCGCGCGCCTGGAACCGGACGTCGCAGCGGCGCTTCCCGTCAGCCGCGCCTTTGGTGAGCACCGTGCGCAGCGCGCCCGACAATTCGTCGACCGCCGCCGGCGCGAAGCTGACGTGGGCGAGCACGGCCTGAATCAGGTCCTTCAACAGGTCGTCGAACGGCGTCTCGTCGGACAGTTCCAGCGCGAAGAGAAAATCGTGGTCGGCCACGGGCAAATTCTACAGTGAAAGCCGATCGAACAGGAGGCGGGCGTGCCGGCAGTCGGCGTTGATCTGCGCCCGCAGAGCGTCGACGGACTCGAAGGCCCGCTCGTCGCGCAGCCGCTGGATGAAGCTGACGCGCAGCGAGGCCCCGTACAGGTCGCGGTCCAGGTCGAAGATGTGGGTTTCGACGCTCGTCCGGCCCGAGTGGTCCACGGTCGGCCGGGTGCCGACGTTGGTGATCGACGCCCGCACCTCGTGCGCCACCCGTGTCATCGTCGCGTAGACGCCGTGGGGCGGCAGCAGCTCGTTCTCCGTGCACAGGTTCGCGGTCGGAAAGCCGAAGGTCCTGCCCCGCTGGTCGCCGCGGACGACCGTACCGTCGATCGCGTACTGATGGCCGAGCAGCGCGCCGGCTTCGTCCACGCGTCCTTCGCTCACGAGACGGCGGATGCGCGTGCTGCTGACGACGAAGTCCTTGTAGCGGACCGGATCGATCTTCTCGGCCTTGAATCCGTACTGCGCGCCGAGCGTGCGCAGCAGCGAGAAGTTGCCGCTGCGATCGTGGCCGAAGAGAAAGTTCGCGCCGACCCAGACCTCGCCGACGTGCAGCCACTCCACGAGGACCGTGCGGACGAAGTGTTCGGGATCCCAACGCGACATCTCGGGCGTGAAGCGCACGATCGCGGCGCCGTGGACGCCCGCGTCGGCGAACGCCTCCAGCTTCTGCGCCTTCGTCATCAGCAGCGGCGGCGCCTTGTCGGGGCGGACGACGCGCGGCGGGTGCGGATCGAACGTCATGACGACAGGCGTCGCGCCACGCTCGCTCGCAACGCGCTGGAGGCGATCGAGGATCTTGCGGTGCCCGCGGTGCACGCCGTCGAAGTTGCCGAGCGCGAGCACCGGGTTCACCCACCGCACCGGACGGGGATCTTCGGGGAAATGAATCACTTCCACGAAGACACTCCACCACCGTGGTTAATCATCGTGTGATCTCCAACACCAATCCATCATAGGCCAACTCCACGCCGCGAGGCAGCGCTGCGCACGTCTCCGCGTGACCGAGATCGTGCGCGATGTGCGTGAAGTACGCGCGCTCGGCGCCCAAGCGCGCGACAACGTCCACGGCTTCGGAGAGGCTGAAGTGAGTGGGGTGCGGACGCCGGCGCAGCGCATCGAGCACGACAGTGCGCACGCCGGCCAGCAGCGGCCACGATTCATCCGGGATGCGATTGCAGTCCGTCAGATACGCGAACGTGCCGACGCGGAAGCCGAGGATCGGCAGCCGCCCATGAAAGACGGGAACCGGCACGATTTCCACGCCGCCGAGCGAGAAGGGTCCGCCGATGCGGAACAGCGAGAGCTGCGGAATGCCGCCGCCGATCTGCTCGGGTGGATCGAAGACGTATGAGAACATGCGGCGCAGGCTCTCGAGCGTCGGCGCGTCGGCGTAACACGGAATCGCCGCGCGCTGCATCTGGTTGTACCGCCGGACATCGTCCAGCCCCATCACGTGGTCGGCGTGGCTGTGCGTGAAGAGGATCGCATCGACGCGGCGGATGCCGCGTGTCAGCGCCTGCTCGCGCAGGTCGGTCGACGTGTCGACGAGGATCGAGCGGACGGCGGCGGCGAAGGCCGAGGGCGCGGGGTCCTGCGGACCCGGCGCGAGCCGGGATATGTAGGCCGGGTCCTTCGGACCCGGCGCAATCTCGATCAAGATCGAGGGCCTCGTGCGGCGGTCGCGCGGATCGGTCGATCGGCATACCGCGCAGTCGCAGCCGATCGCGGGAACGCCGGAGGAGGTTCCGCTCCCGAGGACCGTGACCTTCATGAGGGCTGAGGGCTGAGCGCGAATGGCTAGGGCTCGATGATGCGCTTGTTCAGGCCGGACACTTCGACGAAGCGGAGCCGCAGCTCGTAGAGCACCTGTTCGAGGACCTGGCGCTCTTCCGCGGTCAGGTTGCCGCGCGTCTTGGCGTCGAGGAGCGCGAGGATCTCGATCATCTGCGCCGCGCCGGCGAGGTTCTTCTCGACCGGCTCGCCGGTCACGGGATCGGGGAGGTCGCCGAAGTGGATGGCGGCCGTGCTCGCCAGCGAGAGGACGAACGCGGTGAAGCTCAGGGCGGGCTCGGAGGGCTCGGACATTCCACTAAGATTATCAAATGTCCTCATCGCCTTCACCCAACCGCGCCGCCGACGAGTTCACGCGCCTGGTTGCCATCATGGCGACGCTGCGGGGCCCGGACGGCTGTCCCTGGGATCGCGAGCAGACCATCGACACGCTGAAGCCCTTCGTGCTGGAGGAGACCTACGAGGTGCTCGAAGCGATCGATCGGCACGATCACGCGGCGCTCTGCGAAGAGCTCGGGGACTTCCTGTTCCAGGCCGTCTTCCTCGCGCAGCTCGAGGGCGAAGCCGGCCATTTCACAATCGCCGAGTCGCTGAAGAGCATCGCCGACAAGCTCGTGCGGCGTCACCCGCACGTGTTCGCGCGCGGTGCGGGCGAAGCGTCGCTCGATTCCGCGGGCCAGGTCCGTGTGCGATGGGAGGAAATCAAAGCCCTGGAGAGAACGTCGCGGACGGCAAACGGCGCCGCCGAGCAGCCCAAGACGCTGCTCAGCGGGATCGCGGCGGCGTTGCCCGCCCTGCTCCGCGCGTACCACATCGGCGTGCGGGCCGCGTCGGTGAACTTCGACTGGTCGAAGACCGCAGACGTCGTCGACAAGATCCAGGAGGAGGTCGACGAGCTCCGTCAGGAAGTGGAGGGCGGCCGCCCCCTCGACCACGCGCGCGCCGAGGAGGAGATGGGCGACCTGCTGTTCTCAATCGCGCAACTCGCGCGCCAGCTCGACATCGAACCCGAGACCGCGCTGCGAAAAGCGAACGACAAGTTCACGAAGCGCTTCACGACGCTGGAACACGCCATCAGCCAATCCGGGCGCGCGATGAAGGACATGACGCTCGACGAGCTCGAACAGGAATGGCAACGCGCGAAATCCCAGCAACGAGTTGATTAGAAGCGACGGTGGCCACGAAGACACGAAACCACGAAGAAGAAGAAGAAGAAAGAAAAGATAATGGGAATACGAGACACACAAAGAGGCTCACGTACAGGAAGGGTCACAAAACGATTCGTTTGATGCCGTCCTGCAGGACGGGGACGTTGAAGTTGACGAGCAATCCCACTCGAAGCCGAGAGACGCGGAGGTAACTCAGAAGCTGCGCCCGGTGGATGTCACTCACATGCTCGACAGCCTTGACCTCCAGCACGAGTCGTCGATCAACCACGAGATCCAGTCGCTGATGACAGAGGAGATGTCCGCGATACGTCACGGGATACGCCGTCTCGGCCGCAGACGCGATGCCGGCGGCTGTCAGTTCGAGTCCGACGGCGCGCGAATAGATGCCCTCCATCAGTCCGGGCCCGAGTGTCCGATGAACGGTGATGCAGCAGCCGATCGTCTCGTGAATGGGGCTTCGAGGTCGTCCGGCAGTGAACTGGAGATCTTCAGCATCCTTTCCCATTCTTTTCTTCTTCGTGTGCTTCGTGCCTTCGTGGCCTACCGTCGTTCGGATAACCACAGTTGCCGACCGAGAAAGCTGTGCACGTCGAGCGTGTGGCCGTCGGTGTCGACGGTGACGGCGCCGTCCTGGTCGGTTCGGAAGATGGCCGACCCGATCGCACGGTAGCGGTCGAGGACTTCCGGCGCGGGGTGGCCGAAATGGTTGCTGCGGCCGACGCTGACAACGGCGACCTGGGGGCGCACGGCGGCGAGGAACTCGGTCGAACTGGACGTCAGGCTGCCGTGATGCGGCACCTTCAGGATCCGCAGCCGGGCCGGCGGAATCAGCGGCGCGATCTCGTGCTCGGCCGCCCTGCCGATGTCGCCGGTGAGCAGCACGGACACGTCGCCCCACCGCAGCTCGATCACGATCGAGTCGTCGTTGCGGACCTTCTGCCGCTCCCAGTCCTCGACCGCCGGGTGGCGCGCGACGACCTCCACGCCGTCGATCGCACGCCGCGCGCCGCGGTACATGATCGTCCACGTCGCGCCGCCGGCCTGCGCCTCGGCGCGGAGCGCGTTCATCGGCTCGAGCCGCGGCACCGGAATGCCCTCCCACACCTCCCGCGGCCGAAACTCGCGCACGATCGCCGCCGCGCCGCCGATGTGATCGGGATCGCCGTGCGTCAGCGCGACTCCGTCGAGCCGCGCGACACCGGCGTCACGGAGGACCGAAGCGACCACGCGATCGCCGATGTCGAATGCGGAGGCCGATGACAAACCGCCGGCATCCACCAGCCACGTCGAGCCGCGCGGGAAGCGGACGAGCGCGGCGTCACCCTGCCCCACGTCAATAAAGGTCACGTGCAGCCGCCCGTCGCCTCGCGCGGCGATGAGCCGGCGGGGTTCGACGAGGATCCAGAGCGCGGAGACAGCCGCGACCGCGGCGGAGGCCCGACGAATCATCCTGTGGCCGCGCGTGGTGATCCACACGACCCCGGCCAGGTAGTAGATCGCCACGGCGACCGCAGCCGGCGGTGCGACGCGATATGCCAGCACGGGCGCAAAGCGCACCAACTCGGCGGACGCCACGAGTCCCGCCGCGCCGGCGTGCGCGATCCAGCCCGCGATCGACGCCAGCGGCGCCCAGATCGCGGCCAATGGAACCACCGCCATGCCGGCGATCTGTGCGACGCCCATCAGCGGAATCGCCACGAAGTTCAGGCCCAGCCCGGCGAACGTCACGCGCGAGAAGACCATGGCCCCGACGGGGAACAGCATCGCCTCTGCGGCCACGGAGGCGGCGAACATCGCCCGGAGCGGCCGCGTGAACGTCGACATCGCGGGGACCGCGGAGCCCGCCGATCTGGTGGTGGACTCTGCGTCCCGCGCCGTGACAGACGGCACGACGAGGAGAATCGCGAGCGTCGCGCCGCAGGTCAGGATGAACGCCGGGTCCGCGACCGACAGCGGATCGAGGGCGACGAGCAGTCCGGCGACCAGCGCGAGCGGGTTGAGCGGCGGACTCCGATGGTCGAACGCGCGGCCGATGAAATACACGACGGCCATCAGCGTCGCCCGATCCACCGACGCGCCGCCGCCGACCAGCATCGCGTACGCGGTGAGGAGCGCGATCGCCGAGAGCATCGCGCCGCGGCCCAGCCAGCCCGCCGTCCGGAACGCGCCGAGCAGCAGTCCCGCGAGGATCGCGATGTTGCCGCCGGAAATCGCGATGACGTGATACGTGCCCGCCTCCTGCAACCGGCGCTGGACGTCATCGTCCAGGCCGGCGCGGTCGCCGATGACGATCGCCGTCACGATCGCCGCGGATCGCGGGCTCCAGCGGCCGACCGCCGCGCCAATCGCGCGACGCGAGAACGCGCGCAGCGACGCGAGTGGCTCGTCGATCCACGATCCGCGTGCGAGCACCTCCACCAGCGCGCCGCTCTTCGTCGTCCCGACGAGCGTCGTCGCGCGCCGCGCCAGCGCGCGCTCGTGGTCCGGCACGCCGGGGTCCAGATAACGCGATGGCCGGCGCAGCATGACGGGCAGCCGGACGCGACGGCCGGCGCGCCACTCGTCGATCCGCTCGGTCGCGAGCGCGCCGACGACGGTCACAAGAATGCCTCCGCTCGTTCCGCCGGGTCCGGAAGGACCCGGCCTACGTACCGTGCCGGGTCCGGAAGGACCCGGCCTACGTACCGTGCCGGGTCCGGAAGGACCCGGCCTACGTACGGCGTCTTCCCCCACCCGGCCCGCCTGACCTACCTGCCCCACCAGACCCGTGACATCAATACTGAGCGACACGCCAGATGCCGTCGGGCTGGCGTCCGATCTCAGTACGCCCTCGACAATCCCGAACGCCTCGTCGTCTTCGGGCACGCGCCGGCCTTCGGCCGCGGCTTCGGCGCGCTGTAGACGCGCGAGGTCTTCGAACGCGATACGCAGCGGCGGCCGCCACGCGCGCGCCCACGCGACCGCCGACAGCATCCAGCCGCCAGTGAGAAACCCGAGCGCGACGGCAGCGGCGAGACACGACGGACGCCGCCGCGCCCACGCGACCATCGCGCCCGCGAGGCTCGACGACAGAAGAAGGTAGAGAACGATGACGTGCGGTGGAGGAAGGGCCAGACCGACGGCGGCGCCGGCGATGAGACCAACGGCGGGGATCGCGGCGACCGTTTGCACGCATCGCGCGCTGCAAACGACCGGCCGTCGTCAGGCCGATTCAACACAAAGGACACGAAGGACACAAAGGCTAATGCCTACAACACGTTTCCTTTGTGTCCTTGGTGTCCTTCGTGTCGACTCAGCCCTGCGAGATCGCAGAAACTGCGATGCGCCTAAACTCTCTCGGTTGCAATTCCTGCGTAGTAGTCCTGCAGCGCGCGGACGCCGAGGCCTTGTTCGCGCAGCGCTCTGATCGCGCTGACGGCGGCCGCGGCGCCGGTCAGCGTCGTGATGCACGGCACTTCGTGCATCATCGCGGCGCGACGGACGGTGCGGTCGTCGAAGAACGACTCGCGGCCGAGCGGTGTGTTGATCACGAGGTCCACCTTGCGGTTGACGATCTCGTCCGCGACGTTCGGCCGCCCCTCGTTCACCTTATAGACAACCGCGACGTCGAGGCCGTACGCGCGCAAATACGCGGCCGTGCCGCGCGTCGCGATCAGGCGGAAACCGAGTTCGGACAAGTCGCGCGCGATCGGCAGAAGGTTCGCCTTGTCCTTGTTGTTCACGCTCACGAACGCGCGGCCGTTCTCGGGCAGCCGCTGCCCGACCGACAGCTGCGCCTTCGCGAACGCGACGCCGAAGCTGGTCGACCCGCCCATCACTTCGCCGGTCGATTTCATCTCCGGCCCGAGGATGGTGTCCACCCCGGGGAACCGCACGAATGGGAACACCGGACTCTTCACGAAGACGCCGGCGACCTGCAGATCCTCGATCAGCCCGAGTTCCGCCAGCGTCCGCCCCGCCATCACCTTCGCCGCGACCTTGGCGAGCGAGACGCCGGCGGCCTTCGAGAGATACGGCACGGTGCGCGATGCGCGCGGGTTCACTTCGAGCACATACACCACATCATCTTTAATCGCGTACTGCACGTTCATCAGCCCGATCACTTTCAGAGCCCGCGCGACGCGGCGCGTGTGATCGCGAATCGTCGCGAGGTGCCGCTCGGGGCAGATGAACGGCGGCACAACGCAGGAGCTGTCGCCGGAGTGGATGCCGGCCTCCTCGATGTGCTCCATGATGCCGCCGATGACGACGGCGCCCGTCGCGTCGGCGATGGCGTCGACGTCGAACTCGAACGCGTCCTCGAGGAACTTGTCGACGAGGATCGGATGCTCCGGCGACGCGTCCACGGCGTGCGTCATGTAGCGGTCGAGTGTGCCGACGTCGTAGACGATCGCCATCGCGCGCCCGCCGAGGACGTACGACGGCCGCACGACGACCGGGAATCCGATGGACGCGGCGACGTCGCGCGCTTCCTGTTTGGACGTCGCGGTCCCGCTCGCCGGCTGCGTAATCTCGAGTTCGTTCAACAGCCGCGCGAAGCGCTTGCGATCTTCCGCGAGATCGATCGAATCCGGCGACGTGCCGAGGATCGGGACGCCGGCTTCCTGCAGCGCGAGCGCCAGCTTGAGCGGGGTCTGCCCGCCGAACTGCACGAGACACGAGACCGTGCCGCCGGCCGACTTTTCCGTCTCGATGACCGACATCACGTCTTCGAACGTGAGCGGCTGGAAGTACAACCGGTCGGCCGTGTCGTAGTCGGTCGACACGGTTTCCGGGTTGCAGTTGACCATGATGGTCTCGAGGCCTTCCTCGCGCAGGGCGAAAGCCGCGTGACAGCAGCAGTAATCGAACTCGATGCCCTGGCCGATCCGGTTCGGCCCGCTGCCGAGGATCACGACCTTATCCTTGGGCGTGGGGTTCGCCTCGCACGCCGGCTCGTACGCGCTGTACATGTACGGAGTGAACGACTCGAACTCCGCCGCGCACGTGTCCACGCGCTTGTACACCTGGGCAAGACCCTCCTTCGCCCGCCGCGCGCGCACCGCGGTTTCGCTGGTGCCCATCGCGAGCGCGATTTCCTGATCGCCGAAGCCGGCGCGCTTGAGCCGGCGCAGATCCGCGGCTGGGATGGTCTCGACGGTCTGCTCGGATGCGGCCTGGCGCATCGCGGCGATCTCGACGAACTGCCGGAGGAACCACGGATCGATCCTGGTGATGTCGTGCACGTGTTCTTCGCTCCAGCCGCGCCGGATCGCGCGGAACAGATCCCACATGCGGCGGTCGTTCGGAATCGCGAGCCGCTTCCGCAGCGCGGTGTCGTCCTCGTCGTCCATATTGGACGCCGCAAACAAGAGGCCGCTGCGCCCGAGCTCCAGCGACCGCACGCCCTTCATGAACGCTTCCTTGAAGGTGCGGCCGATGGCCATCACTTCCCCGACCGACTTCATCTGCGTCGTCAGGGTCCGATCCGCCTGCGGGAACTTCTCGAAGTTCCAGCGCGGGATCTTCACGACGACGTAGTCGATCGTCGGCTCGAAGGAGGCGGGCGTCAGACGCGTGATGTCGTTCGGAATCTCGTCGAGGTGATAGCCGAGCGCGAGCTTGGCCGCGATCTTCGCGATCGGGAAGCCGGTGGCCTTCGAGGCGAGCGCCGAGGAGCGCGAGACCCGCGGGTTCATCTCGATGATCCGCATCTCGCCGCTGTCGGGATGCACGGCGAACTGGATGTTCGACCCGCCGGCCTCGATCCTGATGGTGCGCATGACGCGGAAGGCGGCGTCGCGCAT
>JACPZW010000068.1 GCA_016195265.1 Acidobacteriota bacterium | reverse complement strand
GAGGGTATGGACGCCATGGAAAACCGCACAGACCGCGGTTTCCCACCGCGCCCACACCCGTCAGTTTTATCGAAACAAGACGAAAGAAGACCGGCTCAACCAGCGTAGTTAACCTGTCCACCAAATCGGATCAGGGTCACGGTCCGTCGACGACTCTACGAACTTTTCTTAGAGCATCGGCGGAAGAAGACGGTCGCTCGACTCTTGAACCAGGAAGGTTTGCGAACTCGGAACGGCTCAAAGTTCACAGACACGACCGTTGACCGTCTCATCCGAGACACGACAGCAAAAGGCACGCGCCGCGCGAACTATACGAAGAGCACTGGCGACAAGAAGCATTGGGTCTTGAAGCCGGAGGAGGATTGGGTCCTGAGTGCGGTCGAGCCAATCGTCTCGGAAGAATTGTGGACGCAATGCAACGCCATTCTCGACGAACGACGCGTAAACGGTAAAACTCCCGCAAAGCGCGCGACGCACTTGTTTGCCGGTGTCGCCTTCTGCCAGTGCGGCACCAAAATGTACGTCATCGCGGGCTATCCGAAATACACCTGCCACGCTTGTCGCAACAAGATTCCGGCCGATGACCTTGAAGCAATTTTCCGCGAACAACTCAAAGAATTCTTTCTGTCGTCAGATGAGCTGTCCGATTACCTTGAACAGGCTGACGCCCAGGTTGTCGAGAAACGAGAGATGCTCGGAACGCTTGAGGCCGAGCGCGACAGCGTCCATGCCGAGATGGAGAAGGTCTACAAGCTCTACGTGTCCGACCAAATCAGCGCCGAGGGTTTCGGCAGAACCTACAAGCCACTCGAAGAACGCCTCAAGGCCCTCGACGACCAACTTCCAAAGCTCCAAGCCGAACTCGATTTCCTGCGTATCCAAAATCTCTCCCGCGACGAAATCGTCAGCGAAGCTCAAGACCTGTACGGACGGTGGACGGACCTTCTGCCCGACGAGAAACGCCAGATTGTCGAGAATGTCGTAGAACGGATAACAGTTGGCAACGGCGAGGTTTCCATCGACCTCGCATACATTCCTTCCTCATCTGAATTAACGAGTAAAGGGCAACGCGGCCACACGGGTTCGTCGCGCCCGCCAGCATGAAGCGCGCGGGAAACAGGACCGTGCGCGCGGCGCGCGCCACCGTCACGGCGCCTTCTTCGAGCGGCTGGCGCAGGACTTCGAGGACGTGCCGGCTGAACTCGAGCATCTCGTCGAGGAACAGCACGCCGTGGTGCGCGAGGCTGACCTCGCCCGGCCGCGGCTGCGACCCGCCGCCGACGAGCGCGGCGTGCGAGATTGTATGGTGCGGCGCGCGGAACGGACGCTCGCTCAGCAGGCCCGCGCCCGGGCGCAGCAGCCCGGCGACCGAGTGCACCGACGTCACCTCGAGCGCCTCGTCGAACGTCATCGGCGGCAGGATCCCCGCCAACCGCCGCGCCATCATGGTCTTGCCTGCGCCGGGTGGACCGACGAGCAGCAAGTTGTGTCCACCCGCCGCCGCGATCTCGAGTGCGCGACGCGCGAGCAGCTGGCCGCGCACGTCCGCGAGGTCGGGTGGCGCCGGTAGCGGCGGAGCTTGCTCCTCCCGTGGGGCAGGTAGGGCGGGTGCGGCAGGTGGGGAAGAGCGAAATCCCGACGGATCGTTCAACGCACGGACGGCGTCGGCGAGCGACGAGACAGGCAGGACGTTCAATCCCGTCACGATCGCGGCCTCACCAGCATTAGTCGCCGGAAGCAGGATGCCCGACACGCCTTCGCGTCGCGCGGCCGCTGCGATCGGGAGCACGCCGCGGGTCGCGTGAATGGATCCGTCGAGCGACAGCTCGCCGAGCAGTACGAGGTCGGGCACGTGACGCCGCTCGACGACGCCCGAAGCGGCCAGGATCCCGAGCGCGATGGGAAGGTCGAATGACGCTCCGGCCTTGCGGACATCCGCCGGCGCCAGATTCACCGTGATGCGATGGGGCGGGAACTCGTACCCGGAGTTCCGGATGGCGCTCCGCACGCGATCGCGACTCTCGCGGACGCTGGCGTCCGGCAGGCCGACCATCGTGAACGACGGCAAGCCGAACGAGACGTCGACCTCGACGTGGACGGGGGAGGCATCCACGCCAAAAACCGCGGCCGTGCGAAGGCAGGCGAGCACGTAGACATCGCCTTGCAAAGTCGGTCGCAGGAAGCCCGATCCCGCGTTTTCAACGACTTGGAGTAACGGAGCGCGAGGCGGATCGCAGAATCTGCCATCTACGAGGAAGTCGGGGGTGGCAACGACTAACCAAACTGATCATCGACGCCGATGACGCGACTGCACTATTCTCTACGGCTTGGAGAAGCCCACCATGTTAGATGCCCTCAAGAACCTGACCGGCGGCGGCAAAGGCAAGACCGTCCAGAAGCAAACCGACGAACTCGAAGTCCTGATCGCCCAGGCGCGGGAAGAGCGCGGCGCCCTCAGCGCCATGTTGACCGCCCTGACGACGCGCAGCGCGAAGTTGACCCCGCTCAGCAAGTCTCTGGAGCAGGTCACCGACCGCGCCACGAGCGTCACGGCGCGGATGGACGAGATCGGCAAGCGCCTGTCCGCCCTCGACGACCGGACGAAGGAACTCGAGGAAATCGACAAGCGCATTCAGGCCTTGAAGGAATCCGCCCGGCAGGCCGAGCAGACGACGCAGAAGGCGCTCGGGCCGGATGGCGAGCTCCAGAAGCACCGCGAAGCCGTGCAGCACCTGTCGTCGCAGGCGCTCCAGACGCAGGCCATCCTCGACACGCTCAAGAAGGAGCGGTCGTCGCTCGAGGAACTCCGCGGCCAGCTCCGGGACGCCGACGCGGAAGTGAAGCAGTCGCTGGCGCAGGGCGCGACCCTGAAAACGGAACTGGATCAGATTCGCGGGATCTCGACGACGCTCAAGCAGGACTACGCGAAGATTCGTGAGACGTCACGCGAGGCCCGCGAGGACACGACGGCGGCCATGGCGACCGTCAAGGACGTCGAGAACAAGCTCGGGCCGCTGGCGCGGCTGCACGAGCTGAGCCAGAGCACCGAGGAGCGGCTGACGTCGCTCAACTCGCTGGCGGAGCACGTCTCGCACAAGGCCAAGGCCCTCGAGAGCCAGCAGCACGCGGTCGAGCACGCCGTCGTCCAGGCGAATCGCGTCAACGAAATGGTCTGGTCGATGGACGTGCAGATCGGCAAGCTCAACGAGGCGATGAAGCAGGCCGCGAAGGCCGAAGAGACCATCGGGCGCATCGAGAGGCTGTCGGAGGAAACCGGGAGCCGGATGGATCAGGCCGCCACGCTCAGCCAGGAGTCGCAGCGCGAGATTACGCGCCTGCAGAAGGACTCCACGATGCTGCTCGAGGCGGTCCGGGCTGAAGTCAGCTCGCTCGCGAGCCGGAAGAAGGAATTCGAGACGTTCGACGAGCGGCTGCGGTCGCTGAGCTCCACGGTCGGCGAAGCCGAGTCGCGGATGCTCGCGCTCGGCGCGAAGGAGAAGCACCTCATTGCGCTGTCGCAGAACGTGGACGGCCTCGCGAAGCGCTTCGAGGCGCTGTTCGCGCAGGTGGACGAGCTGACCAAGAAGCAGCTCGCGCTTGAGACACTGAACGAGCGGCTCGGCCAGGTCGACGAGATGGCGAAGAAGACGTCCTGGCAGATGGACTCGCTCAACAAGAGCCGCGCCGATCTCGAGGTCCTCCGCAAGGAGATCCAGGAGTTCTACCAGACGCAGTCGGAGCTCTCGAAACTGGCGGACAAGCTCGGCGCCGATCGCCTCGGGCTCGAAGCGTTCGGCGAACGCATGACGGCGATGTCCACGCAGGCGCCGGAACTCGAAGCCAAGATGGACGCGATTCTCGGCAAGCTCAAGCTGGTGGAGGAGGGCACGCAGAAGGCGACGCGGCTCCACGAGTCGGTGGCCGAGCTCGACGCCCAGATCTCGCGCGTCAGCGCGCGCGTGCCGTTCGTCGAGAAATTCGAAGGCCGTCTGAACAACCTGAACGCGCTGAGCGCCGACGTCGATCGCAAGCTCGAAGAGCAGCTCGCGCGGCGCACGGAACTCGAAACGCTGAAGGCGGCGTGCGACGGCCTGGCGGCGCAGATGGTGGACGCGCAGCACAAGCTCGAAGCTGTGCGGGGGCTGCAGACGGGCCTCGTGCCGCTGATCACCGACGTCAACAGGCTGCGGACGCAGATCACCGCGGCCGAGCAGCGGCTCGACAAGTCGAAGTTCACCGAAGCCAGCGTGATCGAGCAGGAGAAGCGCTACAACGAGATCGTCGCCGCGAGCAAGGCCATGGCGACGGAAGTCGCCGAGCGCACGCGCCAGATGCAGTCGCTGGCCGAGGAGCTCGGACGCTCCGCCAAGGTGAAGGACGAGATGCTGGCCGAGCTGGAACGCGTCCAAAGCCGGCAGCGCGACACGGTCAGCCAGATCCAGGCGTCGGAGGATCAGCTGACGCGCGCCGAGAACATGTTCAAGCAGCTCGAGTCGCGCCGGTCGCAGGTCGCCTTCGGCGAGAAAAAGCTCGCGGCCGTCGAGTCACGGCTGGCCGAGATCAAGCAGCTCGCCACGGACCTCGACAAGAGCATCGCGGCGATCGCGAGCCGCGAGCAGCTGATTCACGCCGTCAAGTCGGAAGTCGAGAACGTGCACCAGATCAGCGCGCGCAGCAAGGCCGACCTCGCGCACGTCACCGAGCACCGGGGCGACGTGGCGGCGCTCAAGACGCAGGTGGACTTGCTGCTGTCGCGCATCGCCGAGACCGACGAGCGGATCGCGGCGATCGACGCCCGCCGCAAGCTCGTCGACGAAGTCCAGACGAAGGCCAACGCGATCGTCCACGTCCTCGACGACGTCCGCATCAACCTGGAAACGCTGGGCGAGCAGAAAGCCGTCGTCGATCACGTTGCCGAGAAGGTCTCGCAGCTCGATTTCTCGCTGCAGGAGGCGCGCAATACGCTGCGCACGCTGCAGCACGAGCGCGAGCTCGCCGAACGGATCGAGCAGGGGATCAAGCAGCTGCGCGCGAAGATGGCGCCGGCCGAAGAGGGGAAGCGCAGCGCCTAGCCGGTGCTAGCCGCGCCACGGTGCGACCGTGAAGACGCGGTGCTCGGCGCCGAGATCGTGAGCGGCCGGGGTCACGATTGCGCGCTCGGACACGACCAGCTTCCGTCCTGCCTGAATCGCCAGCCGGACGTCCTCTTCGCAGACGAAATCCAACGGCTTCTGGTCGGCTGACGCCTGGGGATTGGAGTCGGCGGCGAAAGGACGGGAGTCCTTCGCCTGAACGTAGCCGCGGGACCCGAGGAACTCGTCGATCCTCTTGGATAAAACGTTCGCGCTGAGTCCCTTCGCCGGAACCCCACGGTCCGGCGCTGACGGCAGAACGGGGACGGGTCTCGCTGTACTGTCCGAAGTCCCGGCCCCGCGATCCCAGCGGCTGACGACCGGCGTCACCTCGTACGCGAGCCGCTTGATATTCAGCAGGTGGCGCGGCGAAATGTTGTCCGACGTGATGTTCCCGCCGTAGCCGCCACATCCAAGGGTCATCGCCGGATCCAGGCCCGTCGACAACCCGACCGACCCGTGCGTCGTCGGGGAGTTCACGACGATCCGGAACGCAGGCTTGTGCAGACCGAACTCGAGGATCACCTGTTCGTTCTGCGAGTGGATCGACATCGTGTGGCCCATTCCGCCGTAGCGCAGAATCTGCTTGCACCGCTCGCAGCCCTCACGCCAGTCCGCCACGACGTAGTACGAGAGGATGGGGCAGAGTTTCTCGATTGAGAGCGGATAGTCGCGACCGACGCCGTCGAGCGGCGCGAGCAGGACCCGCGTCTCGGCGGGCACCGTGATTCCGCACTTCTGCGCAATCACCACCGCGGATTTGCCGACGAGCGCGGGGTTGGGCAGCCGCTGCGGCGACACGAGCACCTTGGCGACCGCGTCCATCTCGGCCGCGTTCATGAAATAGCCGCCCTGAGACAGGAACTCCCGTTTCACCTCGTCCGCGACGGGCGCATCGACCACGACGGAGTTTTCCGAGGAGCAGAGCACGCCGTTGTCGAACGTCTTGCCGGTAATGACGTCGTGGACGGCCTTCTTCACGTCGGCCGTCCGTTCGATGAATGCGGGCGCGTTCCCGGGACCGACGCCGTACGCGGGTTTGCCCGCACTGTAGGCCGCGCGGACCAGGCCCATGCCGCCCGTCGCCAGAATCACGGCGACCTCGCGCTGCTTCATCAGCTCCTGCGTGCCTTCGAGCGTGACGGTCGTCATCCAGTTGATGGCGCCCGCCGGCGCGCCGGCCCGACGCGCGGCGTCGTCCATGATCTCCGCGACGCGCGTGATGCATTTCACGGCGGCCGGATGCGGGCTGAGGACGACGGCGCAGCGGGCTTTGATCGCAATCAGGATCTTGTAGATCGCCGTCGACGTGGGATTGGTGGACGGCACGACCGCCGCAACGACGCCAAAGGGCTCGGCGATCTCGACGATGCGCCGATCCTCGTGCCGGGCGATGACCCCTACCGTCTTCATCGGACGGATGAAGTTGTAGACCTTCTGAGAGCTGAACAGGTTCTTCTGGATCTTGTCTTCGACCACGCCGTAGCCGGTTTCTTCGACGGCAAGGCGTGCCAGCGCTTCGGCCTGCTGCGTGATGGCGGCGGCCATCGCGTCAACGACGGCGTCGATGCGTTCCTGGCTGAATTCGGCGAGCTCGAGCCAGGCCTGCCTCGCGCGGCGGGCGAGCGCGCGGGCCTCAGCGATGGACGCGAGATCGCGATCAGATGCCTGGGCGGGAGCGGGATCGGCCATCGTGGCGGAAACTCTCCACCACGGAGGTCACGGAGGACGCGGAGGTAATACCTTGAAGATTCCGTTCTCCGTGTCCTCTGTGTCCTCCGTGGTGATTACGGTGTTCCCTTCGGAAGAATCTTCTCGACTTCCGCGTGCGGACGCGGAATGACGTGAACCGAAACGAGCTCGCCGACGCGCCGCGCGGCGGCCGCACCGGCGTCGGTGGCGGCCTTCACCGCGCCGACGTCGCCGCGGACCATCACGGTCACGTAGCCGGCGCCGATGTACTCCTTGCCGACGAGGATGACGTTCGCGGCCTTGACCATGGCGTCGGCGGCCTCGACGGCGCCGATCAGACCGCGTGTTTCGACGAGTCCAAGGGCTTCGAGATTCATAATGTCCGAACACGGCCTGGCCCGCTGAAGCGCCAAGGCGCGAAGGCGGCAACTCTAACAGATTGCGGGGGATGCAACAACTGCACTATTATCGCGGAACGACATCTTCACGCGTGCGTGCATCGCATCTCCCGCATCCGCTCCATGAGTGAACTCCCAATCCTGCGTCGTGTCGCCCTCGGTGCGGCAGCAGTGCTCGTCCTGCTTGCGGGGGCGACTGCCTGCCGCCGATCGGCGCCCCCGGCCCCGGCCATGGCGACACCGACCGTGAAGCTGAACCACGACAAGGCGCCGCTCGGGAGTCCCCTCGACATCACGTACCGATTCGTCGTCGCGCCGGACGCGCACTTCGACCAGGACTACGTTGCATTCGTGCACGTCCTCGACGTCGACAACGAACTGATGTGGAACGACGATCACGTGCCGCCGGTCCCGCCCAGCCAGTGGAAGCCGGGCCAGGTGGTCGAGTACACGCGAACGATCTTCGTGCCTATTTACCCGTACGTCGGCGAGGCCACCGTTCAGCTGGGCCTCTACTCGCCGAAGACCCAGAAGCGGATTCCGCTGGCGGGGGAGGACGCCGGGCAGCGGGGCTACAAGGTCGGGCGATTGACGCTTCAGCCGCAGACCGAGAACATCTTCACGAGCTTTGAGTCGGGCTGGAACACGCCGGAAGTGGCCGACCGCAGCGCCCTTATCCAGTGGCAGTGGACGAAGAAAGATGCCACGCTCAAGTTCCGGAACCCGAAGCGGGACGGCGTCTTCTACCTGGAGGCCGACTCGGCGCGGGCCGTGTTCCAGGAACCTCAGCAGGTCCGCATCACCATTGGCGACGCGCGGCTTGACGCCTTCCCGCTGCCTGGGACACAGCGTGTGTTCAAGAAGATTCCGTTCAATGCGTCCCAACTCGGCACCGGCGATCTGACCGAGCTTCACATCACCGTGGACAAGACGTTCATCCCGAACGTCCTGGACCCCAAGAGCGCCGATACGCGCGAGTTGGGGATTCGCGTGTACCATGCGTTCGTCGATGCCCGGTAGACGACGTCTGCACGCTGACCGGGTGTCGGCCGAGCACGGCGTCGAGGCAAGACTCGTGCGCGCGGTGATTCAGGTCGAGGCCGCCTATCCGGAGACGCGCCAGTACGTCGCCCGGATTCTAAAGCTCGCCGGGCGTTGAGAACCAGGACGGGGATCACCTTCACCTGCTCGCTATTGCTCGAAAAAGATTCCCCACCTCGATTCCCCCCCAGCTTTTCCCGGCGCTGCACGGTCTTAAGAGCGAAGTGCACTGCCTCAAACTTGCTATAATTTCAGGCCGATAATGTCAGTGCTGACAATCCCTTGCGGCGAGTCCGCGGCCGTCCTGGAGGCGCGCTGAGGTGGAGTTCCGCTGCCGTTTGGCGTCCGCGAACGGGCACATCGTCGAGGGTGTGTACGCCGCCGACAACGAAGCCCGTCTTCGGCACGAGCTGGAAGAGAAGGGCCTCTACGTCCTTTCGCTGCAGCCCAAGCACGCCGTGGCGGGGATTTCGCTGCGTCTGCCGCAGCGCAGCAGCGTCAACGTTCGCGAATTCCTGGTCTTCAACCAGGAACTGGCGACGCTCCTCAAGGCCGGCATGCCGCTGGTCCAGTCGCTCGATCTGCTGAAGCGCCGCGTGACGGCGCCGGCATTCAAGACGGTCCTCACCGACATTCACGAAAAGGTCCGCTCGGGCACGGCGCTTTCCGATGCGTTCGGCGCGCACGGCGAGCTCTTCTCGCGCGTGTACGTCGCGTCGCTGCTCGCCGGCGAGCGCAGCGGCAATCTCGACGCCGTGCTGCGCCGCTACGTCGAGTACACGAAGATCATCTCCACGCTCAAGCGCAAGATCGTGTCGGCGATGGCGTATCCGGCCATCCTGATCCTCCTCGCGCTGGTGCTCGTGTCGATCATCGTGCTGAAAGTGATCCCGGCGTTCAGCGACTTCTACGCCTCGTTCGGCGCCGATCTTCCCCTGATCACGCGGATCATCGTCGGCGCGTCGGAGTTCATCCGTACGCAGTTCGTCCTGATTCTGGTGGCGATCGGCGCTGTCACCTTCGCCGTGTTTGGATGGATTCGGCGGCCCGGACAGAAGGCGCGCTTCGATCACCTCGTCCTCCGCGTGCCGCTGGTCGGACCGGTGGCCCAGAAGTTCGCCACGACGCAGATGGCGCGGACGCTGGCGACGCTGCTCGGCGGCGGCCTGCCGCTCGTCAACGCCCTCGACATCGCGGCCAATTCGGTCGGCAACCAGTTCATGGCGCAGCAGCTCGGCGTGGTCAGCGCTCGCGTGCGGGAAGGCGAGTCGTTCGCGGCGGCGCTCGAGGCGCGCGGCGTGTTCCCGGACGTCGCCGTGAAGATGGCCGAAGTGGGCGAATCCACCGGCGCGCTGCAGGACATGCTGAATACCGTCGCCGATTTCTACGACGAGGAAATCGCGACGAACATGGAGCGGTTCATCACGCTCGTGGAGCCGGTCCTGCTGGTGATCATCGGCATCGTGCTCGCGGGCGTCCTGCTGGCGCTTTACATGCCCCTGTTCCAGTTGACGTCCGTGATGGCCGGGTAGGCGGGCAGGGAGACAGATGGCAACGATACCGAATGACTTCCACGCCGATCCGGCCGAGCTTGGCGCCGAGGAACACCGCGCTGAGCTCGACCACGCGCGCCGTCTTGCCGAGCGGTACCGGCTGGAATTCGTGGACATGGACACGTTCGCCATCGATCAGGAGCTGTTCCGGTCGATTCCGGCGGACCTGATGCTGCGCTACGGCTTCGTGCCGTACCGCCGTGTCGGCAAGGCGCTCGAGATCGTCGTCTCCGATCCGACCGACCTGCCGATGATCGACGAGTTGGCCGTCCTGCTCTCGACGCGCATCAAGGTCGCGGTCGGCCCGCGGTCGGCGATTGAATCGATCCTGAAGAAGAGCGAGAGCTCGACGCGCGTGCTCGAGGAAGCCACCGAGAGCTTCCAGCTCCAGCTGCTCAAGGAAGAAGAGAACGGCGAAGAGAACCTGACGGTCGAGCGGCTGACGAGCGACATCAGCCCGGTCATCCGGCTCGTCGATTCAACCATCTTCACGGCGATCCAGCGACGCGCGAGCGACATCCACATCGAGACCGCCGACGAAGCCGTCCACGTCAAGTACCGGATCGACGGCGTCCTGCAGCCCGCGATGCGGCCGATCGCGAAGCAGTTCCACAGCTCGATCCTGTCGCGCATCAAGGTCATGGCCGAGCTCGACATCGCCGAGAAGCGCGTGCCGCAGGACGGCCGCTTCAAACTGCGCATGCCGGGCAAGACGATCGACTTCCGCGTCTCGATCATGCCGAGCGTCCACGGCGAGGACGCGGTCATCCGCATCCTCGACAAGGAGTCGATCAGCGAGCAGTTCACGGAGCTGCGCCTCGACATCCTCGGCTTCCCGGAGGCGGAGCTCAAGCGCTTCCGGAAGTACATCGCCGAGCCGTACGGGATGGTCCTCGTCACCGGTCCGACCGGCAGCGGCAAGACGACGACGCTCTACGCGGCCTTATCGGAGATCAAGTCGATCGAGGACAAGATCATCACGATCGAGGACCCGGTCGAGTATCAGCTGAAGGGCATCACGCAGATCCCGATCAACGAGAAGAAGGGCCTCACGTTTGCGCGCGGGCTGCGGTCGATTCTGCGGCACGACCCGGACAAGATCATGGTCGGCGAAATCCGTGACAACGAGACGGCGCAGATCGCCATCAACTCGGCGCTGACCGGGCATCTGGTGTTCACGACCGTGCACGCGAACAACGTGCTCGACGTGCTCGGGCGCTTCCTGAACATGGGCGTGGAAGCGTACCAGTTCGTCTCGGCGCTCAACTGCGTGCTGGCGCAGCGGCTCGTCCGGACCATCTGCCATCACTGCAAGCGCCCGGCGAAGGTCTCGCGCGCGCTCCTTGAGGAATCGGGGCTCGATCAGGCGCTGGAGCTCTCGCACACCTTCCACGAGGGCATCGGCTGCATCGAGTGCGGCGGCACCGGCTACAAGGGGCGCACGGCGATCTGCGAGCTCCTCGACTTGAGCGATCACATTCGCGAGATGATTCTCGAGAAGCGGCCCACGTCTGAAATCAAGAAGGCCTGCCGTGAAGAGGGGATGCGGTTCCTGCGCGAGTCGGCCGTCGAGCGGGTGATGGAGGGCATCACGACGCTGCGCGAGATCAACAAGGTGACGTTCGTCGAATGAGTATCTTCTCCCCAGTCTGGAACGGACCCGCGCCGGCCGCCGCCGTCGAAATCGCTACCGGACGGGTGTCGGCGGCGAGCCTCGAGTGGCGCGGCGATCAGGCCGTCGTCTCGGCGCACGCCAGCGAACCGCTGCCGGATGGCATGCTGACGCCGGCGCTGGCCACGACGAACCTGCACGACCGCGCGGCCGTCGCCGTCGCGCTCGGACGGGTGCTCGAGCGCGTCGGGCGGCCGAAGCGCATCGGGCTCGTCCTCCCCGACGTGGTGGCGAAGATCTCGCTCGTGCGGTTCGAGCAGGTGCCGTCGCGCGCGCAGGACCTCGACCAGCTCGTGCGGTGGCAGGTCCGCAAGTCGGCGCCGTTTCCGATTGAAGAGGCGCAGCTCGCGTACGTGCGCGGGATACAGGCGGCCGACGGGCAGGAGTTCATCGTGTCGCTGGCGCGGCGCGCCGTCATCGAGGAATACGAGGGACTCTGCACCGACGCGGGCGCGCACGCCGGGGTCGTCGATCTGGCGACGTTCAACGTCGTCAACGCGGTGCTGGCCGCCGGAACGCCGCTGGCCGCCGACTGGCTGCTCGTCAACGTCGCCGCCGACTATGCGTCGATCGCGCTGATGCGGGGCAGCGACCTCATCTTCTTCCGGAATCGCGTCTCCGACGCCGACGGGACGCTGGCCGATCTCGTCCACCAGACGGCGATGTACTACGAGGACCGGCTGGGCGGCACGGGATTCGCGCGCGTCCTGCTCGCGGGCGCCTCGAGTGCGGGCGCGCGCCAGGCCGGCGACATCGAGCAAGTGCGGCGCAGCCTCGAAGACCGGCTGACGTGCCCCGTCGACACCGTCGATCCGCGCGCCGCCGCCGCCATCGCCGATCGCATCACGGCCTCACCCGCGCTCCTCGACACGCTGGCGCCGCTCGTCGGGCTGCTGCTCCGCGACCGGCAGCGCGTGACGGTGTAATGGTGATGACGTGATTCGCACCAATCTCTCCACGCGTCCGTTCTACAACGAGCGGGCCGTCCACCTGTGGCTCGGCGTGCTGGCGCTCGCCGTCGTGGCCGCCACGGCCTTCAACGCGTCGCGCATCCTGCGGTACTCGCGATCGGACACGCGGCTGGCCACACAGGCGTCGCAGGACGAGGCCCGAGCCGCGACGCTGCGGCAGCAGGCGACGCGCCTGCGCGCCAGCGTCGATCCGAAGCAACTGGACTTCGCGTCGGCGGAGGCGCGGCAGGCCAACGATTTGATCGATCGCCGGACCTTTTCCTGGACGGAGCTGTTCAACCGGCTCGAGGCCACGCTGCCCGACGACGCGCACATCGCCGCCGTGCAGCCGAAGATCGACAAGAACGGCGCGATCCTCCTGACGATCAAGGTGACCGCAAAGTCCGTCGAGGACGTGAGCCGGTTCATGGAGCGCCTGGAGAAGACGGGCGCGTTCGCCCGGCTGTACTCGGTCGAGGATCGCTTCGACGATCAGGGACTGCTCCAGTCCGTGCTGGAGGGCAACTACGTCCCCGGGGCGGCCAAGGCCGCGGGGACCGCGCCATGAGCGCCATGACACTCTGGCAACGGATCCTCGCCGAAAAGCGCGCGCTCATCGTTCCGCTCCTGCTGGGTGCCGTCGCCAACATCGGCGTGTTCGCGCTCATCGTGCGTCCGCTGGAGGTCAAGTCCGCGGGGGCCGCCGACCGGGCCGTCGCCGCGACGCGCGCTCTGCGCACGGCGGAGGAAGACGAAGCCTCGGCGCGTGCGCTCATGGCCGGCAAGGCCCGCGCGAACGAGGAACTGGCGACGTTCTACCAGAAAGTGCTGCCGGCCGATCTGCCGACCGCGCGGCAGTTGACGTTCGCGGCCCTCCCGGCGCTCGCGAAGACGGCGAACGTGAAGTTCGTGGAGCGGCGCACGGACGCCGACGCCCTCACTCGGACGTCGAAGTTCGGACGGCTCAAGATTCGCGCGGTGTTCCAGGGCGAGTACGAAAGCCTGCGCCAGTTCATCTATCAGCTCGAAGGCGCACCTGAATTCGTCATCATCGACGGGGTGACGCTGTCGCAGCCCGACAGCGCCAAGCCGCTGCAACTCTTGCTCGACCTCTCGACGTACTTCCGCCTGGAGTCCGATGGCCGCTGAGAAGTGGCGACCGTGGATCCTGGCGGCGCTGGCCCTGGCGCTCACGTGGGGCGTCTACCGCGCGTGGCCGGCGACGTCTGCGCCCGCGGCGGCAACGTCTAACGCGATAGCCACACCGCCGGCGGCACAGACCGCGGCGCCGCGGACGCAGCAGGCGGCGGCCACGCCTTCGGCGCCCGACGTGCATCTCGCGGCGCTATCCGGCGATCGCGTGAGGCCGGTCGACGAGGAACGCAATCTCTTCCGGTTCAAGCCGAAGCCGGTGCCGCCGCCACCGCCGGCGCCCGTGCGGCCAACGGGGCCGGTGACGCCCGTGCCGACGGGACCGCCGCCCGTCCCGCCGCCGCCGCCGATCACGCTGAAGTTCATCGGCCTGTTCGACACCGGCGAGCAGAAGCCGAAGATCGCGATCTTGAGCGACTCGGCGGGACACGTGTTTTACGGAACGGAAGGCGGGCCGCCCATCGAAGGCCGGTACCGGATCGTGAAGATCGGCGCGGAATCGATTGAGATGTCGTATCTGGATGGCCGCGGGCGCACGACGCTTCGGCTCTCGGGATCGTGAGATTTATGACCAAACGGCTGACAGGGTTCGGCGTGGCACTGGCGCTCGGCGTCATGGCCGGCGGGTGCGCGGCGGGCAAGGCGTTCGGCCGCGGCGAGAAGGCCGTGCACGACGGCAAGCTCGACGAAGCCGTGGCCGCTTACCGTCAGGCCTCGCAGGCGGCGCCGGATCGGCCGGAGTATCAGATCGCGCTGCAGCGCGCCATGCAGACCGCGGCGCGCGCCCACCTCGAAAAGGCGAAGGCGTTCGAAAAAGACGAGCAGCTCGAAGCGGCGCTCGGCGAATACAAGCAGGCAAGCGAGTACGACCCGGGCAACCGATCTGCCGTCGCGAAGGTGGCCGAACTCGAGCGCACGATCCGCGATCACATCGAAGCGTCGCGCCCGCGGCCGCCGATCGAGGCGATGCGCGAGCGCGCGCGCGCCGCGTCGGCGCCGCCTGCGCTCATCAACTTCACCACGCCCCTACCACGCATCCGGTACAACAACGCGAGCCTGCGCGACATCCTTAACTCGATCGCCGACGTGACCGGCATCAACATCACCTACGACCGCGAAGTGACGGACCGCCCGGCGACCGTGCAGCTCGACGGCGTCACGCTGGAACAGGCGTTGACGCAGCTGATGACGCAGAACCAGCTCTCGTACAAGGTCGTCAACGAGCGTTCGATCTTCGTCTTCCAGGACATCGCGACCAAGCACGCCCAGTACGACGAGCAGGTCGTCCGCGTCTTCTACGTCTCGCACGCCGACGCGACCGAGCTGACGCAGATTCTGAGTACGATCGTCCGGCTGCCCGGCATCGCGATTCAGCCGGCGATCGTCGCCAACAAGACCGCGAACACGATCACCGTGCGCGGCACGGCGCCCGTCGTCCAGATTCTCGAGAAGATCATCCAGCAGAACGACAAGCCGCGCGCCGAGATCGTCATCGACGTCGCCATCCTCGAGGTCGACCGGTCGCGCACCAAGACCTACGGCATCAACCTGTCGGACTACGCGCTCGGGACGGTCTTTTCGCCGGAAGTCTCGCCGAGCGGCTCGACCACGCAGGCGCCGACGACCACCGGCACCCCGACCGGCACGACGCCGACGACGGGCGGGACCACGTCGACAACGACGGGCCAATCCACGGCGCCCGGCGCGGTGAGACCGCCGCCGGCCTTCAACCTGAATACGATTTCGCGCGGCATCAGCACGGCGGACTTTTACCTCGCGGTTCCGACGGCCATCGCGAACTTCCTGGAAAGCGACACGCACACCAAGATCATCGCCAAGCCGCAGCTGCGCGGCGCCGAGGGCGCCAAGCAGACGCTGAAGCTCGGCGATTCGATCCCGATCATCTCGACGAGCTACACGCCGATCGCGACCGGCGGCGCCGGCGTCAACCCGCTCAGCTCGTATCAATACAAGGACGTCGGCATCACCGTCGACATCACGCCGCGCGTGACGCTCGAAGGCGACATCCTGCTGGACCTCAACATCGAGGACACGTCGCGCAAGGCCGACGTCGTGATCGCGGGCATCAACATCCCGTCGTTCGGCCAGCGGTCGGTGACGACGCGCCTGCGGCTGCGCGACGGGGAGTCGAACCTGCTGGCCGGCCTCTTCCAGCAGCAGGACCTGGATTCGGTCAAAGGATTTCCGGGCGCGATCCACGTGCCGATCCTGAAGGACTTGTTCTCGGGGAACACGAGGCAGAGCGATCAGACCGACATCGTGATGCTGCTGACGCCACACATCGTGCGCACGCACGAGGTCACCGAAGACGACCTGAAGCCGATCTACATCGGGTCGCAGCAGAACCTCGGCGTCGGCGGAACGCCGCCGCTGATTGCGCAGCCGCCCGTTGCCGAGTTCGCGCCGGCTCCCGCCGCGGCACCGTCCCCTGGGGCGCCGCCGGCCGCGGCGCCCCAGAATCTGCAGCGCGGTCCGGGCGGGACCACGGTCGCCGCGCCGCCGGGCTCGTCGCCGGTGCCGGGGACCGTCCTCGTGCCGCCGACGCCCGTTCAGCCTTCGCCGAACATCGTGACATCGACGGGCCCGGACACGCCGTCGCCGGCGGCGCCGCCCGCACCAGCGGGTCCACTGCCGGCACCAGTCGCAGGCGCTCCAAGTACGGCAGGCGCCGCGACCGCTCCAGCGCCGGCCGCGCCCGTGACGGCGCCGACGACATCGCCGGGCATAGGCGCCGCGCAGATTCTGATTTCGCTGCCTGCGCAGCCGATGCGCGTCGGCGGCGGCCCGTACACCGTACCGCTGTCGATCGCCGACGCGTCGCGCATCTCGACGATCACGCTGACGCTGGTCTATGACCCGACGAAGCTGCGCGTTCGCACGGTGCAGGAGGGGAGCTTCATGCGGGCCGGCGGCGTCAACGTGACGTTCACGCAGCAGGCCGGCACCAACCGCGTCGACATCACGCTCGTCCGCGCCGCCGACGCCACGGGCGCGTCGGGGACGGGCCTGCTCGCTGCGGTCCTGTTCGACGCCATCGCGCCTGGGCCGGCGACGTTCACCGCGAGCGGGACCGCGACCGGACCCGGCGGCGTCGCGATGGGCCTGCGGTTCACGCCGGTGACGGTCACGGTGCAACAGTAAGGTTGACGCTGATGCGACTTCTCCGCGCCCGATTTCTCCGCACCCAGCACCCGGCACCCGGCACCCGGCACCCGGAGTGCGGCTATACCTTCGTTGAGCTGCTCGTCGTCGCGACGATCATTTTGATCTTGGCGTCGGCGGTCATGCCCCTCGCGAAGGTCACCGCGACGCGGACCCGCGAAGCCGAGCTGCGCCGGGCGCTGCGGGAGATGCGCACGGCCATCGACAAGTACAAGGACGCGGCCGACCTCGGACAAATCGGCTCGACCGAGTTGAAAGTCGGCGCGGAGAACTACCCGCCGGATCTCGACACGCTGGTGGAGGGCGTCACCGCGGCCAACGACGCCACCGGCCGGAAGCTGAAGTTCCTGCGGCGCGTGCCGATCGATCCGATGACGCACGGGACGGACTGGGGCAAGCGCTCCGTGCAGGACAAGGCCGACTCGACGCGATGGGGCGGACAGAACGTGTTCGACGTCTATACGACCGTTGACGGTACCGCGCTCGACGGGACCAAATACAAAGACTGGTGAATTGGGTAATTGGGTGGTTGGGTAAGTGGGTGATTGATTGAGGAATTGGCGAATTGAGATGACGCGAAGACTCTCTCAATCTGGCTTTACCATGATTGAGCTTCTTGTCGTGCTGACGCTGCTCGTCGTCCTGGCGACGATGGGCCTGACGCAGTACCGGAACAGCGTCGTCTTCACGCGCGAGTCCGTGTTGAAGGAAGACCTGTTCCGAATGCGCGACGCGATCGATCAGTACTACGCAGACAAGGGCCAGTACCCGAGCACGCTCGACGCGCTGGTGAGCGAGGGGTACATGCGGAAGATTCCCGAGGATCCGTTCACCAAGAGCAACACGACCTGGCAGACCATTCCCGCCGAGCCCGATCCGAACAACCCGACCGCGGAGTCCGGCGTGTTCGACGTCAAGAGCGGCGCGGACGGCACGTCGATCGACGGCGGCAAGTACTCCGAGTGGTAACATGCACACCGTCCTCCAGCGATGATGGTCGGAGGACTCTGCGACTCTGAACGGTAACGGTCATGAAGAAGAAGCCAAGCCTGACGCGGACAAGGATCCTGAAGGCCCTGCGTGATCATGAGGACCTGCTCAAGAAGTATTCCGTGAAGCGGATCGGCCTCTTCGGTTCATATGCCCGCGGCCACCAGAAGCGAGGCAGCGACGTTGACTTTCTCATCGACCTCGAGAAGCCGACTTACGACAACTTCATCGACTTGAACTTCTCGCTGGAGCGTCTCTTCCGTCGCAAGGTCGGCCTGGTGACGAGCCGCAGTCTCAATCCGCGCATTAAGCCGTTCGTCGAGAACGAGGTCGCCTGGCATGAAGTCCGATGAGGTGTTTCTCAGGCACATAGACATCGAGTGGACGAAGATCGCGGGTCTCAGGGACAAGCTGATTCACGGCTATTTCGACGTGGACTTGGGAATCTTATGGGACGTGATCCAGAAGAAACTTCTGCCCCTGAGGGATCTCGTGGAAGCGTTCCTGAAGCACGAAGGCACAGGGTCCGCAGAATGAGCAACGGCTTCCTGTCGACAGCCCGGTCCGGCGTCTTCGACGTCAAGAGCGGCGCGGACGGCACGTCCCTCGACGGCGGCAAGTACTCGGAGTGGTAGCGGCTTCTCCTCGATATTCCTCTGATCGACACGCGCGAAAACAATAAGGCCGGGCACCTCGCCCGGCCTTCTTGTTCTGTTTTGAATCCCAAACGAACGTCGGTTTCTACGGGTATTGGATGTTTGTCGTTCCCGTCGTCTGACGGTTCTTGCCCGTTGTGGCGTCGATAAGGGTATCGACAACGGTGACGGTGATGGTGTACGGCCCAGCAGCCGAGTAAACGTGGCTGATGCTTGTCGTGCCGTTCAGCCCACCAAGCTTGCTTGTGACGTTGTCGCCAAAGTCGATCGTCGCCGACACGATGCCGACGCCCGTTGGTGGCGTCACCTGGACCGTGAAGTTCACGGCATTCCCATGCACGCTGGGCACGCTCGGCGTGATGATAATCGTCGGCGACGCCACGGGAATCACGGTCACGGCGATGTAGACGGTAACGGAGTTACCGGCGGCATCTGTTATCGTCCCGGTGATCGAATAGCTGCCCGCCGTGGAATACACGTGCGTGACGACAGTGCTCGCTGAGATCGCTCCTAACGACTGCGCCGCCGTCCCGTCGCCCCACTCAATCGTGACATTCTTCACCGTGTCGCCCGTATTGGCCGGTACGCCAGGAACAATGGTGAATGAAGCTGGCAACCCGGCGCTCGGCGCCGTCGTCGGCGCGGTAATTGTGAGCGTGAGCGCCGCCGGGACGACGGTGACCGACGTCGTCACCTGTACGACGTTGCCCGAACCATCGATTAGCGTGGCGGTTATGGTGTAGATATTGCTCGTGTGAAACACGTGCGAAATGACGTTCGTCCCGCTCATCGCGCCGAGGTCCTGGATCCCGTCACCCCAGTTCACGGTCACGTTCTTCACCGCGCTGCCATTGGTCGTCGGAACCGTGATCACGAACGTAAACGCGGCCGGCAAGTTGACCGTTGGCAAGGTGCTCGGCGGAGTAATCACCAGCGTCGGCGCGGCGGCCACACCCACGGTGACCGTTCCCGACGCCTGACCCGCGGTCGTGCCGGTTGTACCGGTCGTCCCCGTCGTCCCCGTCGTCGTTGACGTGTTCGTCGTCCCCTGAGCGCCGACACTCGCCGTGACGATGGCCTGCTGCGCGGTCTGCAGCGAGGTGGTCGCCAGGCCGTTCGCGTCGGTCGTCACCACGAGCGGATTCAGCGTGCCGGCGGTCGTTGAGAACGTCACGGGCGCCGAAGGGAGGGCGTTGCCGTTGATGTCCAGCACCGTGGCACTGATCATCGACGTTCCGCCGAGCGCCGGGACGAGCGTCGGGCTCGCGCCGACGATCACGCGGCCGACGGCCGCGGTGCCGATCGCGATCTTGACCGCGTTGTTTCCGCTCGCGCTGACACCGCCCGAGAGTGCCGCAATGCTCGCGATCCCATTCAACGTACCGGCCCTGAACGTCACGATCGCGCGGCCTGCCGTATCCGTCGTCGCATCGGCCGGCTCAATCGACCCAAGCGTCGTCGTAAAGGACACTGTCGTGCCGCTGTGCGGCGGCGTGCCGGACGGCTCGATGACCTGCGCAATGATCTGCGTCGTCCCGTTGAGGGGCAGGGCAGTCGCCGAGGCCGTCAGTGTCAGCGTCGATCCCGAGGGCGCCAGCAACGGCACCCTCTGACAGCCTGCGATCAACGCGGAAAGAAGAACTCCCGGCAGGATCGCGCGGCGGGGGCGTGATAGCATGAAGACGATAAACATCTTAGGCCCCATGAACTTACCGGGTCAAGCGAGTCGTCAGCGCGGCTACGCGATGGCCGCGCTGCTCGTTGCGATGAGCATCATGGCGATCATGCTCACCGTGGCAATGCCGGTCTGGAAGCAGACGGCCCAGCGGGAAAAGGAAGAAGAACTCGTCTTCAGAGGCCTGCAGTACGCCCACGCGATCGGTCTTTACCAGCGCAAGTTCGCCAACGCCTATCCTCCGAACGTGGACGCGCTCGTCGAGCAGCGTTTTCTTCGCAAGAAGTACAAAGACCCGATCACGAATGACGACTTCGTGATTATCCCGGCCGGCGCCAACGCGCCCGGCGCGCCAGCTGGACGCGGCGGCGCACCGGCCGGACGCGGCGCTCAGAGTGCAGCGCCTGCCGGGGGAGCGCAGAATCCTGCGGCGGCACGCGGTGGTGGCGGCGTCGGCGGTGGGCAGGTGGCCGTGTCCGGCATCAGCGGTGTGACGAGTAAGAGCAAAGATCAATCGATTCGCCTCTACAACGGACGCAGCCATTACAACGAATGGGCGTTCATTCATCTTGCGGCCGTGCAGCAGCCAGGAGCCGGTACACCCGGTACTGGGGTACCCGGGCAGCGCGGCGGTACACAAGGTCAGCCGCCGAACATTCAGGGGCCTCTCGGCGGTCAACGTGGCCGCGGCGGTCCGCCGAATGGCCCGGGCGGACGAGGCTTCGGTCCGAACGGTCCTGGTGGTCCAGTCGGTCCGGGCGGCCCAGGCTCAGCGATCCCGCGCGGCGGCTTCGGCAATCCCGGAGCGCCCGTTCAACCGATTCAACCGGGGCGCGGACGGTTGTGACGTTAGGACGCCGCAGCGGGGGCGTTGGCCGAGCTGTTCGTCAAAGCTTCTGATCGTCGATACTGCGCGCAGTTGCCACGACCGCCGCCGACACGACGAGCAATCCCGGCCGGGCCCTTTCGGACCCGGCTCACCGTCGCCGCCGGCGGGTCCAAAAGGACCCGCCCTACGTACTCCAGCGATCTGCAAACCGCTCTAGTCATTCGTTGTTGGTCATTCATCTTCGTCATACATCTCCGAGAGCGTCGTGGAACGCGCGCCGCACGCTCCGCATCTGGTCGAGCGTGCCGCCGCCGCAGACGCGGTTCGTCAGGAGCACAAAGTACTTGTCGCGGACGGGATCGATCCACAGGGACGTGCCCGTGAATCCGACGTGCCCGAACGCGGCCGCCGACATGCGCGTGCCGCACGACGAGGTCGGCAGCATCGTGTCCCAGCCCAGCGCGCGGGAACTGCCGGGCACCGTGCTCTTCTCGAGGAACAGTTGCGCCATCGCCGGCGTGAACGGTGACGGCAGGCCGGTCTCGCCGCGCGCGGTGCGCAGCCACACGCGCGCGAACGCACCGAGATCGGGCGCCGATCCGAAAAGCCCGGCGTGACCGGCGCCGCCGCCGAGCGCCGCCGCGTAGTCGTCGTGCACTTCGCCGGCAAGTAGCCGCCCCCGCCGGGGATCCGCGGGTTCCGGGAACGTCGGCGCCGCCAGGGCGCGCGCGGAATCAGAAAGGGCGAAGGTCAGTCCGCCGGCCTTGAACGGATCGGCGAGCGGCGCGCCCGACCGATCCTCGGCGAGAAATCCCAGCAGGATGAACCCGAGGTCGCTGTAGATCGATTTGGCGCGCGGCGGACACTCGAGCGGCATCGCGCAGATGTCGTGCTCGAACTCGCGCCGGCTCGACGGTGGCGCATCGACCAGGCGGGCCGTCAGCCCGGACGCGTGCTCGAGGAGATCGCGGACGGTGACGTCGCGGCGATCGGAGCCGTTCCACTCCCGGAACATCGCCGATAGCCGCTCGTCGAGCCGCACGCGGCCGTCGCCGACGAGCGTCATCAGGACCGTCGTGGTCGCAGCGACCTTCGTCAGCGATGCCAGATCGAACGGGGTCTGCAGCGTGACGCGCAGCGAGTCGCTCTCGAACGTCCGCGTGCCAAGCGCCTCGCTCCAGAGGACGCCCGCACGGTCTCCGACTTCCAGCGCCGCCGCCGGAAACACGCGCGCCGCAATGGCCTCGGCGATGACGCCGCGCGCCGCGTCGATTGCGTCCGTGGCGTTACTCACGGCCACTCGCCACCCATCCCACGGACATACAGACGAGCGCGCCAGCCAGGACGTACCACGTCCACGCCAGTGGCGTGAACAGACGCACGGCGATCATCACGACGAGCGACACACCGATGCCGGCGATCGCGCCGCGTTCGGTCGTGCGCGTCGTCAGGACGCCGAGCAGGAACGCGCCCAGCATCGGCCCGTAGACGATCGACGCGATCGTCAGTCCTACCGTGAAGACCGATCCCCAGTCGCGGGCGAGGATCGCGATGGCGATCAGCACGAGCCCCCACGCCGCCGTCAGCCAGCGTGACAGCCCGAGCAGCCCGGCCTCATCCAGACGTCGGCGTGCGAGCGGCTGATAGAAGTCCAGCACGGTCGTCGACGCGAGGGAATTGAGCGAGCCGCTCAGGTTCGACATCGCGGCCGCGAAGATGGCCGCGATCACGAGCCCGGCGACGCCGTGCGGCAGGCTGCGGACGATGAACGCGGGAAAGATCTCGTCGGTGCTCGCCATCGGCGGGAGCGGGTGTCCCGCGTAATAGGCGTGCAGCATCATGCCGATGCCGAGGAACAGGACGAACTGCGCGAAGACGACGAAGCCGGAGAGGATCAGCGCCAGCCGGCTCTCGCGCTGATTCCGGCACGTCAGCAGGCGCTGCACCAGCAGCTGATCGGTGCCGTGCGACGCCATCGTCAGAAAACATCCGCCGGCGAGGCCCGCCCAGAACGTGAACGGCGCCGTGAGGTCCCAGGACCACGAGATGAACTGGAGCTTGCCCGCGGCGCGCGCGTCCGCGACGATCGCCGTCCATCCGCCGGGCACTGCCTGCACGAGCATGTACGCCGCGAGCAGCGATCCGCCGACGTAAATCACCAACTGCACGAGGTCGGTCCAGATGACCGCGGCGATTCCGCCTTCAAACGTGTAGACCAGCGTGAGCACGCCGACGATGACGATCGACCAGAGCCAGAGGTGGGGGAGCCCCGGCATGCTCGCGCCGAGCACGGCCGCGAGCACGAGCGAGGCGGCAAAGACGCGCACGCCCTCCGCCAGGGCGCGCATGACGAGAAACAGCGACGCCGCGAAATGGCGCGCGCGCGCGCCGAACCGCCGATCGAGCAGCGCGTACGCCGTCAGCATCTCGCCCTGGAAATACGCGGGGATGAAGAGCAGGCTGATCACGAACCGCGCGACGACGTAGCCGGCGACGACCTGGAGGTAGGTGAAGCTGCCGCCCTGCTCGGGCCGCGGGTAGGCGGTGTAGGCGAGCGCCGGCACGCCAATGAGCGTGAGCGTGCTGGTTTCGGTCGCGACGATCGACAGGCTGATCACGATCCACGACGTCTGGCGGCTGCCGAGGAAGTAGTCCCTGACCGAGTGATGGGATCGCCGGAACTGGCTGCCGAAGATCGTGATGCCGCTCAGATACGCCGCCAGCACCGCGTAGTCGATCGCAGAGAAGCCCATGGGAAGTCAGAAGTAGGAAGGCAGAAGGCCGAAGGCAGAAGGAATCCGAGGCCCACGCACGGTGCGTAGCATACATAGATTGGAAGACGGGCCGCGAGTAATAATCGCTGGCATGCACGTGCTCGGCATCGACGCCGGCGGGACGAAGACGGTCTGTCTGCTCGCCGACGAGCACGGTGCCGTCGTCTCCGAGGCGCGCGGCCCCGGCGCCAACCTGCACTCGTCCGGCGAGCTCGAGGTCGAGAAGGTCCTGCACGAGCTGATGGTGGCCGCGGCCGGCGATCGCGGCATCGTGCCCGCGGCCATCTGCCTCGGCATGGCCGGCGTCGATCGCGACGACGAAGCGCGCACGGTGCGCGCCATCATGCGCCGCATCGCGTCGCAGGCGCGGGTGCTGGTCGTCAACGACGCGCTGATCGCGCTCGTCTCCGGGGCCGGCGACGCGCCGAGCATCGTGATCATCGCCGGTACCGGCGCGATCGCGTACGGCCGCAACGCCGTGGGCGAGGCCGCGCGGGCCGGCGGCTGGGGGCACATGATCGGCGACGAGGGCAGCGGCTATTGGATCGGACGCGAGGCCGTGGCCGCGGTCATGCGCGCAGCGGATGGCCGCGGTCCGGACACGCGTTTGACGCACGGGATTCTCGCGCACTTCGCCGCGGAGGACGTCTCACGCCTGCCTCGCATCGTCTACGACCGCGACGAGCCGCGACGACGCGTCGCCGCGCTCGGTCCGATCGTGCAGCACGCGGCGGGTACGGGCGATGCCGTGGCGACCCGGATCCTCGAGAGCGCGGCTGACGAGCTGGTGCTCGCGGCCCGCTCGGTCGCGACCCGGCTCGAAATGCGAGGCGACCCGTTCACCTTCTTCCTGGCGGGCGGCGTCTTCCGCGTTGTGCCGTGGCTGGCCCAGGAGCTTCCCCGGCGTTTGAGCGAGGTCGCGCCGCGCGGTCAGGTCCGGGTTTTGGACCGCGAACCCGCGGCGGGCGCCGTCTGGCTCGCACTGGCCGAGGCGCGCGGCGGGGCGCATGTGCCGAGGTACAAATAGGGCTGAGGGCAAGAGGGCTGAGGGCTGAGGGCTGAGAAGAATCTAATGGTGACTCGGGTATTTCCAAGCGCGGCCGCTCTCGCCCGCGCGCTTGCCGTCGACGTGGCTCGCGCGCTCAAGTCCAATCCGCGTCTCGTGCTCGGCCTTCCTGCCGGCCGCACGCCGATTCCGGTGTACGCCGAGTTGATCCGACTCCACCGCGCGCGCCGCGCGGACTTCCGGCGCGCGACGGCCTTCAACCTCGACGAGTTCATCGGCGTCGGCGCGCAGCACCCCGGGAGCTATCGGGCGTTCATGCGCCGGAACCTCTTCGATCACATCAACCTGCCGCGCCCACAAGCCATGGCCCCGCGAGGAGAGACCCGCGACGTGGCTCGCGAGTGCGTACGCTACGAGCGCGCCATCGAGCGGGCCGGCGGCATCGACCTGCAGATTCTCGGCCTCGGGGTGAATGGGCACGTCGGGTTCAACGAGCCGGCGGCAGCCCTCATCGCCCGAACGCATCGCGCGCGGCTGCGCCCGCGGACGCGGCGCGCGAACGCGGGGCTCTTTGCAGGCCGCGTCAACGCGGTGCCGCGCGAGGCGATTTCAATGGGGATGGCGACGATTCTCGGCGCGAGGCGGCTCGTGCTCATCGCCACCGGCGCGAGCAAGGCTGTCGCCGTGCGCCGGCTGATCGAGGGGCCGGTGACGACGCGCGTGCCGGCCTCGCTGCTGCAGCTGCACCCGCGGGCCGAAGTGTGGGTGGATCGGGACGCGGCTAGCCGACTTCGAGGAGCTCGCGCAGTCGCGCTTCGACGTCTTCGCCGATCGCGTCGCGGACGAAGTCGTGGGCGCCGCGCAACCGCGACAGCGCGCGCGAGTACGTGAGGCCGCTCTTCTGCATCACGATCGCCGCCTTGACGTTCCAACGGGCCCGCTGCAACAGTTCGTCGGCCGCGTCGTACTCCAGCCCGGTGACGATCACGATGATGCGGCGCGCGCGGTCGCGCAGCTTCTCGGATCCGGTCTGGACGTCGACCATCAGATTCCCGTAGGTCTTGCCGGTGCGGATCATCGCAGCCGTCGTCAGCATGTTGAGCACGAGCTTCGTGGCGGTGCCGGCCTTGAGCCGCGTGGACCCCGCGATGACTTCCGGGCCGACGGCCGGCGCGATCGTCAGATCGACGAAGGTCTGCAATTCGGTCTGCGGATCGCAGGTGACGAAAATGATCTTCGCGGCGGCGCGGCGCGCACGCGTCAGCGCCCCGCGCACGAACTGGGTCATGCCGCTCGCCGACACGCCGATCACGACGTCCTTCTTCGTCGGCCGGACGCGGTTGACCGACCGCGCGCCTTCCTCGTAGTTGTCCTCCACGCCTTCGCGCGCGCGCAGCACCGCGCCCTTGCCGCCGGCCATGATGGCGAGCACGAGATCCGGACCGGTGCCGAAGGTGGGCGGCATCTCGGCCGATTCGAGCACACCGAGGCGCCCGCTCGTCCCCGCGCCGACGAAGATGATGCGCCCCTTCTGGCGCAGCGCCTGCGTGATGATCTCGACGCCGACGGCGATACGGTCCTTCTCGCGCTGAACCGCGGCCAGCATCTTGCGGTCCTCGTTCAACATCCCTTCGACGATGTCGGCGGGGGAGAGCTTGTCGATGGCGAGCGTGGCCGGATTAATCTGCTCGGTAGGAAGCGATTGCCACTTCGAACGCACAGGCATGCGGGCACAACCTCAGGAACAAACCGGGGATGGTAACACAGTCCTTGACTCTCGACGAGCGACTCGCGACTATCGACTCGTCAGAGACTCCTTAGTGACGACCAACGACGAACGACTACTGTGATCGACGCCTACCTCGACCATCTGCGCGTGGAGCGCCGGCTCGCTGAGCATACGCTCGAGAGCTACGCGCGCGATCTCGCCGCGCTGGCCGCGTACGCGGCCGGGGCGCATCGCACGCCCGAGACGCTCGATCGCCAGGCGCTCGAAGCGTTCGTTCGCGGACAGATGGCGCGCGGCCTCTCGCCGCGGTCCGTGGCGCGCACCGTCGCGGCCGTGCGTGGCTTCTTCCGGTTCCTCGTCCTCGACCGGCGCCTCGCGCACAGTCCCGCCGATGACCTGCGCCCGCCGCGCGCCTGGCCCGCGCTGCCGAAATTCCTGTCGCTCGAAGACGTCGACGCGCTGCTCGCGCAGCCGGATGTGGCGACGCCAGCCGGCCTGCGCGATCGCGCCATGATCGAGTTGCTGTACGCCACCGGCCTGCGCGTCAGCGAGCTCGTCGGCGTGCGGCTGGCGGACTTGCACCTCGACGAGCACTACCTGACGTGCATCGGAAAGGGCAGCAAGGAGCGGCTGGTGCCGATCGGCGATCAGGCGAGCGACTGGATCGGCCGCTACCAGTCCACGGCGCGCCGGACGCTCCTCAAAGGGCGATCTTCGCCGCGTCTGTTCCTCAACGCGCGCGGCGGACCGCTGAGCCGCGTCGGCTTCTGGAAGATCCTCAAGCAGCACGGCCGTCGCGCGAACCTGCCGCGGTCGCTCAGCCCGCACGTGCTGCGGCACTCGTTCGCGACGCACCTGCTGGAGCGCGGCGCCGATCTCCGCTCGATTCAGCTGATGCTCGGTCACTCCGATCTGTCCACCACCCAGATCTATACGCACGTGCTCGAGGCGCGCCTGCGCACGGTCTACGATCGCTTCCACCCGCGGGCCTGATTCTGCTAAACTGAACCGTTTCCAGAGGTCATCTTTTTTCCAGTGAAGGAGCGCGGCATGAGCCGTAAGGGACGGCATCTTTTCACGTCTGAATCGGTTACCGAAGGGCATCCGGACAAGATCGCGGACCAGATTTCCGATTCCATTCTCGACGCGATCATCGCGCAGGACCCGGTGAGCCGCGTCGCGTGCGAGACCCTCGTCACCACCGGGCTGGCGATCGTCGCCGGCGAGATCACGACCAGCGCTTACGTCGATTTCCAGGACGTCGTACGGTCGACGATCAAGGAAGTCGGCTACAACCGCGGCAAGTTCGGCTTCGACGCCGAGACGTGCGCCGTGCTCTCCTCGATTCACAGCCAGTCGCCCGATATCGCGATGGGCGTGGACACGGGCGGCGCCGGCGATCAGGGCCTGATGTTCGGCTTCGCGTGCACGGAAACCGAAGAGCTGATGCCGCTGCCGATCATGCTGGCGCACAAGCTCGTCCGGGGCTTGTCCTGCGCGCGGCGTGACGGCGTCCTCGAGTACCTCCGTCCGGACGGCAAGTCGCAGGTGACCGTGGAGTACGACGGCAACCGGCCGATCCGCGTCGATGCGGTCGTCGTCTCCAGCCAGCACAGCCCGCTCGTCACCAACGAGACCATGCGCGAGGACATCGTCGAGAAGATCGTCAATCGATCAATTCCCGCCAACCTGATGGACAAGAACACCAAGGTCTACGTCAACCCGACCGGCCGCTTTGTCGTCGGCGGGCCGCACGGAGACGCGGGCGTCACCGGCCGCAAGATCATCGTCGACACCTACGGCGGCGCCGCGCCGCATGGCGGCGGCGCGTTCTCGGGCAAGGATCCGACAAAGGTGGACCGCTCGGCGTGCTATATGGCGCGCTACATCGCGAAGAACGTCGTCGCGGCGGGCATCGCCGAGCGCGCGCTCGTGCAGCTCGCCTACGCGATCGGCGTCGCGGACCCGGTCTCCGTCATGGTGCACACCGAGGACACCGGGCGCATTCCGGAAGAGAAGATCACCGAGCTCGTCCGCGAGCACTTCAAGCTCACGCCGCGCGGCATCATGGAAGAGCTCGACCTGCGCCGGCCGATCTACAAGAAGACCGCGGCGTTCGGCCACTTCGGCCGGACCGAACCGGAGTTCACCTGGGAGCGAACCGACAAAGCAGCCGCGCTCCGGTCGCGCGCCGGGCTCTGATCCGATTTGTGAAGAGGCTGGCACTGGCGACGGCGGCCCTGTTGGCCGCCGTCGCTGTTTTCATCGCCGCCACGATCCCCCCGCGCCACACGCGGCTCCCGCCGCCGTCCGACGGCGCCATTCCCGGCATCCTCCACATCCACAGCAATCGGTCCGACGGCCTCAGCAGTCCCGACGAGATCGCCGCCGCGGCGGCGCGCGCCGGCCTCAGGTTCCTCGTCTTCACCGATCACGGCGACGCAACCCGGCTGCCTGACGCGCCGGCCTATCGCGCCGGCGTGCTGTGTCTTGATGCCGTCGAGATCAGCACGAACGGCGGCCATTACATCGCGATCGACATGCCCGCCGCGCCGTACCCGCTCGGCGGCGACGCACGCGACGTCGTCGAGGACGTGCGCCGGTTGGGTGGATTCGGCGTCGCCGCCCACCCGGATTCTCCCAAGCCCCAGCTGCGCTGGCGGGACTGGACGGCGCCGGTCGATGGCGTCGAGATCTTCAACCTCGACAGCGTCTGGCGGCAGTGGGTGCAGCAGGCGATGGCCACCTCCGCGCCAGCCGACGGACGTCCAACGCGCTGGGGTGCGAGGCGGCACCTGCTGGCCGCGCTGTTCGACTATCCGTTCAGGCCGGCTGAAACGATCGCCGGCCTGATGCAACCGAGCGGCATGATCGATCAGTGGGCCGCGATTGCCGGCCGGCGGCGCCTCGTCATGCTGGCCGGCGCGGACGTGCACGCCAAGCTCGCGTTGCGCGGCGATCCGGTTGACAACCAGTACGTCGTCGCGGCGCCGGGCTACGAGTCCGCGTTCCGGACGATGTCGGTTCACGCGGCGCTGGACCGGCCGCTGTCGGGCACGGCGGCCGTCGATGCGGCGACGCTCGTCCGGGCGCTGCGCGGCGGTCATCTCTATACGGCGATCGACGGTATCGCCACGCCCGCATCGCTCGAGTTCACCGCGAGCAATCAACGCGGCACAGTGCACGCCGGCGATGAACTTGCCGTCGGCGGTCCGTTGACGCTGCACGTGCGGACCAACGCGCCGACGGGATTCGCGGCGACGGTCTGGAACGGCGCGACGGTTCTGAGCGGCGGCCACCGCGAGCAGGACTTCACCGTCGCGGCAGGTCCAGGCGCGTACTGGGTCGAGGTGCGCTCGTCGGATCGTCCTGACGCCGCGTCGTGGCTTCGCAGCAACCCGGTGTACGTCCGCGACCCTGCGGCGGCAGCGGTCCGCGCGGCGACGCGTCCGCCGGCGACCGTCAGCCAGACCTTGTTCGACGGCAAGGCGATCACGGGCTGGGGCGTGGAGCACGACCCGACATCGCTTGCGGTGGTTGAGGCGGCGCCGATCATGGGCGGCGTGGAATTGCGGATGCGGTTCGGGCTGGCAGGTGGCCCACCCGCGGGACAAGTGGTGGCACTCGCCACTGACCTGCCCAACGGCGTGGCCTCGTACGATCGCGCGGCGTTCACCATCCGGGGTGAGCGCCCGATGCGCGTCGCCGTCCAACTCCGGAGCGGCGTCGGCGATTCGAACAACGAGCGATGGCAGCGCTCCGTCTACGTGGACACGTTCGATCAGGAGCGCACGGTGTACTTCGACGATCTGCTGCCGGCCGGCCCCGCGCACACCGCCCGGCCGCCGCTCGATCGCATTCGCATGCTGCTGTTCACGGTCGACATGACGAACACGAAGCCGGGGACTTCGAGCCGCCTCTGGCTCAAGCGCGTCGTCCTGCAGCACTAAGAGAGCCGTGGGGCGGTTCCTTTCGGACCCGCCCGGAGCCGGGTCCAGAGGACCCGGCCTACGTACCGCTGCACGGTTTCTGAAACTCTACGTTCTGACCGTCAGCAGCAGGTAGATCGCGGCCGCGCCGAACATCAGGTTGGGCGCCCATGCCGCGAGCGCCGGCGTCACCCAGCCGCCTGCGCCCAGCGCCCCGAAGACGCTGAGCGTCGTCCAGTAGACGATCGCGAGCCCGATCCCGATGCCGATGCCATACAGGGCGCCGCGCCGGCCGGTCGTCACGGCGAAGGGCACGGCGAGCAGCGTCATGATCAAGGTGACGAAGGGAAACGCGACTTTCCGCTGAAGCTGCACGATGTACGGCACGACGTGATAACCGCTCGTCTGGAGTTGCGCGACGTACTGCTTTAGCTGGCCGTAAGTCATCCGATCGGCCTCCGGTGCCTCGGTCTTGAAGTACTCCGGCGGCTCGAGCGCCATCGGCTGTTCGGTGAACGGCGCGTACGTCATCCGCAGGCGCTCCGCGCCGTCTCCGCCCGCGGCGGGCGCGAACGTGCGCCGCCATCCCGGCGCGCCGTCCACGACGCCTGGTTTCCGGTGGCCTTGACGCCGGTGAGCGTCGTCTCTCCGGCGTACGTCAGCGCGTCCAGCGTCCACGTCTCGTCGTCGACGTGATAGCGCCGCAGTTCCTTGAACAGGTTGACCTGCGGATCGAAGAACTCGTAGTTGTAGATGTCGCCGCCCGTGCCCACGACCCAGCGGCGATTGAGGACGCCGAATTCCTTCATCGGATAGCCGCGGATGATGCCGTTCAGGCGGGCCGCCTCGAGGTTCGACTCGGCGAGCACGCGCTCCTGCAGCTCGAAGAGCGCGCCGCTGAACAGCAGCGCGAACAGCACCAGCGGCACCGACGAGCGGTAGAGACTGACGCCGCAGGCGCGCATGACGATCAGCTCGCTGTTCTTCGTCAGCACGCCGACCGTCACGAGCGTCGCCAGCAGGGCCGCCAGCGGGATGATGTAGTACACGTACTGCGGCGTCGCGAAATAGAAGTACCGCAGCAGCATCCCCGTCGTCGCCGCGCCGCGGAACAGCTTGTCGGCCAGATCGATGAACGTCGAGATGTAGAAGATCCCCACGAGCGACACGAACATCAGCACGAACAGGCCCACGTACTGCCGCGAGATGTACAGGTCGAGCAGCTTCGGCCGCGGCCAGTTAACGCGCGACAACCGGGCGGCGAGGGCCGCGCGCGTCCGGGCGGCGCCGGCGGGGGAGGGCGCGGCTCTCCGCCACGCGAGCCCCGGAATCCGCACCGGTTGGTCCGCGAGGCGCGCCCGCCACAGCACCAGCACAACGCCGGCCACCCCCAGCAGCACGTTCGCCAGCCACGGAGCCAGGGTAGGCGACATGCGCCCTCCGAGGGCCACCGCGCGTGACGAATACAGCAGGACGTAGTACACGAAGACGACCCCGAAGCCCAGCGCGAAGCTCGCCAGCTTGCCGTCCTTGCGGTTGCTCACGCCGAGCGCCACGCCGATCAACGAGAGCACCAGGCAGGCGGCCGGCAGGGAGAACTTCTGCTGGATCGTATACAGCTGGCTGGCGCTGGAGATGCCGTGCGCTGCATTCACCGCGGCGGCGGCGCGCAGTTCGGCGATGGTCATCTCGTTGTCGCCCTTGATCACTTGGTTCCGCGGGAACACGTCGTTGGCGTCGATGTTCAGCACGAGCCGCGGGAACGACGTCTCTTCGTAATCCTCCAGGCTGCTGGCGAACGTGGTGTGGCGCCGGCCGTCCTCCAGGACCAACTGGACGGTCCGCTTCGCGCGATCGACATCCAGCCGTCCGCGGCGCGCGAGGTACGCCGACGTCTGGCCGTTCTGGGTCGTGTCCGCCAAAAAGATGTCCTTCCACTGGCGGTCGGCCTGAATGTCGCGCACGTAAATCACGCGATTAGGGAAGTTCGTGAAGAAGACGCGCGGCTTGATGTCGGTGTCCGCCCAGCTCGCGATCACGTTGATAGTGATCTCCTTATACGTCTGATTGGCGTTCGGGAGCGCCACGATGATCTCGTAGGCCGTCGCCGCGGTCCCGAGGAGAGCCAGCAGGGCGATCGGACGCAGCACGCGGTACACGCTGACGCCGCACGCCTGCAGGGCCACGAATTCACGGTCCGCCGAAAGACGGCCCAGCCCGACGAGAATCCCGAGCAGCACGGCCATCGGGATCGTGACGCAGAGCGCCTGGGGCACCAGCGTCAGCAGGGCGCGAATGATCGGCTGCCACGCCACGCCCTTGGCGATCAGCTTCTCGGCGTCCTTCAGGATGGGCGGCATCATCAGAACGAAGGTCAGGACCAGCAGCCCCAGGCCCAGCGGCAGGAGGATCTCACGGATGAGGTACCGGTCGAGGATCTTGAACACGGCGGTACTTAGAGTACAACAAGGGTCATGACGCGCGTGGCGATTCTCTGGCACATGCACCAGCCCTTCTACGAGGATCTGGCCACGGGCGAGCACCTGCTGCCGTGGGTGCGCCTGCACGCGCTGAAGGACTACTACGGCATGGTCGCGATGCTACGCGACTATCCGGCGATCCGCGTGACGTTCAACCTGGTGCCGTCGCTGCTCGTGCAGCTCGAGGCGTTCGCGGGCGATCGCGCGCGCGACACGTCGTTGGCGCTGAGCCTGAAGCCGGCCGCGGAGCTCGACGCCGACGACCGCGCCTTCGTGCTCGGCAACTTCTTCCATGCGCACCGCCAGCGGATGATCGACGCGCATCCCCGCTATGCGGAGCTGGTCGCGCTGCGCGGGGACTGGCCGCCGCCGGGCGGCCCCGGGCCCGCCGCCGATCGATTCACCGTCGAGGACTGGCGCGACCTGCAGGTGTGGCACAAGCTCGCGTGGGTGGATCCGCTGTACCTGGAGCACGACCCGCGTGTCCGGGGGCTCGTGGCCAGGGGCCGCGGTTTTTCGGAGGTCGACAAGGTCCTGCTGCGGGAGGTCGAGCTCGAGATCCTCAACCGGGTCATTCCCGAGTACCGCGCCGCCGCGGACTGGGGGCAGATTGAGGTCTCGGCGTCGCCGTTCTACCACCCAATCCTGCCGCTGCTGTGCGACACCGACGTCTACCTGCGCACGCACCCGCAGGCGTCGAGGCCGCGGCGCCGCTTCGGTCATCCCGAGGACGCGAGCGAGCAGCTCGTCCGCGCGTCGGCGTGTCACGAGCGGCTTTTTGGCCGGCCGCCGCTCGGACTGTGGCCCTCCGAGGGTTCGGTGTCCGACGCCATGGTGCCGCTCGTCCGGCGGGCCGGCTTCAGGTGGATGGCAACAGACGAGCTGATTCTGGCGCGCACGTTGGGCGTCTCGCTGTCGCGCGATCACCGCGGTCACCTCGAGCAGCCTGAGCGATTGTACCGGCCGTATCGGATTTCCGCGGGCGGCGCCCAGGTCGCCTGCGCGTTTCGGGACCACGTGCTGTCGGACCTGATCGGCTTCACGTACGCCGGCTGGCCGGCGGAGGCCGCGGCTGATGATTTTGTCGGCCGGCTGGTCGAGGGAGGACGCCGCTACCGGGAGCACACCGGCGGAGGAGAGGCCCTGATCCCCGTCATCCTCGACGGCGAGAACGCCTGGGAGCACTTCGAAGGCGGTGGCCGGCCGTTTCTGCGGGCCCTCTACGAGCGCCTTTCGGCGTCGCCCGAGTTGCGGACGGTCACGATGTCCGAGGGCTGCTCGACGGCCACCGAGGAACTGCCGGGGATCTTCCCGGGGTCATGGATCGACGCGAACTTCTCGATCTGGATCGGGCATCGCGATGACCAGCAGGCCTGGAGTCAGCTGGCCGACGCGCGTGCCGCCGTCGAGGCGAGCCCGGGTCCGCCCGACGCGGTCGCGCGGGCCCGGGAGGAACTGCTGATCGCCGAAGGCAGCGACTGGTTCTGGTGGTACGGCGACGACCACTCCTCGGCCCATGATCGCGAGTTCGACGACCTGTTCCGGCGCCACGTGCGGAACGCGTACCAAGCGCTCGGCGCACCCGTTCCCGACGAGTTGTTCATGACCAACATCACGACCGGCGCGGTGACCTCCGTGCCGTCGCAAGTGCCGCAGGGATTTCTCGCGCCCACGATCGACGGCGAGGAGACCAGCTATCTGGAGTGGCTCGGTGCCGTCTGCGTCGAGGCCGACGGAGCGACAGCGATGGGCACGATGCATCAGGTCACGGCTTCTGCACGCGAGCTGCTTCGGGTCCACGTGGGTGTCGACCGGACGCGCCTCCTGGTGCGCGTGGACGGGGCGCGACCTATGGCGGACCTGCTGCGCGAAGGGCGGGTCGTCTCGCTGCAGTTTGTGAACCCCGCTGGCGTGCGACTGGTCGTGCGCTGGCGGGGTCAGCTCGAAGCTGGGTTAGTTGAGCGGGTCGAGGTTGGCCAGCGTCGTTGGATGTCGAGCCGCCCGAACGTTGTGGCGGCGGCAGGCACGGTTCTGGAGATGGCGCTGCCATTCGGGGACGTCGGCCATGACGGCCGGCTCCGGTTCTTCGTGGTCGTGACCGATGATGGGGATCGGGAGACCGAGCGGCACCCGGCGGGTCAGCCGATCGAGGTCGTAGTGCCGGGGCCCGGGAGTGATGGTCGTGACTGGCGGGCGTAGGCCTCGAACCGGCGTCCTCGGGCCCGTTTCCTGGGTCTTTTCTTCAGAGTCTGATAATGTATATTATGTTAACTATACACGAGGCCCCACTATTTGGCTTTCCGGAGTTCCCTCAGAATCGCCTCGATAGCTTCGATGACCTCATCCCGGCTCACTCGGCTTTTAGCAAAGCTCAACTTCAGGTTGAACTGCTTCGTCGGCGGCCGGAACGCGAACACGTAGTGTTTCGGCCGGCCGGCCTTCGGCTTGGCGGTCGCCTCGCGCAGTTGCTGGCGTGTTGCGCCACCCTGGCTCGCCATCTTTTCGATGAGCGCGGTCATTTTCTCCGACGTCTCCTGACGAACCACTTGCAGAAGCAATGACTTAGAGGAAATGTCGGCCAGCCGACAAAGATTTCTGACCTCGCCGGGCATCGCGTTGAGGGCCAGCGATTCGGTCACCGACGTTCGCGACTTGCCGAGCCGCCGCGCCAGATCCTCGTGGGTATAGCCGCAGCGCGCGGCGAGCCCTTCCAGTGCTTCCGATTCTTCGAACGGGGTCAGATCCTTGCGCTGGAGGTTCTCGATGAGCGCCAGTTCGAGCATTTCGGTCTCGTCGACGTCCCGGATGACGACCGGCAGCTCCCGCAGACCGACCTGGACCGACGCCTGGTAGCGCCGCTCGCCGGCCACGATCTGAAACCTGTCGCCCACCTGACGGACGACCAGCGGCTCCAGGATGCCCTTCTCCGCAATGGAGGCGATCAACTCGGATAGATCGCCCATGACTTGCCGCGGCTGGTTCGGATTGGGGTCGATTTGCTCGATCGAGATCATCCGCCCGATGGGTGTCCCCGCCGACGCCGCCAACGCCTCGACATAGTGCTCGTCGTGGCGCATCGCGATGGTCTCCGGCAAGCCTCGTCTAGGCACGATCGATCACCTCCTCGCACAGGCTGTAGTACTCGGTGGCCCCCGTGGAGTCCGGTGCGAACGTGAAGATGGACTCCTTGTAGGCCGGGCTTTCCTCCAGCCGCACGCTCTTCGTGATGACGGTCTTGAACACCTTCCCGCCGAACACTTTCTGAATCTGCAACCGAATGTCCCGCGCCAGCGCCGTCCGCTTGTCGTGCATCGTGATCACAACACCCAGGATGCGCAGCGCCGGGTTCGGCCGGGCCCGGACCTTCTCGATCGTCTCGAGCAGGTCGTCGGTGCCTTCCAGCGCGAAGTACGACGACTGAATCGGAATCAGCAGATGCGTCGCCGCCACCAGCGCGTTGACCGTCAGCAGGCCGAGCGTCGGCGGACAGTCAATGACGATGTGCGAGTAGGCGGCGCGGACAGACTCGAGCTTGTCCTTGAGCCGGAAGTGCGCGTCCATCTCTCCGATCAGCTTCGCCTCGAGCTTGGCCAGCGCTATGCGCGACGGCGCAATGAACAGGTTGGCGACCGGCGACGGCAGGATTACGTCGGCGAAGGTGACCGCGGCGTCCGCGAAGACGTCGTACGTGCTCTTCGACACCTGCTGCATGTCGAGGAACGACATCGTGCTGTTGGCCTGGGGGTCGAGGTCGATGAGCAGCGTGCGCTTGCCGCGCAGGGCGAGGCCCGCCGCGATGTTGATGGCCGTCGTGGTCTTGCCCACGCCGCCCTTCTGGTTGGCAATTGCGACGATCATGAATGGGGCGCGCCCGAACTGCCCGAACGCGCGCCATTCTAGCAGACTACATCTTGTATTTACCGAGATCGTCCGGGTCGAGGCTCTCGAGCCATTTGTGCAGCCGGTCGGCATCGGCCCGCTCAGACGAGAAATCGACGGTCTTGGCGTGGTCGATGACCGCGTCCTCGACGAAGATCGGCGCCCGGGTCCGCAGCGCCAGCGCGATGGCGTCGCTCGGCCGCGCGTCGATGGCCATCGTGTCGCCGTTGCGCGAGAGATAGATCAGCGCGTAGAACGTGTTCTCCTGCAAGTCGCAGACGACGACCTTCTGCACCGACGCCTTGAGGTCCTCGATGACGTTACGCAGCAAGTCGTGCGTCATCGGACGGGGCGTCGGGATGTTCTCAATCTGCAGCGCGATCGCGTTCGCCTCGAAGATGCCCACCCAGATCGGGAGCACTTTCTGCCCATCCCGATCGCGCAGGATGACGATCGGCATGTTGGTGATGGGATCGACCATCAGCCCCTTAAGGGTCATCTCGATTTGCATACGGCTACAACCTAGGCCCCACCCGAGGCGCTGTCAAACCCCGCGTCGACCGCCTGCCCCCAGACGCTGTGCGGCCCCGCGCGCTCGATACGCACACGCCGCATCTGCCCCACCCATGCGCCCGGGCCAGGCAGATTGACGACGACGTTGGTGCCGGTCCGGCCCGACAGTTCTGACGCCCGCCGCCGGCTCGCCGCATCAATCAGGACGTCCATCGTCCCGCCGACCAGACCCGCGTTCAGCGCCGATTGAATATCGCGCTGCAGCGCCTGCAACGCCACGATCCGCTGCGTCTTCTCATCCTCCGACACATCATCCGCGAGCCGTTTGTCGGCCAGCGTGTTGGGCCGCGGCGAATACTTGAACGAGAATATGCTGTGATATCCCACAGCGGCGGTCAGGCTCAGCGTCTCCTCGAAGTCCTCCACGGTCTCGCCGGGGAAGCCAACGATCATATCGGTCGATAGGGACACGTCCGGCAGCGTCGCCCGGATCTCGTCGACCAGCGCCAGGTAGCTCTCACGCGTGTAGCGGCGTCGCATCGCGTCGAGGACCCGCGTCGATCCCGACTGCACGGGGAGATGCAGGTGCCGGCACACCTTCGGCAGCGCAGTCATGGTCTGCAGGAACCGCGGCGTCACGTGGCGCGGATGCGGGCTCGCGAACCGGATGCGGTCGATGCCCGGCACCTCGTGGACCGCTTCCAGCAGGCCGCTGAAGTCGCAGTTGGGATCGTCTGGCGCGGCGTAGTGGTTGACGATCTGGCCGAGGAGCTGCACCTCGCGGTGACCCGTGGCGGCCGCCTCCGCCACCTCCGCCAGGATGTCGACCTTCAGGCGCATCCGCTCGTGACCGCGCGTGTACGGCACGACGCAGAAGCTGCAGAACTCGTTGCAGCCTTCGATGATCGTCACATACGCCTTCACGGGGTCCGCCCGCCGGGTCACGCCAAGCGGAAACGTCACATCGTCGAGGGCGTCGAGGTTGATCAGCGGCGTGAACTTCGGGCCCTTGGCGGTGGCCGCCGCGGCCACCAGCATCGGCAGGCGGCGAAGCGCCTGCGTGCCGACGATCACATCGGCCACTCCCGGCGCACGCTTGAGAATCGCCTCGCCTTCCTGCTGCGCGACGCAGCCGGCCACCGCCACGATTGGATCGTGGCCGTGTTCCGCCGCCAGCTGACGGAGTTCGCCCAGCCGCGTGAAGAGCTTCTCCTCCGCACGCTCGCGCACGCTGCACGTGTTGATCACAACCACATCGGCGTCGGCGGCCTCGTCGGTCGCCTCGAAGCCTGCCTGCTCCAGCAGGCCTGCCATGCGTTCGGAATCGTGGACATTCATCTGACAACCGAACGTCTCGATGAGGTACTTCCGCGCCATGACTTAGGTATTCGTCTCCCTGGTTCGCGGCGCCCGTCCGCGTTCCTTCGCTTTCCCTCTTTCGCTTTCGCCCTTCGCCATCGATTCGCCAGGCCCGCGCGTGGAAGGGCCACCGAGCTTCGCGGCGCGCTCGCTGAGCATCTCACGAGCGGAGCCGCGAAGACCATCGGTAATGGCCTCCCCGCCGAGCATGCGCGCTAATTCTTCCACGCGGCCGCTGTCGCTCAGCCGCTGGACGCGCGTCCGTGTCCGCCCACCCTCGACCGTCTTCTCGATTTGAAACTGCGTGTCGGCATACGCCGCGATCTGTGGCAGATGCGTGATGCACAGCACCTGGAACGCCGACCCCAGCGCCCGTAATTTGCGGCCGACGACGTCGGCGACGCGTCCACCGATGCCGGCGTCGACTTCATCAAAGATCAACCCGGGCGCGGATGCGCTCGCTGGCCGATCCGCGGCATCGCTGAACCCATGACGGGACGTCGCGGTCAGTGTCTTGACCGCCAGCATCATCCGGGATAGTTCGCCGCCCGAGACGACGCGGACGAGCGGCCGGAGGTCCTCGCCGGGGTTCGGCGAGACGAAGAACTCCGCCGTGTCCACGCCGCGAGCTGTCCAGCCTGCCTCGGGGAGCGCCGGACCGAATCGCATTTCGAACCGTGTCTGCTCCATCGCCAGGTCGCGAAGTACGGTCACGACGCCCGCCGCAAACGTGGCGGCGGTGTGCCGGCGCGCCGCCGAGAGCCGCTCAGCCGCATTCACGTACTGAGCGCGCGCGCCCGCGAAGTCCCGATCCAACTCGGCAATGCGATCGTCGCCCCGCTCGAGATCCGAGCGTTCTCTGGCGAGCGCCTCGCGCCGCGCGACGACGTCCTGCAGCGTCGGCCCGTACTTGCGCTTCAGCCGCTCGAGCAGCGCCAGCCGCTCCTCCACCTGCTGCAGCCGCGCGGGCGATGCCTCGATGCCGGCGGCGTACTGTCGGAGGAACGCGGCCAGATCCTCGAGCTGCGACTTGATCCCGTCGCGCGCGTCCAGGTACGGCTGGAACTGTGGATCGAGCGCCGCCAACTCACCCACCCGTCGCCACACCTGACCCAGCCCCGCCAGAATCGCATCGTCCCGCTCGTACAATGCGGCGTAGCTCTCGACGCAGAGTCGCTCCACGCGCTCGGCATTCGCCAGCACCTGCCGCTGCGCCGCCAGCTCAGCGTCTTCTCCGGGGACGCCGGCTTTCAATCCGGCGCGCTCGAGCTCGCCCAGTTGAAAGGTGATGAATTCGAGTCGACTGTCGCGATCGTTCGCAGCGGCGCGAAGACTCCCGAGTTCGTCCCGCCGAGCACGCATCGACTCGAAGGCGGCCGCGGTCGGGGCAAGTTCGCGGTCGAGCCCGCCATAGGCGTCGATCACGTCGAGGTGCGTCGAGGGATCGAGCAGCGTCTGGTGCTCGTGCTGCCCGTGCAGTTCGATGAGCCGGACCGAGAGATCCTTCAGCGCGCCGGCGGTCGCGAGCGCGCCATTAATGAACGCGCGGCTGCGGCCCTGCGACGTGATCTCGCGGCGCACGAGCAACTCTTCGCCGGCGTTCTCGAAGATCGCCTCAATGCTCGCCAGATCCTCGCCCGTGCGCACGAGGTCGCCGGACGCCCTGCCGCCGAGCAACAGCCCGACCGCCTCGACGAGAATCGACTTCCCCGCTCCGGTTTCTCCGGTCAGGACGTTGAGGCCCGGATCGAACTCGACTTCAACCAAGTCGAGGACGGCCAGATGCGAGATTCGAAGAAAGCGAAGCATTTGAGAAAGCGCGAGAACTCCAATCGTAACATAGGTTTGACAGCAATTTCACGGCATGATACAGTTCGGCAATCGCGCTGTCCCAGCGGCGCACTGCTATATGTCGCGGAGGGCCGTTTGCGCACGCTTGGAGGCCCGCTGCTCGCGCTGCTCGTGCAGGCGCAGGGCGCGGTCGCACCGGAAGAGTCGGGTCCCAGTCTCGTTCGACTCGCGTTTGGTTCCGGCCGAATAGGTATCACCCAAGGGGTTCTGCTCGTTCTCGCGCTGGCGTCGGTCCTGTCGCTCGGGATCGTGTTCCACAAGCTGTGGACGTTCCGCCGCGCTGCCCGGCAGACGGCGCAGTTCCTCGACGTCTTCCGCCGCAGCAACAAGTTCTCCGAAGTGCAGGCCGTGTGCAGCTCGCTCAGCGCGAGTCCGCTCGTCGGGCTGTTTCAAGCCGGCTACGCGGAGCTCACGGCGCAGCTGCGGCACGCGCCTGCGACGCCGGACGCCGCCACGCCCAATCCACGCGGGCCAGCCGGACGTCCAACCTTGAAGAGTCTGCCGGCCGTCGATCGCGCGCTGCTGCGCGCCTCAGCCGTCGAGGTCAATAAACTCGAACACCGAGTAGCGTTTCTGGCGACGACGGCGAGCATCGCCCCGTTCATCGGGCTCTTCGGCACGGTGTGGGGCATCATCAGCGCGTTCGAAGGCATCGGGCAGACCGGCTCCACGAATCTGGGCGTCGTGGCGCCGGGCATTGCGGAAGCGCTCGTCGCGACGGCGGCAGGCCTGTTCACAGCGATTCCCGCAGTCTACTTCTACAACGGCCTCTCGCAGCGCGTGAAGCTGTTCGCGTCGGAAATGGACGACTTCGCCATGGAGTTTCTGAACATCGCCGAAAGGAACTTCACCTAGATGCCGAAAGTGCAGGCCGGGGCCTCCGCGGGCCCGGGGCGAGGGGGCCGGGGCCGTCGCGTCGCCACGTCGCTCGCGGAGATCAACGTCGTCCCGCTCGTCGACGTGATGCTCGTGCTGCTCGTCATCTTCATGGTGACGGCGCCGATGATCCAGCGGGGAGTCGACGTCAGGCTGCCTGTCACGCGCCGCGCCTCCCAGATCGAGGGCGAGCGCATCTTCCTCACCGTCCCCCTCGCCTACCGGCAATCGCACATCGTCTATCTCGGCGACGAGCCGATCCACGCCGAGATCCTGAGGGAGCGGATACGGCAGAAGATGGAGACCGCGAAACAGAAGAACGTCTACCTGCGGGGAGACGGCGGCGTCGAGCTCAAGGATTTGATGGAGGTCTTCGACGCGCTGCTCGCCGCTGGTGTCGAGACCGTCGGCATGGTCACCAGGCAGCCCGGGGAACGATGACGTGGACGTGACCGATGTGCTCCACGATCGGATGCAGCCGCCCAGCGGGCTCCAGTGGATGGTGCTCGCGTCGCTCGGCCTGCACGGCGTCCTGGCGACGGCGATGGTGCTCGCGCCCGGCAGCTGGATGCGGCGTCAGCCGAGCGCGCCGCGCACGACGATGACGATTTCCCTCAGCGGTGGAGGCGACGGTCCGCGCAACGGCGGCATGACGGCCGTCGGCGGACGCCCGGTGCAGGTGCAGCGGCCGCCAGAAGAAGCGCCCAAGCGCGAGGCCATCGTTCAACCAGCGGCCAAGACGCCGGTGATGACGCTGCCGCGGCCCAACGCGAAACCCACGAAGGCCGCGCCAACGACGGTGAAGGAAGCGCCAGATGAGGCCAGGGGACGGACGCCGACGAAAGGCGCGGAGACCAGCGCGGGGAATTCGCTCGCGATCACGGGCGCGCGCGGCTTGGGCTTCGGCCTTGCGTCCGGCGGCGGACCGGGCTCCGGCTCGTCGCTCGACGTCGAGAACTTCTGCTGCCCGGATTACATCATGCTGATGATCGAGCGCATCCGATCCAACTGGGACCAGTCCACGGGCGCGACCGGCGAGGTCAAGGTGCAATTCACGATCAGACGTGACGGCAGTCTCGTGAACCCGGCCATCGAGAGGAGCAGTGGGATTCCGGCGCTTGACATCGCCGCGCTGCGCGCCGTCGCGATGACGAAGACGATTCCACCACTCCCCGACGCGTTCCCCAACCCGGCGCTGGGCATGCACCTCAACTTCCAAAAATTCAAATGAGGCGCCTGATGTTCCGGAACTGGTCGTTGACGTTTCTCTCCGGACTCCTCGCCGTCGCCGTGCTTGGTGCGGGACCCGTCGTGCAGCAGCCGCCGGCCAGCCAACAGCCACCAACGTCCCAGCAGCCGACCGACATTACGACGACGATTACGAGCGAAGGCGGCTCCGTGCCGCGTCTCGCGATCCCGGACTTCATCGCGATCGGGACCGATCCCGACGCCGTCGCGGCGGCGAAGGCGCTCGGGCAGGTCCTGTGGGACGACCTGAACTTCGAGCATGAGTTCGCCTTCATTCCGCGCGACACCTACGCGTCGATTCCGCGCGCGACCTCGTTCGCGGACGTGCCCTTCGACCGCTGGCGCGAGTTGAACGCCGACGGATTGATCATCGGCACCGTGCAGAAGACGCCGACCGGGCTCCGCATCGAGATGCGGCTGTTCAACGCGCGGACGCGCCAATCCGCCTACGGTCGCGTGTACGACGCCAAGAACCCGCGCGGGATCGCACATGCGATGTCCGATGAACTGCACGCCTCGCAGCGCGCGCTGAAGGGCGTGGCGCTCACGAAGCTGACGTTCGATTCGGATCGGGACGGCGAGAAGATGACCGGGACCGTCGAGAAGCGCGAAACAAAAGAGGTCTACATTTCCGACTACGACGGCGAGGGCCAGACCCGCGTCACGCTCGGCAGGACGCTGAACGTGTTCCCTCGATGGTCGCCCAACGGCAAGTCGATTGCCTACACGTCGTACCGCCGCGGCGGCGCCAACATCTTCATCTCGAACATCTATGAGGGTACGCTCGAGGAACTCACGCAGGGCAAGGACGAGAGCTGGCTGGCCGCGTGGTCGCCCGACGGCACGCGCCTGTGCTTTGCCTCGTCGCGCGACGGCAACGGCAACTCGAGTCTGTACGTCGTCAACCGCGACGGATCCGGGCTGCGCCGGCTCACCAACCATCCGAGCATCAACATGTCGCCGACGTGGAGTCCGTCGGGCACGCAGATCGCGTTCACGTCGGACCGGACGGGCGCGCCGCAAATCTACATCATGAGCCTCGACGGCCTCGGGAACCCGACGCGCCTCACCACCGGTGAGAGCTACGCCGACAAGCCGACGTGGTCGCCGGCGCCGTACAACGAGATCGCGTACACGTCCCGCGCGGGCGGCAACGACATCAAAGTGATCGACGTGGCCACGCGCGAGGTCCGTCAGTTGACGTTCGGCGAAGGGAACAACGAGAGCCCGGTCTTCTCGCCCAACGGCCGGCACGTCGCGTTCACGTCGACCCGATCGGGCAAGAAGCAGATCTACACGATCGCCCGGACCGGCAAAGACCTGAAACAGATCACGCGCGCCGGAAACAACGAACACCCGGACTGGTCCCGGTGACCCGGGTGCGTCGGCAGATTGGAGACTCGACGATGACTGTCGCGCGAAGGCTCGCGCTCCTGATGGTGGCCGCCTCTCTGGGGACGGCGATCGCCTGCAGCAAGAAGGCCCCGGTCGTACAGCCGACGGCGCCGCCGCCGACCACGACGACGCCCATCCCGGACACGACCCGGCCGCCGGCGCCACCGACGCCCGTTCCCGAGCCCGTCGTCGCGCCGCCGCCGGTCGTGCGCGAGGATCCGATTGCGTCAGCGTCGCTGGACGATCTCAACCGCAATTCGCCGCTCAAGCCGGCCTTCTTCGACTACAACAGCAGCGAACTGAACGCCGAGGGCCAGAAGGCGCTCGACGAGGACGCGTTGGTCCTGAAACGCTTCTCCACCTGGGCGATCACGATCGAAGGCCATTGCGACGAACGCGGGACGCCCGAGTACAATCTGGCGTTGGGCGAGCGCCGCGCCGTCGCCGCCCGGACCTACCTCGTGTCGCTCGGGATCGCCGCGGATCGGCTGCGCATTGTCAGCTACGGGAAGGAATTCCCCTTCGATCCGGGCCACACGGAGGCGGCGTTCGCGAAGAACCGGCGGGCGCATTTCGTCATCACGGCCAAGTAATTCTATGAAGCAGACACTTTCCGCCGCCCTCGTTCTCACGCTGCTGCTCACGTCCGCCGCGCCGGCGCTGGCGGCCAATAAGGAACATCAGCAACTGATGGCCGACCTGCGCATCCTGCAGGAACAGGCGCAGCTGCTGCAGAACACCCTCGAGGCGATCAACGAGTCGATGAAAGCGATGGACGGCCGCGTGACACAGCGCGTCGACCAGCTGTCCACCGTCCTGATCAAGGCGTTCGCGGACCAGAAGCTGAGCCTCGACAACCTGTCGAACGACGTCCGCGTCATCCGCGAGAAACTGGACGACAACAACGTCCGCGTCGGTTCGCTGACGCAGGAGGTCAGCGCGCTGCGGCAGTCGCTGCAGCAGTTGAGCGCGCGTCCGACGACCGCGGCCGCCGATCCGGACGCGGCGGCCGGCGGGACGCCGGCTCCACCGGCTCCGGCCGTTCCGCCAGCCGCGTCGCTCAATTCGCCACAGAAGGCGTGGGACACCGCGATGGCCGACTACTTCGCGGCCCAGTACGACCTCGCCGTCCTCGGCTTCAACGCGTACATCACGAGCTTCCCGAAGTCCGAACAAGCCGATGACGCGCAGGTGTACATCTGCAAGTCGTATCTGAACGACCACAAGGATGACAAAGCGGCAGAAGCCTGCGATCTGGCGATCCGCACCTACCCCGGCGGCAACGCGCTGGCCGACGCGTACTATCTGAAAGGCCTTGCGCTGAAGAATCTCCGGCAACTCGATCGCGCGCGCGAAGCGTTCGAAGCCGTCGTGAAGAACTATCCGGACAAGGACGCCGCGCGGTTGGCGCAGCAGGCGCTGGCGCAACTCGGCCGGCCGTGAACACCGGACGATGTAGAATGCGAGCCTATGGGTAGCGTCAACAAAGTGATTCTCGTCGGCAACCTCGGCCGCGATGCCGAGCTCCGATACACGCCGGGCGGCGCCGCGGTCGCCACGCTCAACATGGCGACCACCGAGGTCTGGAACGACAAGGCGGGCCAGCGCCAGGAAAAAACCGAGTGGCACCGCGTCGTGCTGTGGGGGAAAACCGCGGAATCGCTCGGCGAGTACCTGACCAAGGGCAAACAGATCTACATCGAAGGCCGGCTGCAGACGCGGCAGTGGGACGACAAGGACGGCAACAAGCGCTACACCACGGAGATCCGTGCCGACCGCGTGGTGCTGCTCGGCGGTGGTGGTGGTCGCGGCGGTGGCGGCATGGCGGCGCGCGGCGGCGAGGAGAGCATCGGTGCGGGCGGACACGCCCCGGCGCCGGAATCCTCAGAGCCGCTGACCGACGACGATATTCCATTCTGAATTGGGTAAGCGAGTAATATTACCCACTTGCCCAATTAACCCCGTCCGTATCGGTCTTCCAGCCGCACGACGTCGTGCAGCTCCGGCGTGGACACTTCGAAAATGTCGCTGTCTTCGATCGCCGTCATGCGGTGGACCGTCTTCGGCGTGATGTGCACGCGCTCGCCGGGACGCATCTCCTGCTTCTCGAGCACGCCGTCGCGCTGAATCTCGAAGAGGATGCGCCCCGACTGCAGATAGATCGTCTCGTCCTTGATGTTGTGGTACTGCAGGCTCAGGGCGTGGCCGGCGTTGACGTGGATGAGTTTCCCCACGTACCGCTCCGTCTTGGCCCAGTGAATTTCGTACCCCCACGGTTTTTCCACCCGCGTGCTGTCACTCACGGCGTCACTCCCTTGTTCAGCGTCAGCCGGCCGAGCGCGGTCTGCAATTCGCGTTCGATGTCGTCCACCGTCCCCAGCCCGAGCACCCGCCGCGCCAGCGCGCGCAGTTCGTCCTCGCGCACGTCCGCGAGCACCTGCTTGGCGACCGGAATCGCGCCGGGCGTCATGCTGAACTCGACCAGGCCGAGCCCGACCAGTAGTGTCAGGAGCGCCGGATCCGACGCCATCTCGCCGCACAGCGAGACGGGAATCCGCCGCCGCCGCGCCGCGCGCCGCACCATGACAATCATCCGCAGGACCGCCGGATGCAGCGGCTCGTACAGCCGCGACACCCGCGCGTCGGCGCGATCGATCGCCAGGCAGTACTGAATCAGATCGTTGGTGCCGATGGTGAAGAAATCCACTTCACGCGCCAGCAGATCGGCCGTGTACGCCGCGGCGGGGATTTCGATCATGACGCCGACCGGCACCCGCGGCACGGCCTCTCCCCGCGCGATCAGTTCAGCGGCCACGTCCGCCACCATCGCCCGGGCTTTCCGCACCTGCTCGACACTCGACACGAACGGAAACATGATCCGGAGCTCCCCGTGGCGCGCCGCCCGCAGCAGCGCGCGGAGCTGCGCCTTGAAGAGCTCGGGCCGCGTCAGGCTGAGTCGCAGGCCGCGCAGGCCCTGATGGCTGCCGCGATCCTCGTACGGCTCCCAGACCGGCGCCAGCGGCCGCCGCATCAGGCGCGACGCCAGCTGATCCTCGTCGACGTCGAAGGTGCGGACGGTGACGGGCCCCGGCGCCATCCCCTCCAGCAGGCGGCGGTAGGTCTCGTACTGCCGCTCCTCGTCGGGCAGTTCGTCGGTCCCGCTCGTCAGCAGGAACTCCGACCGGTAGAGGCCGATGCCCTCCGCGCCGGCATACCGTGCGGCCGCAAGGTCGTCGGGAAACTCGATGTTGGCGTCGAGGCGAATGTGCACGCCGTCCGCAGTCGACGCGGGTCTGCGCCGCTCCGCGTCCCCGGCCGCCGACGGCCGGCGGTCTTCGGCGCAGCGCTCGGCGCGCGCGAGCTCCTCCGGCGTCGGATCGAGGACGACCTCGTTCGCCGTGCCGTCGATGATGACGATCTGCCCCGCCTGGACGCGCCGGCTCGCGTGGTGCAGGCCGACGACCGCCGGCACGTCGAGCGAACGGGCGAGAATCGCCGTGTGATAGGTCCGGCTGCCGGCGTCGGTGGCGAAGCCGCGCACCTTCGTCCAGTCCACCTGCGCCGCGATCGACGGCGTCAGCTCGTCGGCGATCAGGACCGAGGCCTCTTCGAGGTCGCGCAGTAAGTCGCGCGGCGTCTCCACGCCCTGCCGCAGATTCATGCGCAGACGCCCGACGAGGTCCGCGACGTCGCCTTTCCGTTCGCGCAAATACGGGTCGGCGACTTCGTCGAACACGACGCTGAACTCCTGGAAGACCTGCTGCACTGCCCACTCCGCGTTGACGCGCTGGCGGCGGACGATGTCGGCCGCGCGCGGCAGGAGCATCGGGTCGTCCAGCATCAGCAGCTGGGCGTCGAACAGCAGCGCGAGCTCCGGACGCGCGGCGACACGCGTGCGGATGTCCACGAGCTGCTCGCGCGAACGGACGCGGCTGTCTTCGAGGCGGCGCAGCTCCTGCTCGACGCGATGCGGCGCGATCTGGTATCGCAGCACGTGGGCCCGTTGGATGAGCACCACGGCCCGGCCCGCGACGACGCCCGGCGAGACGCCGATGCCTTTCAGGCGCATGTCTCCTCGCCGAATCCGGACTCCACGAGCGCGACGAGCGCGCGCAGGGCCTCCTGCTCGTCCGCGCCGTCTGCGGAAATGGTGATGGTGGACCCGCGCGCCGCGGCCAGCAGCAGGATGCCCATGATGCTCTTGCCGTCCATCTCGCGGCCGTCGCGCGCGACCCGGACCCGCGCGTCGAATCGCGTGGCGACGTGGACGAACTTCGCCGCCGCGCGGGCGTGCATGCCGAGCTGATTGACGACGGTCACCTCCTGGGAGGTCATGGCCCCGCCTTCTCCCCGCGCAACAGGTCGGATGCCACCCAAATCGCGGCGCGCCCGTGCTCGCGCATCTCCTTGGCGACCGCCAGCAGGTTCGAGGAGCGCCGGAGGCCCGCCAGTTTGATCAGCATCGGCAGGTTGACGCCGGTGATTACCTCGACCCGATCCGTCTCGAGAAACGTCATGCCGAGGTTCGACGGCGTCCCGCCGAACATGTCGGTCAGCAGCAGGACGCCTTCTTCCCCGCGCACGCGCGCGATTGCCTGCGCGATGTCCTCGCGCGCGTCGTTCACCTCGTCGTGCCAGCCGATCGAGACGGCGGCGAACTGCGGCAGATCGCCGACGATCATTTCGGCGGCGTTGACGAGCTCGGTTGCCAGTTGCCCGTGCGTGACGACCACGACGCCGATCATCGCGGGCCACGCCCGGTGCGGCAGTAGGCCGGGTCCTTTCGGACCCGGCTGGCACCGGCGCTCCGTGCCGTTCGCTCAGGCATGTGCGAGATCCCGATGCCGTACGCGGATGCGCGCCAGTCCCGCGTCCCCGAGCGCGCGGCGCAGCCGCTCGGCAATCATGACGGACCGGTGGCGCCCGCCCGTGCAGCCGACGGCGATGGTGAGATAGCTCTTCCCCTCCGCGATGTAGTACGGCACCACGAAGCGGACGTAGTCGTCGAGCCGGTCCATGAACGTCCGCGTCGACGCGTCGCGTTCCATGAACTGGACGACGGCGCGGTCGCGGCCGGTCCGGCGGCGGAGCGTCGGCACGAAGTGCGGATTCGGCAGGCAGCGCACGTCGAACACGAGGTCGGCGTCCACCGGCACGCCGTGCTTGAAGCCGAAGCTGAGCAGCGTGACGACGAGCCGGGCCCGGGCCCGGTCGCGCGACAGGCCCATGAAGAACTGTCGCAGCTCGTGCACGGTCATGTCCGACGTGTCCACGATTTCGTCCGCGAGGTCCCGGATCGGCTTGAGCCGCGCGCGCTCGTCGCGAATGCCCTCGCGCACGGACCGGTCCGGCGCGAGCGGATGCGGCCGGCGCGTCTCGCTGAACCGGCGGACGAGCGACGCGTCGGTCGACTCGAGGAAGATCAGGATGGGATTGAGCCGCGGCATCGCGCGCAGCTTGTGAAAGAACTTCGGGAAGGACGAGAGAAACTCGCCCTCGCGCACGTCGACCACGATCGCGACGCGCTCGATGTCGCCGCCGGCCCGCAGCGACAGCTTCGCCAGCGTCGGGATGAGGGTCGTCGGCAGGTTGTCGACGCAGAAGTAGCCGAGATCCTCGAGGGCGCGAATCGCCTGCGACTTGCCCGACCCCGACAACCCGGTGATGACGATGAACGGCTGTCCACCGCCGCCGCGCGACGCCGCCGGCGAACGCGGAGCGCCGCGCGACGACTTTCTCCGGCGCGACGCCTTTCCCTGGCCCACGCTCACCGGTTCCCTCCCGGCTCGATCTCGTCGTCTTCGTCGTCCCTTGGATCGCGAACCTCCGCTGGGGCGAACGCGGCCTGCCGCAGCGACTGCTCCAGCCGATCGGCCAGGATGCGGGCGGCGTGGTGGCCCCTCGAGCGCAACAGCTGATTGCGCGCCGCGACTTCCACGAGAATGGCGATGTTGCGGCCGGGCGCCACGGGCATCCGGATGAGCGGCACGCGCAGGCCGAGCACCTCGTCGAACTCGTCGTCCAGGCCGAGCCGCTCGTATTCCCGCCGCGGATCCCACCGCTCCAGCTGCACCACGAGCTCGACGCGCTTCGACGATCGCGTCGAGGCGATGCCGAACAGCTCCTTGACGTTGATGACGCCCAGGCCGCGCAGCTCCATGTGGTGGCGCGTCATTTCCGGGCAGCTGCCGATGAGAATCGTCTCCTGCCGGCGCCGCAGCTCGACCGTGTCGTCGGCGACCAGCCGGTGGCCGCGGACGATCAGGTCGAGCGCGCACTCGCTCTTGCCGATCCCGCTCTCGCCGGTAATCAGGACGCCGAGGCCGAGGATGTCCATCAGCACGGCGTGCATCATTGTGCGCCCGGCGAGCGAGTCCTCGAGCATCGATGAGAGCTTCGCGATGGCGGTCGGCGTGGCGATCGCCGTCTTGATCAGCGGCACGCGCGCGCGCTCGGCCTCGACGATCAATTCGGCCGGCGGCGTGAAGCCGCCCGTGATGATCACGCACGGAAAATCGAGCGTCAGGGCGAGCCCGATCGACGTGACGCGCGCCGCCGACTCGAGGCTCTCGAGATAGCGAATCTCGCTTTCGCCGAAGATCAGGACGCGGCCGGGTTTGAGGTATTCGTGGAATCCGGCGAGGGCGAGGCCGGTCTTCTGAATGTGGGGGTTGGTGATGACCCGGTCGAGGCCGGCCTCGCCGGCCAGCAGCTCGAGCGGCAAACCGGACGCTTCGGGGTGGCTGCCCAGGAGCGCGCCCACGGTCACACCGAGCGGTGCAGACATGCGCGCCTAGCTTACCCCCGCCGTTTCCGCGCCTGCCACTTGCCTTTCACCTTCTGCGCCTGCTGGGTGATCTTGCCGACGGCCTCGGTCAGCGAGGTCGCCCACGTCGCCTTGGTCCCGACGCCGTGAAGAAACTTCTCGCCGCGGGCGTGGAGCGTGATGTCGGCGCGGTGCCGGTAGCGCTCCTTGGTGAGGACGGCCTGTGCGGACACGGCCCTGTCGTTGAGCAGACGTTCGAGCTTGGCGAGCTTGCGATCGACGAGCCGTCGCAGGGCGGGCGTGATCTCGACGTGCCGCCCGGTGAGTTCGAGCCGCATCAGTAGAGCACCTTGCGCTGGTTGGAGGTGGGAATCTTCAGTTCTTCGCGGTACTTGGCGATCGTCCGGCGCGCCAGGACGAGACCCTCGCGCTGGAGCATGCTCACGATCTTCGAATCGCTCAACGGCTTGCGCGGGTCCTCGTTCTCGATGATCTTCCGGATGCGCTGCTTGATCGTCACCGACGAGACGCTCTCGCCGTACGAGCTGCTGATGCCGCTGTGGAAGAAATACTTCATCTCGAACACGCCCTGCGGCGTGTGCATGTACTTGTTCGTCACGACGCGGCTGACCGTGGACTCGTGCATGCCGATGTCGTTCGCCACGTCGCGCAGCACCAGCGGCCGCAGGTGCTCGATGCCGTGGTCCAGAAAGTCCCGCTGGAAGTTCACGATGCTCTTCGCGACCTTGAAGATCGTCTTCTGCCGCTGCTCGACGGACTTGATCAGCCAGAGCGCCGACCGGAACTTGTCCTTCACGTAGGCCCGCGTCTCGTCGCTGTTGCCGGACGCCGTCTTGTCCAGCAGCCGGCGGTACACCGGGCTGATGCGCATCTGCGGCAGGCCGTCCTCGTTCAGCACGACGACGTATTCGTCCTCGACCTTCATGACGTACACGTCGGGGATGACGTACTGGGACTGCGACGGGTTGTAGCGGCTGCCGGGCTTCGGATCGAGGTGGCGGATGATCTCGATGTGCTCCTTCAGCTCGTCGATCGTCATGCCCATCTTGCGGGCAATCTCGGGCACCTGATGGTTCTGCAGAAGCCGGAGATGCTCGGTGACGATACGCTCGGTTGGAGTGGTTTCCAGGCCCACGTGCCGCAGTTGCAGCAGCAGGCACTCCGGCAGATCGCGCGCCGCCACGCCCGTGGGATCTAACGACTGCACCAGCTTCAACGCGCGCTCGACGTCCCCCACCGGCCAGGGTCCCATCGCCGCGAGCTCCTCGAACGAGGCCACCAGATACCCGTCGTCGTCGAGATTGCCGATGATCGCCGACCCGATCTCGCGCAGGCCCGCATCGTCGCTCTGCATCGACAGCTGCCACAGCAGGTGGTCGGACAAGGAACTGGAGGTCGACAGCGTGTTCTCGATCGGCGGCAGTTCTTTGACTTCCTGCGGCGCCCGCTGCCGGTAGCCGTCGTCCAGGTAGTCGCCGAAGAAATACTCGTAGTCCTGGTCGTCCCAGGTGTCGGTTTTGTTAGTGGGCTGCTCGGGTTCGGCCTTTTCCTGGGTGGCGGCGGCCTCGGCGGGCTGAAGCTCCTCCGTCGGCACCTCTTCCAGCATCGGGTTCTCGACCATTTCCTGGTTCAACAGGTCGGAGAGTTCCAGCGTAGACATCGGCAGCAGCTTGATGGCCTGCTGCAGCGACGGCGTCAGGATGAGTTTCTGAACGAGCTTTGTATGTAGTTTCTGCTGGATGCCCATTGAGCCGGACGCCGGGAAAACCGGCACATGCAATTCCCACGCCTAGTTTAGTCCAATCGGAACTCTGTCCCCAGGTAAATCCTTCGGACGTCTTCATCCTGGGCCAGCGCTGAAGGGGTGCCGCTCTTGAAAATCACCCCATCGTGGACGATGTAGGCGCGATCCGTAATGCGCAGGGTTTCACGCACGTTGTGGTCCGTCACCAGCACGCCGATGCCCCGTTCCTTCAGGTGAAAAATGATCTTCTGAATGTCCGACACCGCGATCGGGTCGATGCCGGCGAACGGCTCGTCGAGGAGGATGAACTGCGGCGACACGACCAGCGCCCTGGTGATCTCCACACGCCGCCGCTCCCCTCCCGACAAGGTGTGCGCCGGCGACTGCGAGAGCGGGGTCAGATTCAGCTCCGCAAGGAGATCGCGCAGCCGCGCCCGCCGCGTTGCGCTATCGAGCCCCATCGTCTCGAGAATCGCCAGCACGTTCTGTTCGACCGTAAGGCCGCGGAAGATCGACGGCTCCTGCGGCAGATACCCGATGCCTTTCCGCGCGCGGATGTACATCGGGTCGTCGGTCACGTCGACGCCGTTCAGCTCGACGCGCCCCGAGTCTGGCGCGGTCAGGCCGACCGTCATGTAGAACGTGGTCGTCTTGCCGGCGCCGTTCGGCCCGAGCAGGCCGACGACCTCGCCGGACGTGACCTCCAGGCTCACGCCCCGCACGACGGTGCGCCCGCCGTACGACTTCGTCAGCTCGTGCGTGCGAAGCGTCGCCGGCATTGCCATCAGGGACACTTCCCGCCGTTCTTGTTCTGCGTGCGGACTTCGCCGTTGCCGTCGAGAACGATCAGGTCGGTGGACTTGACGAACGTCAGCGTCCGGCCGACGTTCTCGCGCCCGCACGTGTCCACGATGGTCACTGGTGTCCCCGTCACGATGTACTTCTCGTCCTCGGAGGTATAGCTCAGCCGCGTGCCGGTCGTCTTACGGCCCTGCTCGCGCAGCGTGACGCCGTCGTACGCCTCGGCGCGATCGACTTCGTTGCCGGAGGGTTTGAGGAACAGCTCAATCCTGCCCGCCGTCATGTCGCCGTCGGTCCCGCTCAAGTGCGCGTCCCCAGTGTAGGTGAGGCGGCGAGTCTCGTCGTCGTACTTCAGGTCCTTCGCGGACGCCAGTGACGGCGTGCGCGTCGTTTTCTTGTCCTTGTCCACGGACTCGAGGACGCTGGCCGACGTCACGCCGCCGGTCACCGCGAGATCGCCGTTCTTGTCGTCGATCAGGATCGTCCCGCCCTTGATGGACGTGTCGCCCTGAAACAAGCGGGCCGAGCCGGTGTAGACGCCTTTCGATTTTGCGCCGTCGTAGTCCAGCTTGTCGGCCAGCACGAAGACCACTTGATCCTGCTTCAACATCGACGGTAGCTTGACGTCGTTGCCCGCATCGCCCGGCTTGTCGCTCTTCTGCGGCGGCTGCAACTGGCTGCGGACGCCGCCTTCCGCTTTCACGATCGGGCCCTCGAGCGTCACGTTGATCTTCTCCGCGTCCACCGCAATCTGCTCGTTGGCCGCGTGCGGCACGGTCAGGTTCGGCTCCGACCCGCTGAGCGCCAGCGTGCCCATGTCGGGATCGTAACGGGCCGCGGCGGCTTGCGCCGTCATGCGGCCGTCCTGAAACCGCACCGTCTGCGAGAACTTCGCATCTTCGATCGTGCTCATGCCCTGGGTAAGACCCACCTCGAGCGTCGTCGAGGTCGCCGACCGATCGACGTTGGCTCCGCGCTCCCGGAACTGGACGCTGCCGGTAAACGTCGCGTGCTTCAATCCCTCGCCCGGTTCGCCCTTCGCGTCGAGGTTGGTCGCGGCAATCGTGCGGCCGGGGGCGCCGGCTTCCGGCGGAAACGTCAATTGGACCGCCAGCCGTCCGGTGAGCGCCGTCGGCGTCGCGCCGTCCGGCCCGAGCGCCACGTCGATGACCGACGCTTTGATCTCGCGCCCGGCGCTCCCTGCCTGCCCGGCCATCGTGCTGACGGCGTTGCCGACGATCTGCGCGTGCCGCAGCGTCTGGCCATCGTCGGCATAGGTCAGGTTCATGTCATTGCCGGACATGGACTGCACCCCGCCGGCGGCGGCGCCGCTCGTCCTGATGCGCGCACTGCCATGCAGGGCCACGGTCTCGATGCGCTTCTCGTCGTCGCTGAATTGCGCGTCGGACGCGTCCGCGCCGATGACTTCCCCGGGCCGCGTGATTTTCACGCCGCGCTCGAATCGCATGGATTTCTGGCCGCGCGCGAGCACCGCCGTGCCCGAGACAACCTCGATCCCGCCCGTGCCCGCTTCGTCAGGGGCGATGCGGACAATCGCCTGTTCCAGCAGCGTGAGGACATCGGTGTTGTTGTCGTAGATCATGCCGACGCCCTGGCCGCTCACCCGTCCGCGCGTGAATGCGACAACACCGGGCGCGCGGACGATGGCGTCGCTCTTGGCGTAGGTTGCGCGGTCCATGGTCGCGACGAGGCCGTCGGACGCTCTCAACGTCACGTGCCCATCCACGGCAATCGCCGACTCGTTCTGCCCGACCTTGCTCTCGTCCCCGGTGACCGTAAAGGCGCGCGACGGTTCGTCGCGGGACGTCGTGCGGATCTTCAAGCCCGTGAGCTTCGCGGTGCCGTCCGCGTAGGTAAACTGGTGTTCGGATTCAATCGTGAAGGTCTCGCGGGGCCCTTTGCTGCGCTCGGTCCGGGCGCCGGTCCCTTCGACGATCGCGCTGGGATCGACCCGCACGACGGGCGGCAGGTCCGGCGCGGGCGTGCGGCGCTTCAGGCCGCGGGCCACCAGAATCGCAACCACCACGCCGAACACCGCGGTGAACACGCGCGCGCGACGTTGCCAGGGAGACATGGAGATGTGAGGATGTGAGGATGTGAGGATGTGAGGATGTGAGGATGTGAGGATGTGAGGATGTGAAGGCGTCAAATCCTCAGAGTCTCAGATTCTCAGATTCTCAGATTCTCAAATTCTCAGATCCTAAAATCCTCAGATTCAGACTTCTTGAGATCTGCCACCGTCAGTTCCACGGTCGTCTGTCCATTGTACTGATTCTGCTCGAGGGAAAAGGCGACGTCGAGGGCGGCCTTGTGTTCGGTGAGGTAGTCGTGCCGCTCGGCCGCGCGCCAGGCGACCGCGCGGAAAATCCGGCCGTCCTGCTTCAGGGCCATCTTCAGGTGGCGCTCCTTGAGCTTGCGCGGGCCGTCGACGATCTCGACGCGCCGCGCGGCGAACACCGGACGCGGATTGCCGGCGCCGAAGGGCGCCAGCGACAGCACGCCGGCCGCGACGTCGCCGGTGATTCCGCGGAACGTCAGGCCGCCGTCGATCCTGAGGCGCGGTATGAGATCCTCCGGGCCCAGCGTCTCGTCCGCGACCGCGTTGACCGCGGCCCGGAACTCCCGGACGCGCGACGCCTCGAGCGCCAGGCCGGCCGCCTGCTTGTGTCCGCCGAAGCGCACGAGGATCGGGGCGCAGCGCTCGAGCGCTCCCAGCATGTCGAACCGCGGAATACTGCGGCACGATCCCTGCGCGACGCCGTCCTCGATCGACAGCACGATGGCCGGCCGGTGAAACGCATCGACCAGTTTCGACGCGACGATCCCGATGACGCCGCGGTGCCAACCGTCACCGGCGACGACCAGGATCGAGCGGGCACCGACTTCAGGATCGGTCTGGACGATCTTCTTCGCGGCCGCCAGAATCTCCGCTTCCTCCGCCTGGCGGCGCACGTTTTCGCCGTCCAGCTGCTGGGCGAGCTGGCGCACCTCCTCGGCCATCGATTCGTCCTGCGCGAGCAGGAGGCGCGTCGCGATGTCGGGGGTGCTCATCCGTCCGGCGGCGTTCACGCGAGGCGCGAGCATGAACCCGACGTGATAGCTGTCGATCGTCTTGCCGCTGAGGCCTGACACGTCGAGGAGCGCGCGCAGCCCGATCTTGTGCGGGCCCCGCGTGAGCAGCTCGAGGCCGACCTTCGCGATGACGCGATTCTCGCCGACCAGCGGCACGACGTCGGCGAGCGTGCCAATCGCCGCGACCTTGATGAAGCCGGGCAGCCACCTCTCGCGACCCGACGTGCGGCACAGCGCCTGCACGAGTTTCAGCGCGACGCCGACGCCGGCGAGGTGTTTATCCGGGTAGGTGCAGTCGCGGCGCTTCGGGTTGATGACGGCCAGGGCCGGCGGCAGCTCCGCGTCGGGTTCGTGGTGATCCGTGATGATCAAATCGACGCCGAGCTCGCGCGCGCGCCGCGCCGCGTCCGCGCCGCGGATGCCGCAATCCACCGAGACGACGAGCGCGATGCCATCGGCGTGCAGGCGTTCGATCGCCGCCGGCTGCAGTCCATAACCGTCGCGCAACCGCTCCGGGATGAAGTGCATCACGTCCGCGCCGAGCAATTCGAGCGCGCGCCGGAGGATCACGGTCGACGTCACGCCGTCGACGTCGTAGTCGCCGTGGATCGCGATCCGTTCCTTGCGCGCGATCGCGGCGAGAATGCGATCGACCGCGACGCTCATGTCGGCGAGCAACATCGGATCGTGCAGATGCTCGAGCGACGGATGCAGGAAGCGCCCGGCGAGTTCGGGATCGGAGAATCCGCGCTGACAGAGGAGACGCGCGATGGTCGGGTCGAGCCCGAGGGCCGCAGCCAGCCTCGTCGTGGCGGCTTCGTCGGCGGGCAGCAGATCCCAGCGGGGGCTAATCATCAGCATTTCGAGCACCAGTTGCAGTTGCCCGTTTTCTATCGCGGGGTCAGGCTGGATGCCGGGTACCGCATCGACTTTCTCGTCGAGAACCGTGTCAAGGACCTTCCCTCCGTGTCCCCCGTGTCCTCAGTGGTTCCATCGTCGTGAGACGTTACTCTTCCAGGAATTCGATCCCGGCTCTCCCCATGTTCCTGAACTTCTCGTACCGCTTCGCCAGCCGCGCATCCGACGTCATCGCGCCCACCTCGGCGAGCACGCGCGTCAGGACGTCGTCGACCAACTGCGCCGCCGCCGCGGGATCGGTATGCGCGCCCCCGATCGGCTCCTTCACGATCTCGTCGATGATCCCGAACTCCAGAAGATCGGGCGCGGTCAGTTTCAGCGCCGCCGCGGCCTCCGCCTTCTTCGATGAATCACGCCACACGAGCGCCGCGCACCCTTCCGGCGGGATCACGCTGTAGATCGCAAACTCCTGCATCAGCACGCGGTCGCCGATGGCGATGCCGAGCGCGCCGCCGCTTCCGCCTTCGCCGCTGACGATCACGATGATCGGCGTGTCGAGGACGGTCATGTCGCGGATGTTGACGGCAATGGCTTCGGCGACGCCGCGTTCCTCGGATTCGATGCCGGGATAGGCGGCCGGCGTGTCCACGAACACGATGATCGGGCGTCTGAACTTCTCGGCGAGCCGCATCGCGCGCAGCGCCTTGCGGTACCCTTCGGGCCTGGCGTAGCCGAAGTTTCTGAAGATTTTTTCCTTCGTGTCGCCGCCCTTGACGTGGCCGACGAGCAGCACCGGCTGGCCCTTGAACTCGGCGAAGCCCGTCATCAGCGCGTGGTCGTCGGCGAACCGGCGATCGCCGTGGATCTCGACGAAGCCGGTGAACAGCCGCTGGATGAAGTCCTCGAGCCCGGGTCGATTCGGGTGCCGCGCGACGAGCACGCGCTGCCACGGCGTGAGCGACTTGTAGAGGGTGCCGCGCACCGTCACGAGCCGCCGGCCGAGCGCCTCGATCTCGCGGTCGCGCGCGTCGGTCCGCGGCAGCTGCGTCAGGGCCTCGATCTCCTTCAGGAGGGCGGCGATCGGCTCCTCGAACTCGAGCGTTTCCAGTGGCATCGATTATCGAAGCTCCACGGCGCCGCGGCCGACGAGTTGCTCGACTTCCTGAATGAGCGCCGGCGACGGCCGGACGCGAATCTGCGACGACACTTCCGCGCGCACGCGGATCGGCGCGGCGCTGCCCGCGACCTCGATCTCGAACGCGACGCGCCGATCGCCGCGGTGCCGCGAGAAGATCTCGCCGAGCGCCTCGAACATCTCGCGGCCCGCCGGCTGCTTCAGCCGAATCGCCACTTCGCGCGACAGGCGCTCGTGGACGCTCTCGAGCGGCGCGATGTCCGCCGCCAGCAGCCGCGTCGACTCATCGTCGCGTTCCAACTTGCCGCGCACCAGCACCAACGTGCCCGTTTCGATCAGGCCTGCGCTGCGCTGGAACGCCTCGGGGAAGGCAATCACCTCGACCCCGCCCTGCGAATCTTCCAGCGTGAACACGGCCATGCGATCGCCCTTGCGCGTCTTGAGCTGGCGCACCGCGGCCACGATGCCGCCGACGCTGGTCTCGGCCTCGATCGGCTTGGGCCCGCCCGCCCCCCAGCCGTTGTCGCGCGAACCGGACTGTACCTCGCTCAGCTCGCCGATCGACTTCGCCCCGAAATCCTTCAGCGCGCCGGCGTAGCGATCGACGGGATGGCCGCTCCAGTAAAGGCCCAGCGTCTCCTTTTCGAAGCCGAGCTGCTCCGCTTCAGTCCACGGCTTCGCGGCCGGCAGCGTCGCCACCCGCGGTCCGCCGCCGGACGACTCCGGCTCGCTATCGAACCCGCCAAGGAGGTTCCCCTGCCCGCTGTCCTTCGAACGCTGCATGCGCGCCCCGTGCTCGCAGGCGGCGTCGATCGCGGCAACCAGGCGCGGGCGCAGCGCCGCCGACGGCAGCGCCTCGAGCACCGGGTCACCCTTCGCGAGCGAATCGCACGCGCCGGCCTTGACGAGGCTCTCGAAGACGCGCTTGTTCACGAGGCGCAGGTCGAGGTCCTCGCACAGCGCGTGGAGCGACGAGATGCGCCCGTGCGCCTTGCGAACGTCGAGCAGCGACTGAATCGCGCCCTCGCCGACGTTCTTGATCGCCGTCAGGCCGAACCGCACGCCTCGCCCCGGCTCGACGGCGAAGCGCATCTGGCTCTCGTTCAGATCGGGGGGCAGCATGGGCACGCCACGCTCCCGGCTCTCTCCGAGGTACAGCGCGAGCTTCTCCGTGTTCTGCGCTTCGATTGTCAGGAGCGCCGACGCGAAGTGCCACGGGTAATTCGCCTTCAGGTACGCCGTCTGGTACGCGAGGAACGCATACGCCGTCGAGTGCGACTTATTGAAGCCGTACCCGGCGAAGTGCTCCATCAGATCGAAGATGTGCGTTGCCTTCTTGTCGCTCACGCCGCGCTTCTTCGCGCCGTCCACGAACTTCGCGCGCTGCTTCTGCATCACCTCGGCGTTCTTCTTCCCCATCGCCTTGCGGAGGATGTCGGCTTCGCCGAGCGAGAAGCCCGCCAGGACGTTCGAGATCCGCATCACCTGTTCCTGATAGGCGATGACGCCGTACGTCTCGGAGAGAATCGGCTCGAGCTCGGGCAGCTCGTACTTCACTTCCGTCTTGCCCTGCTTGCGCGCGATGAAGTCGTCCACCATCCCGCTGCGAAGCGGCCCGGGGCGGTACAGCGCGTTCAACGCGATCAGGTCTTCGAGCCGCTGCGGCTTGGCCTTGCGCAGAATCTCGCGCATGCCGCTGCTCTCGAACTGGAAGATGCCGAACGTCTGGCCGTCCTGAAACAGCTGATACGTCTTCGCGTCGTCGAGCGGCACTCGGTCGATGTCCACCCGGTCGCCCGTCGTGCGCTCGATCTCCTGCACGCAGTCGTCGATGAGCGTCAGCGTGCTCAGGCCGAGGAAGTCCATCTTGAGCAGTCCGACGCGCTCGATGTCCTTCATCGACCACTGCGTGACGATTTCATCGTGCGCCCCGCGGTACAGCGGCGCGTACTCCGTGATCGCCTTCGGCGCGATGACGACGCCCGCGGCGTGGACCGACGCGTGCCGCGTCATGCCCTCGAGCCGCTTCGCGACGCTGAGCAGCTCCTTGACCTTGCGGTCCGTCTGCTCCATCAGCCGGAGCGGCTCGCTCTCTTCGAGCGCCTTGTCCAGCGTCATGTCGAGCGCCGCCGGAATCTGCTTCGCGACCTTGTCGACGTCGGCGAACGGCATCTCCAGCACGCGGCCCACGTCCCGGACGACGGCGCGCGCCTTCATCGTCCCGAAGGTGATGATCTGCGCGACGTTTTCGCGGCCGTACTTGCGGGTCACGTAGTCGATGACCTCGCCGCGCCGCCGCTCGCAGAAGTCGATGTCGATATCGGGCAGCGACACGCGCTCGGGATTGAGGAAGCGCTCGAAGAGGAGGTCGAAGTCCAGCGGGTCGACGTCGGTGATGCGCAGGCAGTACGCCACGAGGCTGCCGGCGGCCGATCCGCGGCCGGGCCCGACCGGAATCTGGTGCTCGCGCGCGTAGCGGATGAAATCCCAGACGATCATGAAGTACCCGGGGTACTTCATCTGTTTGATCATCGCGATTTCGTACGCGAGCCGGCGCTCGTACTCGTCGACCGTATGCCGCAGCGCGCCCATGCCGGCGAGCTGCTTCAGCCGCGCCAGCCGGTTGGCGAAGCCGTCGCGCACCACGTGCTCGAAGTAGTCGTCGAGCGTGAATCCGGCCGGCACGTCGAAGTTTGGCAGGAAGTTCTCGCCTTCCCCGAGCGTGACGTTGCACCGCTCGCCGATGCGCACCGTATTGGCCAGCGCGTCCGGAAAGTCCTTGAAGACCTCGGTCATTTCCTCGGGCGTCTTCAGGAAGAACTGCTTCGCGTCGTACCGGAGCCGCTTGGGATCGCTGAAGGCCTTGCCCGTGCCGATACACAGCAGCACGTCGTGCGGATGCGAGTCGGTTTCGCGCAGGTAATGGACGTCGTTGGTGCAGACCAGCGGAAGACCGAGGTTCTTCGCCATCCCCGGCAACCCGGTATTGACGATGCGCTGCTCCTCGATGCCGTGCCACTGCATTTCGAGAAAGAAATTGCCGGTGCCCAGAATGTCGCGATACGCCGCGGCCGCGTCGAGGGCCTTCTTCTCCTGCTGATGCGACAGGCCCTCGGCGACTTCGCCCTTCAGGCAGCTGCTGAGGCCGATCAGTCCTCTCGAATGCTGCGCCAACAGGTCCTTGTCGATTCGCGGCTTGTAGTAGAAGCCCTCGGTGTAACCAGACGACACGACCTTGATGAGGTTGTGGTAGCCCTCATTGTTTTCGGCAAGCAGGATGAGGTGATTCGCGGTCTCGCCCGGGTTGCCGCTCTTGGTGAGCCGGCTGCCCGGCGCGACGTAGACCTCGCAGCCGAGGATCGGCTTCAGCCCGCGCTGCCGCGCGTGGTCGTGGAACATCACCGACGAGAACATGTTCCCGTGCTCGGTGACGCCGATGGCGGGCATCTTCAGCCGCGCCGCCTGATCCAGCAGCTCGTCGATCCGGCACGCGCCGTCGAGCAGCGAGAACTCGGTGTGCAGATGGAGGTGAACGAAGTCCGCCATTATTCCCACTCGATCGTGGACGGGGGCTTCGAGCTGATGTCGTACACCACGCGGTTAATGCCCTTCACTTCGTTGACGATGCGCGACGAGATCGTCGCGAGCAGCTCGTGCGGGAGCCGCGCCCAGTCCGCCGTCATCCCGTCGCGGCTCTCGACGGCGCGGATCGCGCACGTGTACTCGTAGGTCCGCTCGTCGCCCATCACGCCCACGCTCTGCACCGGCAGCAGGACCGCGAAGCTCTGCCACAACTTCGTGTACCAGCCGTCGCGCCGGATTTCCTCGGCGACGATCGCATCCGCCGCACGCAGAAGCGCGAGCCGCGGCGGCGTCACTTCGCCCAGAATCCGCACGGCGAGACCGGGCCCGGGGAACGGCTGCCGCACGACGAACTCTTCCTCGAGCCCGAGTTGCCGCCCGACGACGCGCACTTCGTCTTTGAACAGCTCGCGCAGCGGCTCGACCAGCTTCATGCGCATCCGCTCGGGCAGACCGCCGACGTTGTGGTGACTCTTGATCATCGACGCCTGGCCGACAATCGACACCGACTCGATGACGTCGGGATACAGCGTGCCCTGCGCGAGAAAGTCCACCTGCCCCAGCTTCGCCGCCTCGACTTCGAACACGTCGATGAAGGTCGCGCCGATGATCTTGCGCTTCTTCTCGGGATCGATTGCACCGGCCAGACGACCCAAGAACAGCGTCGACGCGTCGGCGAACACCAGCGGCAGCTTGAGCCGCTCGTAACGCTTCCGGATTTGCGCCGCTTCGTCTTTACGCAGCACGCCGTTGTCCACGAAGATGCACGTCAGCTGGTCGCCGACGGCTCGATGGATGATGAGCGCGGCCACCGTCGAGTCCACGCCGCCGCTGAGCGCGCAGACGACGCGCCCGTTCCCCACCTGCGCGCGGATCCGGGACGTCGCTTCCTCGATAAACGACGCCATCGTCCAGTCGCCGGTACAGCCGCAGACGCCGAGCGCGAAGTTGCGGAGGATGTCGAGCCCGCGCTCGGTGTGCGCGACCTCTGGGTGAAACAGGATCGCGAACAGCCCGCGGCCTGGGTCCGACATCGCGGCGACCGGCGCGTTCGCGCTCGTCGCGACGACCGAGAAGCCGGGCGGCGCGGCGGCGACGAAGTCGCCGTGGCTTGCCCAGACGCGAATCTCCGACGGCACGCCGACAAACAGTGCCGCGGGATCGCCCGACAATTCGCCGGGTCCGAAAGGACCCGGCCTACTCGACATGCCGGGTCCGGAAGGACCCGGCCTACTTACCACCGCGACCGGCCGGCTCGTCACGGTGACCTGCGCGTGTCCGAACTCGCGCTGCGGCGCCGGCGCGACCGTCCCGCCGAGGTTGTGGGCCATCAACTGCATGCCGTAGCAGATGCCGAGCACCGGACACCCAAGCGCATAGACCGCAGGATCGCATTTCGGCGCCGTCGCTTCCGACACGCTCTTGGGACCGCCGGAAAGAATGACGCCGACGGGATTGCGCGCGCGAATCTTCTCGATCGGCGCGTCCGGCGGCCAGACCTCGGAGTACACCGACAGCTCGCGCAGGCGTCGGGCGATCAACTGCGTGAATTGCGACCCGAAGTCGAGAACGATGATGGTTTGATGGGTCACGGGTCGAAGGGTCGGGCCAGACGGATAAAACGCTATTATAACGGTGTGGGTCGCTCACGGACCACAAGATGTTGTAGTGCAGTTGCCCTGATCGCGTGCTGCTCGGTGACTGCTGCCGCGCAGACGCCGCGGGTTTCTCCGCTCACGAAATACGATCGCACGCCGCCGGCCCTCGTGCCCGTCGAGCCCGTGTGGACGCTCGCGCTCAACGCGCGCGCCACCGCCGAGCCCGCGTTCGACGCCGCTCGTGCGTACTTCGCGATCGACGACGACCGCCTCGTTGCGTACGAGATCGCGTCGGGCGAGCAGGCGTGGATCATCTCGACGCCCGTTCGATCCGCACTGACTGTCGGCGACGGATTGCTGTTCTTCGCGACCAGCGACGCGTTCGTCGCGCGTCACGCCGAGGACGGCTCACCGGCGTGGCGCGCGCCGCTGACCGAGACGATCGTCGGGCGCGCCGCGTGGTCGGCGGGCACGCTCGTCATCGGCACGGAAAGCGGCGCGGTCATCGCCGCCGGAGCGACCGACGGTCGCGTGCTGTGGCGCCGAGATCTGTCGGCGCCGGTGCACGCCACGCCAGCGCCGGCCGGCGGCCGCGTCTACATCTCGATGACCGACGGCCGCATCGTGGCGCTCGACGCCGCGACGGGCGCGCCAGTCTGGGAGCAGCACGCCGGGGGATCCCCCAACGAGATTCTGGTGCGCGGCGATCGGCTGTTCGCCGGCTCGACGGATCAATTCATCTACTGTCTGATGGCGAACGACGGCCGCATCGATTGGCGCTGGCGCACCGGCGGCGACGTCATCGGCAGGCCGGCGGCCGACGAACAGCGCGTCTACTTCGTCTCGCTCGACAACATCGTGCGCGCGATGCACCCGGTGAGCGGCGCGCAGATCTGGTTCCGTCCGCTCCCGTTCCGGCCGGCGTGGGGCGCCGTGCGCGCGGGCTCGACGGTCGTCGTGGCCGGCCAGACGTCAGGCATGCGCGCGTTTGCGGTGAAAGACGGCGCGGCGGCCGGCACGATCGACGCCGGCGGCGAGATCGCGGCGCCGATGCACGCGTTCGAGGATCCGGCGAGTCAGCTGCCGATGCTGCTGGTGGTGACGCGGGATATCGCGAAGGGCGCGGCGACGCGGCTCGTCACGCGCGGCATCGAGCCGGCGCTGTTGCCGGCGGTCGCCCCGCTGCCCAACCTCGTCACGCTGTCGCCAGGACCTCCGCGACAGCCTTAGGCGCGCGCGTGACGTGGCGTTGATAGAGCGTCACGTACGCGCCGAGCGCCGTGAGCCCCAGGTACTCGAACACGAGTCCGCGCAGGAGCAGCGCGGCGATCTGGAGCGGGAACACGGCGAGGCCGACGAGCGGGACGAACGCAATCAGTCCGACGCCGGACCACGCCAGCGCAGACGCCAGCGTCGCCGCCACCACCAGCGCAAACACGACCACGAAGACGCCGGCCAGCTCGCGAAACTCCGCGCGAATGAAGCGCGCCGCCGCGCCGCACGCCTCTCCGAGCCGGACGCCTTCGATCGCCATCGCGACCTGCAGCAGCAGATACAGCAGGTTCACCAGCGTGATCCAGGCGACGAGTCCGGCGGCGGCGATCGCGGCGATGACGGTCCAGCCGATGAGGAGCGCGCGGCCCTCGAGTGCGCGATAGCCGTACACGACGAACGCGAGATAGCCGCCGACCGACAGCGCGTACACGATCATCAGCACGAAGCCGAGCGCGAGGTACGGACGGAAGAGGCGCGCGCAGCCGGACGTGAAGCGATCGAGCGTGAAACTCGACGCGCTGCGGAACGTGTCGAACGTGAGCGGCTCGCTCTCGATGGGTCCGGCCGCCGCGTTCGCCGCGACGAGCACTTCGACGGTCCCGCCTTTGACCGCGAACGTCAGCACCGAGCCGCCGAGCAGCACGAGCACGAGCGATGTGATGAACGCGGACAGCGCGACCGGCTCCGCGAGCAGGGCGCTGGCGATGGCCGTGAACATGTCGCGCGGGCTCCCGTGCAACAGGTCCCCGAGGTTGCCGCCGAGCAGTACGGCCACGAGGATCGCCGCGCCGAGAATCGGCACGACCAGCAGGACCTGGAACGTCGTCTCGGCGACGAACTGAATCGCGACAATCGGCCAGTTGGCCGCCGCGAGCAGCGCGCCGCGCTTGAGCAGATGCTTCAGGTCCAATCGATTTCACTATAGCACCCGTGTATCCTGTCTTCAGGGTGACTTCCCTTCTCCGCGTCCTGCGGACCGGCGTCGTGGCGGCGGTGGCGGTCGGCGCGGCCGGATGGGGCGCCGAGCAGTTCCGTTTCGGCTCCTCCGATGTCGCGGCGGCGCGCCGGGTCGAGCGGGAACTGCGGCAGCGCCTGGACGCCAGCGCGGAGGCGCTCGGCGCCATCGCGGCGCGCGCGGCCGCGGAGCGGGACCGGATCCGCATCGCCTCGCGCGATCAAGCCGAGCAGCGCCGGCTCTTCGAAGCGATGGACGCCGCGCTGCCGCGCGCCGGCGCGGATCGAACCGGCGTCACCGTGTTCGACGCGTCGGGCGTGCCGCTCGCGTGGGCCGGCCGCGTTTCGGAGTTCCCCAAGGAGCGCATCGACGGCCGCGACGCGACATTCGTCGCGCCTGGCGCCCTCGGTCCGCGCCTGGTGCGCATCACCCACCTCTCCGACACCATCGGCCGATCGACCGGACAGCGCCTCGCGACCGTGATCGCCGAGCAACTGCTCGGCCGCCCGGAGGACGCGCCCGCCCTCGCCGACACGTTCGGGCTGGCGACGTCGCTCGCGCCGGTCACGCTCCGTCCGTGGATGCGCGGTTCGGCCGCGTCGAACGAGCCGTTCACATTCGTCATCGCCGGCCGGGACGGCACGCCGCTCGCGCTGGCCGACGTCGTGCGGGGCGATCTGTCTGCGGCGCGCGCCGGCCGCCGGCGTCAGACCTGGGCGCTCGTCCTCGGCGTGCTGGGCGTCACCGTCCTGTTTTGCACCGGCCCCGCCATCGCGCGCCGCCGCGAACGGCACCAGCCGCGCGCCTATCTCACCGCGACTTTGGGGGTGGCGAGTCTGCTGGTCGCCGCGTTCCTGCTCTTGTCCCTCGCCGTCCGCTGGGCGATCCCCGGCGTATTGTGGACGTCGCCGCCGTTTCTCCTGCTGGCCGCGCTCGCGGCGGCCGTGTTCGTTTGGCTGCTGCTCGACCTCGTCGAGCATCGTCGATCGAGCCGGCCTCGGCCGCGGCTGCGCCTGATCGGCGATGCCGGCGGGATCAGCGTCGGCGCGGCGTATTTCGCCGCAGGTGTCGTCGCCACAACCCTGGTAGGCGCATACCAGGACGCGCTGAAGCGGCTCGTCGCCCACACGTCGCTGGACGTGCTGCACTTCTCGCTGCATCCGATGAGCGCGACGCGACTGGCCGTGGCTTTCGCGCTCGTCCTGCTCCACGCGGCCGTGCTGTGGTCCGCCGTCGCTGTACTCCGCGCAGCGGGACTGCTGGTCCGCACCCCGCGAACCTGGATCGCGCGCGGCTGGATCGCGGGCGGCGCCCTCGCCGGCGCCGGCATCGCGGCCCTCCTTGCGCGTGTCGCCGCGCCGTCGGTCCCGTGGTCGACGCTGGGCGCTCCCCTGTTCGCAGCCGCGCTCTGCGCGATGGCGCTCGGGCGCCTCAGCGGGCGCATCCGCCGCATCTCGCAGACGCAGCGGCTCGGCGTCTTCTTCCTGGCGCTGCTCGCGCCGGCTCTCGCGATGTATCCGTCGCTGTTCGCCGACGCGCGCAGCGCGAAGGAACTGCTCGTCGCGTCGGTCTACGGCCCGCAGGCGGCGAGCCAGCGCGAAGATCTGCAGCGCCGGCTCCAGCAGGCCGTCGATCAGATCGACGCGCTCCCGTCGCTCGCCGAGTTCGTCGTGGGCGGCGATGTCTCGACGCCGACGACGGACCGCGCCTTCCTGGTGTGGTCGCGCACGGATCTCGCGGCGTATCGCCTCACGTCGGCGGTCGAGCTCTATCGCGCCGACGGGCGCCTCGTCAGCCGCTTCGCGCTGCTCCCGGAATACGCCACGGGGACCTACCGTGCGGCGACGTGCACGTGGGAGCAGCCGGTGGACGAGGGATCGACGCTCGGATCGAGCGAGCGGCACGTCCTGCGGACGGGCCGAGGCATCTGCGAGGGCGGCCGGATCGTCGGCAGCGTGCTGGTCCGCGTGATTCTCGACTACCAGACACTGCCGTTCATCTCCTCGCAGAGCCCGTACCTCGAGTCGCTGCGTTCGAATCGCGAGGCGCCCCCGGAAGGCATCTCGGGCCGCGACGTCGAGTTCGTCGTCTACGGCTGGAGCCGCGCGCCGATCTTCGAGTCGGGCCCGACCGTCTGGACGCTGTCCGATGGCGTGTTCGATCGCCTCGTCGAGGCCCGCGCGCCGTTCTGGGCGGACGTCGATCGCGGCGGCCAGACGTTCCGCGTGTACTTCCAGAGCGATCGCGGCGGCATCTACGCGCTCGGCTATCCGGTCCTCACGTGGCTGGGGCTGTCGATCAATCTGACCGAGCTCGTCCTGCTCGTCGGCGCCCTCTACGCCGCGCTGCTCGCGGGCGGGTGGATCTATCGCGCCGTCTCGCCGCCCGGCCCCGTCAGCGGGCGCACGCTCCTGCACGAAATCCGATCGAGCTTCTATCGCAAGCTGTCGCTGACGTTCGTGGCCGGCGCCATCGTGCCGGTCGTCGTTCTGGCGTTCGCCACGCGCACGTACTTCATCAACCAGCTTCTCGCCAGCGCGGAAGACACGGCTGTCAAGACGGTGACGACCGCGCAGCGTCTGGTCGAGGATTACGCCACGCTGCAGCAGCGCGGGCCCGGCGCGCTCGGCGCCATCGACGATCAGATCATGGTCCTCGTCCGCCGCGCGATCGACGAAGACGTGAGCCTGTTCGATCGGCAGCGCCTGCAGGCGACGAGCGTCCGGCCTCTTTTCGCCGAAGGCCTGCTGTCGACGCGGACGCCGCCCGAGGTCTTTCGCACGCTGCTCCTCGAACGGCGTCCAACGTTCGTCGGCGAGGAGCGCGTCGGCACGAACCCCTATCGCCTCGCCGCCGCGACGGTGCGCGCCGGCGGGCGCGAAGCCATCGTCGCGGTGCCGCTCACGAACCGGCAGCGGGAAATCGAACAGCAGATCGACGAGCTCGACCGCCAGGTGCTGTTCGCCATCGTGCTGTTCAGTCTTCTGGGCGCGGCGCTCGGCTACTGGCTCGCGGAACGCATCGCGGATCCCGTCAACCGGCTCACGCGCGCGACGCGGCGCATCGCGCGCGGCGATCTCGATGCGCGGATCGCGGCGACCTCGTCCGATGAACTGCGGCGCCTGGTCGACGACTTCAACCAGATGGCCGCGGACCTGAAGCGCCAGCGTGCCGAGCTCGAGCACACGCAACGGCTCCAGGCGTGGGCGGACATGGCGCGTCAGGTGGCGCACGACATCAAGAATCCGCTGACGCCGATCCAGCTCTCCGCCGAGCACGCGCGCCGCGTGAACCTGGATCGCGGCCGGCCGCTGTCGCCGGTCCTCGACGACTGCGTGAACGCCATCCTCACGCAGGTGAAGCTGCTGCGTCAGATCTCGGCGGAGTTCTCGAGCTTCGCGTCCTCGCCGACGCCGCGGCCGGAGGTCACCTCGCTCCCGGTGATCATTGACGAGGTCGTCGAGCCCTACCGCACCGGACTGAGCGGGCGCATTGCGATGCACGTATCGGCGCCGGCGGACCTGCCGGCGGTGCTGGTCGATCGCACGTTGTTCGCGCGCGCGCTGACCAACGTCATCGAGAACGCCTTGCACGCGATGCCTGGAACTGGAACGCTGACCATCTCCAGCCACCAGCCACCAGCCACTGGTCTCCCAGCCACCAGCCACCTGGTCGTGGAGGTCACCGACACCGGCGTCGGAATGGATCAGGATGCGCTGAACCGAATCTTCGAGCCGTACTTCTCGACGAGAACGACCGGCACCGGCCTCGGCCTCACGATCGCCAAGCGGAACGTGGAGCTCAACGGTGGGACGATTGAGGTGCGAAGCACGCGCGGCGTGGGCACGACCGTGACGATGACCGTGCCGATAGAAAGTCTGAAGTCTCAGGTCTGAAGTCTGAGCCGAAGTTCTCCTTCAGACTTCTGCCTTCAGACTTCACACTTATTTCCCATCACCCGGGTCCGAAAGGACCCGGCCTACGTACCGCTACGCCGTTGTGAAAGCCGCTCTAACGGGCGGCGCTGTCGCGTGGCGGGTCGTCGGCCGCTGGCTGCTCGGCGTCGGCCCCGTGGCCGCCGCGATGCCGGAAGCGCGTGACGGCCATCCCGATGAACGCGGACGACAGGTAGCCGTAGGCGAGGACGACGAGCGCAATGCGCGGGTGCGTCGCAATCAGCATGATGGCCGCCGCGACGAAGAGGAGGACGGTGTACGGGCGCCGGTTTTTCGAATCGAGGTTCTTGAACGAGCGGAACCGGATCGTGCTCACCATGAGCACGGCCGGGACCAGGACCATGGCGAGCGCCGGCAGCGCTTCGCGATAGTCGTACAGGCCCCACGGGTAGGCGAACACCGTCGCCGCGGGAATCGCCGCCGCCGCCGGACTCGGCATGCCGACGAAGTAGCGCTTGTCCCCGCCACCGGCGGTCTGAATGTTGAAGCGCGCGAGCCGCATCGCGGCCGCCGCGACGTACAGGAATCCCGCCGCCCAGCCCAGACGGCCCAGCGACGACAGGCCCCACTGGAACGACAGAATCGCCGGCGCCATGCCGAACGAGATGATGTCGGCGAGCGAATCGAACTCCGCACCGAACGCGCTGGCCGTGCCCGTCATCCGCGCGATGCGGCCGTCCAGCACGTCCAGCACGATCGCGAAGCCGATGAACGGCGCGGCCGTGTCGTATTCACCGCGCATCGCGTACACGACGCACGCGTAGCCGCAGAACATGTGCGCCATCGTCAACAGGCTGGGCAGCAGGTACACGCCGCGGCGGAATCGCGGCCGCGGGCGATCCGTGGCGCGCCGCAGAAAGCGGAGCCGGCCTTCCTGATGATTCAACATGCAATTACCCGACTACCCAATTACTCAACTACCCGATTCACCCTTGGACTCTAACACCGCGATGACCGTTTCGCCTCCGCGCACCATCTGCCCCACGGCGACCTTGATCGTCGCATTGATCGGCAGGAAGACATCCATGCGCGAGCCGAACTTCATGATGCCGAAACGGTCGCCGGCACGCACCTCTGCACCGGATTGCACGCGGCACACCACGCGGCGGGCCAGGATGCCGACGATCTGCCGCGCGACGACGGCCTGGCCGTCGTGGTCGATCCAGATTTCGCTGCGTTCGTTGGCCGTTGCCGCGTCGGGCCGGTACGCCGGCAGGAACTTCCCGGGCGTGTAGCTGACGCGCGTCACGCGTCCGGACGCGGGGATGCGATTCACGTGCACGTCCATCGGCGAGAGGAAGATGCTGATCTGCTGCCACGCGCCCGGGGGCGCGGCGTCCGCGTTGGCGGCGCCGGCCACGAGCACGCGGCCATCCGCCGGCGACAACACCAGATGCGCGTCAGTGGGCGGCGTGCGCGACGGATCGCGGAAGAAGAACGCGAAGAACGCGGCCAGCGCCGCCAGCGGGAGCGCGAGCCCCCAGCCGACGGCCACTGCCGATGCGAGCGCGAGGAACAAGGCGCCGCTGATGAACGGCCACCCCGCCCGGTCCAGGCGCAATTTATCCGATCGCCTGCCGGTGGCGGCGCTCGATGTCTTCCATCCGGTCTTTGAGCTGCAGTTTGCGTTTCTTGAGGGTGACTTCTTCGACCTGTTCGGGCTCGGAAAGGTAGGGCTTCGTGGTTAGTTGGTGCAGGCGATCTTCAAGTTCGTGGTGCTTGGCAGCCAGATCGTGGTACTCACCGTCGGTCTGGAGCAACCGCGCCTTCAGATCCTGCGTCTGCGCATTCATGCTGCACCTCCTTCGTCATTGCTGCGGAACGTACCACAAGGTCCGGTGGGTTTCAAGACGTCGCGACGTCGCTCAGGCCCTCGCGCCACAGGACCAGCGCGTCCTCAACCGGACCCGTGTAGTAGGCTTGCCGGACACCCCGCACCGTGAAACCGAATCGCTCGTACAGCAACCGCGCCGCCTCGTTGGACCGGCGCACTTCGAGCGTGGCGCGCCCTGCGCCCAGCCTGACGCCCTCCGACAGGACGTGCGCCAGCAGCGTCGACCCGACTCCGGCCCTGCGGCGATCGGGCAGCACCGCAAGATTGTTGATGTGCAGCTCGTCGAGAATGCGCCAGAAGGAACAAAACCCGACCGCCTGGCCGCGCGCATCACGCGCCAGGAAGCAGTACGAGACGCCGCGATTCTCGAGCTCGGCCAGGTACATCTCACGCGTCCACGGGTTCGTGAACGAGGCCTGCTCAATTGCCAGCACGCCGTCGATTTGATCCGCAGTCGTCAGCAGCTCGATCCGGCAGGTGGCCACGTGCTAATGGGACTGTCCTAGTGTCCCTTGGCTGATGGATGGCATCAACGTATTTTTTCGTGCCTCGCCAGCTCGACGTCCGGGCGCCGCACGTACAGAGGCTGAATCGCCGCCGGACCCGCGACCACGCCGCGCGCCGCGCGTGCCGCGGCAAGCCGCCCGAGCGCGCCGGCCAGCGGCGGCGCTGGCATCACACGCGCTGCACGCAGGCCCTTCGAAATCGCCCCGGCGTACATCACAGCGCCCTCGCCGATGAACACGTCGGCCCGCGCGCCGTTGGCGAGCCATCGCGTGAGCGTCGCGTCGGGCGCGCCGACCGTGGCGCCTTCGACTTCACCGAGCCTGCCCGGCCTCGCCGCGGCGCCGCCCGGTGCCGCCTCGACGCGGTACAGGGCGGCGAACACTTCATGCCGATGCGCATCCATCCAGACCGCGACGCCCGCGCCCTCCGCCAGCCCACGGCTGCCCAACTCCGCGAGCGCATCGAGCGCGGAGACGCCGAGCAGCGGACGCCGGCGCACGAACGCGAGTCCCTGCATCGTCGCGATGCCCGTGCGGAGGCCGGTGAACGATCCCGGGCCCGACGCGACGGCGAACAGATCGACATCCGCGATCGCGAGCCGATGCGAGGCCAGGAGATCGGTGATCTCGCCCGGCAAACGCTCGGTCTGCGTGCGCGACCCGTCGCCGGTCCGCTCGTCGACGACGCGATCGTCGACGACCAGCGCGACGCTTCCCACGCGCGTCGTCGTGTCCAGAGCAAGCACTTTCATGCGTTAGACTTAAGCATATGTCAGCGGCAGCGACGCCCGCGATGCGTCAGTACCTGGACGCCAAGCAGCAGCATCGCGACGCGATCCTTCTCTTCCGGATGGGCGACTTCTACGAGATGTTCTACGAAGATGCGCTCGTCGCGGCGCGCGCCCTGGATCTCACGCTGACGTCGCGCGCCAAGGATTCGAACGGCGGCGGCATCCCCATGTGCGGCGTGCCGTTCCACGCGGTGGATGGCTACATCGCGCGGCTCGTCAAGAAGGGCTTCCGCGTCGCGATCTGCGATCAGGTCGAGGATCCGCGCAAGGCCAAAGGGATCGTCAAGCGCGAAGTCGTCCGCGTCGTCTCGCCGGGCACGCTGACCGACGCCAACTATCTCGACGCGCGCGAGCCGGCGTTCCTGATGGCGATTGCGCCGTCGAACGGCACGCTGGGCGCGGCGCTGCTCGATCTCTCGACCGGTGAATTCAGCGCGGCCGAGTACGCGGGCGCGGACGGCCGGCAGGCGCTGGCGGACGAGCTTGCGGTCCTCAGGCCGCGCGAGATCGTCGCGCCGGGCGGCGATGCGGGCGGGCCGACGCAGATCGCCGAGATCATCGCGTCGGGTCTGCCGACGACGTCCGTCGACGGATGGACGTTCGAGCTCGAAACGGCGCGGCGCACCCTGCTCGATCAGCTGCGCGCCGGAGGTCTCGAGGGCTTCGGCCTCGACCGGCGGCCCGCCGCCGTCTCCGCCGCGGGTGCGCTCGTGCACTACCTGCGGTCGACGCAGAAGGTGGATCTCGCCCATGTCCGCTCGATCACGTTCCGCGAGCGCGCGGACGCGCTGCTGATCGATCCGACGACGCTCAAGCATCTCGAGATACTGGAAGGCGCCGAGGGCGGTCGCGACGGGTCGCTGCTCGATGAACTCGATCGCACGGTGACGTCGGGCGGCAGTCGGCTGCTCCGCGCATGGCTGCTGCGGCCGCTCGTCGCGCTCGAACCGATCCGCGATCGGCTCGACGCCGTTGAAGAGCTGGCCTTTCGCACGACGGAGCGCGGTAAATTCCGCGACGCCATCAAAGCCGTCCAGGATCTCGAGCGGCTCGTCGCGCGCGCCGCTCTCGGCACCGCCGGCCCGCGCGATCTCGTCGGCCTGAAGCACTCGCTCGGGGTCATTCCGCGCGTGCGGACCATCCTCGGCGAGCTGCAGGCGCCGCTCGTTCGTTCGCTCGTCGCCGAGCTCGACGACGTTCCGGACACGCGGGCCCGCATCGAAGCGACGCTCATCGACGAACCGCCGGCGCTCGCGAGGGATGGCGGGTTCGCCCGCGACGGCGTGGACCGCGAGCTCGACGAGCTCCGCACGATCAGCCGGTCGGGGAAGCAGGTCATCGCCGAAATGGAAGAGCGCGAGCGGGCGCGCACCGGCATCAGCTCGCTCAAGATTCGCTTCAACCACGTCTTCGGGTACTACATCGAGGTGTCGAAGTCCAACCTCCACGCGGTGCCGTCCGACTACCATCGCAAGCAGACGATCGCCGGCGGCGAGCGCTACATCACGCCAGCGCTGAAGGAGTACGAAGAGAAGGTCCTCGGCGCCGACGAGAAGATCCTCGAACGCGAGCTTGACCTGTTCGAAGCGCTAAGAGCCGCAGTCGCCGCCGAGTCCCCGCGGATTCAGGCGTCGGCGCGCGCGCTCGCCATGCTCGACGTGCTCGCCACGTTCGCCGAGGACGCTGCCGTCAACAACTACATCAAGCCGCACATGCACGACGGCGACGAAATGACGGTGCTCGAGTCGCGCCACCCGGTCGTCGAGCGCCGTACGGCCGAGGCCGGCGAGCCGTTCGTGCCGAACGACGTCACGCTCAACGGTGCCGCTTCCCAATTGATCATCCTCACCGGCCCGAACATGGGCGGCAAGTCCACCTACCTGCGCCAGACCGCGCTGCTGGCGGTCATCGCGCAAGCGGGATCGTTCGTGCCGGCGCGCGAGGCCAAGCTGCCGCTCGTGGATCGCATCTTCGCCCGCGTCGGCGCGTCGGACAACATCGCCAAGGGGCACTCGACGTTCATGGTCGAGATGCAGGAGACCGCGAACATTCTGCACACGGCGACGTCGCGCAGCCTCGTCGTTCTCGACGAGATCGGCCGCGGCACGGCGACGTTCGACGGCCTGAGCATCGCGTGGGCCGTGGCGGAGTTTCTGGCGACCAATCCGCGCCTGCGGCCCAAGACGCTGTTCGCCACGCACTATCACGAGCTGACGGATCTGGCGGACGCGACGCCGGGCGTCGTGAATTTCCACGTCGCGGCGCGCGAGTGGAAGGACGACATCATTTTCCTCCGCAAGATCGTGCCCGGCCGGTCCGACCGCAGCTACTGCATTCAGGTGGCGCGCCTCGCCGGGCTGCCACAGCCCGTGATCGACCGCGCCCGCGAGATCCTGACCGCGCTCGAACGCGACGAGCTGACGCGCGGCGGGCGGCCGTCGGTCAGCGGGACGCCGTCCGAGCCGCAGCAGCAGCTCGGCTTGTTCCAACCTGGGGCGCCCGACACCCGTCTGCGCGACAGGATCACCGCGCTCGATCTCGATCGCATGACGCCGATCGAAGCGCTCGCGATGCTGGCCGAGTTGAAGCGGGAGGCACACGAGTGAGGCCAGCGGATGTCGTGAGACCCGCGGGTGTAGGGCGGGTCCTTTCGGACCCGCCTGAGCAGTGCCGGGTCCAAAGGCCCCGGCCTACAACCGCAGTGCTCTGCGCACTCGCGCTCCTCGCGAGCGGCTGCCTCCACCGGCCGACCGACAACCCCAACGTCATCGTGGTCGGCGTGACGAGCGGCCCCAACAATCTCGACCCGCGCATCGGCACCGACGATGTGTCCGGCAAGATCTCGCAGCTCGTCTTCAATAACCTGATGACCCTCGACGAACACCTGCAGGTCGTGCCGGATCTCGCGGAACGGCTCGACCATCCGGATCCAACGACGTGGGTCGCGACGCTGCGCCGGGGCGTGCGGTTTCACGATGGCCACGAGCTGACGTCGGCCGATGTCGTCTACACGTTCCGCAGCCTGCTCGATCCGAAGCTGCTCTCGCCCCGCAAAGGCGCGTACCGGATGGTCCAGGCGGTTGACGCGCGCGATCGCGACACCGTCGTCTTTACGCTCAAAGAGCCTTTTGGATCGTTTCCGGCGCAGCTCGTGCTGCCGATCGTGCCTGACGGTGCCGGCCCGGCGTTTCGCGAGCATCCCGTCGGCACTGGACCGTATCGCTTCGTGAAGAACGTCGTGGACGACCGCGTCGAGCTCGAGACGTTCAAGGAGTACTTCGGCGGGCGGCCGGCCAACGACGGCGTCGTCCTCCGCGTCGTGCCGGACGACATCATGCGCGGCCTCGAACTGCGCAAGGGCACGATCGACGTCGTCATCAACGACCTCGCGCCCGATATTGTGTATCAGCTCGGACAGGACCCGCGGCTGCAGCTCGTGAAGTCGGCCGGCACCGACTATCAGTACATCGGCGTGAATTTGCGCGACCCGATCCTGCAGGACGTCCGCGTCCGTCAGGCGATCGCGTACGCGATTGACCGTGACGCGATCATCACGCACCTCCGGCGCGGGCTGGCGATTCCCGCCGCGGGCATGCTGCCGCCGATGTCGTGGGCATTCGAGCCCGGTGTTGCGACGTACGCATACGATCCCGCGAAGGCGCGCGTCCTGCTCGACGAGGCCGGACATCCGGCGGTCGATGGCGTGCGATTCCGCCTGACGCTGAAAGTCTCGAACCTGGAATTCAACCGGCTGCAGTCATCCGTCATCCAGCAGAACCTGCGCGACGTCGGGATCGCACTCGACATCCGCACCTACGAGTTCGCGACGTTCTACGCCGACGTGCTGAAGGGCAACTTTCAGGTCTTCACGCTGCAATGGGTCGGCGGCGCCGTGGCGGATCCGGACATCCTCCGCCGCGTGTTCCATTCGGCGCAGGTGCCGCCGAACGGGTTCAATCGCGGCTTCTTCCACGACGCCTACATCGACCAGGTACTCGACCGTGCGGCGGCGCAGGACGATGTGCGCATGGCGCGCGCGATGTACAGCGATGTCCAGCGGCGGGTCGCCCTTGACGTGCCCTACATCAGCCTCTGGTGCAAGACGAATGTCATCGTCGCGCAGCGCACGCTGACCGGTTTCACCCTCCTGCCCACGCTGGACTTCATCTTCCTGAAAAATGTCGCCCGGACGCCGGCTGATCAGCGCGCTGCTCGTTAGCGCCGCGCTCCATACCGCGCCGGCGGAGGCGGCGCCGCCATTCGACCCGGCGCTGCGCTTCCGCACGCTGCGAACGCCGCACTTCGTCATCTATTTTCACCAGGGCGAGGATCGCCTCGCGGCCCGCCTGGCCGTCATCGCCGAGGACGCCTGGCAAGCCCTGCGGACGCCCCTCGGCGTGCGGCCGCCGCCGCTCACGCACGTCGTGCTCGCCGATCAGACCGAACAGCCCAATGGCAGCGCGACCCCGGTCCCGTACGACACGATCGTCATCAACGCCGTCTGGCCCGCCGGCTCGGAATTCATCGGGAACCTCGACGACTGGCTGCGGCTCGTGTTCACGCACGAGTTCACGCATATCGCGCACCTCGACCGGTCCGAAAGCTGGGCGCACGCCCTGAGAACCGTGTTCGGGCGGCAGCCGTTCGTCTTTCCCAATCTCTATCTCCCCGTCTGGCAGATCGAGGGCCTGGCGACCTACGAAGAGAGCGCCATTACCGGCAAAGGGCGGGAGCACGACGGGAGCTTCCGCGCCATCGTCGACGAGTCCGTGCGCGCGCACGCGCCGGCCCGGCTCGACCGCGTCAGCGGGGGTCTGGTGGACTGGCCGGGCGGTCTCGGCGCATACGCGTACGGCCTCGGTTTCCATCAGTACCTCGCCGACCGCTTCGGCGCCTCGACGCTCGCCACGCTCGCCGGCGCCACGGCGAGACGCGTGCCGTACACCGGCTCGCGCGTCTTCAAGCGCATATACGGCGAATCCCTCGGCGACTTGTGGCGCGACTACGAGGCATCGCTCAGCGGCCGCGTCGGGGACGTCCCGGTCGACCCGGGACTCACGCGTCTCACGCGCCATTGGTTCACCGTCGCGGGCCCGCGGTTCGACCGTTTTGCGTGCGCCGCGTGTCCGCCGGAGATCGTGTACTCGGTGCAGACGCCGCACTCGCTGCCGACGCTGAATCGCCTGCGCCTCGACGGCGGCGGCTCGCAGCCGCTGACATTGCGCATCCTCGGGACCACGTCCGCGATCGGCCGCGACGCGATCTACTTCGATCAGGTGGAACTGCAGCGCAACGCCGGCTACTACGGCGACCTCTACAAGCTGTCGCGCACGACGGGACGCGTCGAGCAGCTGACGTCCGAAGCGCGCCTGCTCGAGCCGGACCTCTCGCCGGACGAGCAGACGATCGTCGCGGTCCAGAGCCGGCCCGGCCAGCGCGATCTCGTTCTGGTCCGGCTAAAGCCGGACGCCACGACAACCGGACCCGCAGACGTCACGATAACCGGACCCTTTGCCGTGGGGTCCGCCTTCAGGCGGACCGTCGCAGTCAAAACGCTTATCGCTGAGCCCGACACGCAGTTCAACGCGCCGCGGTGGTCGCCCGATGGACGGACGATCGCGGTCGAGCGGCATCGGCTCGGCGCCATGGCGGAGGTCGTGCTCGTGGACGCCGCCTCGAAAGCCGTACGCGTTGTCGCCTCCGATTCCAACGGCCGCGTCGTCACGCCCACATGGCGGCCGGACGGGCGCGCCATTGTCGTCGCCATGGCGCATGAAGACACGCCGTTCAACCTGTACGAGATCGCGGTCGGCGAATCCGGCACGACGCGGCAGCTCACGCACACCACCGGAGGCGCGACGTGGCCGGACGTCTCGCCCGACGGGAAAACGCTGGTCTTTGCCGGCTACACGACCGATGGCATCGAGCTCTTCTCGCTGCCGTATCCGCAGCAAAGCGAGCTGGCGGGCACGCGTATCCAACCCTCGGGGGCATCCGCGGGCGGTCGGGCCGACACCCAGGTCCTTCCGGACACGTCGACAACGGTCGGCCCCACGTCGAGGGCGTATTCGCCGCTCCCGACACTCCGGCCGACGTCGTGGTCGCCCGTCATCGAGAACTCGAGCGACCAGATCCGCGCGGGCGCATCGGTGTTCGGCTCCGACGTGCTCGGCTATCACTTCTACTCGGCCACGGCCACGTGGCTCGTCTCCGCACCCGCCGCGTCGCTCGCGCCGGGAGCTGCGGTGCCGGACTGGCAGCTCTTCTACCTCTATAACCGGTGGCGTCTCGCACCGTTTGCGAGCGCTTCGACGGAAACGACGTTCTTCAATGGACTGGACGGCGCGACCGGCCGGCCGCTGCCGATCACGTTGCGCGAGCGGCAGGTCGAAGGCGGTGTCCAGCTTCCGGTCCTTCACGTCCGGCAGTCGTATGTGGGAAGGCTGTCGATCATCCGGGCGATAGACGACTACACGCTGGCCGGTCAGAACGTCGCCCGCAATCGGACGTCAGCCCGCATGGCGGGCGCCTGGACGTCGGCGCACCGCTACGGCTACTCCATCAGTTCCGAGGACGGCCTCGCCGCCGGCTTCACGGCCGAGCTCACGCGTCACGAGCTGGGCGCGGCGGCGGACGCCACGCGCGTGACGGCGGACGTCCGCGCGTACGTGCCGGGACTCGGCGCCCATCAGGTGCTGGCGGTCCGTGCGGTGGGCGCCGCCGTCGGCGGCGATCTGTCGGTGGCGCGCACGTTCCTCATGGGCGGCGCAACGAGGGACACGAGCCTGATCGACTTCGGCACGGCGCCGACGACGCTCATGCGGGGATTTCCCAGCGACACCTTCGGCGGCACCCACGCGGCACTGATGAACCTGGAGTATCGAATTCCGCTTGCGCGTCCTCAGCGCGGCCTCGGCACCTGGCCGGCGTTCCTCCAGACCGTACACGCCGCGGCGTTCGCCGACGCGGGCCACGCCTGGACGAACATCTTCCGCGCGAGCGACATGAAGGTCTCGCTCGGCGCGGAGCTCTCGGTGGACGCCGTCGCCGGCTACTTTCTGCCAGTCACACTGACGGTCGGCGTCGCGCGGGGGCGCGACGGCAGCGGCTCGGCACCAAATCAGACGACGTGGTACATCCGTCTGGGCCGTGGATTCTGATCGACGTCCCCACCAGAATGTTTCTTCCGCCGTGTCCTCCGTGTCCTCCGTGGTAGCAAAGAATCTTTTGTGATGTAATGACACCCGCATGAAGAAACAATCGCGCTTCCTGCGGACGCCGATCGTGCCGTTCACGGTCGATGCGGGCGCCACGGCCGAGGACGTCCTCACGCGGATGGAGCGCATCTCGTTTCAGGGCCGCAATCTCGCGACCGCGCATCGCGTGTGGCAGAAGATGCTGCGCGACGATGTCACGATCTTTATGGGGATGGCGGGCGCGCTCTCGGCCGGCGGATTGCGCATGGTCGTCGCCCATCTGATTCTGCACCGCTACGTCGACTGCCTCGTCTCGACCGGCGCGAACCTGTACCACGACCTCCACGAGACGCGCGGCCGTCACCACTACCTCGGCTCGCCGCACGCCGACGATGCCGCGCTGGCCAAGGATCGGATCGATCGCGTGTACGACACGTACGCAAGCGAGGAAGAATTCATTTCGAACGACAACTGGATCGCGGACTTCGCGTCCACGCTCGAGAGGCGGCCCTACACGTCGCGCGAAATGCTGTACCTGCTGGGCGGACATTTATGGAAGACGACGAAGCGCGAGGGGATCCTGACCGCGGCCTATCGCGCCGGCGTCCCGATCTTCTGCCCGGCGATCGCCGATTCGTCGATCGGCATGGGCCTGTCGCAGGCGCGCCAGAAGGTGAGCGGTGCCGGCCACATCGACATCATCGGCGACATCGTCGAGTCGGCGAACCTCATCATCCGGCGGCCGCGGACCGCGTCGGTCGTCCTCGGCGGCGGCACGCCGAAGAACTTCATCAACCAGGCAAGTGTCCAGGCCGAGTTCTACAGCGACAGGGTCCACGGACACCGTTTCGCACTCCAGATTGTCACCGACACGCCGGCGTTCGGCGGCGCGTCTGGCTCGAGCCTGGAAGAGGCGCAGAGCTGGGGCAAGCTGGCGACCGATTCGCCGCGCGTTTCAGTGCAGGCCGACGCGACGCTCGCGCTGCCGCTGCTCGCGACGGCGCTCGCCACCAGCAGCGCCGGACTCCTCAAGAAGCGCAAGAAGCCGGCGTTCACGATGGAGCCCGGCCCGATGAGGGTCGACGGCCGTACGGTGCCGAGCGATCGTTTCCTCGAGTAGCCCAGCCTTGCCCGGACAGGATTCCATGCCTCCGATCAGCGCAGAGCCCTTCACCATCGGTGTGATTCAGGACTCGGCGACGGCGGATCTCGCGGCCAACAACGTGCGCGCCGAGCGGCTGATCCGCGACGCGGCGAAGCGTGGCGCACAGATCATCTGTCTGAAGGAACTTTTCAACGCGCCGTACTTCTGCAAGTCGCAGCAGGCCGAGCGTTTCGACCTCGCCGAGCCGATTCCCGGTCCGACGACCGCCCGCATGCAGCGCCTCGCCGAGGAGCTCGCCGTCGTCCTCGTCGTGCCCCTTTTCGAGCGGCAGGGGCCCGGCGTCTACCGGAACGCGGCGGCCGTGATCGACGCCGACGGAAGCCTGCTCGGCGCCTACCGGAAGATGCACATTCCGGACGATCCGCTGTTCAACGAGAAGTACTACTTCGCGCCCGGCGACGCCCCGGGCTTTCGCGTCTGGACGACGCGCTACGCGACCATCGGCGTGCTCATCTGCTGGGACCAGTGGTATCCGGAGGCGGCGCGCATCACCAGCCTGCTCGGCGCGCAGATCCTTTTCTATCCCACGGCCATTGGCTGGCATCCGTCGGAGCGGCAGGAATGGGGCGCCGCGCAGGTCGACTCGTGGCGGACGATTCAGCGCTCTCACGCGATCGCCAACGGACTCTACGTCGCCGCGCCGAACCGCATCGGCCATGAAGACGAGCCCGGCACCGACGGCCTCGATTTCTTCGGGCACTCGTTCATCGCCGATCCGTACGGGCGGTACGTCGCCGAAGCCGGCGAGGCCGAAGAGATTCTCGTCGCGCGCTGCGATCCCGCGATGGTCGAAGCGGCGCGCCGCAACTGGCCGTTCCTGCGCGATCGGCGCATCGACGCTTACGGACCCATCCTGAACCGCTACCTCGCCTGATGACCGACCCCGCCCAGCTTCCCCGCCGGCGGATGCCGGCCGAATGGGAACCGCACCGCGCCACGTGGATCGCGTGGCCGCATTTCGAACCGGACTGGCCGGGCAAGCTCGAGCCGATTCCGTGGGTGTACGCCGAGATCGCCCGCGCGCTCGCCGGCGTCGAACCGGTCGAGATCCTCTGCAATTCGGACGCCGTGCGCGAGAGCGCCCAGAAGATCCTCGCGGCGCACGACGTGCGGAAGGACCGCGTCCGGCTGCATCTCGTCCCGCTCGACCGGGCCTGGCTGCGCGACAGCGCGCCGACCGGCGTCCTCGGCGCCGACGGGAAACTGTCGCTCGTCAACTGGGGCTTCAGCGGCTGGGCGAAGTATTCGAACTGGGAGCAGGACGCGAACATCGGCCGGGCCATCGCCGGGATCACCGGCCACCCGCGTCTCGAGCCCCGCCGCACCGACAACGGTGAGCGGGTCGTCCTCGAAGGCGGCGGGATCGAGGTCAACGGCCGCGGGCTGCTGCTGACGACGGAAGAATGGCTGCTGAGCAGCGTGCAGGTCAGAAACCCGGGACTCTCGCGGGAGGGCTACGAGCAGATCTTCCGCGACTGGCTTGGCGTGCGGCGCACGATCTGGCTCGGCGAGGGCTGCGTCGGCGACGACACGCACGGCCACGTGGACGACATTGCGCGCTTCGTCGCGCCTGATGTGGTCGTGCTCGCCGTCGAGGACGATCCGACCGATGACAATCACGCCAAGTCGATCGACAACCTGCACCGGCTCGAGTCCGCCTCGCGCGATCCCGGGATCGGCCCGCTACGGATCGTCCGCCTGCCGTACCCGCGCCGGGTCGTGATGGCGGGCGAACGCCTGCCGGCCAGCTACGCCAACTTCTATATCGCGAATGGATTGGTGATCGTGCCCACGTTCAACGACCTGAACGATCGGATCGCGCTGAACCTGCTGGCCGAGTTGATGCCGCGACACCGGATCGTCGGCATCCACGCGGTCGATCTGGTGTGGGGGCTGGGCACGCTCCACTGCCTGACGCAGCAGGAGCCCGCGATCTAGATCGGTTTGCAGATCGCTGTAGTACGTAGGGCGGGTCCTTTTTTGGACCCGCCTGGCGGCGATTGCGAGCCGGGTCCGAAAGGACCCGGCCTACGTACTGACTGCCTGACGCAGCAGGAGCCCGCGATCTAAATCTTCTTCAGGTTGTCGAGCTCTTTGCGCGCGTCGCCGGTGAACGGCGACTCGGGGAACTCGTCCACGAGGCGGTTGAAGGTCTGCTGCGCTTCCGTACGCTTACCGGCGTTGAGATACACGCGGCCGAGCTGCATGAGAATCCCGTCAACCGGCAGCGGGCCGTCCTTGCGCAGCGAGAGATCCTTGAAGGTGTTGATCGCCTGATCGTACTGGCCGGCGCGCGCCTGCGCCTCCGCGAGCCCGAGCCGCGCCATCTGTCCGTAGATGCCCGTGCCCGCCGCGTCGATCACCTGCTGATACGCCGTCGCCGCCTGCGCCGGCTGGCCGAGCGTCATGTAGGTCGACGCCAGCTGATAGCGCGCGTAGATGCCCGCGTCTGCGGACGGATACGCGTCCGCGGCGATCTTGAACTTGGTCAGCGCCGCTTGCGCGCGCTCGCGCTCAGTCGGGAAATAGATGCCGTTGGCCGGCGTGCCCGGCGCCGGCGGCGGCCCGATGCGCGCGTCCTGCACGGTCATCGCGTCGGCCAGCAGCGCCGTCGCGCGCGACTGGACGTGCTCGCGCCACCCGTAATACGCGAGGGCGCCCAGAAGCAGGGCCGCGACCAGGCCGATGACCAACGTGCTCTCGCCACGACGCGTTTCGAACATCTCGCGCGCCACGCGCACGAAATTCTGAACCTCGTTTTCCTTCAGATGTCGCCGCTCTGTTCTCTTCATGTATCTCCCAACCGAACCACTCTCGACAGTCCCGAGCCCCTGGCGATTGTCAGCGATTTGTCAGCCAAACATCAAGTCAGGGTGCGGCTCACCCGCCTCACGCGCACGCAGAATCGCGTAGATCGCCAGACCGGCGATCAAGACCAGGTTCGCCCACATCGGATCGGCGAAGAGGTTCATGGCGTCGAGACGCGCCACGCCAAAGAGGCGGCCGACGCGCAAGGCTGCTGTTGGCAGCCCGGCGACCACGTACGTCAGCAGGAAGACGGCGCCGAACGCCGCCGCACGCCGTCGGCGCGAATCGTCGGAGATGACGGCAAGCGCCGCCGTCCAGGCCGGCAGAAGGAAGACAAACGTGTGCGGGTGCGTGTGAAACGTCATCAAGGGCATCAGCGCGCAGAACAGGCCGTACACGAGCGCCAGTCGAACGGCCTCCGGAAGGGCGTGCCGTCCGCACAGCACAAACCACGCGACCGGGAGCAGCGCCACATAAATCATAACAGTCGCCGCATTGGTGGCTGTCTGGACCCGGCCGAGCGCGGGATCGTGATCCCCAAGGCCCAGCAGTCGCGCCGTGGCGCTATTCAGACCGTCGGCAAGGTGGCCTGAAGGCACGGGCCAGATGTGCCTCACTTGGCGGAACGAGACGCCTTCCGCGTTCTGAGCAGGCACAACGATCGCCTTCACGAGCTCGACGGGCGACATGCGCTGCCCGATGCCCACGATCCCGACCATGCAGATGGCTGTGGCGGCTCCGACGATGACCGCGCGGCGCGAGCCGCGCAGCAGGAGCAGCGGCGCGAAGATGATAGGAATGGCCTTGGTGAGCGTGGCGAGCACCAGGGCGCTCCACGCCGCCGCGTGTTTCCCTCGCGCCGCGGCCCACCAGGCCGCGGTGATCAGCAGCATCTCGAGCAACTCAGAGTGCGCGGCGACCGAGAACGCGTAGGCCAGGTACCAGTAGCACAGCCAGAGCGAGAGCGCGGCAAGCACCCCAAGCATCCTGAACCGGCCGATACGCGATGCGCTGAGGCTCAGCCCGAAGGCAGCGGCCGCGACCGGAATGTTGGCCAGCGCGAAGAATCGGATGGTGAAGAGCCGCGGCCAGGCGTTGACCAGCCAGCGTTCCATCACCGTCAGCGGACCGTACATGATGCCGGTCCCGTCCCACGACTGGATCCGGTACATGACCGCATAGAAGTCGCCGCCGAAACCGAGGCGGGATTCGTAGATGAATCCTTCCAGCAGGGTGAAGCGGAGGCCCCACACCGCCATGCCGCCCAGGAGCAGAGCCACGGTCATTTTGACCGTCGAGATCGTCAGGCGCTGGTGTAGAGAAACGTCGCGGATCATCCTTCGGCGTGTCAATTGCGTCCAGGTCAGGGAGGATGTCGCACGAGCTTGGTCTGCCGCCGTTCTTGGCTTCAACTGCGCCGCCGTGCGCCGCCACGGACAGACAAACAGGCGGCGGTCGCGGCCTGTCCTTGCGCGGCCAACCAGTATCCCGCGGGTCCAAGACGCTCAGAATATGGCGCGCCCGGCCGGAATTGAACCGGCGGCCCCCCGCTTAGGAGGCGGGTGCTCTATCCGCTGAGCTACGGGCGCCCGACAGCGGACTCGTCAGTGTACCTCAAGCGGGAAGTCGCTCAAACCGCACTGAGGCGGGTTAGCTGATCAGCGCCTGCAGCGCTTTCGCGACCCGCACGTACTCCTGGTAGCGCCGCTGGTACAGGTCCAGCTTCTCGCGGTCGACGGCCTCGAGCTTGCTGCGGCCGAGCGCCGATCCGCCCGACGCCGTCAATTCCTGCTCGGCGACGGCCGCCTTCAATTTGTACTCGGCATCGTGCGTACGCTCCCACGCGAGCCAATCGGCCGTCCACCGATCATGGGCGGCCTGGAATTGCGCTTTCGTGAATGGAAACGTTCCGCCCGCGGCGCGGTCGAGCGCGGCGAACTCCTCGGGGAACAGTCCGCGCGCGGTCTTCGCGACCGGCTGCCACGCCAGCAGCGCGCGGGGATCCGCCTGAGCGGCGGCCTGCGCGGGCGCGAACGTCTGCAGCAGCGCGGCCGTCCGGCCGCGCGAGGCTTCTTCGCGCGCGGCGCGCAGCTCTCCGGCGATCTGCATGCCGGCGAAGTACGCCGCGCCGGCCATCACCAGCGCCGCAATCAGGATGATCATGTCGCGGGAATCCGCGCTCAGTACTGCAGGACGGCGTGGACAGTCTCGCCCGGCAGCTTCGCGCGGCCGCTCAGCGCCACGAGCTCGATCAGGAACGCCAGCGCCAGCACCTCGCCGCCGAGGCGCTTCACGAGGTCCATGGTCGCGCGCGCCGTGCCGCCCGTCGCGAGCAGATCGTCCACGATCAACACGCGCTGGCCTTTGCGCACGGCGTCGTCGTGCATCTCGAGCGTGTCCGTGCCGTACTCGAGCGCGTAGCTCGCGCTGACGGTCGTGGACGGCAGCTTGCCCGGCTTGCGCACCGGCGAGAATCCCGCGCCCAGCCGGTCCGCGACGGCGGAGCCGAAGATGAAGCCGCGGCTCTCGATCCCGACGACGAGATCGATCCGCTGATCGAGGAACGGCTTCGTCAGGTGGTCGATGGCCGACTTGAGGCCCGCGCGATCCTGCAGCAGCGTCGTGATGTCGTAGAACAGAATGCCGGCCTTCGGAAAGTCCGGCACGTGGCGTATCTTCTTTTTCAGATCATCCATGGTCATTTGATGGCGAAGCCGACGGCGTGTCCATTCGGCACCGTGATCTCGATCTCGACGCGATCGACGCGCGCGCCGCGCGGGCCCTGGCGAATCGAACGCTCGAAGCGCTCGATCGCGTCGGCCTCGCCTTCCGCGACGGCCTCGACGCCCTCTCCAGGGCCGTCCGTCAGATTCCGCACCCAGCCGTGGATGCCTTCTCGGCACGCCGCCGCCTCGGTGAACACACGGAACCCGACGCCCTGCACGCGGCCGGTGATCAGGTAGCGTCGTGCGACGCGCATGGGCCCGCGATTATATCGTCGAAACGCTCGCGCTACGGATTGGGCTTGCCGTCCGTCGCCTGCGTCTTCAGGGGCTCCGCTTTGAGCGGCGCGACCTGCTGGCGCTGCAGCGTCTGATTGACGGTCGGCATCCTCGTCTTCACGGCCGAGTCGAGCTTCGACAACTGTTGATCGAGTTGGCCGACGAGCGTGCGGAAGACCGTGTACACCTGCTCGGTCGGCCGCACGTCCGCGCTCTCGACCACGCCCTGCAGCGCGGCGATCTTGTTGTTGAGCTTGATCGGGAAGTTGAGCGGATCCTGGCTGCTCTGCAGCTTGACCTGGTAGATCTCGCTCTCCACGTCGCTGAGCGCCTTGGCCAGGTCCTCGAGCGCGCGGACGACGGGCGCCGCCCTGGCGTCCTTCTTCCGCTCTTCGATCTGCGACTTGATGCCCCGGATGAGCAGGACTGCTTCGTTCGCCGCACTGGCCTTGTCTCGAATCTGGATGGCCAGATCGAACTGCTCGCGCAGATCCTGATCGGACACATCCTTGAGAACGTGCGGCTCCCGCCGGATCGTAAACGGCTGCGTCTCGGTCTGGCCGTCGGCGGTCACGCGCACCTGATACGTTGCGGGTGGCGCCTGCGGACCGCGCGAGCTCGCCGCCCACATGATCAGGCCGGGGAAATCCGTCGCGCCCGCGTAGCGCATGTCCCAGTTCAGTCGGTGCAGCCCCGCGGTCACCGCGGGATGCGGGTCCGGCGGCCGGCCGAATCCACCGTCCTCACCGGGCGGCGCCGGCCGGCGCTCGGCGTCGGCCGGGGTTCCGGTGAACGTCCGAATCACCTTGCCCTGACCGTCGAGAAACTCCATCTTCACGTTCTGCGCGTCCGCCTTCAGGTAGTAATCCACGGCCAGCGCGCGGTCGAGGCCGCGCAGCGCGTCCTCCGGCTTGTAGAGATGGAAGTTGGTCGTCGTCTGGATCCCGCCCTGCCGCAGCGGCGAGATGTTGTCCATCACGTAGAAGCCGCGGCCGTGCGTGGCGATGACGAGGTCGCGCGCGGCGTTGTCGAACGCGATGTCGTGCACGGGCGTATCCGGCAGGTTCTGCTTCAGCGACTGCCAGTTCGCGCCGTCGTCGAACGACACGTAGATGCCGTGCTCGGTGCCGAGATACAGCAGCTTGGCGCGCTTCGGATCTTCGCGGATGGCGCGCGCGAAGTCCGTCGCGCCGACGCCGTTCGTGATCTTCGTCCACGTCGCGCCGTAGTCGTCCGTTCGGTACACGTACGGCGCGAAGTCGTCCTGCTGATACCGGTTCGCCGCGACGTACGCCGTCCCGGCGCGGAGCGGCGACGCTTCGACCAGGCTGATGCGCGCGAAGTCCGGCAGATCCTTCGGCGTGACGTTCTTCCAGTTCGTCCCGCCGTCGCGCGTGACGAACACGTAGCCGTCGTCGGAGCCGGTCCAGATCACGTTAGCGTCGCGCGCCGACGGCGCGATCGTGAACACCGTCGCGTACGTTTCGACGCCGGTATTGTCCTTCGTGATCGGACCGCCCGACGCGCCCATCGTTTTCGGATCGTGCCGCGTGACGTCCGGGCTGATCTTCGTCCAGCTCTGGCCTTCGTTCGTCGATCGCCAGACGTGCTGGGAGCCGACGTAGATGATGCCGGGATTGGTCGGCGCCATCACGATCGGGAACGTCCATTGAAAGCGCTCGGCGATGTCGGCCGACGCGTACCCCATCGGGTTGTCCGGGTACGGATTGACTTCGCGTTCCTGACCGGTCCGCTTGTCCAGCCGTGTGATGAGACCGCCGTAGCTGCCCGCGAAGAACACGTCGGGCGCCCGCGGATCGCTGGCGATGTAACCACTCTCGCCACCGCCGACTGAATAGAACACCCGGTCGGCGTCGCCGCCCGAGCCGCCGGGACCGCCTTGCGCGGCCTGGCTCGACACGCAGGCCGTGCTGTTGTCCTGCTGCGCACCGCAGATGTGATACGGCACATGCGCGGTGGTAATCACGTGATAGAACTGCGCCGTCGGCATCGTTTCGGCGGTCCACGTCGCGCCGCCGGTCACGGACACGCTCGCGCCGCCATCGTTGGCTTCGATCATCCGGTTCGAATCGTTGGCGGCGATCCACAGGTCGTGGTTGTCGCCGTGCGGGACTCGCACGGTCGTCCACGTCTTGCCGGCGTCCACCGACTTCATGAAATTCACGTTCAGCACGTAAACCGTGTCCCGCACTTTCGGATCGGCGTAGACACGCGAGTAATAGAAGGCGCGCTGGCGCAAATCGCGGCGCTCGGTCACTTTGGTCCACGTCGCGCCGGCGTCGTTCGTCAGAAAGAAGCCGCCATCCTCGGCCTCGATCTGCACGTAGACGCGGGTCGAATCGACGCCGGACACCGACAGCCCGATCTTGCCGAGCACGCCCTTCGGCAGGCCCGGATTACGCGAGATCTCGGTCCAGTGATCGCCGCCGTCCGTGCTCTTGAACAGACCGCTGCCCGGACCGCCGCTCGACATCTCCCAGGAGTTGCGCGACGCTTCCCACAACGCGGCGTAGATGATCTCGGCGTTGTTCGGGTCGAGGACGATTTCGATCGCGCCCGTCTTGCTGTCGCGGAAGAGAACCTTCTCCCACGTCTTGCCGCCGTCCTTCGATCGGAACACGCCGCGCTCCGGGTTCGGCGCGGCGTGATGCCCGAACGCGGCGACGTACACGAGATCGGGATTCGTCGGATGGACGCGGATGCGCGAGATGTTCTGCGTGTCGGCCAAGCCGATCTTCGTCCACGTCTTGCCGGCGTCGATGGACTTGTATGCGCCGTCGCCCTGGATGATGTTGCCGCGGATGTCCGCTTCCCCTGTGCCGATGTACACCACGTCCGGGTTCGAAGGGGCGACCGCCACTGCGCCGACCGATGAGCTCGAGATTTGACCGTCGGTCACCGGCTGCCACGTCGTGCCGCCGTCGGTCGTCTTCCACAGGCCGCCGCCGGTGGCGCCCATGTAGTACTCGTACGGCCGCGCGACGCTGCCGGCGGCCGCGAGCGATCGACCGCCGCGGCTCGGGCCCACACTGCGCCAGCGCAGCGCGCCGAACGGACCGGCGTCAGCCGCCTGGGCCACGCCACCGCGGCGCTGAGCGGTCACCGTGGCCGGCGTGAATGAGAGGCCGCCCGCGACGAGGAGGCCGAGGACGATAAGAAGAGTTTTTCGAGACATGGGTGCCATTTTACCGCGCGCTACGCTTACTGTGCTTTGGTCACGACGACGAAGCGCGCGTCCGGCGTGAAGGTGCGCCACAGGACCCGGCCGGTCGTGATCCACAGGCCGTCACGCTCGGCCACGATCTTCAACGGCGCACCGCGCGCCATCAGTTCGTCGTAGCCCTGCCGCAGCATCACGGCATGGAATGAGGGCGTGCCGGCAAAGAACGCCGCCGCGGTCGCCGGGTCATCGAGGAACGTCGTCTGCCGATCGACGTAGAAGCGGAATGACGGATTCCAGCGGTTCAGGCGATAGCTCGCGATGCGGTCGTCTGCGCCGGCGCGAGCCGCGACCAGACGCGCGACATCGGCGACGACTTTCTGCCGCTCGACCGCGGGGACCACGGCGGCGACGACCACGGCATACGTGACGAGCATCGCGCCCGCCACCATCCACGGCGCCTGCCGCCTCGCGTGCAACGACAGCGTCATCGCGGCGCCAACCGTCGTCAACGCGAGCGGCGCCAGAATCGCCACGCCGGGCAGCGAGAGCCGCTGCACGACGGCGTACCCGACGCCGAGGCCGAGCACCGTGAGCAGCGGCCCGACCAGCAGGAGCCCGAGCCGCGACCACGTGTGATCGCCGACGCGCGCCGGATCGTCGAGCGCCGTCAACGCGCGCGCGCACAGGAGGCAGGCCGCGGGCGCCGCGGGAAAGATGTAGTGATCCAGTTTGAAGGTCGCGAGCGAAAAGAATCCAACGATCGCGGCCATCCACGTCCACAGGAGCACGTCCACGTTGTCGAGCCGCACGCCCGTGACGACGCGACGGACGTCATCGGCCAGCCGGCCGACGAGCACGCCGGTCCACGGCAGCAGGCCGCTCGCGAGAATCTGCACGTAGAAGAAGATGCCCGGCTGGTTCGCGAAGCGGTTCGATCCGAACAGCCGGACGTTCTCGTCGAGGAAGTAGCCGTCCACGAAGGCCTGCCCGAACCGCACGTACATATAGATGAACCACGGCGCGGTCACGAGCACGACGAGCGCGAGGCCCGCGCCCCATCGCAGCCCGAGCAGCCGGCGCCGAAGGTCGGCCGACACGCCGACCGCGAGGCCGAACGTCAGGCCGCACAGCACGAGCGCGACCGGTCCCTTCGTCATGATGGCCAGCGCGAGGCCCGCGTACCCGGCCCACTGCCAGCGCGGGCGATCCCGCAGCGCGGCGAACGCCACTGCGGCGGCGCCGCCGAACAGGAACATCGTGAAGAGCGTGTCGAGGATGGCGTAGCGCGCGAGCGCGAACACGCCGAGGCTCGCCGCGAGGAGCACGCCCGCCACGAGACCGGCCTCGGCCGACAGCGCGGCGACGCCGAACGCCGTCGTGATTGCGATGAGCCCGAGCGCGGCCACCGCCGGCACGAGCCGCGCGGAAAACTCCGTCGGCCCGAAGACGATCATCGCGGCGCCCTGGAGCTGATGGAACAACACCGGCTTGTCGAAGAACGGCTCGGCGTTGTAATACGGCGCCCACCAGTCGCCGGTCGCGATCATCTCGCGCGACGTCTCGGCGTAGTGCGCCTCGTCGGGATCCCAGAACGTCGGCGCGCCAAGACGAAAGAACAGCACGACGAACAGCAGCACGGCCATCAGCGCGATTCGCATCGTGAGGATTATGGGTCAGAGCAACAACGCTTCCACGCGGTGCGCGTGGACCATGTCTTCGCACGGCGACCACGCGAACACGGTGAACCGCCCGTCCTGCGACGCCACGAGCGCAATCGCGTCGTGCTGATCGTGGACGAACTGCGCGGCCGACAGATGCCGCGTCCCGCCGAGCTGCGCCGGATTGAGCACCGCCGCGGTCCCGCCGACGATCGGCTCCGTCATCGTCACCTGCTCGACCTGCGGCGTGCCGCGCCGGCGCGAGATCTTGGCGCCGAAGGCGAGCAGGTCGAACCCCGCCGTCACGATCGTCGCGCCGTCCACCGCCGTCAGCCCGGCCACCGCGCTCACCGCCCGCTGCAGCGCCTCGCGCCACACGCGCCTGCGTGACGCCTCCGGCGTCTCGCGGCTGAGCTGCGCCAGCTCGGCGAACGCCGGCACGACGGCGTACGGAATCGGCCGGACGATCGACTCCTGCCACGTCTCGCTCGCGTCCGGCACGACGAGCAGCGACCCGCCGCGGCCGTGTCCGCGCATCGAGACCGCGAGCTGCACGAGGACGTTGACCGAGTCGACCCACGAGGCCGGTGAATCGAAGCCGAGCAGCGACGTCAGCAGCGGCGGACAGTCGGGCAGGCTCGACGCGCGCTCGTCGACGACCTTGATCTGATCGCCCTCGATGACGGCGACGTTGACGAACTTTCCCGCCTCGTCGCCGCGATGGTGCTTCACGACGAGGAGCCCGGGCGCCGCCACTTCGACCACGAGACAGAGCGGCGGAATCGCGCGCACGGTGCCCCAGACCGACAGCGTGCCATCGTCACCCGGCCAGACGCCGAGGTGAATGCCCGCGCGCTCGACCGCCGGCGCGACTTTAGCCAGCGCGCCGGGATCCAGTTTCAGGCGGCGCTCGAACACGAGCGGATGATCGGTGGCCTCAGGCGAGACGTACGCGAGCGAGATCTTGGGGACGAAACTCTCTTCGCGCCGCAGGCTGGCCCAGAACGCCGCGTCGATGATCGCTTCGATCGTCGCGGCATCGGGGGTCATCGCGAGCTTCGTCTGATGCCGCCGCCGGGCCTCGGCGATGTGCTGCGCGAAGTGCGCCTCGACGGCCGGTGCGACCGCGCGCGCCGCAGCGTACGCCGGCGTCGTCATGAATACCGGCGGCCTGGACCAGACCACGGCCGGCGGCCGGGGTGGCTGGAATGCCCTGGGCCGCTGGAACGGCCGAGGTGACTTGAACGGCCAGCCTGCCCGGAGTGCCCAGACGGCCTCCGCGGGCGGCCGTGCGGCGGACGCGGCGGCCGGTGATCGAGATTCGCCGGCGGCCGGCCGGCATAGTCGAAGTCGGGCAGCGTCACGCGCGGCAGCCGGTTGCCGATGGCTTTCTCGATGTCGCGCAGGCTGCCCTCTTCTTCCGGGCACACCAGCGAGTACGCGGCGCCCGTCAATTCGGCGCGCGCCGTCCGGCCCACGCGATGGATGTAATCCTCGGGCACGAGCGGCAGATCGAAGTTGACGACGTGGCCGAGCGCCGTCACGTCGATGCCGCGCACGGCGATGTCGGTCGCAACCAGTACTTTGTACTTGCCGCTCTTGAATCCGGCGAGCGCTTCGGTGCGCTGGTTCTGCGACCGGTTGCCGTGAATCCGCTCCACCTGCACGCCGTTCTCGCCCAGGAACTTCGCCAGGCGATTCGCCCGGTGCTTCGTGCGCGTGAACACCAGCGCGTCGTTCATGTCCGGGCCGCGCAGCAGGTGCAGCATGAGCGTCGGTTTCAAGTGCTGCGCCACGGGATAAATCGCGTGTGTGATCCCGACCGCAGGTGCCGAGCGCCGCTCGAGATTGATCGTCGCCGGCGTGCGCAGCATCTCCTTCGACAGCTGCACGATCGGCGGCGGCATCGTCGCGCTGAAGAAGAGCGTCTGGCGCTTCGCCGGCAGGTGCCGCAGCACGCGACGGATGTCGGGAAGGAATCCCATGTCGAGCATCCGGTCCGCTTCATCGAGCACCAGGTGCTGGAGTCCGGCGAGCTTCGCGTACGGCGCGCGGAAATGATCCAGCAGCCGGCCCGGCGTGCCGACGATCACGTCGACGCCGCTGCGGAACGCGTGCTCCTGCGGGCCCATGCCGACGCCGCCGAACACGGCCGCCGCCGTCAGCGGCGTGTGCACGGCCAGATCGTTGAGGTCCTCGACGATCTGCGCGGCGAGCTCGCGCGTGGGCGTCAGCACGAGCGCGCGCGTCGTGCCGCGCGATTTGTCCATCAGCCGATGGAGGATGGGCAGCAGGAACGCCGCGGTCTTGCCGCTGCCGGTCATGGCGCAGGCCAGAAGGTCGTGTCCCTCCAGCACTTTCGGAATCGCGTCGGTTTGAATGGCCGTGGGCCGGGTGAAGCCGAGGTCCTTGAGGCCTTTGAGCAGGCTGGGATGCAGTCCGAAAACAGTAAATGGCACAGACCATTATGCCCGGACGGTCAGGTCGTCGTACAATTGGTCTGTGAACAAATCCCGGCCATCACAACAGAAGCGCCAGCGGGAACGCCAGCGCCAGGAACGCCGCACGGAAAAGCAGGCCCGCCGCCAGGAAGCGGCGGCGCAGAAGGCCAACCAGCCCGCGCGCGCGGACGGCTACGATCCGGATCTCGAAGGCATCAAACCGGGACCGCAGCCGCTGGAAGACTGGCAGAAGGTCGACGCCGAGTAGTCCGCTGGCGTCCTGAAGTCATCCCCTGGTCGACCCGCGACGGTCACATCCGCCATCGTCGACATCGCCCCATCATTGGCTGTGGCACGCCGCACGGAGATCCCGGCTGCGGTAAGGGCCCGCCCGACATGGGACGTAGGCCGGGTCCTTCCGGACCCGGCGCAACCTCTACCCAGGCAACTTGAATGCCAGCAGCTCGCCGGAATAATTCCCGCCGCTGGTCGCAACGACGATGTACTGCTTGCCGTTGAGCGAGTACGTCATCGGCGATCCGCTTTGCGGCGCGGGCATGTACACGGCGCCGGCGTCCGTTCCGTCCACCTTGCTGTACGCGCGCAGCATCGCGCCGCGCTGGCCGGTGGGCGTCATGAACACGCCACCCTCGCCGGCGATGACGAGCGTCTTGGTGACGAGCGGACTGATAAGCCCCGGCCGGCCCGTGCGTGGAATCGTCAGCCCCTTCAACGCGGGATTGTTGCGGACGTTGTCCGGCGTCTCGCCGTGCGCGATCTGCCAGAGGATTTCACCCTTGTTCAGATCGATCGCGGAGATGCGCGCGTACGGCGGCTTCAGCAGCGGAAGACCGCGCACGTTCACGCCGCCTCCACCGCCTTCAGCCGCAGGCGCCGCCGCTGCAGGTGCATCGCCCGTGCGTCCGCCGCCGGCTGCGGATCCGGATCCGCCCGTGCGTCGCGCGCCGCTCAGCGCGTTGCCCTGAATGAAGTTCATGTCCGACATGTTGTCGGGCGGCGGCACCAGACCGAGGGGGCTCGCACCGCTCTGCGAGTAGATGTACGCGATGTGCGTTTCCGGATCGTACGAGCCGCCGGGCCAGTTGGTGGCGAACCCCGACGTCAGCGTCGCCAGCGGCCCCTCCACCTTACTTACTACCGGCGGCGTGAAGATCGGTCCGATCTTGTAGCGCTCGACCACCTTCAGCGCCTCGGCCCGCAGGTCTGCAGTGAAGTCGATCAGATCGTCCACAGACACGCCCTGGCGATCGTACGCTGGCGGCTTCGTCGGAAACGGCTGCGTCGGCGCGTACCACTCGCCGGGGACATCACCCTTCGCGACGGGCCGCTCCTCGATCGGCCACACCGGTTCGCCGGTCTCGCGATTGAACACATACAGGAACGCCTGCTTCGTGGGCTGCGCGACGGCCTTGATCGGCCGGCCGTTGACCGTGATGTCGACGAGAATCGGCGCGCACGAAATGTCGAAGTCCCAGATCCCGTGGTGCACGAGCTGGTAGTGCCACTTCCGCTTTCCTGTCTGAAGATCGACGGCGACGAGACTCTCGCCGAACAGCCCGTTGCCCGGACGATGACCGCCGTAGTAGTCGCCGGTCGGCAGTTCGACGGGCAAGTACGCGAGGCCGAGCTCTTCATCGACCGAGATCTGCGCCCACACGCCGGCGTTGCCGGTGTAGGACCACGAGTCCTTCTCCCACGTGTTGTTGCCGAACTCGCCCGCCTGCGGAATCGTGTGGAAGATCCACAGCCGCTTGCCCGTGCGGACGTCGAAGCCGCGCACGTAGCCTTTTTCATTCCGCCGGCTCTTGGGATTCGCGCCCGTCTTGTGCGCCGCGCCGATGATGACGACGTTCTTCGCGACCGTCGGCGTCGAATGCAGGCCGACCTCGCCGGTGATCAGGTCCATCTCCTGGTCGTCGTCCAGCTTCAGATCGACGACGCCGTTCTTGCCGAAGCCGGCGATCGGCACGCCGGTCTTCGCGTCGAGCGCGATCAAGCGATAGCCGGGCGTGACGTAGAGAATCCGCGCGTCGCGGCCATCGGTCCAGTACGCAAGGCCGCGGCCGGAAAGCTGACGTGGCGCGTTGGCGCCGCGCGCGCCCTCGTTCTCGCTGTGCATCCACAGCATCTCGCCCGTCCCGGCGTCGAGCGCGACGACGGCGCGGCGCGATCCCGCGGTTGAATACAGGACGCCCTTCGCCATCAGCGGCGTGGACTCGAACTGATACTCGGGACGTGGACCGAGGCTGTCGGTCTTGAAGCGCCACGCGATTTCGAGCTTGTTGAAGTTCGACGCGTCGATCTGCGCGAGCGACGAGTAGCGTGTGTGGCCGAGATCACCGCCGTAGGTGGGCCACTCGCCGTTGGTCGCGCCCGATTGGCCGAGCAGCAGCGCGCTCGCCGAGATCACCATGACCGTCGCTAGGCACGTCTGTCCTAAGCGCATCATCGCCCCTCCCCTGATCACGTAGGCCGGGTTCTTTCGGACCCGGTTTGTAGGCCGGGTCCTTTTGGACCCGGCGGAGTTACCGCCAACCACGTAGGCCGGGTCCTTTTGGACCCGGCAAGGTTACCGCGAGCCCTGAGTGTGCGACGTGTCCGTCAACGCCAGCACGGCGAACGCCGTCGCGGCGTCGCTCATGAACTTGCCCGCGTCCGACGCCGGATCCCGCTGCTTGTTCAGCGACGAGGCGACCCAGCGTCCGTCAGTGCGGTCCTGGTGCTGGTTGAGCCACGCGAGTCCGCGCGAGACGTTCGTCTGCGAGCGCGCGACGCCGGCCTGCTCGAGCGCAAACGTCACCACCGCGGTGCCGTACCCATCGCTGTTCATGTCGAGCGCACTGTTGTCCTGCCGCTTGTAGTTGGGCGCGAGCGTGGCAATCGACCAACCGCCGTCGCTCTGCTGTTTGGCGACGAGCGCGTCGATCGACGCCTGACGCTCCGCCGCCGACAGGACGCCGCTCAGCTTCGACGATCCCCACAGCAGCATCGCGCGGTTGAAGAGGTTCGGCGTATCGGCGCCCTTGTGCAGGTACGCGCGCAGCGCTTTCACCCGATCTTGAATTGCCGGCGTGGACGCGTACCCGCCCGGAGCGGTCCCGATCGCGACGGCCGCCAGCGAAGCGCCGAACAGCGGCGAATCGGCGGACTCCCACGGCTGGTACGTGAAGTTGAGCCATGCCCACGCGCCGCTCTGCTCGCCCGTCTTGAACTGCAGCGCCCACATGTTGTCGAGCGCCAGCCGCGCATCGTCCGAGAGCGAACCGGCCTCGACGTCGCGGGACGTGAGGATCAGCGCGTTCATCACGGACTCGGTCCCGCGCGACTCACTCGTTTTCGGCAGTCCCCTCAGTTGATCGGGATAGAACGGCTCGACCTCTTTCCACATGCGCACGCGCTTGGTGACGTTCGCGATCAGCGCCTTCTCCGCCTCGGAGGGCCCGCTCTCGTGCAAGGCGGTGCGCAGCGTTGACCGCGCGATCGCGTACGGCACGGCCGTGTGGCAGGACACGCAGAACGTCTCGTGGTCCCGGCTCGCGTTGGGCCAGTTCTGCCACCAGACCTGTCGGGCGTCGAGGTACGCGCCCGCGGTCTTCGCGCTCCACGCGGCCGGCGCCGGCGCTTGCGCGCCGAGCGTCGCGACGATCAGGCAGGTCCCGAGGCACGATGACAACACCGCAACGGCGCCCGCGGTTCGATCCATCTCTTCCTCCCGTTGCCGCGAACAGGCGGCGACAGCGCCCTATTATGCGACCAAAGCCGGTCGATTTGTCTGGGATCCTCGTGCAGCCGCAGGGTACATGTGGCCTTCGGTCTGTTCGCCAAATGTGGTCGATGTCGAAACGCTTCCGCTACGCGCAGGCCACCGGATGGACAGCGCAGATGGGCGTCGCTCCGACCGAGCAGTAGCACAACTACGGGACAGCTATCGCTTCAAGCCTTGCGTGAGATTCAGCCGTTCGAGTGTCTGAGCGAACCTGGGGTCGTCGCGAATCGATTCATAGGCCCAGTTCGTCAACATGTGAAGGGGCGCATCCTCGCGGCGGTCGATGGAGGTTTCAAGCCATCGCAGCGCGTCCTCGCGCTCGCCCAGCCGGGCGTACGCGAACGACAGGTACTGCGCGGTGAAAAACGACGCCGATGACTTGTGCGCCGGATCTTGACGAAGCCACTGGCGAATCTGCGCCCGAATCATATCTGGCATCCCGCCTTTTTCGAAGGCGGTTCGCAGTTCCTCGATCTGACCGTCCGGCACACCGCGCAGCGTCAGGGTGCGCCAGGTCTGCCCGGCGCTCTCGCGATCACGGCCTTCCAGCGCCAGGATTTCAGCCATCACCGACGAAGACCCGTACCAGGCCGGGTCAATCCGAAGACCGTCCTCGAGGACGGCGCGCGCGTCCGACAAGCGTCTCGCACGCATCAACGGGCGCGCCATGTCGGACCGAACCGCCAGTGACAAGGGATCCAGTTCCAGTGCCGTCTTCAGCTCGGCGATCGCCTCGTCTGTCCGGTCCATCAAGCCGAGAAACTCGCCATACCAGTGGTGCGCCAATTGGTAGCGCGGGTTCAACTTGATGGCGCGCCTGAATTCATCGTCGGCATCCTGCCAACGCCATTCGAACTTGTAGCGCATGAACGCCAGCGAGGTGTGAGCCTCGGCCGAGTCCGGGTCGAGGCCGATCGCCTTCTCCGCGTTCTCCTTGGCCCGCGGGTAGCGATACTCTGGCGGCAATCCAGACATCGCGATGTTGTAGCAGTCGGCGAGCCCCGCGTAGGCGCGACTGAACTGCGGATCGATCGTGATCGCCCGTTCGTACAACCCAATCGCCTGCTTGATCGACTCCGGCGTCCGCATCCGCCAGCGCTCCCGCCCTTGCAGGAACAGATCGTACGCCTGGCCGCTCGCGGTATCCCGCCGCGACAGACGCGCGCGGTCGGCGTCCTTCAGTTCTCGCCCGAGACGGACCGCGATGCGCTCGGCGATTTCGTTCTGCACGGTGAGGATTTCGCCGCTCGTCGTGTCGAAACTCCACGACCACAGCCGGCCACCGCCGTTGACGCGGGAGAGTTCCGTCGTGATGAGCAGCCGCTCCCCCGCTCGCTGGATGGCGCCGGTGAGAACCGCTTGCGTGCCCAAGCGCTTTCCCGCCTCGAACGGATCCTCGTCGCGCCGCACCGCCGCGAGAGGCGGAACGCGCAGCGCCGGCAGATTGCCGAGCCGCAACGCGATCGATTCCGCCATCCCGGATTCCAGGTACGCCTGGTCGCCCACCGGCGCGATGGCGTGGAACGGCATGACGACCACCGAATCGATCGGCTCATTCCGGAAACGCGCGACAACGACCCCGGAGGCAAGCGCGGCGAGAAGCACCGTGGCCGCAAGCGCCGCGAACCGGTAACGTCGCCCGCGTAATGCGACCGGCGGCACGGCGCGGCCGGTTGCGTCTCGTGCCACGGGCGGCGGTTCCTGCGCAATGTCCTGTCCACAGGAACGGACGATGACCGGTGCCACGAAGCGATAGCCGCGCGTCTTGATGGTCTCGATGTAGATCGTGTTCGCCGGTTCGGAAAGTGCCTTCCGAAGCATCGCCACATAAAACGCGACGTTGCCTTCCTCGACAAACGTGTCCGCCCACACTCTCGCCAGGACCTCGTTCTTGGTCACGAGCTCACCATGCTTCTCGAGGAGCAGCAGAAGCAGAGCGAAAGCCTTGGGAGGGAGAGCGACAACCCCATCGCCATGCCGCAGCCGCCACTGCTTCGGTTCGAGAAGGTACGGCCCGAACTCGTAAACGTCGTCGGTCTGCTGGTCCAGGAGGTCCATTGATCGATTGGGGGACGGACTAGCTCACTAAATCAAAAACAAAGACAGTCTACATCTAGGACAAAGGACGACACAAGCGCACCATTTGTATTACTGGGCCTGTTCAACCCTAGCTTCGTTGAAGGAGGTCATATGAGTTTCCATGGAAATTTGAACGCCTCAACCAGGGGCGTTCGCCGGAAGATGTTCGTGACGGCCGTTGGTCTGATCATGGCCCTAGCGACGTTTCACGCTGGCCCGACTCTCACAGCACAGACGGCGCCGCCGATCTCGTTCACTACCTGGCACATGCACGACGACTACAACAACCTCTCGAGCTGGTTCATCGTCGCTCAGGACCAGGACAAGGACGGGGACGTCGACTTCATGGGTCTCGCCAACTCGGGCGGCGGCAACGCGTTGATGTTCATCACGAACGGGGCCGCCGACGGATACACAAATCCCGACGGGACGCCCAGACTCTTCCCGTCCTCCCAAGGCTTCCACCGTCAGCATGTCAGGTTCTGGGACGGCAACAGCGACGGTTACTACGGCTACGTCGCGACGGACGGTGATGTCGGGCTCGTCTACCGAGACAGGACCGCAGGCGGACTCGACCCATCGGGTGAGCAGCAGGTTCCCGTCCAATGGTGCGCGAGCTGCAATTGGGATGGATCACCGAGGTATGGCCAGCTCTCGTACCTCGACGTGGGTGACATCGACGGCGACGGCAACACGGACGTCGTGGCGATCGGCAACCGTTTCAATCCGTTTGTCCGGGTGTTCTACAACCAAGGAGGCGCTTTGGTCCCAGGGGCGATCATCCGGTACCCGGGAGGCGACTGGGATGGAACCGGCGTCAGGCTCGCGGACTTCGACGGAGACGGCAGGCTCGACATCGTGTTCACGAAGCTTATTGACCCGAACTCGCCCGCGGCCACGTACAACGTCTACAGAAACAACGGCGACGGGACGTTCACCGGGTTCAGCCTGCCCAAGAATCTCAGCGTGACGAGCTTGGGGGTCGCTGACGCGAACGGCGACGGCAAACCGGATGTCTTTGTTTCCGCTTTCGGCGAAGACGACGGGACGGGCAACACCATCCCTGGCTCGGGCGGTGTCTATCTGTTCACGAACACCAGCGCCGGCGGGAACATCAGCTTCACCGTGTCGAAGGTGTACAGCGTGGACTCGAGCCATTACGTCGTCGGCCTGGACGCCGGGGACCTCAACGGCGACGGCTTTGCGGACATGGTCTTCGCGGTTTCGAACGGAGATCCTTCCGCTTCTCAGCATCCGGAGGTCTGGGCCGGCGACGGCACGGGGAACTTCACGCTGGCCTGGACGGACACCGGCGCCAACGTGGTCGTCGACACCTTGAGCATCATCAAGTACAACGGGCGCCCCGCGCTCGCCGGCGGCGGGTATCGCGGCGCCTACCTGTTCGCGAACTTCGGCCTGGCGACTCCGCCTGTCGTGACGGTTCCCAGCAATCTCACCGCCGAAGCAACGAGTCGCTCCGGGGCGATTGTGACCTTCGCGGCGTCTGCCTCCGACGACAGCGGACCGGTACCGGTGAATTGCTCTCCGGCGTCCGGATCGACGTTTGCGCTCGGCGTGACGACCGTGACGTGCTCGGCGACGAATGCGGGAGGCCAGACCATCGCGTCGTTTAACGTCACCGTCGGCGATACCACGCCTCCCGTGCTGAGTCTCCCGGTACCGCTGACCGTGGAAGCGACCAATGCGGCTGGCGCAACGGTCTCGTACAGCGGTTCGGCGTCCGATCTTGTCTCGGGAGCCGTCGCAGTCGCGTGTTCGCCCACAAGCGGGAGCACGTTCCAGCTCGGCACGACGACGGTGAACTGCTCAGCTTCGGACGCGGCCGGCAACACCGCCCATGGCTCATTCACTGTCGCCGTGCGCGACACGACGCCGCCGGACATCAGCCAGCTCACGCCGTCACGGTCGGCGCTCTGGCCGCCGAACCATCAGATGGTTGCGATCACGCTCACAGCCGTGGCGACCGACAACGTCGGCGTGACCCAGCTCAAGATCGTGAACGCCACGAGCAGCGAGCCCGACAACGGCCTCGGCGATGGCGACACCGCCGGCGACATCGTCATCAGCGGGCCGCTCACCGTCAATCTCCGCGCCGAGCGCAGTGGTGGTGGAAACGGGCGAACCTACACGATTACCGTCGAGGCCCGGGACTCAGCCGGCAATGCCACCACCAGGAGCACGACCGTGTTCGTGCCGAAGAGCCAGGGAAAGTAGAAGGAGTCGTCGATCAGGTGGAAGGGCCCCGGAATCATCGGGGCCTTTCTACTATTTTCTTGCATTGCGCGGATGGTTCCTGCGTAACGGCACAGCGTAGAGCGATTCCTCCCGTCAGGCTGGAAGGCCGCCGCAGCGCGGTCATTGCGCCCTCTTAATGCTGCTAGAATCGCCCGATCATTCGGGGAGACTGCGCCATGCCCACCCACGGTTTTCGACTCAACAACCGGGCGGTTTCCGTCGAGTCGTGGGACGCGAATCAGCCGCTGTTGTACGTCCTGCGCGGCGCGCTTGGCCTGCACGGACCGAAGTTCGGCTGCGGCCTCGGACAGTGTGGCGCCTGCACCGTGCTCGTCGATGGACAGGCGACGCGCTCCTGCACGACCCCCGTGAGCCGCGCCGCCGGCCGCGCCGTCACTACGCTCGAGGGCCTGGGGACTCCCGAGCGGCCGAGCCGTGTCCAGGCCGCATTTGTGGCCGAACAGGCGGCGCAGTGCGGGTACTGCACGAGCGGCATGATCATGGTCACGACCGCCCTGCTTGCGCGCACGCCGAAACCGACGCTCGATCAGGTGAAGCAGGGACTCGCCGGCAACCTGTGCCGCTGCGGCACTCACACCCGCATTCTGCGCGCTGCCTTGCGCGCGGCGCAGATGTAGGGGGACGCCAGTGAATCCAGACTCCTCCGCGATCCGCATTCCTCACTCCGCACTCTCCCGCCGCCATCTTCTAAAGGCGGGAGGGGCGCTCGTCGTCGGCTTCGTGTTCGACGCCGCGCTCCCGCGTACGCTGACGGCGCAGAGCCGCGGTGCCACGACCGATCCCTCGAAGCCGCTCGATCCCGCGATCGTGGACAGCTTCCTCGCCATTCACGCCGACGGTTCGGCGACGGTCTACTCCGGCAAGGTGGACATCGGCACCGGCATGCGCATCGCCGTCGCCCAGATGGTCGCCGAAGAGATCGGCCTTCCGGTGGCGCGCATCTCCGTCATCGACGGCGATACGGGCCTCTGTCCCGATCAAGGGGGGACCGGCGGCAGCAACGGCCTGACGCGGGGCGGCATGGAGATCCGCCGCGCGGCCGCGACCGCGCGTCGCGCGCTGCTGACGATGGGCGCCGATCGACTGCAGCGGCCCGCCGCGGATCTGACGATCGAAGACGGCCAGGTCCGTCCGCTTGCCGGCGGCGCCGGCGTCTCGATCGTGTCACTCGTCGGCGATCGGCAGTTGTCGGTGAACGTGGACCCGAACGTGACGCTCGTCGCCCCGGCGAAGCACACCGTCATCGGCAAGCCGCTGCCGCGGCCAGACGTCGTCGACAAGTGCACGGCGCGCCACGTCTACGTCCAGGATTTCCGTCTGCCGGGCATGCTGCACGGCCGCGTCATCCGCCCCCCGGCGGTCGGCGCGACGCTCGAATCGATCGAGGCCGCGTCGCTCTTCGGCATTCCGGACGTCCGCATCGTCCGGATCGAGAACTTTCTTGGCGTCGTCGCCAAGGATGAGTGGGCGGCCGTGCGCGCCGCAGCCGTGCTGAAAGCGACATGGACCGACGCCCAGACGCTTTCGGGCCACGCCGAGTTGGCGCGACACGTGCGGGAAGGCGCGATCGATCGCGATCAGGACATCGTCAACACGGGCGACACGGCCGACGCGTTGCGCGGCGCCGTGAAAACGCTCTCGGCGACGTACTTCTGGCCGAATCAGAGTCATGCGCCATTGGGGCCGTCGTGCGCCGTTGCCGACGTCCGCGATGACGGCGCGACCGTTTGGTCATCGTCACAGGGAACGCACGGCCTGCGCGCGAATCTCGCGAAGGTCTTCGGCCTGGAGCCGAGCAAGGTCCGCGTCGTCTTCCTCGAGGGATCAGGATCGTATGGCACGAGCGGCTACGACCACGCCGCCGCCGACGCGGTGCTGCTCTCGAAGACTGTCGGCCAGCCCGTCCGCGTGCAATGGTCGCGGCAGGACGAGCTGCGCTGGGATCCGAAAGGCCCGCAACAGCTGCTCGATCTGCGCGCCGGTCTGGACGCGAGCGGCCGCATCGTGGCCTGGGACACGCAGATGTGGCTGCCCACAACAAGGCCGGGCGCGCGGGCGTTCCTGGCGGCAGACGCGGCTGGCATCGCGCAGGAGCACGGCATGAGCTCCGGCCTGTTGTCGCAGAACGGCGATCCGCCGTACGAAACGGAGCGTGTCCGCGTCGTCGCGCACTGGCTGAAAGAGACGCCGCTCGTGCCGTCGAATCTGCGCGCGCCCGGAAAAATCGCGAACGTGTTCGCCGTCGAGAGCTTCACGGACGAGATCGCGGCGGCGGCCGGCGTCGATCCTGTCGCATTCCGGTTGAAGCGACTGAGCGATGCGCGCGCGGTCGAGGTCGTGACGCGCACCGCGCAGGCATTCGGCTGGAAGGAACGGCCGTCGCCGAATTCCGCCGCGAAGCAGGGCACCCTGCTCGCGGGACGCGGCGTCGCCTACATGCGCTACAAGCAGGCGGAGAACTACGTCGCCATGGCGATGGACGTGACCGTCGATCCCGCGAGCGGCCGGATCGCCGTCACGCGTGTCGTGTGCGCGCACGACTGCGGCCTGATCGTGAATCCCGATGCGCTGAAGAATCAGATCGAAGGCTGCATCGTCCAGACGATCAGCCGCACGCTGCACGAGGAAGTGAAGTTCGATCGGTCGCGCGTCATCAGCGACGACTTCGCGAGCTATCCGATCCTGAGGTTCCCCGAAGCGCCGGCGGTCGAGGTCATCCTTATTGATCGTCCGGATCAGCCGCTGATGGGCGCCGGCGAAGCCGCGACCGCGCCGGTCGCCGCCGCCATCGGCAACGCCGTCTTCGACGCGACCGGCGTCAGACTGCGCACCGTGCCGTTCACGCCGGATCGCGTAAAAGGCGCGATCGCGAGCGCGAGCAAGGGGTCATCCGCGGGCGACGCCGCCGGATAGAGCTCGGTTAGAGCGGTTTGCAGATCGCTGTAGTACGTAGGGCGGGTCCTTTTTGGACCCGCCGGGCCGCGGTGAAAACGCTTTAGGTCCCAGGCCACGGTTTCGTGAACTCGAAGGCGACGTGCGCGCGAATGCGCTGAAAATCGCGCGCGTTGTCCGTCACGAGGATGCACCCCGCCTCGCGGCACGACAGCGCGAGCAGCACGTCGTTCGCGAACGCCTTGGACACGCGCCCGACTTCGAGTCCGTCTTTGCGCGCCATCTCTGAGAGGACGTCGCCCGACTTCAACCACGCCCCTGCCGACGGGACAATCGTCCTCCCTGTCCGTTCGAACACGTCGAGCACCAGGCGCTCCAGCAACCGAAGATCCACTGCGCGACGGATGCCGGCGCGCAGTTCCTGCGCGACGACTACGCTCAAGTACTCGAACGGCGCGAAGCCGGAATGGAAGCGCTGCAGCGCCGCGTTCGCCTCGCGATCGCGGAAGCCGTCGATGAAGAGGTGCGTGTCGAGAACGTACTTTGGAGGCGACCGCCTCACCGGTCCGGGTCCGGCGAGGCGATCTTCACGCCGAACATGGCGGCCGTACCATCGACGAGCGCGCGCTGGAACGTCGCCAGGTCCAGCGCCCGCTCGATCGTCTCGGTTGCAGTCTTCGTCCCCATCGCCCGCTGCGCCGCGCTGATCTTCTTCAGCGGCAGCCGGTACGTCCGGGACACGCGAGGATGCCGCGTCATCACGAGGGTGCGTTTCGTCGAGGCCATCGCCTGCAGTGTATGGACACCGCGGCCACATTGTCAATACACTTTTTCTGGCGCGGAACTTGTCGCCGTGCTTGTACGCCATCGGCGACGACGATGGCATCGTCGAGACGACCGATCAACAGGCAGGATCTGCGATCGATTGCGAAGCTGACGTCGGCGATTTCTGCGATCCGGATGGGGACGATTGGCGGCGACAGGACGATGAGCGCCGTACAACAGAACGGCCCGCGGGTTGCGGGCCGTTCTCGGGATTTGAATAAATATTGGTCGGGGCGAGAGGATTTGAACCTCCGACCCCTCGGTCCCGAACCGAGTGCTCTACCAGGCTGAGCCACGCCCCGACCGGGCGAACTGTGATCTTACTCCAGTTTTCCATGATGGGCCATCCCCAGCTCCACCATGCCCATCAGCCCGCCGTCCGCGTGATCGAGGATGTGGCAGTGGAACATCCAGCTCCCCGCGCGGTCGTCGAAACGGACCACAAAGCGCACCGTCTGGCCGTACGGTACGTTGACCGTGTCCTTCCATTGCAGCGGGCGCACCGGCGCCCCGCGCTCATCCAGCAGCTGGAAGAAGAACCCGTGCAGGTGGAACGGATGCGACCACTTGGTCTTGTTCGTCACGGTCCAGACCTGGGTTTCGCCGAGCCTCGCCGGCACCGGCCGCCCCTTCGAGAACGGCACGCCGTTGATCCCGTACTCGAACTTCCCGTCGCTGCGCTGGCCCAGCGTCAGGTCGATGTTCACCTTCGTGGCGCCCTCGGTCGACAACGGCTCGATCGCGCGCCGCACCTCGGGGAGAGTCCCTGCCGCCTGGGGCGGCATGCTTGCCATCTTCACGGTCACCAGGTCTTCCGGCTGCCGGTACTCGACGCTGCCGTACCCGCGATCGAACAGCAGCGCGCGCAGCGTCAGCTCCTTTCCCGGCCCAGCCCGCGGCGTCACGATCAGGTCCGCGCGTTCACCGGCGGCGAGCACGACCGTCTCCCGCGTCGTCGCGCGCTCCTGAAGCCCGCCGTCGCCGCCAATCTGCGTGAACGTCTCGTCGCCCAGCTCGAGCTCGAAGTACCGGCTCTTCGCCGCGTTGACGACACGCCAGCGCTGCGGCGCGCCTCCACGCATGACGAGCGTCGGATGCTCGCGACCGTTGACCAGAAGATGATTGCCTTCGCGTCCGAACACCATGCCCGTCGTGCCGCCGCTCTCTGGCGACTCGAGCGTGCCGTGACTGTCAATCCCGATGTCGCTCAGGACCAGGACCAGTTCGTCACTGACGCCGACGCGGTCGGCCGGATCCTCGACGAGCAGCGCCCCGTAGAGACCGAAGCCGACCTGCGCGGCTGACATCACGTGCGGGTGGTACCAGAACAGCCCGGCATCGGGCACAGTGAAGTCGTACGTGAACGATTCGCCCGGCTGGACCTCCGGCTGCGAGTGCTCGGGCACACCGTCCATCTGAATCGGCACCCGCAATCCGTGCCAGTGAATCGTTGTCGGCTTGGGCAGCTTGTTGGAGAAGTGCACGACGAGGCGATCGCCGACGTGCACGCGAATCAGCGGTCCGGGCAGACCACCATCGTACGTCCACGCGTCCACCCTCGTGCCCGGCGAGATTTCAACCTGCGCCACACGCGCTTCAAGGTTGATCTCGACGATGCGGGGATCGGGATTGAGATCGACGGCTTCAGGCAGCGCGAGCTTGGCGTTCGCCTGACCGCCTTCGCCAAGGCTGCGGCGGTCCGCCGACGCTTCGCGCGGAGCCGGAAGGGTTCGCGCGACGTCCGTCCGCGCCGACTCGCTCGCCTGGAAGGCTCGCGCGACAGTGGTTCCGTCGTGCGCCGCGAAGAGCGTGTACAGGCCCAGCGTTCCCGCTATCGCCGTCCGCCGACGCAACCGATTTGTGGCCATCCCGACTATTGAAGATCGTCCCGGCCGGCCCTCATATGACGGCGGTCATAGTTAGTCAAGCCCTACTTCACTCCGTTCATTTCGTTCAGTTGGGCGGGAGTCTCGAACGCAAGCCCTTCGACTGCGCTCAGGGCGGCGTGCGCCGTCAGGTCCGGATGCAACGGCGTCACGGACACGTAGCCGTCCCTCACGGCCTGGTAGTCGGAGCGATCGTGCGGCTCCCAGTCGTTCTGCCCTTCTTCGATCCAGTAGTATGCGCGGCCCTTCGGGTCGTGCCGCTCGGCCACCGACGTCACGTGATTCCGTTTGGCTTGCACTGTCACGCGGTAGCCCTTCGGCTGTCCCTTCGGCACGTTGAGATTCAGGAACGTCCGGCCCGGCAGTGGATGCTGCAGGATCGCGCCGGCCATCACCGTCGCCGCGCGCGCGGCGTAGGTGAAATCGTAATCGCCTCGCGTCTGCCGCAGCGAGATTGCCACAGCGGGAATCCCCAGCAGCGCGCCTTCGAGAGCGCCGGCGACGGTGCCGGAATAAGTGATGTCGTCGCCCAGGTTCCATCCTTTATTAATGCCGGACACCACGAGATCGGGCAGGCCCTTGAAGATATGGGCGACGGCGACGTTGACGCAGTCGGTCGGCGTCCCGTCCACGGCGTAGGTCCGGTCGTCGGCCTCGTCGATCTCTTCGAGGCGCAGGGGCCGCCGAAGCGTCAGCGCGTGGCCGATCGCGCTTGCTTCCTGGGTCGGCGCCACGATCGTGACGGCGCCCAGCTCGCGCAGCGCGAGCGCCAGCGCGTGAATACCCTCCGACCGGTAGCCGTCGTCGTTGGTGACAAGAATGCGTCGCATGTCAGGCTCATCAGTATAGCGCCCGGTCCGGCCCCCTTCTCAGGCCGTGAGCACGATCTTCCGCCGGTACATCACGTCGCACAGTTCGTACATCAGGGCAAGGATCGATTCGGACCGGTTCGCTCCGCACGCGGACAGTCTGTACAATGAAGCCGCCCCATGTCCACACTCGGCGACGTCCTCTCGCGAGAGACGCGCGAGGGCGAGTTATACGACGTGCTGCCGGACGGCCGGCTGCGCTGCTACGCGTGCGGCCACTGCTGTCCCCTGCCGGAGGGCGCCGTCGGCGTCTGCAAGGTGCGCTTCAACGAGGGCGGAACGCTGCGCGTACCATGGGGCTACGTGGGCGGCGTGCAGTGCGATCCGATCGAGAAGAAGCCGTTCTTCCACGCCTACCCCGGCGCCCTCGCGTACAGCTTCGGGATGCTCGGCTGCGATCTCCACTGTGCGTATTGCCAGAACTGGGTGACATCCCAGGCGCTGCGCGATCCGGCCGCGGTGGTGCCGCCGCTTCGCACGTCGCCAGACGATCTCGTCCGGGAGGCCCTGCGTCAGCGCGCGCGGGTCGTCGTCAGTACCTACAACGAACCGCTCATCACGAGCGAATGGGCCGTCGCGGTCTTCAAGGCGGCGCGGGCCGCGGGCCTGGCGACGGCGTTCGTCTCCAACGGAAACGGTACGCCGCAGGTGCTCGAGTATCTGCGACCGTGGATCGATTTCTACAAGGTCGACCTCAAGAGCTTCGACGACCGGCACTACCGCCAGCTCGGCGGCCGTCTCGAGCCGATCCTCGACACGATCCGCCGGTTGCACGCGATGGGCGTGTGGCTGGAGATCGTCACGCTGCTGATTCCAGGCTTCAACGATTCACGCGACGAGCTGGCGCGATTGACGTCATTCGTCGCCGGCGTGTCGCCGGACATCCCGTGGCACGTCACGGCGTTTCACGGTGACTACAAGATGACGGACCCGGAGGACACGACCGTCGACATGCTGCTGGACGCGGCCGACATCGCGCGATCGAGCGGCCTGCGGTACGTCTACGCCGGCAACATTCCCGGGGCCGTCGGCGAGCTCGAGAACACGCGGTGCGCGTCGTGCGGGGAGACCGTGATTGCGCGGCGTGGCTACCACATCCGCGAGTACCGCCTGCTGCCAGGCGGGCGCTGTCCGTCCTGCGCGGCGCTCGTCCCGGGTCGTTGGAGCGACCGCTTCGAGGGCCAACTCGCGTCTTACCCCATCCGTCTCACCCGACCCGCCCGCCCCACCTGACTTATCCGCCCCACCGGCCGCACACGCCCCACTGGCCCGCTATAATCCCCAAGTGGTCCTCCGCGACACCTTCGCTCGTCCCCTTCGCAACCTGCGGCTGTCGGTCACCGACCGCTGCAATCTGCGCTGCGAATACTGCATGCCGGAGGACGATTACGTCTGGTTGCCCCGCGAGGACGTGCTGCATTTCGAAGAGACGTCCGCGCTCGTTGACGTCTTTTTGTCGCTGGGTGTGGACAAGGTCCGGCTCACGGGCGGTGAACCGCTGCTCCGGCGTGACGTGCCGGCGCTCGTCAGGATGCTGTCGGCCAAGCAGGGGTTGAAGGATCTCGCGCTCACGACCAATGGCGTGCTGCTTGCCGATCAAATCGACGCGCTGAAGGCCGCGGGCCTGGGCCGCATCACGGTGAGTCTCGACACGCTGCGACCCGATCGCTTCAGGACGCTGACGCGATTCGATCAGCTCGAGGCCGTGCACGCCGGGATCGCGTCCGCGCATCGCGTCTACGGCACGCTCAAACTGGACACGGTCGTCATTCGCGGCGTCAACGACGACGAACTCGTCGACCTGATCGAGTACGGGCGCACGGTGAACGGCGAAGTGCGCTTCATCGAGTACATGGACGTCGGCGGCGCGAGCCGCTGGTCGCCCGATCGCGTGGTGTCACGGCGGGAGATGCTCGAGGTCCTGACGCGGCGCTACGGGCCGATCGCGCCGATCGTCCCCGGCACCAATGTCAGCTCGGCGCCGGCAAAGCAATTCAGTCTGAGTGACGGCACCGTGTTCGGCATCATTGCGTCCACGACCGAGCCGTTCTGCCGGTCGTGCGACCGCAGCCGCCTGACCGCCGACGGCATGTGGTATCTCTGTCTCTACGCGACGCGCGGTCTCGACCTGCGCGCGCCGCTGCGACAGGGTGCGTCAGTGGATGCGTTGAAGGATCTCGTCTCGGGCGGCTGGGCGGCGAGGGACGATCGAGGCGCGGAGGCCCGGCTGGCGCTCGGCCCGCAGCGCGCGTTCGTGCCGGTGCAGGATCTCCTGCGGAAGGATCCGCACCTGGAGATGCACACGCGCGGCGGATAGCGCGTCAGGACGTCGCGCGTGCTTCAGGGCCCAGGTGGCCGAACAGCAGCAGCGAGACGGCCTCGAGCAGGCCCTTGACGCTGCACGGCTTGTCGAGAAACGCTTCGTCCTGCCAGAGCGTGACCTTCTCCTTGAAGAGCCGATCGCTGAACCCGGTGAGGTAGAGCACCTTCAATCCGGACTCCGCCTGGCGCAGCCGCCGCGCCAATTCGTCGCCGGTCATCTTGGGCATCACGACGTCGGTGACGAGGATGTTGACGCCCTTCAGCGTCGAGGCGACCTCGATCGCTTCGGGACCATCGGACGCCACGGCAGTTTGATACCCGGCTTCCCTGAGCGCGCGCTCGACGAACCGCCGCACCGATTCCTCGTCGTCGACCACGAGCGCCCATACCGGCTGGCGCCACGTGCCTGTCATCGTCGTCCCGCCGCGACGACCTGGCCCGCGAGCATCTGTCGCACGCGCTGGACGAGCATCGACGCATGAAACGGCTTGCTGAGAAAGCTGACGTTCGAGTGCTCCGGCCCGGGCGACATCGACTGGTGAGCGTAGCCCGAGATGAACAGCACGCGCAGTTCCGGACGCGCGGCGATGAGCCGCTGGGCGAGCGCCGGGCCGTTCATCGCGGGCATGATCACGTCGGTCAGCAGTAAGTCGATCTCCGCCGCCTGCCGATCGAAGACGTCGCAGGCCGCGCCCACCGTCGGCGCTTCCAGCACGCGGAACCCTTCCCGCTGCAGGACCGTGCTGATGATCAGCCGGACCGCTTCGTCGTCCTCGACGAGCAGCACGGTGGCGGTCCGGTCGGAGATTCGTCCCGCCGCACGCAGCGGCTCCACGACCGGCTCCGCCGCAGTCACGGCCGGGAAGTACATCGTGAACGTGCTACCCGCCCCCGGCTGGCTGTCCACGACGATGAAGCCGTTGCTCTGCCGCACGATGCCGTAGACCGACGCCAGCCCGAGTCCTGTGCCCTTCCCGAGGGCTTTGGTCGTGTAGAACGGCTCGAACAGGTGCTTGCACGCTTCAGCGGAGATGCCGACGCCATTGTCGATGACACGCAGGCGGATGCACTCGCCGCTCCCCAGCGCCGCCGCCGGGTCGATACCGGTCTCCAGCCGCGGCGGAATCACCCGCGCGACCTCGAGACGAATGAAACCGCCGCCCGGCAGCGCATCGCGCGCGTTCAGCACAAGATTGAGAATGGCCTGCTCGATCTGCACCGGGTCGACGCGCACGATTGCCGGCTCGGGCGCCGGGACGCAACTCAGCGTAATGTCCTCGCGGATGAGACGCGCCAGCATGCTCCGTAGACCCGCCACGGTCTCATTGAGGTCGACGTCCTTCGGCAACAGCATCTGTTTTCGGCTGAAGGCAAGCAGTTGCTGCGTCAGCGACGCCGCGCGCTGTCCGGCTTTCTGAATCTCGCCGAGATCCTGATGGTCCGGATCGCCCTCGCTGTGGCGATCGAGCAGCAGTTCGGCGTAGCCCAGAATCGCCGTCAGCAGGTTGTTGAAGTCGTGCGCGATGCCGCCGGCGAGCCGGCCGATGCTTTCGATCTTCTCGGATTGCATCAGCCGCTCTTCGAGCGCGCGGCGGGCGGTCACGTCACGGGCGATGCAGAGGTGCAGGTCCCCGTACGCGCGCGCGCGAAAGCTGCACTCGAGCACGCGAGTGTCGTCACGGCCTGCTCGGACGCGATGCTCGCGCGTTGCCTGTCCGAGCGCCAGGAGCTCGCGCCACGCCGCCGCCAGATCGTCGGCGGCCTCCAGCACGATTGCGTCCAGCGACTCGCCGACGATCGACGCCAACGGCACACCAAACACGGCGCACGCCGCGGCGTTCGCGTCGACGATCGCCCGGCGGTCGTCGAGCATCAACATGGCATCCGCAGCGTCGGCAAAGACCGCCTGGAACTGCTGCGCGACCGACGCGGCCGGCGCCAGCGACTCGCTCATGACGTGCGCCTCGCCAGCGATGGCCGCGGCGCCTCGTCGATCAGCCGATGGCGATCGAGCCGCCGGTACAGCGCGCGCCGGCTGATGCCCAGCACCTTGGCCGCCGCCATCCGGTTGCCATTCACCTGCCGCAGGACTTCGAGGATATGGACGCGCTCCACGGCTTCGAGCGGGGCGGGATCGCCGTTGGTCCGCATGGGCGCCGCGGCGCGCGGCCGTCCCGTCGAGGGCGCTTCGGGACCGAACGCGCCCGCGAGCTCGCGATCCGACACGAGCGTGCCGTCGGTCAGCATGCACGCGCGCTCGATCACGTTCTTCAGCTCGCGGACGTTGCCGTCCCAGCGCGCCGACAGCAGGACGCGCTCCGCGGCCGGGGTCAGACCGTTGAGCGGCTTCCCCATCCGCTGCGCCGCGTCGCGCATGAACGCCGCGGTCAGGTACGGAATATCCTCCCGGCGGTCCCGCAGCGGCGGCAGCGCGACCTCGACGACGTTCAGCCGGTAGAACAGGTCGCCGCGGAACCGTCCCGCCGCGACCTCGGCCCGCAGATCGCGGTTCGTGGCTGCAATCACGCTGACGTCGACGCGCTTGGATTGCAGCGACCCGACGCGCTGCACTTCGCCCAGTTCGAGCGCGCGCAGCAGCTTCGCCTGCACCGAGAGCGGCAATTCACCCACTTCGTCGAGGAACAGCATGCCGCCCTGCGCGGCTTCGAAGAGGCCGGGCTTGGATTCCACGGCGCCGGTGAACGCGCCGCGCACGTGGCCGAAGAGCTCGCTCTCGAACAACGTGTCGACGACCGCGGAACAGTTGATCGTCACGAAGGGACGCGTGCGCCGCGGGCCGGCCTGATGAAACGCGCGCGCGGCCAGCTCCTTGCCGGTCCCCGTTTCGCCGCTGATCAGCACGACCTTGGCGTGCGGCGCCAGTCGCTGGATGAGGCTGAACACTTCCTGCATCAGCGGGCTGCGGCCCAGCATGCCGCAGAATTCGAGCTGACGCGCGACCTGGCTCTCAAGGGCCACGACGTGCGCGCGGCGCTCCATCTCGAGCCGGATGTCCAGCAGCAGTTCGCGCAGGCGATCGAAATCGAACGGTTTGGTCAGGTAGTCGCGCGCGCCGAGCTTGATCGCCTCCACGGCGCTGTCGACCGCGGCGTACCCCGTCATCAAAATCACTTCGCAGCCCGGCACGCTCCGCCGAATCTGCCGCAGCAGATCGAGGCCGTTGACGTCGGGCATGCGCAGATCGACCATCGCCAGATCCGCGGGTCGGCGCATCAACGTCCGCAGCGCCTCGGCGCCGCTGGCGCACGTGATGACCTCGAAGCCCGCTTTGCCGGCGAGCCGCTCGACGATCTTCAGGACCGCCGGCTCGTCGTCGACGACGAGCAGCAGCGGACGGACGGCCGGCGGTTTGGGTCCGGACATGGCAGTCGGAATCACCCCACAGCGGGGACATCGGAGCGCGGAGATCTCTCCGCCCCACTCCGCCGTCGCGTCAACCGGCTCGCCCATGCCTGGAACCTGTCACGCGGCAGGTCCAAGAACCGTACCGAGAAAGCCCGGCGCGAGCCCGGAGAATCGCACTCGATCCCGCGGTCGTGTGCGTTTACGACTCCGCTAGTGTGCGTTACTGTGCGGAAACGCACAAGCGAAAATCGTTCGTCGCCTTTGCCGCAATCATCGGCGGACCGTCGCCTTGGCAATAGTCTTGCCTCCCACCGGACTGGCCGTGACCTCTCTCACTTCGGTCCTCATCGTCGATGACGAGCCGGCGGTTCGCGACATCATGTCGCGCTGGGTGTCCTCTCTCGGCCTGCAGCCGGCAACCGCGTCCAACGCCGACGAGGCGCTGGCCACGATGCGCACCCACCACTACGACCTCGCGGTCATCGACGTCATGATGCCTGGGCACGACGGCTTGTGGCTGGCGACCGAACTGCAACGGGATCATCCGCACACCGCGGTCGTCATTGCCACGGCATACACGGCGCTCATCGACGAGAACGCACAGCAGCGCCCAGTCGCCGATTTCCTGGTCAAGCCGTTTCAGCGCGAGCGCTTCGCGCTGGCAGTCGATCGCGGCCGGCAGTGGCGGCAGCGCGCGATCGAAGAGGTCGAGTGGCATGCGCGCCTGGCGACCGAGCTCCAGGATCGGACCACGCAAGTCATCGCCAGGCTCGCGGACCGCGCGGCCGCCGCGGACTCCGAAGAGCGGGCGCTCATCGCGATCAGCCAGGAACGGGCGCCCGAGATGACGGCCCACGGCGAACGTGTCGCCCGCTACGCCCGCTCGCTCGCCCGCGAGCTCGGCGTCGACAATGAGCTCGGGGCCGGGCTCGAGACCGCGGCGCGCCTGCACGACGTCGGGAAGATTGCGATGCCGGAAGCGCTGCTCACCAAGCCGTCCCCGTTTACCGCCGGCGAGATGGCCATCATGCGACGCCACGTCAGCGCCGGGGCCGAGATCCTCCACTCGACCCGGACGCTTGGCGCGGCCGCTCCGATCGTGATGGCCTCCCACGAGTGGTTCGGAGGCGGCGGCTATCCGCTGAGGCTCGCGGGCTCCGATATCCCTCTGGGCAGCCGCATCATCGCGGTGGTCGACGCCTACGACGCCATGACGCAGGACAGCGTCTACCGCGTCCGGCTCGACTCGGCCGACGCCGTTGCCGAGCTGTTGCGCTGCCGGCGATCGCAGTTCGACCCCGACGTCGTCGCGGGCTTCCTGTCTACGATCGGCAGGCACTAGAGCGCATCCGTGGGACTGGGTCGTCCCAGAACCGGTCACTTTTGCTCCCAACCTCGCGTTCGCCAGCCCCGTCTAACCATCAGCTATATAATGATTTACAAACGGCGTTGAATCTGGCCCCTACTTTGCCTTGGCTGGATCAACGATCGTTTTCAGTTTTGATTCCGTCTAACCACAGACTACAACCATGGATATTGCTCGTCCGTCCAACGCCAGAAAGAAGCGGATCAAGCAGGCGATCTACGCCGGCGTTGGTCTCCTCGTCGTCGTTCTCGTCAGCGTCGGGCTCTCGCGGCTGCGGCCCGCGGCGCCCACCGTCGAACGCGCCGTCGTCTGGCCCGACACGGTAAAGCGCGGACCCATGGTCCGGCAGGTGCGTGGCCTCGGCACGCTGACGCCGGAAGACATCAGGTGGATTCCCGCGACCACGCAGGGCCGGGTCGAGAAAATCGTGCTGAGGCCCGGCACAACGGTCAAGCGCGGCGACGTGATTCTCGAGTTGAGCAACCCGACGCTTGAACAGCAGCTGCAGGACGCCGAACTGAAGCTGGCGGCGGCCGAGGCGGGTCTCGCCAACCTGCGGGTGCAGCTGCAGAACGATCTGCTGCAGCAGCGCGCGGCATCGGCGAACATCGAAGCGGATTACAACAAAGCCAAGATGCAGGCCCAGATGAACGAGGCGCTCGCCAAGGACCAGCTGGTCTCGGAGCTGGTCCTGAAGCAGTCCCAGGTGGACGCCGACTCCCTTGGCGTCCGCAATCAGATTTCCAGAGATCAGCTCGCGAGCAAGGCGGATTCGATGCGCGCGCAGCTCGCTGTCCAGCAATCCTCGGTCGACCAGGCCCGGGCGTTGTTGCGTTTGACGCGGCAGCAGCGCGACGAACTGCGGGTTCGGGCCGGTCTCGACGGAGTGCTTCAGCTCGTGCCTGTTGAAGAAGGTCAGCAGGTGGCGCCCGGCACGAACCTCGCCCGCGTCGCCAACCCGAAGCGGCTGAAAGCCGAGATCAAGATTGCGGAAACCCAGGCCAAGGACATTCAAATCGGACAGAAGGCGGAAGTCGACACGCGCAACGGCATCGTCCAGGGGCTCGTCGCCCGCATCGATCCCTCGGTGCAGAACGGCACGCGGACGGTGGACGTGACCCTGACCAACGAGCTGCCGAAGGGCGCCGTGCCCGACTTGAGCGTGGACGGCACGATCGAGCTCGAGCGGCTGAACGACGTCCTGTTCATGGGCCGCCCGGCATTCGGCCAGGAGCAGAGCGTCGTCGGGCTCTTCAAGATTCTCAGCGACGGCGTGAGCGCGGAACGCGTGCAGGTGAAGCTGGGCCGCAGCTCGGTCAACACGATGGAAATCCTGTCCGGGCTCAAGGTCGGCGAGCAAGTGATCCTGTCCGACATGTCGGCGTACGACGCCTACGATCGGATCAGGCTGAAGTAGTGCGGGCTTTCAGAAGGAGATGACGATGGCTGAGAACGGTCAGGCGCTGATCAAGCTGGATGGCGTGACGAAAGTCTTCTTCACGGACGAAGTCGAAACGCACGCCCTCTCCGGCATTCACATGGAGATCGGCAAGGGTGAGTACGTGTCGATTGCCGGGCCGTCGGGCTGCGGCAAGTCCACGCTCCTGTCGATTCTCGGCCTGCTCGACTCGCCCACCGAAGGTCAGTACCTCCTGAACAATCGTCCCGTCGCGGAGCTGCCCGCCTCCGAGCGCGCGCGCGTGCGGAACCGCGAGATCGGGTTCATCTTCCAGAGCTTCAACCTGATCGGCGACCTGACGGTCTTCGAGAACGTCGAGCTGCCGCTCACCTATCGCGGCATGAAAGCCGCCGAGCGCAAGCAGCGCGTCGAGGCGGCGCTCGAGCGCGTCGGCATGGCCCATCGCGCGAAGCACCTGCCGAGCCAGCTCTCGGGCGGTCAGCAGCAGCGCGTGGCCGTCGCGCGCGCGGTCGCCGGCGAGCCGCTGATCCTCCTCGCGGACGAACCGACCGGCAACCTCGATTCGCGCAGCGGCGAAGCCGTCATGGATCTGTTGCGCGAGCTGCACAAGGCCGGCGCGACGATCTGCATGGTCACCCACGACCCGCGGTATGCGCGGCACGCGGATCGAAGCATCCACCTCTTCGACGGCCGCGTCGTCGAAGAGCGCATGGAAATGGCCGTTACCGAATAGGCCGGGCACACTGGCCGGCACGCCCGGCGTATCCATGCTTATCTCGCTTCGCGGCGTCGAAAAGTCCTACCCGCACGGTGTCGGCCGCACGTACGTCATGCGGCGCGTGAATGTCGATATCAAGGAGGGCGAATTCGTTTCGATCATGGGCCCGTCCGGCGCCAGCAAGTCGACGCTGCTCCACATTCTCGGCATGCACGACAGCGCCTGGTCCGGCGAGTACTACTTCATGGACCAGCCGGTTCATCGTCTCAATCCGAAACAGCGTTCGGAACTGCACAAGAAGCACATCGGGTTCGTGTTTCAGAGCTATCACCTGCTCGACAACCTGACCGTGTACGAGAATCTGGAAATTCCGCTCTCGTACCGCAACGTCAGCCGTAAGGATCGGCAGAGCATGGTGGGCGACATCCTCGACCGCTTTCAGATTGTCGGCAAGAAAGATCTCTATCCGAATCAGCTCTCCGGCGGACAACAACAGCTGGTCGGCGTGGCGCGCGCGGTGATCGCGAATCCGCAAGTTATTCTGGCCGACGAGCCGACGGGAAATCTGCACACCGCGCAGGGCAAGGAAATCATGGAGCTGTTCCGATCCCTGAACGAGAGCGGAGCGACCATCGTCCAAGTAACGCATTCCGAGGTCAATGCGTCTTATGGGACGCGCATCATTCAACTGCGCGACGGCTGGGTCGTGGACGACTAGCGCCCGCCGTCCAACCAAAGGCCGCGCGTGAGCGTCCAAACGGCGGCCGTTTTCGCCCTTCGACGATGGCTCGGGGCGACCTGAGCGGCGCCGACGGCCGTTCCTGGAGACCGAAGTGGCATTTGCACACCGATGGCCCGTAGAGTCCGCGGAATCGACGATGGCGCCGGCTGATCACGGGGAATCGCAGACACCGCGTGCCGAGCCCGCGCTGCCGCGGGTCCTGATCGCCGACGACCAGCCCGACGTCCTCGAAGCCCTGCGCCTGCTCCTCAAGGGCGAGGGCTACAAGATCGAGTCCGCCGGATCGCCTGCGGCAATCCTCGAAGCCACCGACGTCAGCGAGTTCGACGCAGTGCTGATGGACCTCAATTACGCGCGCGACACGACGTCGGGCCAGGAAGGCCTCGACCTGCTCTCGCAGCTGCGCTCGCACGATCCCACGCTGCCCGTTGTCGTGATGACGGCCTGGGGCAGCGTCGAAGTCGCCGTTGAAGCGATGCGCCGCGGCGCGCGCGACTTCGTGCAGAAGCCGTGGGAGAACGCCCGGCTCCTGACGATCCTGCGCACGCAGATCGAGCTGGCTCGCGCACTGCGGCGCCAGCAGCGGCTCGAAGCGGAGAACCGCTCGCTCAAGCCGGACGCGCGTCCGATGCTCATCGCCGAGGCGCCATCGATGCGTCCGGTGCTCGAGCTGATCGCCAGGGTCGGCCCATCGGAAGCCAACATCCTTGTCACCGGCGAAAACGGTACGGGCAAAGGCACTGTCGCCCAGGCGATTCACGCCGTCTCGGGCCGCGCGGGTCGCGGCCTGGTCACGGTGAACGCCGGCGGGCTGTCGGACGGTGTGTTCGAGAGTGAGCTCTTCGGCCACGTGAAGGGCGCCTTCACGGACGCCAAGACCGACCGCGTCGGCCGGTTCGAGCTTGCCGACGGAGGGACGCTGTTCCTCGACGAAATCGCCAACGTCCCGCTGAACCTGCAGCCCAAGCTGCTGCGGGTCCTGGAAACCGGCGACTTCGAGCGCGTCGGCTCGTCGCGCACGCGGCACGTCAACGTCAGAATCGTTTCGGCCACCAACTCACAGCTGGGCGAGGAGGTCGCGTCGGGCCGGTTCCGGCAGGATCTGCTCTTCCGGCTGAACACGATCGAGATCCGCCTGCCGCCGCTCCGCGATCGCCGCGAGGACATCCCCGCGCTCGCCACGCACTTCCTGCGTCAGCACGCGCAGCGGTATCGCAAGGCGATCACCGGCTTCGAACCCATCGCCCTGCAGACGCTGCTCGATCATCCGTGGCCCGGCAACATTCGCGAGCTGGATCACGCCGTGGAGCGCGGCGTGCTGATGGCGCAGGCGGGAACGATTCGCGCCGGCGAGCTCGGCCTCCGCATCGACCGGGACGCGACGTCGCGAATCGAGGACATGAGCCTCGAGGACGTCGAAGGGTTCCTGATCAAGAAGGCGATGGCGCGCTTCGACGGCAACGTCAGCCAGGCGGCCAAGGCGCTTGGCCTCAGCCGCAGCGCGCTCTATCGACGGCTGCAGCGCTACGGCCTGTAGAACAATTCACAATTGGGGAAGCTGGTTATCCACTTGACTCAGGTAACGCGGTCCCACCCCCTACATCTTGCGGTGGCGGCCGGGTCGGCGTCCGCGCCCAGCTCGTTTGACCATGGCCCGGTACGGGACCGGGTCGACCTGGACGGCCTGCTGCGCGAGGCGATAGAACAGCATGCCTCGGTGGCGCGACCGCCGACGGTTGAAGCGGAACGTGAACTCGTCGAGGTAGTAGTCCAGATGCGCCGGGCTCACGGCGCCCTGGTGGGTGCCCAACAACCAGCGCTTGAGCAAGGACACGATCAGATGCACGCGGGGCAACAACTCGGTCGCCGGTTCGGGATGATCGCTGAGGAACGTGATCCTGTGCCGGTAGCCATGCGCCTTCACGCGGTCGTACCCCACCCAGCCATCGGTATGGACCACGCTGCCGGGCGCCACGACCTCGTCGATAAACCGTTGCAGACCGTCGGCCGAGCCGTCGGGGACGCGCCGGAGGCGAATGCGGCCAATCCCTCGCCCCACTTCTTCGGCGGCGACGACAATCAGCGCCTTTTTCACCGCGCCGCGGCCCCGTACGCCCGCTTCGAGGGCGCCGACGAACGTCTCGTCCACTTCGACGCGGCCCGCGAGGCGGTCCCGTCCGGGCCGCACATCGCCCGCCGCAGTTTGTGCAACCACACCCAGGCCGTCTGGTAGCTGCCCAGCCCCAAGAGTTGGTGCAACGTCCGGGCGCTCGTTCCGGTCTTCTGACTCGTGACCAGCCACATGGCCCGGAACCATTGCGTGAGCGGCGTCCGCGTGTCCTGAAACACGGTCCCGGCCGTGACGGACGTCTGTCGGCCACAGGCTGCGCACTGGAACCGCACGTCGCGCACCGGCCACGCCTTCGCGTGCCCACACTTCGGACACCGGAACCCCTCGGGCCACCGCAGCTGAACCAAGTAGGCGCGGCAGGCCTCGTCGGTCCCGAAGCGGGCGTCGAATTCGCGCTGCGTCCGGGGAAAATCGTCCGCCACGCGCCGGTACGCTACCGGTGGGGGTTACCTGAGTCAAGTGGATAACCAGCTTGGGGAATTCACAATTAACAAAGCCTGGGCTCGCAGCCGGTTGTTAATTCCCAACTTGTAAGTTGTAAATTGGACACGCACCCCGACGTCGTCGCCGCCGGACTGGAATCACGCGCGGGCCGGCCGCGTACGCGACTCAGATTCGATCAGCGACTCCTGCTGCTGGCGCTGGCCGCCGGCTTGCCCGCCGCGGTCGTCGCGCTGGTCCTGCTCTGGACCGGCGACCTCACCCCGAAAGTGCAGTGGACGCTGAGCGTGCTCGTCGTCGGCGTCTGGGCCGGCTGCTCCTTCAGCGTCCGCCACCGCGTCGTCCAGCCGCTGCAGACACTCGCGAATCTCCTCGCGGCGCTGCGCGAGAGCGATTTCTCGATTCGCGCGCGCGCCGCCCGTGTCCCCGGGGCGCCGACCGATGACCCGCTCGACGCCGTGATGCTCGAAGTCAACGTCCTCGCCTCGACGCTGCACGACCAGCGCCTCGGCGCGCTCGAAGCCAGCGCGCTGCTGCGCACAGTAATGGTCGAGATCGACGTCGCGGTCTTCACGTTCGACGGCGCGTTCACGCTGCGCCTCGTGAACAAGGCCGGCGAGCGGCTGCTCGCGCAATCGGCCGAGCACCTGCTCGGGCGGACGGCCGGCCACATCGGCCTGAGCGCGTGTCTCGACGGCGTGTCGCCACGCGTGGCCGACCTCAGCTTCCCCGGCGGGTCCGGACGGTTCGAGCTGCGCCGGACGACGTTCCGTCAGGAAGGCCGGCCGCACCAGCTGCTCGTGCTCGCCGACGTCAGCCGTCCGCTGCGCGACGAAGAGCGGCAGGCCTGGCAGCGCCTGATCCGCGTCATCGGCCACGAGATCAACAATTCGCTCGCGCCCATCAAATCGATCGCGGGCAGTCTCGAGTCGATGCTCGCCGCCGACGCGATGCCTAACGACTGGGCGGACGACATGCGCCGCGGGCTCGCCGTCATCGCCGCGCGGTCCGATTCGCTCAGCCGCTTCACCACCGCGTACGCCCGGCTCGCGAAACTGCCCGCGCCGCGGATGGATAGCGTCGCGGTGGCGCCGCTGGTCCGCCGCGTCGTCGGCATCGAAACGCGGCTCGGCATCCGCGTCGACGCCGGGCCCGACCTGACGCTGCGCGCCGATCCGGATCAGCTCGAACAACTGCTCATCAACCTCGTGCACAACGCCTGCGACGCGGCGTTGCAGACCGGCGGCCACGTGACCGTCGGCTGGCGGCGCGAAGGCGCGGCGCTGGAGTTATGGGTGGACGATGAAGGCGCGGGCCTGACGAATGCGTCGAACCTGTTCGTGCCGTTCTTCACGACCAAGCCCGGCGGATCCGGAATCGGGCTCGTCCTCTCCCGGCAGATCGCCGAGGCGCACGGCGGATCGCTGACGCTCGACAACCGCACGGACCGCCGCGGCTGCTGCGCGTGCTTACGGTTGCCGATTTTCACGGGCCCGGGTCCCCAGCCTCCCTCTATCAGCCACTAGAGCGGTTTCCACAACCGCGTAGCCGTACGTAGGCCGGGTCCTTTCGGACCCGGCTCGCAGTCACGGCCAGGCGGGTCCAAAAGGACCCGCCCCACGTACTACAGCGATCTGCAAACGGCACTAGCCAGCCGGTTCAGAACATCCGTCCGCCGATCGGCACGTCGCGCTCCGGCTCGAGCAGCACGACGCCGCCCTCGCCGTCCGGCACACCCAGCGTCAGAACTTCCGACATGGAAGGCCCGATCTGTTTCGGCGGGAAATTCACCACGGCGACGACGAGCCGGTTGAGAAGATCTTCCTTGCGATAGTGCTTCGTCGCCTGCGCGGACGACTTGCGGATGCCGAGGTCCGGACCGAAGTCGATGCGAAGCTTGTAGGCAGGCTTGCGCGCTTCGGGAAAGTCCTGCACGTCGATGATGCGGCCGACGCGCACGTCCACGCGCTCGAACTCGGCGAACGACAACGACAACACGGGGAATGGAGGCGAACGCGTGGCGCTCACCACACGGGACAGGAGCGGCGACTACGCGCGGGCGCCCCCGACGGCTTGCCGGATGGCCGAGGCCAGAACCGCGCCGAGCGCGGCGGCGGCCAGGACCAGCGCGTTGGTCGGACGGTCATCGACGGCGTAGGTCAGGACCGCGCCGATCACGGCGCCCACGGCGAACGTCGACAGCGCGTCGAAAAGACGATGAAACGGCCCGCGGGGACACTTGTGGTTTTCCCCGAGGAACCCCATGCATTTGGGACAAGTGGCCATCGTCGAGTGTTGAAGATCGTAACACAACCGCCGCGGCGCGAACCGCCCTGCTCCGCTCAGGTGCGGACGCCCGCGCGGCCCCGCGCTCGCATCGCGGTGAACAACTCGATGTGGCCGTCCACGACCCGCTTGCGCTCCGCCTCGTTGGGCTCCATGGTCGTCACGCCGCGTTCGGACGTGCCGCCGAGGATGATGCCGTCGCTGCGGGGCATCATGTGGAGCCCGAGGCTGCCCGGCGGCAGCTGTTCGTCCCGCACGCCGCCGTTGGTCTGATAGTTCACCTCGGGCTGCGGGACCATCACCGTCAGCTGCCCCTTGAGCGGCACCAGTTCCTGGTCGCCGAAAAGATCGCGCGCGCCGAGGCCCGAACAGTTGACCACCACCGGCTCGGCGAGCGCCATGAGGTCGCGCGCCGTATCGAACTTCTTCATCACGATCCGGCCGCCGAACATGAGCACGTCGCGGACGAGCGCGTCGAGGTAAATCGACGGCTCGATCCGGATGCCCGCCCGGCGGATCGCGTACTTCGTCGGGAACGGGTGCTCGCCCGGCTGCAGGATCTCGGGGCCGATGATGAGTCCGGCCTGAAGATTCGGGCGTGGCGGCGCGCTCTGCGGCGGGCGCGGCAGCTCGTCGGTTGGCTGATACGAATCCACCCACGACACGCCGTACGGCGACTCCCCCGTCAGCAGTTGCAGTTGACGGTAGGCGATGGCGGCCGCGCGTGTGAACTGCGCGTCCCACTCGGGCGTGCGCCGGTCCTCGACCACCAGACCGGAGTACGGCGTGAAGCCCGCGAGCGACATGTTCGACGTCACGTTCGGCGGCACGGCCAGCGCGTAGATCGTGACGTCGAAGCCGCGCCGCTGCAGCTGACGCGCGGTGGTGAGGCCGACGGCGCCGGAGCCGATCACGGCCGCGCGGCGGCCGGGCTGCTGGCTCGCAAACTCCGCCGCCATCAGTCCCGTGCCCCACGAGATGGACATGCCCGCGCCGCCGTGCCCGTAGTTGTGCACGAGCAGCTTGTCGTCGAGCTTGTCGGCCTTCAGCACGAAGCCCGCGTCGCGATGGGGCCGCAGGCCGACCGTCGTGCGGATGATCCGGTCCCAGGACGCATCGACCGGCGCCAGGTTGACGCGCGGTCGCAACGGCGTGAGGCCGGGTTTGGGATTCGGGGCGCACGCGGCGAAGCCGGCGCCAAGCGCCACCATGCTGCCCGTCGTAAGAAATGTACGTCGACGCATTGGTAGATCCTGTCCCTTCACACAGTGAAATACATCAACGGTGAAAGGGCAGGACCCCCTTTCAAACCGTGCGTGCCGATTTCCGGCACACGGCTTACCGATGGTCTTCGTGACCAGGCATACACGACGCAGCGGCCG
>JACPZW010000075.1 GCA_016195265.1 Acidobacteriota bacterium | reverse complement strand
GTGCGTGGTGGCGAGAGTGAGCGATTTCTTGGCGCGAAATTCCTCGAGCAGCGCGACGGCCAGCGCAGAGCCTTCTTCGGGCGCCGTACCAGTGCCCATTTCGTCGGCGAGGACGAGCGACTGCGGGGTGGCGGCTGCGAGCATGCTGCGGAGATTGAGCATATGCGCGGAAAACGTGGAGAGGTCGGCGGCGATGGATTGCTCGTCGCCGATGTCCACCAGCACGCGATCGAAAAGCGGAAGCGTGGCGGATTCGGCAGCGACCGGAATGCCGGACTGCGCAGAGAGCGCGGCGAGGCCGACGGTCTTCAGAGCGACGGTTTTGCCGCCAGTGTTGGGGCCGCTGATGACGAGCACCGTTTCATCGCCACCGAGAGCGAGAGACATGGGAACGATGGCGCGATTTTCAGCGCGCAGTTTATCTTCGAGCGTCGGATGGCGCGCGGCGTCGAGGCGGAGCGCGTTGGAGCCGCTGAACGCCGGGAGGCAGCAATTGAATTCGCGCGCAAAACGGCCGCGGGCAAAGATGGAGTCGAGCAGGGCGATGGTGTCCGCGGCAAAGCGCAGCGGGCCGCGCTCGGACTGAAGTTTTTCGGTGAGCTCGGCGAGGATGCGATGGATTTCCGCGGCTTCATCATCGGCGAGCTGGACGAGCTGATTGTTGAGCTCGACGGTGTCGAACGGCTCGACAAAAATGGTTTGCCCCGTCGCGCTGGAACCGTGGACGACGCCGGGAACGGCTTTGCGGTCTGCGGCGCGCACGGGAATAACGAAGCGGTCGTTGCGCAGCGTGACGTAATCTTCGCCGGCCTCCGCTCCCCGCGCGCGGAGAATCGCTTTCAGGTGCTTCTGCACGCCATCGCGGGCGCGGGCGATGGCGTGGCGGATTTTTTTGAGCTGCGGCGATGCGTCGTCGGAAATCTCACCGTTGGAAAGAATCGCGCGGCGAATGGCCGCGGCCAGCGGGCGAAAATCGGCGAGCGAGCGGGCGCGCGCGTCGAGCAGCGGGTAGGCGGCGGCCTCTTCGTGAAAGGCGGTGCGCAGCCAGGCGGCGGTGTCGAGAAGAGAGGCGGCGTCGAGCAATTCCTGCGGGGCGAGGACGGCGCCGGGAATCTCCATGCGGGCGAGCCAGGCGTCGGGGTCGGCGAGAGAGCCG
>JACPZW010000074.1 GCA_016195265.1 Acidobacteriota bacterium | reverse complement strand
TGGCATGAGGCTCCGACGGGAGACTTTACGCCTCCCGCCGGAGCCGGGCAAATGGTTAGTCGTCGTGCCGGAAGGTGATGCGCGTGGCCGAGACGCTCTTGTCGGCGCCGACCGAGCCCTTCACCCCGACTTTCGCGCCGGCCTTGATGTCCGCGCACGTGCCGCCGACGTACAGGGTCGAGCTGTCCACGCTGATCGTGTACTCGCCGATCTTGAAGGACAGCGCCGGGCACGCCGTACCCGTCACCAGGCTCGTGACGCCGCCGTCGCCTTCGACCGCTTCACGATGTGTTTCGCCGCCCTGAATGGTGACGCTCGAGGCCGTCACGCTACCGTCGGCGCCGACCGCGCCGCGCACGTGCAGTTTCGCTCCGACCTTGATATCGGCGCAGGTGCCGCCCTGGAACGTCGTTGTCGCCGTCACCTTGACGACGTAGCGGTCGGCCAGCATGAACTCGAGCGTCGGGCAGGCAGTGCCCGTCTTCACGCTGCTGACGGTCGCCTCGCCTTCCACGGGTTCCTCGGCGTGCGTCGCCGGCTTCAGGACGAGGCGCGTGACGAGCAGGCTGCCGTCGGCCTGGCGCGTGCCGGCCACGTGGATCATCGAGCCGACCTTGACGTCTGCGCAGGCGCCGTCGGCGAACGCGGTCGCGGCGGTCACCTTCAGGGTGTATGGCCCGATCAGGAAACTCAGCGTGGGGCAGCTGGTGCCGGCGACGAGGCCCGTGACGACCGATTCGCCTTCAAACGGCTCGTTGTGATCGTCATGCGTTTCGTCTTTCGTCGTGGTCGTCGTGGCCGGCTTCACGGACACGCGCGAGGCGACGACGCTTCCGTCAGTTTGCCGCGTGCCCACGAGATTGACGGTCGCGCCCGCCTTGACGTCGCCGCACGCCCCGGCGGAGAACGTCGTCGCGGCCGTGACTTTGACGGTGTACGCCCCGACACGGAAGCTCAGCGTCGGACAGGCCGTGCCGCTCACGAGGCCCGTGACGACGCCCTCGGCCTTGACCGCATCGCTGTGCGTGTCGGTCGTGGTGGTCGTGGTCGTCGTCGTGGTCGTCGACGTCTTGGAAAATGTGACCAGCGTGGCGACGAAGAGCTCATGGTCGTTTGCACGCGAACCCGTCAGCGTGAGCTTCGCGCCCGCCTGAATGCTGGCGCAGGTGCCGCCCTCGTACTTGGTGGACGCGTTCGTCTGGACGACGTTGCCGTTCACCTTGAATTGCAGCGTCGGGCAGGCGGTCCCGGCCACGAGCGCGGAGACAGTTTGCGCGCTCGGCCCATCGTCCGACGCCGTCGCTACCGGGCTCGCGCTGCCGCCGATCGCCGTTGATGCCTGCACGGCGGACGACAACGAGGCGATGCCCGCCTGCGGGTTCGACGGCGCCGCCGGCGAACTCGATCCGCATCCAATCAGCGGCAGCACGGTGACGGCCATCAGGCCCAGTGCGCCAACCCACGTCGCCGCGCGTCTCATAGCCATCACTGCGTCTCCCCTAAACAAGGGCGGCCGCCATTGGCCGGCGTTTCCAGCAGTTCACAAAGCGTGCCCATTGCGTCCGGCCGGGCACGTGGCGATCAAACTGTTGCGGGAGAAGGACATCCAAGATGTCGGTTCCTGTCAGCGGCGGGATCGGTCGTTTCCCAATTGCATGGTTCAGTCACAGAAACGTGATCGTGGTACGTTGGGGAGATGCCTCTGCTCTCGTGCGACCACATCTCGATCGCCTTCGGGCACGTGCCGCTGCTCGACGACGTAGCGCTGCAGATCGACCCGCGCGAGCGTGTCTGTGTGATCGGCAGGAACGGCACCGGAAAATCCACGCTGCTCAAAATCATCAACGGCGACATCGTGCCGGACGCGGGCACGGTCTGGCGGCAGCCCGCACTGCGCACCGCGCGCCTCGATCAGGATGTGCCGCTGTCGGCCCATCGGTCGGTGTTTGACGTCGTGGCCGAGGGGCACACGCATCATCTGGACGCGGACGAAGCGTGGCTGCGGGACCATCACGTCGATCTCGTGCTCACGCGGCTCCAGTTGCCGCCCGGCACGATCGTCGACACGCTCTCCGGCGGCTGGCGCCGCCGCGTGCTGCTGGCGCGGGCGCTCGTCGGGCAGCCCGACGTGCTGCTGCTCGACGAGCCGACCAACCATCTCGACATCGACGCGATCACCTGGCTCGAGGAGTTCCTGGCCGACTACGCGGGCGCCGTCGTGTTCATCACGCACGACCGCGCGTTCCTGCAGCGGCTCGCGACGCGCATTGTCGAGCTCGATCGGGGACGGCTGACGTCGTGGCCCGGCGACTACGCGACCTACCTGCGGCGGAAGGAAGCGGCGCTGGCCAGCGAGGCCGTGCAGCAGGAGAAATTCGACAAGCGGCTGGCCGAGGAGGAAGTGTGGCTGCGCCGTGGCGTCAAGGCGCGGCGAACGCGCAACGAGGGACGGGTGAAGGCGCTGCTCGCGATGCGCGCCGAGCGTGCGGCGCGACGCGAGCTCGTCGGGACCGTGCGGTTGCAGCAGGCCGTGGACGACGCCAGGGCCGCGCAGCCGGGCCGCCTCGTGATGGAAGCCGATCATGTGTCCAAGGGGTACGTGGGGCGGGTCCTTTCGGACCCGCCGGCCACGGTCATCCGCGATTTCTCCGCGCGCATCGTGCGCGGCGATCGGATCGGTCTCATTGGACCCAACGGTGCGGGCAAGACGACGCTCCTGCGGCTGCTGCTCGGCGAACTGACGCCGGACTCGGGCGAGGTGCGCCCCGGCGCGAACGTCCAGATCGCGTACTACGATCAGCAGCGCGAGCAGCTCGATCCCGACTGCACCGTCTTCGACACGATCGGCGAAGGCAACGACACCGTCACGGTCGGCGGCCAGACGCGCCACGTGCACGGCTACCTGTGCGACTTCCTGTTTTCGGACGAGCGCGCGCGGTCGCCGGTGAAGGCGCTCTCGGGCGGCGAGCGCAACCGCCTGCTGCTGGCGCGGCTGTTCACGCGCCCCGCGAATGTGCTCGTGCTCGACGAGCCGACCAACGATCTCGATCTCGAGACGCTCGAATTGCTCGAGGACGAACTCGTCGAGTGGCCGGGTACGCTGCTGCTCGTCAGTCACGACCGCGCCTTTCTCGACAACGTCGTGACCAGCACGCTCGTGTTCGAAGGCGACGGCCGCGTGCAGGAGTACGTCGGCGGGTACGAAGACTGGCTTCGCCAGCGCTCACCGGCTGGCCGTCCTCCGGCTTCGGAGCGGCCTCGTGGCGTCCGGCGTCTTGACCGCCGCGGCCTTGGCGCAGGCGATCAGCCGGACCGCCATCATGCGGCGAACAAGAAGCTCTCGTACAAGGAGCAGCGCGAGCTGGACGCGCTGCCCGCGCGCATCGACGCGCTCGAATCCGAGCAGCGCGCGCTGAGCGAGCGCATCGCCGGATCGGACTTCTACAAGGAGTCCCGCGACGCGATTGCCGCCGCGATCGCCCGCGTCGACGAGCTCCAGCGCGAGCTGGCCGACGCCTACGCCCGCTGGCACGAGCTCGACTCGCGGACGACGTCATCGTCGGCGCGACCCTGAACGGTTCGCGCCCATGAGCGACCCTGAACTGGTCGCGCCCATGAGCGGCCCTGAAACATCGCTGACGCTCCGGCGGGTCCGAAGGACCCGCCCTACTGAACCGCCACCGCCGCGCTACAATCCCAGCGCATGCGACCCGAGGACTGCGCCGCCGGCGACGCCGCGCTCGCGCGCGGCGCGTGGGAGGAGGCGCGCGACGCTTTCCAGCGGACGCTCGGTGCGCGCGAGAGTCCCGAAGCGCACGAGGGGCTCGCGCTCGCTGGCTGGTGGCTCGACGAGGCCGACATCGTCTTCGACGCGCGCGAACGGGCCTACCGGCTCTATCGCGATCGCGACGATCGGACGGGCGCCGCACGGATCGCCGTCTGGCTGGCCTGGGACACCTGGGCGTTTCGCGGCGAGCACGCCGTCGCCAGCGGCTGGCTGCAGCGCGCGCGCCGACTGCTCGACGGCCTCGGCGACACGCCGGAGCTCGCATGGCTCGAGCTGCGTGAAGGCGCGCTGGCGCTGCTCGACGAGGGCGATCCCGATCGCGCCCACCGGCACGCGGCCGAAGGCATCCGCATCGGACGCGCGCTCAGGATCATCGATCTGGAAATGCTCGGCCGCGCCGTGCAGGGCCTGGCGCTCGTCGCTTCGGGCGCGGTGGCCGAGGGCATGCGCAATCTCGACGAGGTCAACGCGGCCGTCGTCGCCGGCGAGCTGTCGGATCTGATCGCGATCGGATTGTCCTGCTGCTACCTCATCGCCGCCTGCGATCGCGTCCGCGACTACGACCGCGCGGTGCAGTGGTGCAGGCGGCTCAAGGCGTTCTGCGCGAAGTGGGGCCTGCGTCCGCTGTTCGCGGTGTGCCGCACGCAGTACGCGTCCATCTGCATGTGGCGCGGGACGTGGATCGAGGCGGAGCAGGAGTTGACGGCCGCGACCGAGGAGCTCGCGGCCAGCCGGCCCGCGATGACGGCGGACGGCCTCGTGCGTCTCGCCGAGCTGCGCCGCCGGCAGGGGCGGCTCGTCGAGGCGGCGTCGCTCTTCGAGAAATCCGAACCGCACGGGCTCGCGCTGCTCGGGAAGGCCGAGCTGGCGTTCGACCGCGGCGATCTGCGCGCCGCGGCGGACCAGGCCGAGCGGTATCTGCGGCGCGTCCTGCCGCACAACCGCACCGATCGCGCGGCGGGCCTCGACCTGCTCGTGCGCGCGCTCGTGGGCGCCGGCGATCGCGACGCCGCGAAGACCGCGCTCGCCGAGCTCGAAGCCATCGCCGCGCTCGTCGCGACCGCGCCCCTGAGGGCCGCGGCGAGTCTCGCGGCCGGTTACGTCGCGGGCGGCAACGGGGACGCAGACACTGCGCGGCGCCATCTCGAGGACGCCGTCGATCTGTTCCGGCAGAGCGGGGCGCCGTACGAGCTGGCGCGGGCGCGCCTCGAGCTCGCGCGGGCGCTGGCGTCGCTGCAGCGCGTCGAAGCCGCGATCGAAGAGGCCGGACGCGCCGTCGATCTGCTGACGGAGCTCAACGCCGAGCTCGAGCTGTCGCGTGCGCGGACGCTGCTGGCGTCGCTGACCGCGAAAGCGCCCGCGGCTGCACGGCCGGACGGCCGTGCGGCCGGGCTCACCACGCGCGAGATCGAGGTGCTCCGGCTGGTGGCCGAGGGCCTGAATAATCAGGCGATCGGCGAACGCCTGTTCGTGAGCGAGCACACCGTCCACCGTCACGTCGCCAATATCTTCAGCAAGCTCAGCGTGTCGTCGCGCGCCGCCGCCGTCGCCCAGGCCGCGCGGCGGGGGATTCTGGCGGAAAACTGAAAAGTGAAAAGTGAAAAGTGAGAACCGCCGGCGGACATCCGCCCCTGGCCCGTACAGGCCATTCTCGCTCTGCTCCCCAAAATGACCCGCGCGTGGGACGCGCCGCGCCGATCCGCCCTCCTACACTGCACGCATGAGTGCGGGTCGCATCCGGCCCGCCAGGAGGGTCACCATGATCACCGCTCGCCGCATCTTTCTGACGTTCGCCTGCGTGTTTGCCGCCGGGTCGCTGGCCGGTCTCGGCGCGCAAGGCCATGCCCACGTGATCCAGACGCCGAAGGAGGCGCAGTGGGGGCCCGCGCCGCCGATGCTTCCGGCCGGCGCGCAGATCGCCGTGCTGACCGGCGACCCGACGAAAGCCGTGCCGTACACGGTCCGCCTGAAGTTCCCGGCGAACTACGCGATTCCCGCACACTCCCACCCGACCGACGAGAACGTTGTCGTCGCCTCGGGCGCGCTGACGTTGGGAATGGGGGAGAAGCTGACGAAAGGCGCAACCAACAAGACGCTCGGCGTCGGCGGGTTCGCGCTCATGCCCGCGAACATGAATCACTTCGCATACACGACGGCGGCCGAGACGACCATACTCCTGTACGGCCAGGGACCGGTCGAATTCAAGTACGTGAACGCGACTGACGATCCGCGCAGCGCGAAGACCGCGACGAAGTAGATCTAGCGGTCCGGCGCGCGCGCGCCGAGATTCGCCAGCCGGTCCGTGAGCGCCTCGGCGCGCCGCATCGCGACGCCGAGGCGCTCTTCGACTTTGTCGAACACGAATGAGTGGCCGGCGTGCGCGGCCTCCTGCAGCGGCACCATCGCCTGCTCGTAGTCGTACTGCAGCGACGCGCGCAGCTTCGCGTCGGTCACGCGCGTGATGAGCGACCGCGCGCTGTTCAGCAGTCTGCGTGTATCGCGCGTGCTCTGCAGCAGGAACCGCGCGTCCGCCGCGTACTCGGCGCGCTCCTGCTTCTTGCCGCGGCCGTGGCACCCGTTGCATTCGCTTTCGAGGCCTTTCGGCGACAGCAGGTATGCCGCGACGTCGCCGTGACACGTCGAACAGCTCGGCGCCGCGGGATCGCCGTTGCGCAGCAGCAGATAGTGCTTGCTGCCCTGGAACTCCGAATACGGTCCGGAATGGCACCTGCCGCACGTGGCCGGCAGGTTGCGCCGGTTCACGGGGTTCTCGAGGCCGTGGCCGCGGACGATCGTCTGATGCGCCAGAAATGACTCGACGGTTTTTGGATTGCCGCCATGACACGCCTCGCAGCCGACGCCGGCGCGCCCGTGCGCCGACAGATCCCATTCATGAAGGTGCAGCGGATTCGGTCCGCCGGCATTCGCGAAATGACAGTCCGCGCAGAGGCTCTGCTGCGCCGAGGCGCCGCCCGGCGCGAACAGGAGTGCCAGCGCAGCGATGAAAAGCAGGGGGGAGAGTCGTGCCGCCATGGGACGCCTCGATTCACCGCGCGACGGATTTCCGGCAGCGCGCGCGGTTCATCCCCGAAAACTGCAAGGCGAATACCGCTAGACGCGGTCGCCGGCGACGACTTCTCCGACCGGCGGCGCCGGCAGGATCGACCGGCCCTGCGAGCGGACGATCTCGTGATACGCCGTCACGATACGCCCGGTGACGGGTCCGATCGCTCCGTTTCCAATGACGCGCTCGTCTACCGACAGCACGGGCACGACTTCGGCGGCCGTCCCGCAGATGAACGCTTCGCGCGCCGTCCACACGTCGAAGAGCGTGAACGGCTTTTCCTCGACCGTGATCCCGAGGGTGGCGGCCAACGCCATCACCGTCTCACGCGTCACGCCCTTGAGATTGGTCGCGGTCGGCGGCGTCATGAGCGCGTGATCGGTAACGATGAAGAAGTTGTCCACCGTGGCTTCGGCGACGTAGCCGTGGCCGTCGAGCATCAGCGCCTCGTCGGCGCCGCGGTCGTTGGCTTCGATCCGCGCCAGCACGTTGTTGAGATAGTTGAGCGACTTGATCGACGGGCTCGTCGTGTCCGGCGCGTTGCGCCGGAATGTCGACGTGACGATACGGATGCCCGCCGACGCCGCGCGGTAGATCGACAGCGTCGGCCGCGCGATGACGATGAGGCAGGCGCGCGGGCACTTGCGCGGGTCGAGCCCGAGATCGCCGGCGCCGCGCGTGACGACGACCCGCAGGTAGCCGTCGGCGATGCCGTTCTGCCGGCACGCCTCGACCACGATGTCGCAGACTTCCGCGGGCGTGTGCGGAATCTCGAGCCGGATCGCCTTCGCGGAGTCGAAGAGCCGCTCGACGTGCCGCTCGAGTTTGAAGACGCGGCCGTTGTACGCGCGAATGCCCTCGAACACGCCGTCGCCGTAGAGGAGGCCGTGATCGAAGACGCTGATCGCCGCGTCCGCCGCCGGCCGGAACGTGCCGCCTACATAGACAAGACCGTCCATAAAGAGTCCTCGCGGGTTCCAGGTTCCTGGTTCAGGGCTCAGCGTTCTTGGTTCCACGTCAGCGGTTCGAACCGAGAACCTTGAACCTTGAACGCTGAACCCGATTAAGATTGGACTGCTGTTTTTCTGCCGTCCAACACGCTGACGGTTCATCATGCCCAAGAAAACGATCCGGCAAGCAGACCAATCCGTAAATGGCTTGTTTCGCACGCTGCGCGCCGACCCGCGCGCGCTGCCCCGCGCGCGCCCGCTCTACCGCCGACTCGTCGAGCTGCTCGAAGGCGGCATCGCGGCCGGCGCCGTCGCGCAGGGCGTGCGGCTGCCGCCCGAGCGCGACATGGCGGCGGCGCTGCGCGTGAGCCGCGCGACCGTTGTCAGCGCGTACCGCGAGCTCGAGTCACGCGGCCTCGTCCGCGGTTACGTCGGGCGCGGCACCTACGTCTCGGCGAAACCGGACGCGGGCAGCGCGCCGTTCGCGTGGCGCGGCAAGATGGCGTCGAACGCGCTGCTGGCGACCGACACGACCGTTCGCGATCTGATGCGCGCGGCGGCCAACCCCGACGTCATGTCGCTCGCGGCCGGCGTGCCCGCGCTCGACTGCTTTCCGACCGCGGCGTTCCAGCGCGCCGTCGATCGCGTCCTCACGCGCGAGCCCCAGACGGCGTGGCGCCACGGCCCGACCGAAGGCCTGCCGCGCGTCCGCGCCACGCTCGCCGCGCGTTTCGGCGGCGAGCCCGGACATATCCTGCTGCTCGCCGGTGCGCAGCAGGGCCTCGATCTGCTGGCGCGCTGTCTGATCGATCCGGGCGACGCGGTCGTGATGGACCGCCCGGGCTATCTGGGCGCGATCCAGACGTTCCGCTCGGCGGGCGCGCGTCTGGTCGGCTGGGACATCAATCGCGCGGACATCGACGAGCTCGAGGAGTTGCTGCTGCGCTACCGTCCGAAGCTGATTTACACGAACCCGACGTATCAGAATCCGACGGGCGTCGTCCTGCCGATCCGGCTGCGGCGGGAACTCCTCGACCTGGCGGCGCGCTATCGCGTGCCGATCGTCGAAGACGACACGTACCGCGAGCTCGGGCTCGCCGGCGTGGCGCCGCCGTCGCTCTTCAAGCTGGACGAAGCGCACAAGGTGGTGATCCGCATCAACAGCTTTTCGAAGATGCTGGCGCCCGGGCTGCGCCTCGGGTGGATCAGCGCCGTCGGCCCGATCGTCGACCAGCTCGCCATCATCAAGCAGCAGGTCGATCCGCACACACAGAATCTGTCGCAGCTCGTCGTGTCGGAGCTGGTGGAACAGGGCGTGTTCGACGCGCACCTGGTGACGCTGAAGGCCGAACACCGGAGGCGGCGCGACGCGATGGTGCACGCCGTGCGGCAGCACGTTCCAGCCGGCGCGCTGCGGTTCACCGTGCCCGACGGCGGGATGTACTTATGGTGTCAACTGGGCGCGCACGTACAGGCCCGCGCCGTGCACGAGCATGCGCTGCGGGACCGGGTCGTCGTCGTGACGGGCGAGCCGTTCTACGTCGATCAGGGTGGCGCGCATCACGTGCGCGTCTGTTACACGTCGCAGGCGCCCGAGAGGGCGGCGCACGCCGCGCAGGTCCTGGCCCGAAGTCTGGCGTCGGCCGCCCGCGGGACCGCAGAATCGCCGCGGGTCCGCCTGGTGTGATCGAACCGGTACAATGTGCGCCGTGCGCGTCATCCACAGCGTCGTCGTCGACGTCGCCGGTGATGAGATCGACGGAGAGGAAATGTGAGGATCCTGCACCTGGTCTCGTTCAAGTACCGCGCGGACGTGGAACCCGCGACGCGCGCGGAGCACCGCGAGCGCCTTGCCGCGTTACACGATATAGACGGGATCGCCGAGCTGAAGGTTGGCCCGGACGTCGTCCGCTCGCCGCGTTCCTACGACACCGGCCTGTCGATCGTTTTTGACGACCGCGCTGCCCTCGACGCCTACCAGCGGCATCCGCGTCACGTGCCCGTCGCGCAGTTCGGCGCCGGCCTCTGCGATCACATCGTCGCCGTCGACTTCGAAATCTGATCTCGCGACCCAGGGTCGCGCTCGTGATCACCACTCATCGCGAATTCGAACACCGTGCGACAACGGTGTGCGATCGTCGCGATTTCGAACGCCAAACTTTGGCCGTGCGCCGCCGTCTACTGCACACAAGATGCAGAGAGCCGCGCATGTCGCCATCGCTCTTCTCGCGATGGTCCCGTTCGGCGCGTCACGTGCCACCGCCGCCGGCCTCCTGCCGGCGACTCCCATGCTGCCGCCGATGATCGTCACGGTGGTGGCCGCCTCGGATGTGCCGCCGTCGCTCGTCTCGCTGATGCTCGCGGAGACGGATGCGATCTGGCGCCGCGCCGGTTTCACGTTCATCTGGCAGCGCGTCCCGCTCGACGCATGGCCGCTCGACACGCCGCCGTCCCGGCCCGCGTCGCTGCGCGTCATCATCGGGCGCAATCAGCGCACGGCGGCCGACGGCACGCTGCCGCTCGGGTGGATCGTGTTCGACGACGTCGCGACGCCCGAGCAGGAAGTCTACGTGTCGTACGCGAGCGCGGTGCGCCTCTTCGAGTCCGCGACCGGCGTCGTCGGTCCGATTAACGCGATGCCGCGTCTGCAGCGCGAGACGCTGATGGCGCGCGCGATGGGCCGCGTGCTCGCGCACGAGATTGGCCACTACCTGCTGGCGTCGAAGGTGCATGCCGTCGGCGGACTGATGAAAGCCGTGCAAACGGCGACGGAGTTGTTCTCGCCGGATCGCACACATTTCCTTGTCCAACCGTCGCAGATGACGACGGTCGCGGCCCGCGTCGCGTCGCTGCAGCCGCTGGTGCCTGAAGTCACGCCGCGCTTCCGCGGAGGCGTTTAGTAGTCGGTAGTCGTCAGTCGTCAGTCGTCAGTCTGTAGTTTTTCATTGAGCACTCGGCGTCGCTTCGTCCGCTAGCCACCAGCCACCAGCCCCGGGATGCACCGGCGTTTCCAGGTGCGTCTCGGAGCCGTTCCGCGTTACCATCGCCGAAGTTCTCGTCCATCCCAAGAGGCTTCCATGTTCAAGAAACTCCTCGCGCTGGTCGCCCTGGCGGTTGCGGTCGGTGTCGCGACGCCGCAGGCGCAGAACAGGGCCGCCGCGCCGAAGGTGACGCCGCCGAAAGATCAATTCGGCCACGCGATCGGCGACGATTACTTCCTGGTCAACTACTCGCAGTACGTCGACTACCTCAAGAAGCTGGACGCGCAGTCCGAGCGGATGCAGGTGGTGGACATCGGGAAGACCGAGGAAGGCCGCGCCGAAGTGACGGCGATCATCACGTCGCCGGAGAACATGCGGAGGCTGCCGCTCATCAAGGAGGCGAACCGCAAGCTCGCCCTTGCCGAAGGCCTGACCGACGACCAGGCCCGGCAGCTCGCGCGCGACAACAAGACCATCGTGTGGATCGACGGCGGCCTGCACGCCACCGAGGTCCTCGGCGCGCAACAGCTCATTGAGACCATCTATCGCCTGAACACCCGATCCGATCCCGAAACGCTGCGGATCCTCAACGACGTCGTCATCCTCTGCACGCTGGTCAACCCGGACGGCATGGAGCTGGTGTCAAACTGGTACATGCGCAACGCGGACGAGCGGCAGCGGACGACCGGCGGCATCCCGCGGCTGTACCAGAAGTACATCGGGCACGACGACAACCGCGACTTCTACATGATGAACATGTCGGAGAGCACCAACGCGAACAGGATGATGTACCGCGAGTGGTATCCCGCCATCATGTACAACCACCACCAGACCGGGCCGGCGGGCGCCGTGCTGTTCGCGCCGCCGTTCCGCGATCCGTTCAACTACAACTTCGATCCGCTCATCCCGCTCGGCATCGACATGGTCGGCGCGGCGATTCACACGCGCCTGGCCGCCGAAGGCAAGCCCGGCGCGGTGATGCGCACCGGGGCGCCGTACTCGACCTGGTTCAACGGCGGCATCCGCACGACGTCGTACTTCCACAACCAGATCGGGATCCTCACCGAGACGATCGGCAACCCGACGCCGGTCGAGATCCCGTTCGTGCTGGACATGCAGCTGCCCCGCGCGGACGTGCCGAACCCGATCGCGCCAGGGACGTTCCATTTCAACACCGCGATCGAGTACTCGGTGACGAACAACTACGCCATCCTCGATATCGCGTCGAAGCGGAAAGAAGACTTCCTCTTCAACATGTACAAGATGGCGAAGAACGCGATCGAGAAGGGCAGCCGCGACACCTGGACGATTCATCCCAAGCGCATCGAAGCCGCGCGCGCAGCCATTGAAGCCGAACAGGCAGACGCGTCACGCGGCGCCGAGAACGTCGGTCCGCGCGGCGGGCGTGGCGGTGGCGGTGGCGCCGGTGGTGGACGTGGCGGCGCGCCCATCGCGATCTACAACAACGTGCTGCACGATCCGAAGATGCGCGATCCGCGCGGCTTCATCATCCCGTCTGATCAACCGGACTTTCCGACGGCGACGAAGTTCGTCAACGTGCTGATCAAGGGCGGCGTGGTCGTGCACCGCGCGACGGCGGCGTTCACCGTCGCCGGGAAGCAGTACCCGGCCGGCTCGTACGTCGTCAAGTCGGCGCAGGCGTTCCGCGCGCACGTGATGGACATGTTCGAGCCCCAGGATCATCCCGACGACATCCCGTACCCGGGCGGCCCGCCCCGCCCGCCGTACGACGTGACCGGCTACAACATCTCCTATTCGATGGGGATCACCTTCGATCGCATCCTCGACGGTTTCGACGGTCCGTTCGAGAAGATCCGCGACCTCGCGCCAGTTCCGCCGGGCAAGCTCGCCGCGGCGCCGCGCGGCGGCGCGTATATCGTCGACAGCCGCGTCAACGACGCGTTCGTCGCCGTCAATCGCCTGCTCAAGGCGAAACAATCGGTGTCGCGCGCGTCGGCGCCGTTCACCGTGAACGGCAAGACGTATCCGGCCGGCTCGTTCCTCGTGCCCGCGACCGCGGAGTCGACGCCCATTCTCGAGAAGGTTGCCGCCGACAAAGGGCTCGTCATCGACGGCGTGCAGAGCGTGCCGACGGGCGAGCATGCGCCGTACGCGGTGCGGCCGGTGCGGATCGGCCTGTGGGATCAGTACGGCGGATCGATGCCGTCGGGCTGGACGCGGTGGCTCTTCGAGCAGTTCGAGTTCCCCTTCGAGGTCGTCTTCCCGCAGACGCTCGACGCGGGGCATCTCAACGCGAAGTTCGACGTGCTCGTGTTCGTCGACGGCGGCATTCCGGCGCGTGACCCTTCGACGGGCTCAGGGCAGGCGTCCGGCGCGGGCGGTGGCGGCGGGTTCGGCGGCGGGCAGCCGGCGGCCGACGGCATTCCGGCCGAGTTCCGCGGCTGGCTCGGCCGCGTGACGGTGGCGAAGACCGTTCCCGAGTTGAAAAAATTCGCCGAGAACGGCGGGACGGTTCTCACCATTGGTTCGTCGACCGTCCTGGGCTATCACTTCGGACTGCCGATCAGGGACGCGCTCGTCGAGCGTGTCGCGGGTGGCGCCGAGCGGCCGCTGCCGCGCGAGAAGTACTACATCCCCGGCTCGATTCTCGAAGCGCGCATCGACAACACGAATCCGCTCGCGTACGGCATGAACGAGAAAGCGATGGTGTTCTACGATGAGAGCCCGGCGTTCCGGCTGCAGCCGGAAGCGGCGCTCAAAGGTGTCAAGCCCGTCGCGTGGTACGACGGCCCGTCGCCGCTGCGCAGCGGCTGGGCGTGGGGCCAGCAGTACCTCGATCAGGCCGTGTCCATCGTCGAGGCGCCAGTCGGCAAAGGCCGCGTCGTGCTGTTCGGCAACGAAGTGAACTGGCGCGGACAGTCGCACGGGACGTTCAAGCTGCTATTCAACGGTATTTACGCCGGCAGCGCAGCGGCGCCGGCTGGGGCGAGAGCGACGGACCAGCCCTGAGTCATTTTACGGAACTGCGCTTGCCGAGGGAAGGCGCATGGCGTCCTCCTCTTCCCTCAATGTCGAACGGCTCTGGGCCTGCACGGACGGCACGATCTGCCTTCTAATCGAACGCGAAACCGCGCCGCGGTTTGAAGTCTGCGTCGTCCGCGGCGAAGAAGTTCTGCGCCAGGATCGCTTGTACGCCAACGCCAGCGCGCGGATGCTGGCGGAAACCTGGCGCGCCGGCGTGACGAAGTCGCCGCTGCAGCATCACGCCTGAATTCGCCGCGTCGGTTTTTCGTTCCAGCCGGTCCTGCCCCTCGGCCCACTCTGGCACCTCGTTCGCGTTCCGTGTATCGTCTTTCCACAACCTCTCTTCTTGGTGTTTTCGTGGCTTCGTGGCCACCGTCCGTGAGGTACCGATGAACAGAACACATGCTGCGATCGTTGTGGGATTGGCTGTCATGCTGGCAGCGGGTGTCGCCGCGCAACGTGGACGCGGCGGCGCGCCGTCCATGCCGACCGCGCCGACGCCGCCCGGCCCGCCGCGCGTCGAGGAACTCAAGCGCGAAGCCGCGGCCGAGGTCGAGAGCCAGCGCGTGTTCACGCAGCAGATGGTCGATCAGGTCTTCAGCTTCGGCGAGCTCGGGTTCCAGGAATTCGAGACGTCGAAGTACCTGACCGGCATCCTCGAGAAGAACGGCTTCAAGCTCGAGCGCAGCTACGCGGGCATTCCGACGGCGTGGACGGCGACGTGGGGATCGGGCAAGCCGGTCATCGCGATCGGATCGGACATCGACGACATCCCGCAGGCGTCGCAGAAGCCGGGCGTCGGCTACAAGGATCCGATCGTCGAAGGTGCGCCCGGCCACGGCGAGGGCCATAACTCCGGCGTGCCGCTCAACATCACGGCGGCGCTCGCCGTACAAAAGATAATGGCCCGCGAGCATCTGCCGGGCACCTTAAAGCTCTGGCCGGGCGTCGCCGAGGAGCTCGTCGGCGCGAAGATGTATTTCATCCGGGCGGGCATGTTCCGCGACGTCGACGTCTCGCTCTTCGCGCACGTCGGCGCGAATCTCGGCGTCAGCTGGGGCGGCGGCTTCGGTACGGGCCTCCAGTCGGTCGAGTACACCTTCAAGGGCGAGAGCGCGCACGCGGCGGCGCAGCCCTGGCGCGGCCGGTCCGCGCTCGACGCGGTCGAACTGATGGACGTCGGCTGGAACTTCCGCCGCGAGCACCTGCGCCTGCAGCAGCGCTCGCACTACGTCATCCCCAACGGTGGCGATCAGCCGAACGTCGTCCCGTCGAACGCGTCGGTCTGGTACTACTTCCGCGAGACCGACTATCCGCACATCAAGGAGCTGCGCGAGATCGGCGACACGATGGCGAAGGCCGCGGCGATGATGACGAACACCGAAGTGTCGTCGCGGATTCTCGGCGCCGCGTGGCCGCAGCACATGAACAAGACCGTCGCCGAAACGATGTACGCGAACATCCTGACCGTCGGCCTGCCGCAATGGGACGATGCAGACGTCACGCTCGCGAAAGGCATCCAGCGCGAGCTGAAGCAGCCGCAGACGGGCCTCGCGACGCAGATTGGCGCGCTGCGCGGCGGATTGGATCCGGAGCAGAACATGGGCGGCCCGTCCGACGACATCGGCGACGTGTCGTGGAACGTGCCGACCGTGACGCTCGGCTATCCCGCCAACATTCCGAATCTCCCTGGACACAACTGGGCGAACGCGATCGCGATGGCGACGCCGATTGCGCACAAAGGCGTGACCGCCGGCGCGAAAGTGCAGGCGATGACGATCATCGACCTGCTGATGCGGCCCGAGCTCGTCGCGTCGGCCTGGGACTACTTCAAGAACGTTCAGACCAAGGATCAGAAGTACATCCCGTTCATCACCGACAAGGACGAGCCCGCGCTCTGGCTGAACGCGGCGATCGAGGACAAGTACCGGCCGGAGATGAAGAAGTACTACTACGACCAGACGAAGTACAAGACTTACCTCGAACAACTCGGCATCAAGTACCCGACGGTGCGCTGAGCGAGATCAATTTGGTGATTTAGTGATTGAGTGATTTGGTGATTGGGAGACGCAAACGTTCGTCCGCGTCTTCCAATCACCCAATCACCCAATCACCCAATCACCCAATCACCCAATTCACTTTTCGGGCACCAGTTCGGGTGAGGGAATGAACCCGTAGAGGTGCCGCCCCACAATCTCCTGAATCACGACGTCGGGGCGCTCGCGCACGACCTGGTCGGCGTCGAAGTCGTTCTCCCAGACGTAGACCGCGCGGCTGAAGTGTTCTGACAGGAAGGGCACGAGCCGCGAAACGAACGAGTCGCGGAAGATCACGGCGCGGGGCAGTGACGGATCGTCGATCTCTGTCACGATGCGGCCGAGCTCGTCGGTCGGCTTGGCGCCCGCGGGTTCGACCACGCGCGCGCGTCGCGGACGCCGCGGCACGAGCGTCATGTCCGTCTCCCGCAGCACGCGCGCGAGTCCGATCATCCTCCCCAGGTCCATCGCCGGCACGTCGCGGTCCACGGCCTCGAAGTCGCCGCGGGACCACGCGGGCGGCGTCGCCGGCACGCGCAGCCGGACCGCGGCGATGATCTGCTGGTACGCGATCAGCGCGCCGCGGTCGTTCCAGTGCGTGTCCGTCCGCTGGTAGATACGCTCGCGCGCGCCGGCCTCCCGCAGCGCCGGCCGGACGTCGATGGCGACGCCGAGATCCTGCAGCGCGGTGTACAGCTGATCCGCGCGGGACACATCGCCGACCGGCGCGATCGTCGGCGGCAGCTCGTCCGGATAGATGACGTGCTTGTCCGGCGCGACCGTGAAGACGTACGGAATCCCGCGCGCGCGGAGCCAGTCGCGCGTGCGGACGATGGCGTCGCGCCAGTTCTGCACGGCATCCGGCGTCATCGGATCGACCCGGGCGAAGTCCTCGATCGACGAATCGTCTGCGTAGAACAGCCAGCCGTCCCGGCCTTTCACGACCGCCGTCGTCGGCGAGACGCCGAGTGCGAACAGCCGGCTTTCGCCGTACCACCGGATGAGCGTCGCGCGAAACCCGAAGTGATCCTCGAACCAGACGCCGGGGGCGTCCCAGTGGAACGCCGCCAGCTCGCGGCTCTCCGCGTCCGGATCGCCGCCGTCGACGCCGGCGAGGTTCGCCGCGAGCGGCAACGAGATGACGGCGAGGAACAGCGTGACGAGGAGGGCCTTCATCAGAACCGGAAATAGATGAACGGGTTATAGGCCCGCGCGGCCATCTGCATGACCGACGCGAAGAGGATCGCGGCGAGCGCCGTCACGCCGGCGAGCGACGCACCCCAGGCGACGCCGGGCGTCTTCGATCGCGACAGGCGATCGGCCAGCGCCGGCACCCATGGTGTGGACCCGAGCGCGCCGGCCAGCAGCGCGAGCCAGAGCTCGGACGTCAAGTACCACTGCACCGTGTACGGCGACAGCGACGGCGTCGTGAGCCCCGCGAGCGCTTTCAGAAACGCGACGGCGCCCGTCAGCGTGTCCGCGCGGAAGAAGACCCATCCGATCATCACGACGAGCAGCGTGTAGACGTGCGGCCAGATGGGCCAGGAGAGAGGGCCGGAAGGGCGGGAGGGGCGGGAAGGGTGCGTGGAAATGTAGGGCGGATCCTTTCGGACCCGCCGGACTCTCACACGTTCCATCACGAGGAACGCGCCGTGCCAGAGGCCCCAGATGACGAAGTTCCAGCTCGCGCCGTGCCAGAGGCCGCACAGGAAAAACACCGCCACCAGGTTGCGGTACTGGCGGCCGACGCTGACGCGATTCCCGCCGAGCGGAATGTAGAGGTAGTCGCGGAACCACGTCGAGAGCGACATGTGCCAGCGCCGCCAGAAGCCCTGGACGCTGGTCGCGATGTACGGCCAGCGGAAGTTCTCCGGAAACCGGAAGCCGAACATGCGGCCGAGTCCGATCGCCATGTCCGAGTAGCCCGAGAAATCGAAATAGATCTGCAGCGTGTAGCAGACCAGGCCGAGCCACGCGTGCCCGATCGAGAGCTCGGTGGCCGGCATCGCGAAGATGCGATCCGCCGGGCCCGCGACGATGTTCGCGATGAGCAGTTTCTTGCCGAGGCCGATCACGAACCGCTGCACGCCGTACGCGAAGCCGTCGAGCGCGACACGGCGCTGCGCGAGCTGATCGGCGATGTCGCGGTAGCGGATGATCGGACCGGCGATGAGCTGCGGAAACAGGAGCAGGTAGAGCGCCGCGTGGACCGGGCTCTTCTGCGCCACGGCGTCGCGCCGCGAGACGTCGATGACGTAGGAAATCGCGTGAAACGTGAAGAACGAGATGCCGATCGGCAGCAGGATGCGCGGCGCGTGCACGGGCGGCGCGTGCAGCAGGCCGAGCAGGCCGTTGACGTTGTCCGCGAAGAAGTTGGCATACTTGAAAACGCCGAGCACGACGAGGTTGACCGTGACGGCCGCGGCCAGCCGCACGCGTGCGGCCGGCGTGCCGTGCACCCGATCGACCGCAATCGCCATCGCGTAGTTGAACGCGATCGACGCGAGCATCGGGAGCGTGAACCAGCCGCCGCCCGTGGCGTAGAAGAGGACGCTTGCGATCAGCAGCAGCCTGTTCGCGTACGCGCCGTGGATCCGCGAGAACGTGACGAAGTAGAGCCCGAGGAGGACCGGAAGGAAGAGAAAGAGAAAACCGGGTTCAGTGAAGAGCAAGGGAACTGAGAAGTGAGAACCGAGAAGTGAGAACTGAAAACTGAAGACTACGGCTTCACGGTGAAAATCAGGATGTGCTGGCGCGGCAGCACTTCATTCACCTTCGCGAGCGTGAAGCCTTCCGCTTCGACTTCCATCTTCGCTTCGGCGACCGTCATCTTGTGCTCGAGCTTGATCGGGATCGCCGGATCTTCCTTCCGGTACTCGAGGAGCACGAGCCGCCCGCCGGGCTTGAGCGACGCGCGCAGGTGGCGCAGCATCGTCTGCGGCTGCGACAGCTCGTGGTACACGTCGACCATCATCGCGAGATCGACCGCCGCCTCGGGCAGCCGCGGATCGTCGATCGTGCCCTGCACCAGTACGACGTTGGGGATCTTCCGGCTGGCAAGCCGGTTCGCGAGCATCTGCAGCATCTGCGGCTGAATGTCGTTCGCGTAGACCTTGCCTTCCGGCCCGACGCGCGCCGAGAGTTTCATCGTGATGTAGCCGGACCCGGCGCCGATGTCGGCGACCGTTGCGCCTTTGGCGATCTTCAGGACGTTGAGCGCCATGTCCGGATTCTCTTCCTCTTCGCGCTCGTGCCGCTCGAGCCACTCGGCGCCCTGCCAGCCCATGATCGGCGCGAACCGCCGTCCGCTGATCGGATGGACGCCCGGCGCTTGCGCGCCCGCGACGAGGACGGTGACGGCCACCACCGTCGCGAGCAGGCCGCTCCCGAGGACGACGTCGACGAGCCGCTTCCCAGTGCGCATGTGACTAGAATAGCAACAATGACCGACACGACGCTGACTCCTTCACGCCTCTGGAAGCGCATGACGCTCGATCAGCGGCAGCGCGCCGCCCACGCCTTCTGGCAGGAGCCCGAGGCGGCCGACGATCAGGCCCAGGCGGCCTTGCTCATCGCCCAGCAGAAGAAATTCCGGGCGAAGACCGTCATTTCGCTCGATGTGGATCGCAAGGCGCGGCACCTCGCCAGCCTGGCGTCGCTGCCCGAGAACATCGCCGCGCGCGCCCTCATCGTCTATCACCTCGCCGAGCAGCGGCCGATGATGGGCGCGTTTCTCGACGCGCTGGGCATCGCGCACGAGAACGGGCTAATCAAGGAAGACTCCGCCAAGCCGGACGCGGCGCAGCTGGCGCCGGCGGCCCGGAAGATCTCGACTCAGTTTCCCGCCGGCGACGTGCGCCTGTACTTCGACACGTTGCGCTGTCAGGATCCTGAAACCTGGGGAGCGCTTCCGTAAGCCCCAGCCACCCTGCGCGCTGCCATCCTGACGGACGAGCGCGAACGCGCTCGCGAATCCGCTCGCGCCGGTCGAGGCGCGGCGCTCAGCACAATCAGGGCCGTCGCGACCGTCAGCGAGACGAGCCTGAGGCGTTTCATAAGTGGATGCGACTTACCTTAGCATTAGGGCGCGGCCGTGGACGCAAGAACACTTCTCTTCATCGGGCTCGGCGTCGTACTGGTGATCTACGGCGCGGCGATCGCGCGCGGCGGATTCGTCCGCCCGACGGCGCTGCAGTCCGTGATCGGATTCGTGACGGCCTTCTTCGACACGCTCGGCATCGGATCGTTCGCGACGACCACGACGGTCTACAAGCTGAGGAACATGGTGCCGGTGAAGCTGATTCCCGGCACGCTCAACGTCGGGCACACGCTCCCGACGATCGCGCAGGCGTTCATCTACACGAGCATCGTGCCCGTGGACCCGAAGACGCTCGTGCTCATGATCGTCGCGGCGTGCGTCGGATCGTGGCTCGGCGTGGGCGTTGTCGTGCACTGGCCGCGGCGCAAGATTCAAATCGGGATGGGGCTCGCGCTGATCGGTGCGGCGGCGCTCATGCTGATGACGCAGCTCGATCTGTTTCCCGGCGGCGGGGCCACGATGGGCCTGACGGGCGCGCGGTTGTGGGTGGGGCTCGCGGGCAATTTCGCTCTCGGCGTCCTGATGATGCTGGGCATCGGGTTGTACGCGCCGTGCATGATCCTCGTCAGCCTGCTGGGCATGAATCCGACGGCGGCATTCCCGATCATGATGGGTTCGTGTGCGTTCCTCATGCCCACGAGCAGCGTCCGCTTCGTAGAGACCCGCGCGTATCACCTGCAGGCCGCGCTGGGCCTTGCGCTCGGCGCTGTCCCGGCCGTGCTGATCGCCGCGCTGCTCGTGAAGTCGCTGCCTTTGAGCTACGTTCGCTGGCTCGTCGTCATGGTGGTCGTCTATACGTCGGTGAACATGCTGGTGACTGCAGACAAGGAAGCGGCGGGCAGGTAGGGCAGGCAGGGCACGTAGAGGGAAAAGGTGGAGAGGTAGCACGTGCGGAAACCCGTCGTTCTCATCACCGGCGCCGGAGGCGAGATCGGTCACGGGCTCGTGACGCGGCTCGCGCCCGCCGGCGCGCTGATCATCACGCTCGACGTCAACCCGCTCGAGCGGCCGCTGGCGAAGCTCGTCACGCGCGAGTTCACGGGGTCGATCACCGACGCCAGTCTGCTCGACCGCGTGCTGGCTGAATTCGAGGTCGAGCGTGTGTTTCACCTCGCGGCCCTGTTGTCGGCGCGGTCGGAGTTCACGCCGACGACGGCGCATCACGTCAACGTCGGGGGCACGCTCAACCTGCTGGAGTTCGCGCAGCGCCAGGGCGAGTCGCACGGGCGGCCCGTCACGTTCATCTATCCCTCGTCGATTGCCGCGTACGGGCTGCCGAGCCTGGCCGACAAGTCGGCGGCCGGCCGCGTGCGGGAAGATCAGTATGCGAGGCCGACGACGATGTACGGGTGCAACAAGCTGTACTGCGAGCAGCTCGGCCACTACTACGCGAAGCACTACAAACAGCTGTCGGCGGATGTGATTCCCCGCGTCGATTTCCGCTGCGTCCGGTTCCCGGGGCTGATCTCGGCGGTCACCACGCCGTCGGGCGGCACGTCGGACTACGCGCCCGAGATGATCCACTACGCCGCGAGGAGCGAGCGCTACGACTGTTTCGTCCGGCCGGACACGATGATTCCGTTCATGGCGATGCCGGATGGCGTGGAGGCGCTGCTGCGCCTCGCGGCCGCGCCACGCGAGCAGCTGACGCGCACCGCCTACAACCTGACGGCGTTCAGCGCGTCGGCGTCCGATATCCGCAACGTGGTCCTCGCGGCGTTTCCGGAGGCGTCGATCGGCTACGCCGTCGATCAGAAGCGGCAGGGCATCGTCGATTCGTGGCCGGCGGATGTCGACGATACGGCGGCGCGCAACGACTGGGGCTTCAGCCCCGAGTACGACTTCAGCCGCGCGTTCCGTGAGTACCTCATCCCGACGATCAACGAACGGTACAAAGATCAAACGAAGAGGAAGTAGCCACAGAGCACACGGAGACACGGGCGTCCGGCCGGCCAGCGCGGCCTGCGTTGCAGGCCGCCCGCGTCGAACACGAGACTCCGGTTTCTTAACTCCGTGTCTCGGTGATCTCTGTGGCCCGTTCATCTTCTTCCGTTCTTCGTGATCCGTGGCTTCGTGATTCGCAGGCCGCACAAGTAAGATGAACGCCAGCATGGATGCGGTGACGGCCTTTGCTCCGGCCACGGTGTCGAACGTGGCCTGCGGATTCGACGTGCTCGGGTTTCCGCTCGAGTCGCCCGGCGACGAAGTGACCGCACGGTTCATAGGGGGACGGGAGTCGCGCGATCACGGAATGGCGACGCCCGCCGGCCTGGTCCGGATCGACGACATCGTCGGCGACGATGGCCGATTGCCGCGCGATGCGACTCGCAACACCGCCGGCGTCGCCGCGCAGGCTCTGCTGACGCGGCTCGGCGAGCGCCGGGGTGTCGCGCTCACGATTCGCAAGGGCCTCCCGCTCTCGAGCGGCCTCGGCGGCAGCGCGGCGAGCGCGGTTGCGGCGGTCGTCGCCGTCGACGCGCTGCTCGGCGCGGGCTCGTCGCTCGAGACGCTGATGTCGTGCGCGTTCGAGGGCGAGCGCATCGGCGCCGGATCCGCGCACGGGGACAACATCGGTCCCGCCGTCTATGGCGGCTTCGTCCTCGTGCGCGTCGCCAATCCGCCGGACGTCATCCGCCTGCCCGTGCCCGCCGGCCTGACCGCGGTCGTCGTCCATCCCGATCTGGAAATCGAAACCGCGAAGGCGCGCGTGCTCCTCGGCACGACCGTGCCGCTCAGCGACGCCATCCGGCAATGGGCCAATCTCGGCGCGCTCGTCGACGCGCTGCACCGCGGCGACTTCGCGCAGCTCGCGCGATCGCTCGAAGACACGATCGCCGAGCCCCGGCGCGCGCCGCTCGTCCCCGGGCTCGCCGCGATTAAACAGGCCGCGGCCGACGCCGGCGCGCTGGGGTGCAGCCTCTCGGGATCCGGACCGTCACTCTTCGCGCTGTGCCGGGACGCGCGGTCGGCCGCCGCCGTCGCCGCCGCCATGACGCGCAGCGTGAAACAGCATATCGGCGGCGAACCGCAGACCTACGTCTCGCCGATTGCGATCCGGGGCGCACGCGTCATTGCCGTATCCGGGGCCGCTACCCCGGAGTCGCGATGAAGTTCCTTTCGACGCGGGCCCTTCGACACGCGCAGGGCGGGGCGGCGCCGGTGTCCTTCACGACGGCGCTCTTCGACGGCCTCGCGCCCGACGGCGGGCTCTACGTTCCCGAGACCATCGAACCGTGGACCGCGAGCGAGCTCGCGCGCCTCCCGCGCCGCACGCTGACCGAGATCGGCCTGCGCGCGCTGCGCCCCTTCACGCGCGGCGAGATCGATCCCGCCGTGCTCGAAGCGGTCGTCGTCGAGGCGCTGAATTTCGATATTCCGCTCGTCGAGGTCGAACCCGGCCTCTTCGCGCTCGAGCTCTTTCACGGACCGACGCTCGCGTTCAAAGACGTCGGCGCGCGCGTCATGGCGCGGCTGATGGCGTCGCTGCACCAGGCGGACGAGCCGCTCACGGTCCTCGTCGCGACGTCGGGCGACACGGGCAGCGCGGTCGCGCATGCGTTCCATCGCGTGCCGCACACGCGCGTCGTCATTCTCTATCCTGACGGCCGCGTGAGCCCCACGCAGGAGGCGCAGTTGACGATGTTCAACGGCGAGCGCACCAACGTGCGCGCGTACGCCGTGTCGGGCAGCTTCGACGACTGTCACCGGCTGACGCGCGAGGCGTTCGGCGACGCGACGCTGCGGACGCGGATGCGGCTGACGTCGGCGAACTCGGTCAACGTCGGCCGCCTGCTGCCGCAGTCGGTCTACTACTTTCACGCCGTGGCCCAGGTGATGGCGGGGGGGCGAGCAGGCTCGGCCCTTGCGCGGATCGTCTTCTGCACGCCGAGCGGGAACTTCGGCAACCTGACCGCCGGGCTGATGGCCAAGCGCGCCGGGTTGCCCGTCGAGCGCTTCGTCGCCGCGACGAACGTGAATGACGTCGTGCCCGCGTATCTGGACTCGGGCCGCTTCCAGCCCCGGCCCTCGAGGCCGACGCTGGCGAACGCGATGGACGTCGGCCACCCGAGCAACTTTGAGCGCATGACGTGGCTCTACGGCGGCGATCTCGAGGCGATGCGACGCGACATCGTCGGCTGCCGCCACGCCGACGACGACGTCCGCGCGACGATTCGTCAGGTGTTCGAGGCGCGCGGCTACCTGCTCGACCCGCACAGCGCGATTGGATACATGGGATTGAAAAGACAGGCGGGGCGGGAGGGACAGGAGCGGCGGGAAGGGCAGCTGGGGATCTTCCTGGCGACCGCGCATCCCGCGAAGTTCGCCGAGATTGTCGAGCCGATCATCGGCCGGCCCGTCGAGAAACCCGCGCCGCTCGCCGACGCGCTCGCGCGGCCGCGCTACATCATCCGGATCGGCGCTTCGCTTGACGCGGTCCGCGGACTCTTGACTCACGACTGACGACTACGCCCAGTTCCTCCGTTCGACGAAGGTGCGCGGCTCGAGCGGACGGCCGAGCGGAAAACGCGTGGCGTCTCGGCGCGCCGCCCAGAGCAGGACCGGGCCCACGACCCGATCGATCGTCGTGGTCATGCCGCCCCACTCGCGCTCGATGTCCCGCCGCAAGGCGCCGATGCGCTCGCTGACGTCCTTGTTCGACGCGCGCAGGTAGCGCTCCATCGCCCAGAGCGCCGCGCCCCAGCCGCGCCGCAGCTTGTCCGCGTCCGCCGCCACCCGCGCCCGGACGCGCGCATCGGCGTCGTCCCGGTACCGGCGCCAGCCCGCCATCATCGTCCGCATCATTCTGTATAGCGTCGGGCCGTTCACCTGATAGTCGCGCTCGAATGCGCCGTCGAGCCACGTCTTCGAGTCGTCGCGCGCGATCGAGCCGTGCGCGAAATTGAACTTGTACTGGCCGTGAATGTCGGCCAGATCGACGCCCTCGAGCATGCGCCCCTGCGCCTGCATCTCGGTGTGCAGCGGCGTGCCGGGGACCGGCGTGTAGAGCATGAACTGGTGCGCGTCGGCGTCGTGCGCGATCGCGTGATCGATTTCGTCGCTCATCGTGTCCGGCGTGTGGTGTTCCATGCCGACGATCGTGGATCCCTGGACGCGGATGCCGTGCGCCTGCAGCTCGTGCGTCAGGGCGACCGTGTCGGCGTCCTTGCGCTTGACGTACGACGCCTGCGCCGACCCGAACCCCAACCACACCCAGGTCACGCCGAGCTCGACGAGCTGACGCATGTCGTACTTGCGAATCGCGTTGGCCGACGAGAACACGAACAGCGACCACGCTTTCCCGTCCCGCTTCATGTGCTCGAGCAGATCGAGCGCGCGACGTTTGTAGAGCAGGAAGTTCTCGTCCATCATGAAGAACGTGCGAACCTTGAGCTTTTTCTCGACCTCGCACATCACGTCGTACAGCTGGCGGCCGGTGTCGTAGAAGTTGATGAAGTGGCCCTTGCCGCCGAAGAACGACGACGTCGTGCAGAAGTTGCAGCCCATCGGGCAGCCGACCGACGGGATGATCGTCGCGGCCGGATCGCCGCCGCCCCGCGGCCCCCTCAGACCCATCAGCCTGAAATCGAACGACGATGCGATCGCCGGATGCGCGATCGGCGCGTCCACCGGCTCGCCGAGAAACTCGCGGAACCAGCGGATGCCTTCCCCCTTGACGATGTGGTCCGCGTCGATCAGGTGCTCGACGCCCGGCAGCGCCGCGACGTGGCCGCCGACGACGATCGTCGAGTGGGGTGAGTGCTCGCGCACGAGACGGCACATCTCGCGGATCTTGCCGACGTTGACGATGATGCCGGAGAGGCCGACGACGTCGTAACGATGCCGCGTCAGCTCGCGCACGAAGCGCTTGCGCGTCGGAAAGTCGAGCACCGTCGACGGCGCGGCGATGTTGTGCTGAATCATCATGATGCCCCACGAGCGATGGGACATTCGCAGCGAGAACGGTCCCTGCGCGCGCGTGACCTGGTTGTGGTACAGCTCCATCGGATTCATCGCGCGGCTGCCGAACTCGTCGTCTTGAGCGAAGGGACCGAACACCGAGGACAGAAGAATGCGCATCTGGCAATCGTAGCAGCGACGCGCGCGCGCGTATTAGGATTCGCAGTCTGTGTCGATGTTCACGTATAAGACCTTTATCCTCCAGTCACTCCTGATTCATGGCGTGCGCCCGACGCCGCACACGCCGCCGGAGGTCGCGCGCGATTTTCTGCGCGACCTCTACAAGTACGAAATCCGGCGGCTGCGCGAGCGCTACATGCGCAACGAGTTTCCGAAGAACGAGTACGCCGAGAAGGTCGACGCGCTCCGGCGGAAATATCCGGCGCTGTCGCTGCCGGCGTCGCAGTGGGTGGACGAGTCGTGAGCGTGCGCATCAGAAGGCGACACCCACGTTGATCAGCCGCGGGATCGGCCACACGCTCGGCGCCGTGCTGCCTGCCCCCACGACCAGACGCGTCAATCCGAACCCGAGACTGATGCTCGTTCTTTGCCTGGGGCCGACACGCCAGGCACGCCCCAGATCGAGGCCCGCGCCCGGCACGGTGTCAGTGCGACGGTTGTCGCTCTGGAAGTGATAGAAGCCGGCGTGCGCGCCCAGATAGAAGCCTTGGAGGGGGGTCTGGCTCGGGTACCAGCGGATCAGTACCGACGCGCTGGCATACGCTGACTTGAGTTCCGAGGCGGCCACGCCCCATGTGATCGCCGGCTCAATGGTCCGCTCGTAGTCGACGTTGAACCACTCGAGGAGATCGCCGAAGGGATTGGTGGACAGCACCTGCTGCGCGGCCGCGGGCGCTTTCGTCTCCTCGGTTTGCGCGTGCGCCGTCGCGGACAGCAGCGAGAGAGCGGCGACGAGGGCGAGTCGACGCAGTATCGTCATGATGACCTCCGTTGGTGGCCGTCCACTTGGCGACGGGCCGGCTTCACTGGATAATGCGCAAACCCTGAATCAACGGGCTCAATGAGCGCAGACCGCATCCAACCACTTAACGCGCAGGAGCTTGTGCCGCTCGTGTATGACGAACTGCGCCGACTGGCCGCAGGGTTCATGCGAGGAGAGCGTCCAGGCCAGACGCTCCAGGCGACGGCGCTGGTGCACGAGGCCTACCTCCGCCTGGCCGGCGCCGGCACGCCGTGGCACGACCAAAAGCACTTCATCGGCATCGCCGCGCGATCGATGCGGCAGATTCTGGTCGAGCGCGCCCGCGCGCGTGGCGCGCAGAAACGGTGGGGCGGGATGGATCGCGTGTCGCTGACTGACGCGCTCGCGGGTGCCGTGGCGGAAGACGCGATGCTGCCGGCGCTCGACGAGGCGCTCGCGCGCCTCGAGCAGATGGACGCCGAGCTCGCACGCATCGTCGAACTGCGCTATTTCGTCGGCCTCAGCATCGGGGACACCGCCGACGCACTTGGCCTGTCGCCGGCGACGCTCAAGCGGCGATGGAGCCTTGCCCGCGCGTGGCTGTTCCGCGAGATGGGCGGCGCGCCGGCATGAATCCAGATCAACAGCGCCGCGTGCGCGATCTGTTCGAGGCGGCGCTCGATCGCGACGTCTCGGCGCAACGCCAGTGGGTCGCGGAAGCGGCGGGCGATGATCCGCTCGTGCGCGACGAAATCCTGTCGCTCCTCGCGCACCATTCGCGCGCCGGCGCCTTTCTGTCGTCGCCGCTCATCGATCGCATGCCGGAGTTGATGGCGGACGACGAGCCGATCGCGGCCGGGACGGTGATCGGACCGTACACCATCGTGCGGGAGCTGGGCCGCGGCGGCATGGGCCGCGTCTATCTCGCGTCGGACGCGCGGCTCGGCCGCACGGTCGCGCTCAAGGCGCTCGCGCCTCATCTCACGCGCGATCCGCGGCAGCGCGAGCGGCTGCGCCGCGAGGCGCGAGCGGCCGCGGCGCTCACGCATCCGGGCATCTGCACCGTGTACGCGCTCGAGGAAATCGACGGAGAGTTGTACATCGCGACCGAGTTCGTGGATGGCCACACGCTGCGGACCGAGATCGCCGCGCCGCGCGCCATTCCCGTGAACGATGTTCTGCGGACGGCGCGGGCGCTCGCCGCGGCGCTCGCCAGCGCGCATGCCAATCACGTCGTCCACCGGGATCTCAAGCCCGAGAACGTCATGCGGACCGCCGACGGCGGTGTGAAGATTCTGGATTTCGGTCTCGCCAGGACGGGAGCGGCGGCGCAGGATCTCAGCGGGACGCTGACGGACGCCGTCGTCGGCACGCCCGCGTACATGGCGCCCGAACAGCGGCACCTCGGGCCGGTCGACGCGCGAGCCGATGTGTTCGCGTACGGCGTGCTGCTGTACGAGTACGCCTGCGGCGAACACCCTGTCCGCGCGTCGGCGCCGCTCGATGTCCCCGAGCCGCTGGCGTCGGTGATCGCGCGCTGTCTACGAGAAGCGCCTGCGGAGAGGTTTGCCTCAGCCGCCGAGATCGTGACGGCGCTCGGCGCGGCGCCGCCGGCACGTGACGCCGGATGGTGGAGCGCCCATCAGTTGACCATCGTGTTGCTGTACGCCTGGCCTGGCTGAACAAGGAGCGCGTTGAGACACCGGTGACGGTGTCGATCTTTCTCGCGCTGGGCGCAGCGGCAACCATTGGCGGCGTCCTGCGTGGGCATCTGGTGTTCACCGAGCGGATGAACCGCGCGCATCTGGCCGTCGAGCGACGACGCGCCGCGCGCCCGATCGTGCTGATCGACATATCCATCGGCGCGTTGCTGTCCATCGATGGTGTCATCATCGCCGCCACGGGTGCGCTGTCGGCCGTCTTCACGATCAGTCTCGCGCTCGGGATCGTTCTGGCGGCGCTCGTCCTCGAACCCGCGACGACGGCGGCCGCGTTTGGCGACGGGAGTGAAAACTGAGACCTGAAAGCGGAAAGCTAGAGCCGAAAGCTGAGAGCTGAGAAATGATCGCCATTGAAATCCGAGAACCCGGCGCCCCGGAGGTCCTCGTCGCCGCCGAGCGGCCCACGCCAGTGCCTGCGGCCGGCGAGGTACTAATAAAGGTCGCTGCTGCGGGCGTCAATCGGCCGGATATCTTCCAGCGCCTCGGGCGGTATCCACCGCCGCCCGGCGCGTCCGACATTCCCGGACTCGAGGTCGCGGGCACGATCGAAGCGCTCGGTCCCGATGTCCGCGACTGGAAAACTGGCGACGCCGTGTGCGCGCTCGTCGCCGGCGGCGGCTACGCGCAGTACTGCACGGCGCCGTCGCCGCAGTGCCTCCCGGTGCCGCGCGGGCTCGACATGACCGCCGCGGCCGCGCTTCCTGAAACGTTCTTCACGGTCTGGACGAACGTCTTCGAGCGCGGGCGCCTGACTGCCGGCGAGTCGATCCTCATCCATGGCGGATCGAGCGGCATCGGGACGACGGCGATTCAACTTGCGCGGGCGTTCGGCGCGCGCGCCTTTGCGACCGCGGGATCGGCGGAGAAGTGCGCGGCCTGCGAGCGGCTGGGCGCGGAACGCGCGATCAACTATCGTGATGCGGACTTCGCCGCCGCGGTGAAGGACGCGACGGGCGGGCGTGGCGTGGACGTCGTGCTGGACATGGTCGGCGGTGAGTACTTCGCGCGGAACATCGACGTGCTCGCCGTCGAGGGGCGGCTCGTCGAAATCGCCACGCTGAAAGGCGTCCAGGCGGAGCTGAACATCCAGACGATCATGCAGCGCCGGTTGACGATCACCGGATCGACGCTGCGCGCGCGTCCGGTCGCCGACAAGGGCGTGATCGCGGCGGCGGTCCATCGGCACGTGTGGCCGCTCCTCGAGTCCGGCGCCGTGAAGCCGATCGTGCACGCGACGTTTCCGCTGCGCGACGCCGCGGGCGCGCACCGGCTGATGGAATCGAGCGTGCACATCGGCAAAATAGTGTTGACGGTTTAATTGGGTAATTGAGTAATCTGGTCATCGGGTGATGGCTCCCAAAGCCTCGCGGCGATTACCCAATTACCCAACTACTCAACTACTCAACTACTCAATTACTTACCCAATTCACGGATCAACCATGGACAACATCACGAGCCTGCAGATCACGGACGGCAAAGTCGGCGCGGGCGCCGAAGCCACGTCAGGGAAGACGGTCAGCGTGCACTATACAGGTTGGCTGTACGACCCCAAGGCGGCCGACAAGCATGGGAAGAAGTTCGACAGCTCGCGCGATCACGGCGAGAGCTTTTCGTTCAGGCTCGGCGCCGGCCAGGTGATTCGCGGCTGGGATCAGGGCGTCGCGGGCATGAAGGTCGGCGGCACGCGCACGCTCGTGATTCCGTCCGAGCTCGGCTACGGATCGCGCGGCGCCGGCGGCGCGATTCCGCCCAATGCGACGCTGCTCTTCGACGTCGAGCTGCTTGAGGCCAAGTAACGGGTTCTGATGGACTACGTTCGTCTCGGCAAATCAGGTCTCAAGGTCTCGCGCCTGTGTCTCGGCGCGATGACGTACGGTACGCCGGAGTGGCGGGCGTGGGTGCTCGACGAAACGGCGAGCCGGCCGTTCATCAAGCGCGCGCTCGAGCACGGCATCAACTTCTTCGACACGGCCGACATGTACTCGCGCGGCGTCAGCGAGCAGGTGCTCGGCCGCGCGCTGAAGGACTTCACGACGCGCGAGCAGGTCGTCATCGCGACGAAGGCGTTCTACCCGGTCACGCCGCCGGACACGCCCGTGCCGAACGATCGCGGGCTGTCGCGAAAGCACCTGTTTCAGGCCATCGACGATTCGCTGCGGCGTCTCGGCACGGACTACGTCGATCTCTACCAGATTCACCGGTTCGACTACGCGACGCCGATCGAAGAGACGCTCGAGGCGCTCCACGACATCGTCAAGTCCGGCAAGGCGCGCTACATCGGCGCGTCGAGCATGCACGCGTGGCAGTTCGCGAAGATGCTCTCCACCGCCGGCGCCCACGGCTGGACGCGCTTCGTGTCCATGCAGAATCACTACAACCTCGTCTACCGAGAGGAAGAACGGGAGATGCTCCCCCTCTGTCGCGAAGAGGGCATCGGTGTGATTCCGTGGAGCCCGCTCGCGCGCGGATTTCTCGCCGGCAACCGCCATAAAGCGGATCGCGGCGAAACCGTGCGCGCGAAGACCGACGAGTGGGCGCATCAGCTCTACTACGCGGATTCGGACTTCGCGATTGCCGCTCGCGTGGCGGCGCTCGCGGCGACGCGCGGCGTCAAGCCGACGCAGGTCGCCCTCGCGTGGCTGCTCGCACAGCCCGGCGTGACGGCGCCGATCATCGGCGCGTCGAAGCCGCCGCACCTCGACGAGGCGGTCGCGGCACTCGATCTGCGCCTCGACGCCGGTGAGATCGCCTCTCTCGAGGAACTCTACGAGCCTCATGCGGTTCGCGGCCACCAGTAGCGGCGGCCGCTGACCGATGCTCTCCCGCGAGTCCTTCGTCGCGCTGCGCCACCGCAACTACCGCCTGCTGTGGATTGGTCTCTTCGTGTCCTTCACGGGATCGATGATGCAGAACGCGGCGCTGCTGTGGCACGTGTCGCTGCTCGTCGCGCCGGACCGCAAGGGCCTGGCGCTCGGCATGGTCGGCGCCACGCGCTTCGTGCCCGTCGTCTTTTTTTCGCTGCTGAGCGGCGTCGTCGCCGACGCGTGGGACCGGCGGAAGCTGATGTTCGCCACGCAAGTCGCCGCAACGCTGGTCGCGATGGGCCTGGCGGCGCTCGCCTTCCTGGGTTCGACGCACGTCTGGCCGATCTACGCGCTCTCGGCGGTCGGCGCCGCGGTCGGCGCGTTCGACCTGCCGGCGCGGCAGTCGCTGATGCCGACGCTCGTGCCGCGCGAGCACCTGCCGAACGCGATCAGCCTGCAGACGATCATGTTCCAGACGGCGTCCGTCCTCGGACCGTCGCTCGGCGGGGTGTGCATCGCCATCGGCGGCGTCGGCTGGGTGTACGTGCTGAACGCCATTTCATTTTCGTTCGTGATCGTCGCGTTGTTGATGATGCGCGGCGTCCCCGCCCGTCCACCTTCCGCGGCCGGCGCGAAGGATGACGTCTCGCTGCACGCGGCCCTCGAAGGCCTGCGCTTCGTCTTCCGCTCGCCGCTGATTCGCTCGACGATGCTGCTGGATTTCTTCGCGACGTTCTTCTCGTCGGCGACGGCGCTGCTGCCGATCTTCGCGCAGGACATCCTGCACGTGGGCGCCCAGGGATACGGCTGGCTCTTCGCGGCGCCGGCGGCCGGCGCCATGCTGGCGGGCAGCGCGATGGTGGGGTTCACCGAGCGGATCGAGCGGCGCGGGCGCACGCTGCTCTGGGCGGTCTGCGGCTACGGCGTCGCGACGGTGCTGTTCGGGATCTCGCAATCGTTCTGGCTGACGTTCCTCTGCCTGGCGATCACCGGCGCGACCGATACCGTCAGCACGATCATCCGCAACGTGATCCGACAGCTCGAGACGCCCGATCGTCTGCGCGGCCGGATGACCGGCGTCAACATGGTGTTCTTCCTGGGCGGACCGCAGCTCGGCGAGCTCGAAGCGGGCGCGGTCGCCAACTGGCTCGGCGCGCCGTTCTCCGTCATCAGTGGCGGGATCGGCTGTCTTTTCGCCACCGGCGTCGTCGCGCTCTGGACGCCGATGCTGCGGCGGTATCGGAAGACGTAGGGCAGACAGGCTCGAGCTGGTGCCTGGCAGGTGACAGGCAGGTGACAGGCACCAGTTACATATCGTGACGCCGATCAACGACGAGGAAATACGGCAGCGATAGCGCAGACAACGCAGCCGCGACGCCGAACGCCGCCGGAAATCCGAACCGTTCAATCAGCCAGCCGACCGTCGTCGATCCGGTGCCGATGCCGGTGTCGAACGCCGCGAGGATCGCGCCGAACGCGGCGCCGCGCCGCGCGGCGCTGACGTCGCGCATGACGTACCCCACGAATGAGGGATACGCAATGCCGAAGCCGACACCGAACAGCATGGCCGACGCGGCGAACAGCCCGCGCGATGCCGCAAACGGCAGCAGCGCGAGCCCGAAGGTGATCAGCAGCAGCGACGGAAGGAAGACGCGGCGATGCCCGCGACGATCCGCGAGCGCACCCAGGAACGGACGCGTCGTGAGAATCACCGCGGCGAGGAGCGTCAGGAACAGGCTCTTCGGCGTGACGCCAATCGCGTCGGCGAACATGGCGCTGAAGCTGGTCACCGCTCCGTAGCCGAACGAATAGAGAAACAGCGTGATGGCGAGGACGAGGACGCGCCATTCAACCAGGCGGGTGCTGGGTGCCGGGTGCTGCGGTGCCTGGTGCGGTGCTTCCTCCAACGTCCACGCAATTGCGCCCATCAGCAGGTTGAGGCTCCCACACGAGACACAGAGCCACAGCCAGCCGCCGTGATCCATGATCCAGAACGCGATCGGCGGCGCGACCGCGATTGCCGCAACGCTCGATAGGCCCCAGTAGCCGATGCCTTCGGCCCGGCGATCGTCCGGGATGAGGCTCGTCAGATGCGCGGCCGACGCCGAGAGCAGTCCGGACCAGAACACGCCGTGCACGAGGACCAGCGCCAGCATCACGGCGACGCTCGTCGTGATCGCGTAGCCGATCGCGCACGCCAGAATCACGCCGCTCGCGATCAGCAGCGTCCGGCGGCGGCCGATCCGGTCGGCGATTGCGCCGGTGAACGGCGCGGACGCGGCCGACGCGTACGTGAGAAAGCCGAGAAAGAGGCCCGACGCGAACGTGCTGCCGCCGAGCTCCAGAATCCGGAACGGCGCCGTCGGCAGCAGCTGGAACGCCGACAGGAAGACCGTGAAGGTGAAGCCGCACATCACGAAGAAGTGCGGCGAGAAGAGCCGGCTCCGCGCCGCCGTCATTTCGCCGGCGTGAACTCGATCGTGATCTCGCGCGTGAGATCGATCTTGAGGCCGGCCAGATGCCCGAGGACGGCCTGCGCCTCCTCCTGCGTCGTCGACGTCTGCAGCTTCGCGATTGACGCGTCGTCCTTGAGTATCTCATCGAGGTCGATGCCGAGGAGCGTGACGCGCGATCCCTCGACGTACGGGCTGGTCGCGTGGACCAGTGCGCCCGCGGGCTCGGCCATCAGCGAGACCTGCGCGCCCCTCAGCAGCATCCGGACCATCGCCAGCTGATTCGCCGCGGCCGGCGACGCGAGCGTGCCGAGAAAATCCGGCTCGGGCACGTGAATGTGCAGCACTGCGTTGCCGCTGGGCTCGTGCGTGAGCGAGAACGTAATGGGCGATGCATCCGCGTTGAGACCCGCCGCGCCGGGCAGACCCGCGGGCATCGCGGGGCGCGGTGAAATCCGCAACTGGCTGACGTCGGTGAACGCGTAGATCGCGTCGCGTCCCTGTCCGATTGGCGTCGACGTCGGCGTCGAGCTGACGTAGGTGACGCCCGGCCCGATGCTCGCGGCCAGCGCGCGCGCCTGCTCCTCGGAAATCGGATCGACGTTCTGCCCGCGGCCGCCGGCGAGCGCGCCGAACTGCTTGAGCTGCGCGATGCCGGCGTTGGTGATCAGCATCCGGTGATCGATCGTCCCGCTGCCGTCGGCTCGCACGGTGAGCGTCGTCGTCATGTGGAAGCAGCCGGACGCCGTAAGCGCGATGAGGGCGAGGGCCGCAAGGCCTGCGGATCGCATCCACATACGATGACACGGATTCACGGCGTCCGCGCTAGAATCCGCGGTCATGAAACGACGCGCGGCGATCGTCGTCGGTGTTGTCACGGCAGTTCTGGCGGGTCCGAAAGGACCCGCCCTACGTACGGCACTCGCGGCGGGTCCAAACGGACCCGCCCTACATCCAATCAGTAGGCCGGGTCCTTTCGGACCCGGCGTGAACGACGCGCTGCTTGCCATGAGCAGGCCGGGTCCGGTCGGATCCGGCATGAGCGAGGCCCGTGCGCAGATCGACGCGCTGATTCGGAAGAGCGGCGCCGACGTCGCGGTCGTGTTTCACACGCTCGACGGCAAGGACGCGCTGCTCATTCAGGCCGACGTCGAGTATCACGCGGCGAGCACGATGAAACTGCCGGTGCTCATCGAGCTGTTCCGCCAGGCGAAAGCCGGCACGCTGAAGTTGGACGATCAGATCTCGGTCGTCAACCAGTTCCACAGCATCGTGGACGGTAGTCCCTTCACGCTGAGCGCTGGCGACGATTCGGACGCCGGCGTCTATGCGCGCGTCGGCTCGACGATGTCGTTTCGCGATCTCGCCGAAGCGATGATCACGGTCAGCAGCAATTTCGCGACGAACCTTCTCATCAAGCGCTTGGGCGCGCAGAACATCCAGCTGACGACCGACGCGCTGGGCGCGACGGGGATGCACGTCTTGCGCGGCGTCGAGGACGACAAGGCGTTCCAGAAGGGCCTGAACAACACGACGACCGCGCGGGCGCTCGCGACGCTGCTGGAGCGAATCGCGAACGGCAAGGCGGTCGATCGCGCGTCGAGCGATCAGATGATCGCGATCCTGAAGCGCCAGAAGTTCAACGAGCGCATTCCCGCCGGCCTGCCGCCGGGCATCACCGTCGCGCACAAGACCGGCGAGATCACGAAGATCCAGCACGACGCGGCGATCGTGTACGCCGAGCGTCCGTTCTCGCTCGTCGTCCTGGTGCGCGGGCTGCAGGATCCGAAGCAGGGCTCGGCGCTGACAGCGGGCATCACGCGCGTGCTGTACGACGCCAGTCAGGCGGGTCCGAAAGGACCCGCCCGACAGACCCCGGCCTCGCAGGTCAACCCTGTCTCCAAGACCAACCCCGCCCCGTCGTCCGACCCGACAGCCCAGCTCTTGAGCGAGCTGATTCGCATCAACAACAGCAATCCACCGGGACACGAGAATCAGACCGACGAGCTGCTGGCGTCCAAGCTGCGGCCGCTCGGCTTCGAGATCGAGATTGTCCCGACGCCGGAAGCGGGGAAGTCGCACCTGATTGCGCGGCTCAAAGGCGACGGGAGCAAGAAACCGGTGCTCATCGCGTCGCACGCGGACACGGTCGGCGTCGAGCGCGACAAGTGGTCGGTGGATCCGTTCGCCGGCCTCATCAAGGACGGCCACGTCTACGGACGCGGCGCGATCGACTTCAAGGGCGGTGTCGCCGTCTTCGCGCGATCGGTCATGATGCTCGCCGAGAACAAGATTCCGCTGGCGCGTGACGTCATCTTTCTCGTCGAGGCCGACGAGGAAGGCGCGCAATACAACACGTCGTGGCTCGCGCAGACGCACTGGGCGAAGATGGACTGCGAATTCTCCCTGAACGAGGGCGGCTGGATCATCAAGGACGATGCGGGCAAGGTGAAGTACGTCAGCATTTCGACGGCGGACAAGGGCGGCACGAGCCTCGTGCTCACCTCGCGCGGCACGTCCACGCACTCCTCGATGCCGCGGCCCGACAACGCCATCTTCGCGCTGTCGAAGGCGATGGCGCGGCTCGCCGATTTCGACCCGCAGATCGAGCTCACGCCGGCGACGAAGCAGTTCTTCCTGACGCTCGCGAAGACGAGCGCGCCGCCGATGTCGCAGTACTATCAGACGATCGCGATCAGCACCGATCCTGCGGCCCTCGCGCGCGCCGACTAGGAGGTCAGCAGGGATCCGCTGCTCCACGCGCTGATCCGCAACACGCTCGCGCCCGTGCTGATGAACGCCGGATTCCGCTCCAACGTCATCCCCGGCTCCGCCGAGGCGACGATCAACGTGCGCACGATTCCAGGAACCGATCTCAACCGGCTCGCCGAGCTGGTGCAGCGCGCCGTCGCGGATCCGAACGTCGAGGTCACGCTCGGCCCGGGGTTCGCGGCGAATCCGGCGTCGTCCGAGGACACCGAGTTGTTCCGCGCGCTCGTGCGTGAAGCACACGCGACGTTCGCCGGCGCCGAAGTCACGCCGTACTTGTTCCAGGCCGGCACCGACGCGGGCGCCTGGCGCTCGAAGGGGATCCCGGTCTACGGCATTTATCCGTACCCGATCTCGGCCGACGAGTTGACGCGCATGCACGGCAACGACGAGCGCGTGAGCGTCGAATCGCTGCGGCTGGGGACGGAGATGATCTACAGGACGCTGGTTGACGTTGCCGGAAAGGGCAGGTAGGGCGTTTCTCGAAGTCGGCCGTCTCGAGCCTGGCGCCTGGCGCGAGTTGAGCCGCGCCGACGTTGTTGCAGCGTTTCCGCACGCGCCTCGGTCGGTCGCGCGATCTTCTACAGTATGATTTCTTCATGGACCCCCTCGCGCCCGCCGAAGCGACCGCCGCGCCGCAGCTTCGCGATCGGTCGGATATTCCCGATCGCTTCAAGTGGAACCTCTCGCACATTTTTCCTCACTGGCCGGCGTGGCAGGCGGCGTACGCGACGCTCGAGACGAAGATTGGCGAGTATGCCGCGCTGCAGGGGACGCTCGCGCGCGGCGCCACCAATCTGCTGAACGCCATGAAGCTGTCCGACGATATCGGGCAGCTCACCTACAAAGTCTGGTACTTCGCGTCGCTGAAGCACGACGAGGACCAGCGCGACAACCAGAGCAACGCGAAGCGCCAGCAGGTCCAGATTCTGTTCGCGAAGGCGAGCCAGGCGAGCGCCTGGTTCAACCCCGAGCTGCTGAAGATCCCGCTGGCCACGGTGCAGCAGTGGATGTCGGCGAGCGCCGAGCTGGCCGTCTATCGCTTCGCGCTCGAGGATCTCTACCGCCAGCACGAGCACGTGCTCGACGACAAAGGCGAGCACCTGATGTCGCTGTCGAGCCGCTTCTCGTCCACGCCGAACGACGCCTACGCCGCGCTCTCGACTGCCGACCTCAGGCACCCGGCCTTGACGCTGTCGTCCGGCGCCGAGGTGACCCTGACGTACGGCCAATACCGCGCGATCCTCGCGACGAACCGGAATCAAGCAGACCGGGCGGCCGCGTTTGCGGCCTATCACCGGCTCTTCGAGGCGAGCGTCAATACGTACGCGTCGCTCTACAACAGCGTCCTGCAGCGCGACTGGTTCCACTCACAGGCCCGGGGCTATGCGACGACGCTCGACGCGGCGCTGCACGGCAACAACATTCCGACGGCGGTCGTCGAGAACCTGATCGAAACGACAAAAGCGGGGACCGAGCCGCTGCGCCGCTATCATCGCCTGCGCAAGCGCGTGCTCGGCTTCGACAGCTATCACAGCTACGACACCACGATCCCGCTCGTGGATTTCGATCGCAAGTATCCGTACGAGCAGGTGGTGGACGCGCTGCCGGCGTCGGTGGCGCCGCTCGGGCGCGACTATCAGTCGCGGCTGCGCGACGTGCTGGCCGGGCAGTGGATTGACGTCTACGAGAATCCCGGCAAGCGCAGCGGCGCGTACTCCGCGCCCGTGTACGGCGTGCACCCGTACATGCTGCTGAACCATAACGACACGCTCGACGCGGCGTGCACGCTGGCCCACGAGATGGGCCACTCAATGCACACGCTGCTCGCGAATGCGGCCCAGCCGTTCGTGTACTCGGCCTACACGATCTTCGTCGCCGAGGTGCCGTCCACGCTGAACGAGGCGCTCTTCCTCGACTACATGCTGGCGCGCGCGACCGGCGAGCGCGAGCGGATCGTGCTTCTTCAGCACGCGATCGACGGCATCGTCGGCACCTTCTACACGCAGGTCCTGTTCGCCGACTACGAACTGCAGGCGCATCGCCTCGTGGAGCAGGGCCGGCCGGTGACGGCCGAGTCGCTCGGCGACATCTATTTCGGGCTGCTCACGGCGTACCACGGCGACGCGTTCGACTACGACGATCAGCAGCGCGTGACGTGGGCGCGGATCCCGCACTTCTACAGCGCGCCCTACTACGTCTATCAGTACGCGACGTGCTTCGCGTCGAGCGCGCAGTTGATGAAGGTGCTGACGACCGGGTCCGGGGCCGATCGCGCGAAGGCGATCGATCGCTACCTGACGCTGTTGAAGTCCGGCGGCAGCGATCATCCGATGCCGCTGCTCCAGAGCGCCGGCGTCGACCTCAGCAAACCGGAGACGGTACGCGCAGTGGTCGATCAACTCGACGGACTGGTCACGAGATTGGAAAAGGAGATTCAGGCGATCTCGTAGGGGCCGGCCTTGGTCGGTGCGAAACTGGGCCGGGCCGGCGCCGCCCCTACGTGGCGCGCGTCTTCGACGGCACCCTGAGCAGACTGTGCATCGTGCCGATGCACGCGTCCATCACGACGGTCAGCCCGCCGTTCGCCGCGCGCGCCGCGGCGTCCTCGTTCGCGATCCCGCTCTGCAGCCACAGCGCCTTCGCGCCGACGGCGACCGCTTCGTCCGCGATCGGCGGCGTGTCCTCGGCGCGCCTGAACACGTCCACGATGTCCACGCGGCCAGGAATGTCGCCGAGCGACGCGTACGCCTTTTCGCCGAGCACTTCCGTCTCGCGCGGGTTCACCGGAATCACGTGGTAGCCGACGCTCTGCAGCTTGCGCATGATGCCGTACGACGATTTTTCCGGATTCGACGACGCGCCCACGACGGCGATGGTCGTGGAGTCGGCGAGCAGTTGCTTCAGATCCTGATCGGATGGATTCGCATGCGCCATGACAATCAGCTTATCACCGAGGTGGCTGCCGCCTTCGCGCCTCCGGCGCTTCGGCGAGCCTGGCCGTAGCTCGCTGGCATCGTCGATGAGCGGAGGCCGACTGGTGGCTGGTGGCTGGGACGAACGACCGACGACGAACGACCAACGACTAACGACTACCGACCACTGCCGCAATCTCAGCGGCCGCTCTTCGTCCACTCTCGACGGCCCCGTTCATGTATCCCTGCCATCTGATGCTCGTGTGCTCGCCCGCGAAGAACAGCGAACCGAACGGCCGGGGCAGCCACGCCCGCAGGGCGGGATCGTAGGACGGATCGAAGTACGCGTACCCGCCCCGCGCGAACGGATCCTGCTCCCAGACGATGTGCTTCGCGGTCAGGAGATCGGCGCCGCGCGATCCGAGCCACTCGAGCGACTGCGCCAGCGCGTGCGGTCCGGCCTTGGCCACCAGCGACTGCGTGGCCTCGCTGGCGCCGCCGCCGGCCAGCAGGCTGAGGATCCCGGCGCGGCCGCGCTGTTTCTCGTTGCCGTCCCACACCGCGCCGAACGGCAGCGGCGACCCGAACGCGGCCGGCCGGCCGGGCGCGCGCCAGAAGCGGCGCGAGAACTGCAGCAAGGTGCGCGTCGCGCGTCCGTACCGGAGCCGCGCGATCGCGTCGTGCTGCTGGGACGGCAGCGACGGCTCGATCGGGATCCGCCGCAAGGTCGTCGCCGGCAGCGCGAAGAGCACGTAGTCGCAGGTCATCTGGGACTGAGCGCGTCCGTTCTTGCCGTTCTTCACTGTGACGCGCACCGTGCGGCCGCGGTGCGAGACCGCGACGACTTCGGTGTTCAGGTGCAGGCGGTCGCCGAGCGGCGCGGCGAGCGTGGTCGCGATCCGATCGTTGCCGCCGTCGACGCGGAACAACGCGCCCCAGGCATCTGTCGTGGCGAACTGATCGACCAGCGCGAGCAGCGACAGTTCCTCGGGATCGGCCAGAAAGAAGCCGCGCAGGCCCGTCGCGGTCGCGCGCAACTCGGCGTCGGCCTTCACCTCGTCGAGCCACGACGCCACGGAGCGCCGCGCGATCGCCGAAACGATCGGTGAGTCCCACCGCTGTTCGGCGAGCCGGTAGGGGTGGACGCAGCCGTCGAGCGCGCCGGCCAGGCGCGCCCAGCCGCGCGCGGCGCTGCGCCGCACGATGCGCGGCCGGCCCGCGGCGTCCAGGCGCACATAGCCGAAGCCGCCGCGCAGCATGCGGCTCAACGTGAGGCCGAGCTCGCCGGCCAGCGCGCGGATCTCGTGCTGCGCCTCGTCGATCATGTCGCCGCCGCCCTCGGCGTACTGGTCCTGCGCGAAGCCGTCGCGGACGGTCCAGACGCGTCCGCCGACCCGATCGTGCGCGTCCACGACCGTCACGCTCGCGCCACGCGCGGTGAGGTCGCGCGCGGCCGCGAGGCCGGCGAGACCGGCGCCCGCGACGAGCACGGAGACGCCCGACAGGGGAGGCATGAACCTCACACTGTATCGGGAAACGCAACCGTGTGGGTTAAACTTCGCGCATGATTGCGATGATCGCCCTGCTGGCCGTGACGTACGCGCACCCGGACCAACTCGTGGACACGGACTGGGTCGCGGCGCACGCCGCGGACGGCCACGTTCGTATCGTTGACATGCGGCAGAGCGGATTTGCCGCCGGTCACGTGCCCGGCGCGGTCTGGTTGTCGCCCGTCGCCATTCGCGACGGCCAGGCGCCGCCGACGTTCCTGCCGACGCAGGCGGTGTTCGAGGCGATGATGGCGAAGCTCGGCATCTCCAACTCGACGCGCGTGGTCGTCTACGACGAACGCGGCGGCATCTACGCGGCGCGGCTGTGGTGGATCCTCAACTACTTCGGCCACTCGAACGTGGCGCTGATGAACGGCGGCTGGACCAAGTGGAGCGCCGAGCATCGGCCGACCACTCAGATAACGTCGGAGACGACGCCCGTGCCGGCGGGGCGGTTCACCGCGACGCCACAGCCGAAATGGATCGCGACCGCGAGCGACGTCGTCGCGGCCATCGAGAAGCCGGGCATCAGGATCGTCGATGCGCGGACGCAGAACGAGATCGACGGCAAGGATCTGCGCGGCATCAAGCGCGGCGGCTTCATCAAATCCTCCACGCCGGTGTACTGGGAGGATCTGCTCGATCCGCAGGCGAAGACGTTCAAGCCCGCGGACGAGATCAGGAAGATCTACGAGGACCGCGGGATTGTGCCGTCGCAGGAAGTGATCGCCTACTGCCAGGTCGGCATGCGCGCGTCAGTCGATCTGTTCGCCCTTCACCTCATCGGGTACGACAAGCTCAGGAACTACTACGGCGCCTGGGAGGAGTGGGGGAACCGGGACGACCTGCCAATCGAGAAGAAATGAATTGGGGAGTTGAGTAGTTGGGTAATTGAGTAATCGCATCATGCTGCCAACGCTGCTGTTGTCATTGGTCCTCACCGTCAGCTCTTCTGAGGCGGTCACGTCGGCCGATCAGGCGCCGGAGCAGCCTGCCGCGGCGGCGAGCGCGGCTGTTGACGAGACGCAGCCGGTCGAGGTGCCTCCGCCGACCGAGAAGGCGCTTCAGTATCACGCGAGCGGCAACATTCTGTGGGCCGTCGAGCAGGCGTGGTCGTTTCTGATCCTGATCGTCCTTCTGGCGACCGGGCTCTCGGCGCGGCTGCGCGACTGGTCGCAGCGCATCGGCCGCAAGTGGTTCTTCACGCTCGCCGTCTACTTCATCCTCTTCACGATCATCACGTCGGTTGTCGATCTGCCGCGCGCGTACTACGTCGAGTTCGTCCGCCAGCATGCGTACGGATTATCGAACCAGACGCTGCAGAAATGGTGGACGGACACGCTGACGTCGCTCGGCGTCGCGTGCGTCATCGGGCCGCTGGTGATCTGGGTGCCGTACCTGCTGCTGCGGAAGAGCCCGACTCGTTGGTGGCTGTATTCGGCGGTCGCCCTGATTCCGTTCATCATCGCCGGCAATCTCATCGCGCCGATCTGGATCGCGCCGCTGTTCAACAGGTTCGAGCCGATGCAGGACAAGGCGCTGGAGACGCGCATCCTCGCGCTCGCCGATCGCGCGGGCATCGACGGCAGCCGCGTGTTCCAGGTGAACAAGAGCGTGGACACGAAGACGCTCAACGCCTACGTCGCCGGCATGTTCGGCACGAAGCGCATCGTGCTCTGGGACACCATCATCCGGCGGATGAACGAGCGCGAACTGATGTTCGTGATGGGCCACGAAATGGGGCATTACGCGCTCGGCCACACGTGGCAGCTGATCGCGCTGTCCTCCTTCACGATCATGCTGTCGTTCTACGTGGCCTACAGGACCGCAGGCGCCGTGCTCGCGCGGTACAGCGCGCGGTTCGGCTTCGCCAGCCTCAGCGACATCGCGTCGCTGCCGTTACTCCTGGCGCTGACCGGCGTCTTCTCGTTCGTGACCACGCCGTTCGAAAATGCGTTCACGCGGCACGTCGAGCACGAGGCCGACCGGTTCGGGCTCGAAATCACGCAGACGAATCACAGCGCGGCGGCGGCGTTCGTCAAGCTGCAGACCGACGTCCTCGGTGTGCCGCGGCCGGGCCTGCTCTACAAGATCTGGCGCGAGAGCCATCCGCCGCTCGGCGAGCGCATCGACTTCGCCAACGACTATCACCCCTGGCGCAGCGGCCAGCCGCTCGTCTACGGCGACGTCTTCAAGCGATGAAGCGCGCCGATTGAATCTCATCCTGCTCGAAGCGGCTGAAGTGGATGCGTCCGGCGACGTGAGCCTTTCGGGCGCGCGCGCCGCGCACCTGTTGAACGTCCTCAGCGTCTCGCCGGGGCAGACCGTCCGCGTCGGCATGCTCGACGGTCCGTTCGGCGTGGGCACGGTCCAGTCCATCGGCGGCGGGGCGGTCGCGCTTCGCTGCGTCTTCGATGCGAGCGTGCCGCCGCGGCCGTCGGTGGATCTGTTGCTCGCGCTGCCGCGGCCGAAAGTGCTGCGGCGCCTGTGGGCGCAGCTCGCCGCGCTCGGCGTCGGACGCATCATGCTGACGAACGCCGAGCGGGTCGAGCGCAACTATTTCGACACGCACGTCGTGACGCCCGAGTGCTACCGCCTGTTGCTGATTGAGGGCCTCCAGCAGGCGCGCGACACGCGGCTGCCCGAGGTGTCCATTCACCGCCAGTTCAAGGTGTTCGTCGAGGACGAGCTGGATGGCCTTGCCGGCAACAGCCTCAGGATCGTGGCCGATCCGTCTGCGACGAGTTCAGTGGCTGCGGCGCTGGGTGACGTGAACGATCGCCGCGTCCTGATCGCGATCGGACCCGAGGGCGGCTGGAATAACTTCGAGATGCGCCTGATCGAGGCCCGCGGTTTTCAGGCGATCGGCATGGGCGCCCGCACCTTGCGGACCGACACGGCGTGCGTCGCGCTGCTCGCGCTCGTGCGCGACGCGATTACTGCGCGAAGCGCTTGAAGAAGCTCGCGTCGTTCCACTTCGGCCGATCCGCGCGATTCGCGATGCGGACGGCGACCGTGCGCACGACGTCGACGTATTTCTCGGCGGCCGAGAGGTCGATCGGCTGCGTCAGGTCGTCCGACGGCGCGTGGTACCGCTCGGCGGTCCACTTCGCCGCCGTCGCGGCCTCTGGCGTGTTCGCCTCGTAGCCGACCTTCATCGCCAGCGCCGGAATCCCCGCCTTGACGAAGCTGTACTGATCGCTGCGCACGAACCGGTTGCGCTGCGGCTCGGGATCCGCCTGGACGCTCAGCCCGAGCTGCTTCGCCGTTGCACGAATGTCCTGGCCGAGATCGGATTCGTCGAGCCCGAGCACCATGAGCGTCTTCAGCGGGAAGAGCGGCAGGAACATGTCCGTGTTGACGTTGGCGACCATGCTCGCGCGCGGCACCGTCGGGTGCGCGGCGAAGTAACGCGATCCGAGCTCGCCCTTCTCCTCGCCGGTGACTGCGACGAACAGAATCGATCGCGCCGGCCTGACGCCCGATTCGTGGAGCGACGCGGCCACCTCGAGAATCGCCGCGATCCCGGATGCGTTGTCCATCGCGCCGTTGTAGATGGTGTCGCCCTTCACCGCGCCGCCGGTGCCGAGATGATCGAGGTGCGCCGACACGACGACGAATTCGTTGCGACGCGCGGGGTCGGCACCGCGCAGGATGCCGGCCACGTTCTGCGACACGACGTCCGCGCGCTCGACCGTCGTCGTCGCCTTCAGCCGCGCCGGCAGCGCGAAGGACGGGACCGGTTTGCCGGCGTCGACGAGATCGAGCATTTCCTGAAACGTGTGACCGGAGCCGGCGAGGAGCTTGTCCGCGTGTGCGGGATTCCACGTCACCGACAACTGCTGCCCCGGCGCGTCGTCGAGCGCCGGATCCGCGAGCGACATGGCCGGCGCGAGACGCGCGAGCGTGGAGCGCGCCCACGGAATGTCCATGCTCTTCGGGTTGGCAATGCTGATCGTGCCGATCGCGCCCGCGGCCTTGTACATCTTCCAGCGCTCGGCGGCCGATCCAAAGTGCGCCTGCAGCGGGCCCGGAAGCGATCGCGGCGTCGACGAGACATAGACGACCATCGCGCCCGTGAGCGAGACCCCGGCGAAGTCGTTGATGTTGCGCTCGGGAATGTTCAGGCCGTAGCCGACGAACACCAGCGGCGCGTCAACCGATGGAGCAGGATCGACGCGCACGCTGATGTTCGCGTCCTCGCCAAGCGTCAGCGTTTCGGTCTTGCCGCTCCTCACGAGCGCGAGGCTCGATCTCGCCTCGACGATCGTCCGCGTCTTGAAGGCGACCGGCTGGATGTACCCGCCGGCACCGGCCGGCTCGAGGCCGTCGCTCTTGAACTGCGCGGCGACGTAGTCGGCGGCGCGGGTGTGGCCGGGACTGCCGGTGTTGCGGCCTTCCATGCCGTCACTGGCGAGCGCTTCGACGTGCGACCACCACCGTTTCGCATCGGCGCGCAGGCCCACCACGCCCGTCAGCATCGCGACCGCCGCCGCCGTCGTCATCATCCGGCGCATCATGTCCGTCCTCCGCCGGGAGATAGAATACGTCACGAAGATGTAGGGTGAGTCTTTTTCAGATCCGCCTGAGCCGGGTCCAAAAGGACCTGGGCCTACGTATGGAGTCACGGACCATGCCTATGCGCGCTCGCTTCGTCTTCTCATCCATGTTCGTGCTGGCGATGGCTGGCGCGACGTTCGCTCAGCCCGGTCTCCAGAGCAGCGATCTGCTCAAGCTGCGCTCCGTGACGGGCGTGCAGGTGTCGCCCGACGGGGCGCGCGTCGCCTACACGGTGGACAACAATGACGGCGACCGCCGGCCGTACTCGCAGCTGTGGGTGATGACCATCGCCGACGGAAAGAGCGTCCGCTTCGGCGGCGACAAGGAGTCCTCGGGCAACCCCGAGTGGTCGCCCGACTCGCAGTGGATCGCGTACCGAGGCCGCGTGGGCGAGCAGTCGGGCCTCGTCATCGCGAAGCCCGATGGAACGGGGAAGCGATTTCTGGCGGAGATGTCCGGCACCAACGCGCCGTTGCCTGGTTCAGGAAAGACGATGGCATGGTCGCCCGACAGCAGGCGGATCGCCTTTGTCTCGTCCGTGCCCGGGCCGGAAACCGCCGACGCCACCGGCGATCCGATGGTGATCACGCGCTATCTCTACAAGCCGGACGCGGCCGAAGGCCTGACGCATTTCAACGACAACCGCCGCCTGCACCTCTTCGTCGTGGACGTCGCGTCGGGCCGCGTCGAGCCGCTTACGAGCGGCACCCACTACGAACATTCGATCGACTGGTCGCCGAACGGCGATGAAATCGTGTTTCTCACGAATCTCGCGGCCGACGATGACGAGTTCTTCAACTACGACATCTTCGCGCTGAAGCTGAGCGACAAGTCGATCCGCCGGATCACCGCGACCGAGAACGCCGAATACCGTCCGCGCTGGTCGCCGGACGGCCGGTCGATCGCGTTCGAAGCCACCAAGCGCGGCCTGACCGATCGCGAGACGACGATGGAGGACACGCACGTCTGGGTGGTGAACGCGGACGGCACGAATCGTCGCGAGATCGGCACGGCGCTCGACAATCGTCAGGGTCCGCCCGAGTGGACGCCGGACGGCCGCGCGGTGCTGGTGACCGCCCAGGAGCGCGGCACCGTGCACCTGTATCGCATGGCGATTGCGGGCGGCAAGCCGGAGATGCTGGTGGGCGAGCGCGGGTCGGTCGGCGCGCACTCGATGGCGAAGACCGTGCTCGCGTACACGCTTTCGACGCCCTCAGATCAGGCCGAGCTGTACGTCGCCGGCCGCAAGATGACCGACCTGAACGCGTCAGTCCTCGCCGGCAAGCGGGTCGCCGACGTCGAGTCGTTCACGTTCGTCTCGAACGACAACAAGTTCGAGGTGGAAGCGTTTCTGACGAAACCGCTCGGCCTGTCGGCCGGTGGGGCAGGGTCCGACCCTGGTCGGACCTATCCGCTCATCGTGAACATCCACGGCGGCCCGCATGGCCAGCAGGGGCCGTCATTCAATTTCAAGAATCAGGTCTACGCCGCACGTGGGTGGGCGACGCTGATGGTCAACTATCGCGGCTCGACCGGATACAGCCAGGCGTTCGCGGATGCGGTGTTCGCCGATCAGAACGGGAACGAAGGGCAGGACGTGCTGTACGGCGTCAACGCGGCACTGCGCCGCTATCCGTGGATCGATCGCGATCGCCTTAGCGTCGAGGGAACGAGCTACGGCGGTCAGCTGTCGACCTGGCTGATCACGCAGACCAACATCTTCAAGGCCGCGATTCCGACCGCGGCGATCACGAACATCATCAGCTACAACTACATGACGTACTACAACCAGTACGAAGCGATGGAGTGGGGCGTGTATCCGCATCAGGGCACGCTGATGGATACGCTCCTGCAGCGGTCGGCGCTGCGGCATGTCGCCCACGCGCACACGCCGACGCTGCTGATGCACGGCGAGAACGACAACGACGTGCCGATCGCCGAGGCGGAGCAGTTCTACATCGCGCTAAAGGACGTCGGGACGGAGGCGGTGATGGTGCGCTATCCGAGGGAGGGCCACGGCATCCGCGAATCGAAGCACATCGTCGACAGCATCGATCGCAGCATCAAGTGGTACGAGCAGCACTTCCCAAAATGACGCGCCGGGTCCGAAAGGATCCGGCCTACATCCGATACGTAGGGCGGGTCCTTTTGGACCCGCCTGATCACATCTGCTCGACCGCGTAGCCCCGGGCCTTGAGCATCGCGACGAGGCCGTCGGGGCCGACGAGGTGCGCGGCGCCGACGACGACCAGCGCGTGGCCGCGCCGGGCGAAGAGCGCTTCGATCTTCGGCATCCAGTTCTTGTTCCGGCCGACCAGCAGGCGCTGGTACAGCGTCGGATCCTGTTTCAGGCCCGAGAGCACGACGCGCTCGACCGACGCGACGTCGCCTGTTTTCCACGCGTCCATCATCTTCGACATCTGCGCCTGCTCGGCGTCGATGTCCTTGATCGTCTGCGCGAGCATGTGGTCCTGCTGATCCATCGTCATCGTGTCGAAGATGGACAGCTGATCGTCGGCCGTCTCCAGCCCCTGGACGCCCTTGCTGTCGTTCTTCGCTTCGTCGTAGAAATGCTTGTCGAGGCCGAGCTCCGGATCGAGGCCGGCTTTCTGCCATTCGAGCGCCTCGACCATCAGCGCGACCATCCACGGCTTCATCAGCTTGAGCGGCTCCATCGCGCCTGAGCTTTCGAGGCGCTTGCTGACCAGCGCGTACGTGGCGGGCGTGAGCACTTTCTCGAGCGACTGGGACGAGGGCAGCATGCCGCGCATCAGCAGTTGCATCTGCGACGACGGGTCCATCATCTGCCCGAGGTCCACTTCCTCGACGAGCAGATCGGAATCCTTGTAGGCCGACTCGAGCGAGGGCGCCAGCGGATACATCGCGCTCGACAGCATGTGAATCGAGCCGACGAGGTAGACGGCGCCGCCGCCCTTGCCCGTCGCCTTCCACGCGAACGCGCGCCCGGCCGCGTGCAGCGGAGCGAGCAGAAGGAGCGCGGCGACGACCGCGGCTGCGAAGACACGACGCATTCGGATTCTCATGTTCTTCTTTTCACCAGCCACCAGCCACCAGCCACCAGCCACCAGCCACCACGCCTACACGTCCAACATCTTACCGGGGTTCATGCGATTGTCCGGATCAAGAGTGCGCTTGATTGCACGCATCACGTCGAGTGCGGGGCCATGCTCGGCTTCGAGATACTTCATCTTGCCGATGCCCACGCCGTGCTCGCCGCTGCACGTGCCGCCGAGCGCGAGCGCGCGCCGGATCATGCGATCGTTCAGCCGGCCGGCTTCTTCGAGTTCGGACGGGTTGTCGGGATCAAGCACATATATAAGGTGGAAGTTGCCGTCGCCGGCGTGGCCCACGAGGCAGATCGGAAACGGGGCGCCGGTGTTGTCCTTCCGCGTCTCGACGACGCACTCCGCCAGCTTCGAAATCGGCACGCAGACGTCCGTCGTCCAGCCGCGCGAGCCAGGGCGCATCGCGAGGGCGGCGTAGAGCGCTTCGTGTCGCGCCTGCCACAGCTTCTCGCGATCCTCGAGCCGCGTCGCCCACTGAAAGCTGTGTCCGCCGCGCTCGTTCGCGAGGCCCTGGACCGTCTCCGCTTGATCGGCGACGTGATGCTCGCTGTCGCTGTGGAATTCGAAGAACAGCGTCGGCGCAATGGGATAGCCGGTCGTCGAGTACCGGTTGACGGCGACCAGCGCGGTCTCGTCGAGCAATTCAATCCGCGCGACCGGCACGCCGAGCTGAATCGTCGCGATGACGGTGTTGACGGCCCCCTCGATGGAATCGAACGCGCAGATGGCGGCCGAGACGGCCTCGGGCAGCGGATGGAGGCGTAGCGTGACCTCGGTGATCACTCCGAGCGTGCCTTCCGAACCGACGAACAGCCGCGTCAGGTCGTAGCCGGTCGACGACTTGCGCGCGCGCGTGCCGGTCTTGATCACCGTGCCGTCGGCGAGGACGACAGTCAGGCCGAGCACGTTCTCGCGCATCGTGCCGTAGCGGACGGCGGTCGTGCCCGAGGCGCGCGTCGCGGTCATGCCGCCGATGGTCGCGTCAGCGCCCGGATCGACGGGGAAGGTGAGACCGGTGTTGTTGAGCGCCTTGTGCAACTGCTTGCGGGTGACGCCGGCTTCGACGGTGACGTCGAGATCCTCGACGCTGACGCGAACGATCTTATTCATCTCGCGCAGATCGATCGAGATGCCGCCGTGAATCGCGTTGACGTGGCCTTCGAGCGACGTGCCCGCGCCGAACGGGACGACGGGGATCTTCAGCCGCGCGCTGATCTTCAGGATCTCGGCGACTTCATCCGTCGTGTGCGGGAAGCAGACGATGTCGGGCGCGGCGGGCGCGTGGTACGACTCGCCGCGGCTGTGATGCTCGCGGACGGCCGTGGTGTCGTTCGCGCGGCCGCCGAGCAGTTGCTTGAGTTCGGCGGCCGCGGCGTCGATCGCCTGGGCGGGACTGGGCGTCGCCATCGACGCCCAGTATAAGTGAGCCGCGGACCCGGCGGGCTCAGCCAACGGCGGATTGAGGATGGCGGAGTGCCGGATTGGTCGTCCGATACATGCCGCATTCCGCGATTGACTGTACGGAGAATGTGGGGATCAGAACGGCGCGGACTGGAAATCCGCGAACGAGCGCTGGATGCGGTGGAGGAAGGCCGTCTCGAAGTCGATGCCGGCGCCGAGGTCGCGCAGCAGGTTCGCGATCGCGAAACCGCCAGCCTCTTCGAGCAGACGACGCGCGGCGAGCGCGCTCGTCGCGTAGGCGAGCTGCGCCTGCGCGCCGTTGAATCGGCTGAATCCGTTCTGCAGCGCGCGCAGCGGCACGGGCTTGTCGGCCTTCGCGACGTTTTTCTGCGCCCAGTCGAGATCGTCGGCCTCGAGCGCGGTCGCGATGCCTTCGTTGAGCCACGTCGGCACGCCGCGCGAGGCGAGCGTGCGGATCAGCGCGTGCGTGAACTCGTGCGCGAGCACGCGATCCAGCTCCCGCTGTTTGTCGAGCGCGCCGCGCATCGGCACGCGGATCGTGCCGTCGTAGGCGCCCGCGGCCCATGCCGGAGATCGCGTGATGTCACTGAACTGCTGCGTCGTGTAGAGGACGACCGGAATCGGCTCGTTCGGATAGCTGCCGAGCAGCTGGCCGATGCGCCAGTACGCGCGGTCGAGCGACTCGAGCGCCTGCGCGGCGACGTCTTCCTCGCGTGGTCCCTCGAACGACACGGTGAAATGGGAGCCGATCGCCTGCTGCATGCGATCGTGGAGCTCGGCTTCGCGCTTCCACCGGTCGAGCGTCGCCTGCGCGTCCTTGTCCCCGGGATTCTCGGCGACGACGATTTCGTAGGTGCGGATCGCGTTCGCCGGATCGCCCAGGCGGTACTGGATCAGTCCGAGCCGCGCGCGCGCCTGCGGCAGCTTCGGATCCAGCGCGAGGGCGCGCTCGAATTCATCGCGGGCGTCGGCGTCCCGCCGCTCGAGCGCCGCCGCCAGGCCGGCGCCGAGATGGAGCCGCGCGTTTTTCGGATCAGCCGCGAGCGCTTCGCGAAACGCCTCGACCGCCGCGTGCGCCTGGCCTGCGTTGAGCGCGGCCCACGCGCTGCGCTCCAGCAGCGCGGTCTTCGGATCGATCTGAGCGGAAACCGCGGCCGCAAGGACGAACGGCACGAGCGCTGAAAGGCAGAAGCGCATTCCCGATATTCTACCTTCCCAGGCCGCGGTGATTTCAGATTTCAGACTTCAGATTTCAGATTCAGACGCAGATTTCAGATTCAGATCTTCTTGATCGCCAACACGGCGTTCAACCCGCCGAACGCGAACGAATTCGAAATCGCCGCGCGAATCGGCAACGGCCGCGCGGTGTTCGGGACGTAGTCCAGGTCGCATTCCGGATCGGGCTCGGTGTAGTTGGCCGTCGGAGGCGCAACGCCCTCGCGGATCGCGAGGATGGTCGCGATGCATTCGAGCGCCGCCGACGCGCCCATCGCGTGCCCGTGGACGGCCTTGGTCGAGCTGATCGCCAGCCGCGCCGCGCCGACGCCGAAGGCCTGCTTGAGAACCGTCGTCTCGGTCGCGTCGTTGAGGCGGGTCGCCGTGCCGTGCGCGTTCACGTAGTCGACGTCGGCCGGCGCGAGGCCCGCCTGCGCGAGCGCGCGCTCGATAGCACGCACGGGCGCGTGCACGCCGGGTTGCGTGATGTGTCCCGAGTCGGCCGTCGCGGCGTAGCCGGCCACCTCCGCCAGGATGGTCGCGCCGCGCGCCTCGGCGCGATCCCACGCTTCGAGGACGAGCATCCCCGCGCCTTCGCCGAGCACCAGCCCGAGGCGATCGCGGCTGAACGGGCGGCACGCGCGCGACGCGTCGTCGGAGGGCGGCGGCGCCAGCACGCGCATCGCCTCCCACCCGCGCACGACGCCGGGCGTAATCGGCGCGTCGGCGCCGCCGGCGATCATCACGTCGGCGCGGCCGGCGCGGATGATCTCGAAGGCCTCTCCAATCGCGTGCGCCGACGCGGCGCACGCCGTCCCGATCGCCAGCGCCGGCCCGCGCAGCCCGTGCCGGATGCTGACGTGCGACGTGGCCGCGTTGTTCATGATCCGCGGGATGGTGAACGGGTGCACGCGCGGGGCGCCCTCGGCGTAGATCTTCCGGTACCGATCGTCCTGGGTGACGGCGCCGCCCATGGCGCTGCCGATCGTCACGCCGGCGCGATCGCGTTCCTCGTCGGCGAGCGTCAGGCCCGCCTGCGCGCACGCTTCGCCCGCGGCAATGAGCGCAAACTGCGCGAAGCGATCGAGGATCTCCTGCTCGGTGCCGGTGAAGTGCTCCGCGGGATCGTAGCCGGGCACTTCGGCGGCGATCTGCGCGAGAAATCCGGTGGCGTCGAAATTGGTGATGCGCCGGACGCCGCTGGCGCCGGCGACGACGCGCGCCCAGAACGGGGCGACGCCGATCCCGAGCGCGGACACCGCCCCGAGTCCGGTGACGGCGACGCGCCGCACGTCAGAGCGCCCCGGTGCCGCCCGCCGCGAGCGCCTGCACGCCGGCGATGACCTGCGCGACCGACTTCATCGACACCGCCGCCTCGTCGGGGACGACGATCTTGAAGGTGTCCTCGATCGTGAAGATCAAATCCGCGGCGTCGAGCGAATCGAGCCCGAGCTCCTCGAACGTGCTGGCCGAGGAGATCCGCGCCGGGTCCAGCTTCTTCTTGCGCGCGATCAACTCGATGACCTGCCGCTCGATGTCCTGCGCCACGTCAACCTCCCGCCGGACGGCATCATACCGTTATTGTTTTCTCACAGGGTGATGCTATTCTTACGCAACATTTCTGCCATGCCGCAGCCAGCCTTCGCCGCCATTGAAGAAGGCGTGATCGACGTCCTCAACAGCGTGAGCCGCCGCCCGATCACGCCCTCGCTCGACAGCGACCTGATCGCCGATCTGGGATTCGATTCGTTGCAGGTGCTCGAGGTCATCGCCGAGCTCGAGGACCGCTTCGACATTTCGATTCCGCTCAACGACGTGCCCGCCACGCGTACGGTGGGGCACATCGTCGCGCAAGTCGCCGACCTGGTCGGGGAGCGGCCAAAGTCCTGATGCCGAGCCCGCGGACCATGCCCGAAGCGCTCAACGACGCCGCGCGCACGCGCGCCGGCTTCGTCTTCGTGTCCGGAGGCACGGAGCGCTTCGTCTCGTACAGCGACCTGCGCTGCCGCGCGATTCAGGTCGCGGCCGGACTTCGCGATGCCGGCCTGCGTCGCGGCGACCTTTTGGCCATCGTGCTGGCCGACGCCGAGGAATTTCTCGCGACCCTGTTCGGCGCGTCCTTGGCGGGCGTCATCCCGGCCTCGCTCTATCCGCCTGCCACGACGAGCGATCTGCCGCGGTATCTCGAACTGACCACGTCGATCCTGCGATCGTCGGGCGCCAAGACGATCATCACGACGGAGGCGCTGGTCCCTGCGTTCGACCGCGTCCGCGCGCAGTGTCCGGAGCTCACGCAGGTGCTGGCCCACGCCACCCTGCAGGGACCGTGCGACGAGCCGGAGGAGATGCCGAAGATCGAGGACATCGCTTTTGTCCAGTTCACGTCCGGATCCACGTCCTCGCCCAAAGGCGTCGCGCTCACGCACGCCAACGTCTCGGCCAACGTCGACGCGTTCAACAACCACGGCGTCGGCACGACGCCCGACGACGTGGCGGTCAGCTGGCTGCCGCTCAATCACGACATGGGACTCGTCGGGATGGCGTTCGGCGCATTGTACGGGCGCTGCCCGTGCGTGCTCCTGACGCCGCACGCGTTCGTGAAGCGGCCGTCGGAGTGGCTCACGGCGATAACCCGTCACCGCGGCACGATCAGCTTCGGCCCCAACTTCGCGTACGATCTGTGCGTCCGCCGCGTGAAGGACCGCGACATGGCGGGGCTCGATCTTTCCTCGTGGCGCGTCGCGGGCTGTGGAGCCGAGCCGATCCATCCGCCGACGCTCGCGGCCTTCGCGCAGAAGTTCGCGCCCGTCGGCTTCCGGAAAACCAGCTATCTGCCGAGCTACGGGCTCGCCGAGCACGTCCTGGCTGCCGCTTTTCCGGCACGCGGGCGCGCGCCGCGCACGGAGGAAGTCTCCGCCGACGCGCTGACGGAACGCCGCATCGCGATCCCGCATAAAGGGGAAGGCCTGTCGGTCGGCCTCGTCAGCTGCGGAAAACCCCTCCCCGAGCACCAGATGCGTATCGTGGGCGAGAACGGCCGGCCCCTGCCCGAGCGGCACGTGGGAGAAATCCTGCTGGCGGGCCCCTCGGTTATGCTGGGCTACTATAAGCGGGATGCCCTGACGGCGCAGACCATCCGGGATGGGTGGCTGCACACGGGCGATCTCGGGTATCTTTCGGAGGGCGAACTGTTTGTCTGCGGACGCGCCAAGGACGTCATCATCGTCCACGGCCGCAAGTACCACCCGCAGGATCTGGAATGGGCCGTCGACGGCCTCGCGGGCGTGCGTCGCGGCCGCGTCGTGGCGTTCGGCGCCACCAATCACGGGCGCCCCGATCGCGTGGTCATCGTCGCGGAGCCGAACGGCACGGTCGCGACGGATCTGCTGACGGATTCGATCCGGCGCCGGATTGGCGATCTCTTCGGGCTGTACGTGGACGCCGTGGCGCTGGTCCCCAGCGGAACGGTCAGCCGGACGACGAGCGGGAAAGTGCAGCGCGCTGCGACCAAGGCGCGATACGAGCGCGGCGAGCTGGTGGCGGAGGCGGTGCGATCGTAGGGCTGAGGGCAGAGAGCAAAGGGCTGATGGACCTTCTCAATAAATTGCGGGCGGTCGAGGAACGGTGCGCGAAGTTCGCCGACCGCACCGCCATGCCCGGTCTGACCGTCATCGACCGGGTCCTCGGGCCGTGCGAAGTCGTGGTTCAGGGCCGGCCCACGCTGATGTTCGGGTCCAACAACTATCTGGGTCTGACGCTGCATCCCGACGTCATCGCGGCCGCGCAGCGCGCGGTGGCCGAGTACGGCGCGGGCACCACCGGCTCGCGGACGGCGAACGGCACGCTGGCGATTCATGAAGACCTCGAGCGGCAGTTCGCCGAGTGGTTCGGCAAGCGCCACGCCATCATATTCAGTACTGGTTATCAGGCCAATCTGTCCCTGGTCGGCGGTTTGTGCGGCGCGGGCGACGTCATCTTGATCGACGGCGACAGCCACGCGAGCATTTACGATGCGACACGCCAGACGGCGGCCCAGGTCATCGGGTTCCGCCACAATTCCGCCGAGAGCCTCCTCAAGAAGCTCGAGCGCCTGGACCGCCACCACCGCAACAAGCTCGTCGTCGTCGAGGGCCTGTATTCGATTCGCGGCGACGTGGCGCCGCTCGGCGACATCGTCGAGGTCTGCCGTGCGCACGGCGCGTACCTGCTCGTCGACGAAGCGCATTCGCTCGGCACCTACGGCCCGAGCGGACTGGGCTGCGCGGAAGATCAGGGCGTGCTCGAGCACGTGGACTTCCTGGTCGGGACGTTCTCGAAGTCGCTGGCGGGCATCGGCGGCGTCTGCGTCTCGGACCATCCTGAGCTGAAGGCGCTGCATTTTCTGGCGCGCGCCTACGTCTTCACCGCGTCGGGTTCGCCCGCCAATATCGCGAGCGTGAGCGCCGCCGTCAACGTCGTGCGCACGCATCCCGAACTGCGCGATCAGCTGTGGGCGAACGTGCGCCGGCTCCGGCAGGGGCTCCGCGACATCGGCTACGTGATCGGCGAAACGGAATCGCCCATCGTGCCCATCATGACCGGCGACGAGGCGCGCACGATCGCACTGTGGCAGCGCCTGCTGGCCGACGGCCTTTACGTCAACCTGATTGTCCCGCCCGGGTGTCCTGTCGACGAATGCGTGTTGCGCGCCAGCTGCTCCGCGGCGCACACGCCCGAGCACATCGCCCGCGCGCTCGACGTGCTGGGAAGAGTCGGCGCGGAGCTGGGAGTCACGCGGGTCGCGGTCAGTTAGATTTCAGATTTCAGAGTTCAGATTTAAGATTCTGAATCCAATCTGCAATCAATCTGAACTCTGAACTCTGAAATCTGAATTACAACCATCCACGACTTTTGTACCATGCCGCGGTCCGCGTCAGGCCTTCCGCAAGATCCACTTCAGCCACGATTCCCAGCTGCTCGCGCAGCCGATCGACCCTGCACACGAACCCCTCCGACGCCAGTTCCGCGTAGCGCGAGCTGTTGATGGTCATGGGTCGGCCGGTGAGCGCGCCGGCGAGATCCCCGGCAGCCGCCGCCGCGCGGGTGAGGATCATCGGGATCGGCACGACGATGGCGCTGCCACCCACGATCGATCGGATGTTCTCGAGCAGCGCGCGGGCGGCGACCGGCTGCGGGTGGCCGACAAAAAGCGTGTCCTGCCGCGGAGGCTGTTCCAGCGCGGCGACAATCGCGCGCACGAGATCGTCGACGTAGACGAACGTGTACGCCGCCGTCGCCAGGCCGACGAGCGGCAGGACGCCGCGTCGGGCGAACGCGAACAGCGGCAGCATGGCGCGATCGCCGGGCCCGTAGACGACGCCGGGCCGCAGAATCGTCCAGCGCAGACCGCGTTCCGCCGCCAGCGCGCGCTCGCCTTCGAGTTTGCTTCTGCCATAGGGCGTCAGGGGCCGAGGCGCATCTGCTTCGCCGCGCGGCGCCGCCGGCGACGCCGGACCGGCGGCGGCAAGGCTCGAGATGTGAATCACGGGCACGTCCGCCGCACGCGCGGCGCGGGCGACCGCCTGCGCGCCGGCGACGTTGACGTCGGCGAAGTCGCGCGCGCGCGCCGACGAGACGACGCCCGCCAGATGCACGACCGCGTCGGCGCCGGCGAACGCGGGCCGCAGTGCGCCCTCGTCGAGCGCGGCGCGGACGACGGTCGCGCCTTCAGGCGCCGTCTGTCGGGATTCGGGACGCTGGATGGCCTGGACGGCAACGCCGCGGGAGGCGAGATCGGCCGTCAGATGGCGGCCGATAAATCCGGTCGCCCCCGTGATCGCGACCCGGCGGATCACGGCTCGCGCGCGTGCTCGCCCCGCAGCGGACGGACGATGCGGCTGAAGAGCGTCACGTCGCGGTCCCGGAGAAACGCGACGAGCAGCTTCGTCCACGAGCCGTGAGACGTCAGCGAGTCGTAGAATTCCGGCGCGCCGGCGCGGATCCGCGGGAGCTGGGACCAGGGAACCGTCACCAGATCGTGATGCTCGTTGTGGTAGCCCACGTTGAACGACACGCGGTTGAGCGGGCCGTAGTAGGAGTACGTCTCCTGCCCGGGGGCGAACACGTAATGTTCCTGAATCCACCGCGCGCCGAGCGGGTGGAAGCCGATCGCGAGGACCGACGAGGCGACGAGGTACTTCAGCGGCGCCCAGCCGGCCCACCAGACGAGCGCGGCGACGGCAATCGCCTGAATCACCATATTGATCGCCGTCCACCGATCCGCGAACGGCACGCGCGTCAGACGCCGGGGCCGCAGCGTGCCGACGACGAGCACGAACGCCGCCAGCCACAGGGTCTTGAGCAACGACGACCGGCCGACCATCCGCGCTTCGTCGGGGCCGGCGAGATCAGCGTCGAGGTCCATCTCGCCCATGTGGCGATGGTGGAGCAGGTGGTACTTGCAGAACGACATGGCCGCGGGAAAGACCAGCGGCAGATTCGCGGTGAGCGCCGCGGCGCGATTGCCGAGCCGCGCGCCGAAGATGAGATTGTGGGCGCACTCGTGAATGAGCGCCCACAGTGCGTGATCGATCGTGGCGCCCGCGAGGTAGGCCAGCGGCAGCCAGATGTGCCACGATTGATTCCCGAGCGCGACGGCTAGGGCGATCTGCACCGTCACGAGCACCACGATCCACACCGCGCTCGCCGCCCGCGGTCCCGCGAGGGCGCGCAGTTCCGGATGCGCCGCGAGAATCTGACGCCCGCGCGCGACGTGCGGCTCGGCGTACTCGACGCGGGTGTACGCGGCGGTGGACACGCGACATACGTTAGCATCACGAGAGGTCGATACCGTGCGTTTTTCGGAGGGGCTCGCGGCGGGATATTTCGGTGTGATGGCGGCGGCGGCGTGGCTCAGGCCGCTGCCCGCGTCGCGCCGCGCGCAAGTCACGATCGTCGGCGTCGCCATGGGCGCCGGGATCTGGATCCTGCCGCGCGGCGCGGGCCCGATGGTGCGCGACTGGGCGCCGGCGATCATGATCCTCGTCGGCTACTGGGTGTCGGGCCGGTTCTTCGTCGGCTCGTCCCCGTCGTTCGAAGCGTGGCTGATGGCGTGGGATCACCGGCTGCTGGGGGATCCGACGACGCGGTTCGCGCACTGGCCGCGCGTGGTGCTGGCGTACCTGGAAATCGTCTACGTCGGCTGCTTTCTGCTGATTCCCGCCGGCTTCGCCGCGCTGCTGTGGACGGGCCGCGGCGCGATGGCGGATCACTACTGGACGATGGTCATCGCCGCCGAATTCGGGGCGTTTGCGCCGCTCAGCGTCATTCAGACGCGCCCGCCCTGGGCGATCGAGCGGCCGTCGAGCCAGCGCGAACGCGCGATCCACCAGATGGCGTCGCAGATGGTCAGCACGTTCACGATCGGCGCGAACACGTTTCCGAGCGGACACGTGGCCGGCTCGCTCGCGGTCGCGATGGCCGTCGCCGGGGCGATGCCGTGGACGGGCGCGATCCTGTTCGCGCTCGCCGCGAGCATCAGCGTCGCGTGCGTGGCCGGCCGCTACCACTACACCGTGGACGTCGTCGCGGGCGCCGCGCTCGCGCTGGCGATCTGGGCGCTCGTTCTGGCGATCGGCGTCTGACGCGCGTGTGATACTAGTAGCCTGGGCACGATGATTCGGGACGAACGACGGTCGACACAGAACTCGCCGAAAACGCGGAACAGATAATGCCACGGAGGACACAGAGGGAAATAGGCCACAGAGACACCGAGGCACGGAGATCGAGATTCCGTAGATCGTGTTCGACGCGGGCGGCCTGCGGAGCAGGCCGCGCTGGTCGGCCGGAAACCGGCTTCGCAAGCGACGAGCACGAGAGACCCAGTCGTTTGCGACGCCGGTTTTCAGCCGACGGACGCCGCTTCGCGGCGCCGTGTCGAACACCTCTGTGTCTCTGTGACTCTGTGGCCCATTCTTCTTTTTTCTTCTTCGTGTCTTCGTGTCTTCGTGACCACCTGCCCGCGGGCTCTGCGTCGCCGGGTGCCCTCGAATGAGGACCATCCTGCTCAATCCGGGTCCGGTGAACGTCAGCCCGCGCGTCCGCGACGCGCTCGCCGGTCCCGATCTCTGTCACCGCGAGCCCGAGTTCTTCGATTTGCAGGACGGCATCCGCCGGCGCCTGCTCGAAGCGTTTCGCACGCCGCGCGGCGAGTACACGTCGGTGCTGCTGACCGGCAGCGGCACCGCGATGGTGGAAGCCATGACGAGTTCCGCCGTGCCGGCCGGCGGGCGGCTGCTGGTCGTCCAGAACGGTGTCTATGGCGAGCGGATCGCGCGGATCGCGCGCGCGCACGGCATCGAGCACGAGGTCGTGGCGTGCGCGCCGACGGAACGCCCGGCCATCGACGCGCTGGCGCTGCGCCTCGCCCACACGCGCTACGATGCGCTGGCGATCGTGCACCATGAGACGACGACGGGTCTGCTCAACGAGCTCGCGCCAATCGCCGCGCTCTGCAAGCTGAAGGGCACGCGTCTGCTGGTGGACGCCGTCAGCGCGCTGGCGGGCGAGGCGTTCGACTTCGCGCGGCTGGCGCCCGACGCCGTCGTGTGCACCGCGAACAAGTGCGTGCAGGGACTGCCGGGCCTGTCGTTCGCCCTGGTCAAGCGCGAGTTCATGGACGCCATGCGCGGCTACCCCGAGCGCACGCTGTATCTGCACCTGCCGCGGCATCACGACGAGCAGGAAAAGCGATCGACGCCCTTCACGCCGGCCGTGCAGATCGCCTACGCCCTGCGCGCCGCGCTCGACGAGCTCATCGACGAGACCGTGGACGGCCGCGTCGCCCGGTACGGCCGCGCGGCGGCGATCGTCCGCGACGGCGTCGCGGCGCTCGGTCTCGATCTGCTGCTGCCGCCGGCGCTGCGCTCCACGACGCTGACCGCGATCTCGCTGCCGCGCCAGCTCGGCTATCCCGCGCTCCACGACGCGCTGAAGCGCGACGGCTTCGTCATTTACGCGGGGCAGGGGCCCCTGGCGGCCTCGTTGTTCCGCGTCGCGACCATGGGCGACGTGCGCGAGGAGGACTACCGGCGTTTCGTCGAGTGCCTGGGAGCGGCGATTGGCCGCGCGTGACAGCCGTGCGATCATTCTGGCCGCGGGCATGGGCACGCGCCTCCGATCCATCGTGGACGCGCGGCCGAAGGGCTTGATCGAGATCGACGGCGAGACGCTCGTCGGCCGGTCAGTCCACGTCCTGGGCGACGCGGGTATCTCCGAGGTGACCATCGTCGCGGGGTACTGCGCCGATCAGTACGAGCGGTTTGCGGCCGGGCGGCCTGGGGTGCGGACCGTCCTGAACGAGCGGTACGCCTCGTCCGGCAGCATGGCGTCGCTCGCGCGGGCGCTCGACGCCGTCTCCACGGGCGATCGCGCCGGCGGCGTCCTCGTGCTCGAAAGCGACATCGTGTATGAAGCGAGAGCCGTGACGGCGATCCTCTCGTCGCCTTCGTTCCCGGACGCGACGCTCCTTTCAGGTCCGACCGGGGCCGGCGATGAAGTCTGGGTATGCGCGCCCAACGGCCGGCTGCGGTCGATGAGCAAGCGCGCCGCCGACCTGCCGAGCATCACCGGAGAATTCGTCGGCATCACGCGCCTGTCGGCCGCGGGCGCGCAGGCGATGCAGCGGGCGTTCACCGCGTTCGTGGACCGGTGCGGCCACGAGCGCATGGACTACGAGACCGATGCCTTGGTCGCCATCGCCGCCGAGCGCGCCATTGGCGCGGTGTTCGTGCCCGATCTGCTGTGGGGCGAAGTCGACGACGAGCAGCACTTGGCCCGCGTAAGGGACGACGTCTGGCCGAGGCTTCAGGCGTCGCGGAGCGCAGAATGAGAGTGATGCGCCGCGTCCGGTGGCATCATCCATTGCTGGTCGCCGCGCTGCTCGCCGCATCTTCGGCCCTCGCAGCGGCACAGGTGCCGCTCGGCGCCATTGAAGGCGCGATCTCGACGCAGCACACGACGCCGCTCGGCGGCGCCAGCGTGTTCGTCATCGACGCGACCGGCCGGATTGTCGCGACCGTGGTGAGCGACGGCGACGGCCGCTTTCGCGTCGGCGGCCTGGTGACCGGCACGTACCGCGTGATGGCGGTGCTGGAGGGCTTCGAGACGGTGCTGGAGTCCGCCGTCGTCAGCGACCGCGATCCCGCGCACGTCATGGTCGATCTGCCGATCGGTACGCTCTCCGACACGATCGACGTCGTCGGGACGACGACCGCCGTCTCGAGCGGCAACACGCTGGCGACGGTGGAAGCGATTGCCAGCCGCGAGCTCGATCAGTTCGTGCCGGGCGCGGGTTTTCAGGGCGCCGTCCGGATGCTCTCAACTGCCATCACGCTGCCGAACGGCAGCGTCAGCATCAAAGGCGGGCGCCCGAACCAGTCGGGCGTACAGCTGGGCGCGGCGTCGGTCGTGGATCCCGCGTCCGCGATCGCGCAGGTGGCGCTGCCCGACGATGCGATCGATTCGGTCACGGTGCTGCCGAACCCCTATGCCGTCGAGTACGGCCGGTTCGCGTCGGGCCTCGTCGTGATCCAGACGCGGCGCGCGAAGGATCAGTGGAAGTTCCGGATCAACCGCTTCGGTCCGACGTTCCGCAACCGGCGTGACCAGCCCTTCAGCTTCACGCACATCGACGCGTGGGGCCCGCGGTTCGCAACGGGCGGACCGGTGATCGAGGACAAACTGTTTGTCGAACAGACCGGACAATTCCGCTACAGCCGCGGGGAAGTGCCGAGCCGGCCCCCGGACGAGGAGCGCGTCTCGACGTCGATGAGCTCGTTCACGCGCGTCGACGCGAACGTCTCGCGGCGGCACATGCTCGGCGCGACCGTCGGGGTGTTCCCGAGCCAGTCGACATTTGCGACGCTCGGTACGTTCATTCCGCCGGACGCGTCGATCGACTTCCACACATTCGCCACGCAGGCGGCCGTCACCGAACGCGCGATGTGGACCGGCAAGACGGTCAGCGAGACGACGATCCAGTTCTTCCAGTCGCGCACGGACGTGGTTCCCCAGGGGACCGCGCCGATGGAGCTGCAGCCGGATACGACGCTGGGCAACTTCTTCAACAGTCAGCACCGCAACTCCACGGCGTACCAGCTCGTCAGTGTCGTGACGACGGACCGCGACGGCCTGGGCGGCGTGCACCTGTTCAAGGTCGGCCTGGACGTGATTCGCCTAGAGTACGACGGCACGAGCGAGAGCCGGTCGGTTGTGATCGACCGCGGTGACGGCACGACCGCGCGGCGCATCGACTTCGACGCCGCCACGAGTCAGTCGGTGGGGAGCACCGAAGCGGCGGTGTTCGCGCAGGATCGGCTGCAGCTGCGCCCGCGCTGGTACGTCGAAGCCGGCGGCCGTCTCGATCGCGACGGGATTCTCGGCCGGGTCAATGTGTCGCCGCGCCTTGGAACGGCCGTGCTTCTGAGTGAGTCAGGCAGCTCCGTCCTGCGCGGCGGCTGGGGCCTGTTCTACGAGCGCACGCCGGCGGTCGCCGGCGCGTTCGAGACGTTCGAGCGCGAGACGGACCGGCGGTTCGCCGCGGACGGCCGCACGCCCCTCGGCCCTGCCGTGCGCGTGGCGCGGATCGCGGCGCCGAACCTCGAGACGCCGCGGAGCCGGACGTGGGACGTCGGCTACGAGTACCGGTTGAACGCGCGCTGGGCGTTCCGCGCGGCGTATCTCCAGCGCGAGGGGCGGCAGGAGCTGATCGTGACGCCGTCGGCGACGCCGACGGGCGCCGCGCTCACGCTCTCGAGCGGCGGCGCGTCGAGTTACCGCGACGGCGAAGTCGGCGTGCACTTCACGCGCGGGGCCTCCGCCGACGTCGACGTGTCGTACGTGCGGTCGTCGGCGCAGGGCGACCTGAACGCGCTCACGAATTTCTTCGACACCGTGCTCGCGCCGGTCATCGGCGCCAATGCGTACGGGCCGCTGAACGCCGACGTGCCGCACCGGCTGTTCGTGCGGGGCCGCCTGATGCCGGCGCCCCGCTGGCTGTTGCTCGGGGTATTCGACTGGCGGACGGGCGTGCCGTACTCGACCGTCAACGAGATGCTGGACTTCGTCGAGCCGCGCAACGCGCAGCGTTTTCCGGATGCGGCACGGCTGGAGCTCGGCCTCGAGCGGCGGATCAAGGTGCTGCGGTTCCAGCCGTGGATCGGCATCCGCGTGACCAACATCCTCGGCGCGTTCCTGCCGGCGGACGTCCAGTCCAACACCAGCGCGCCGTCGTACGGCACGTTCTACAACTCGGACAACCGCGGCGTCCGGCTGCAGTTCCGGTTCGAGCGATAGGACTGACGACGATCAACACGGAACGCGCAGAAATCTCGGAAGAAGAAGAAAGAGCGTCAACCACGGAGGACGCGGAGGACACGGAGGGAAATTAGCCACAGAGTCGCAGAGGCACGGAGAAGCGAGACTCCACGGATCGTGTTCGACGCGGGCGGCCTGCGGACCAGGCCGCGTGTCAGGCAGTCAGCGAGCCGTGCGAACGACAGGCATCTAATCGGTCCGCTGTCGCTCGCGCGGCTCGCTGACTGCCAGGCCCGCCGCTTCGCGGCGCCGCGTCGAACACCTCTGTGTCTTCGTGGCTCCGTGGCTATTCACATTCTCTCCGTGTCCTCGGTGTCCTCTGTGGTTCAACCGAGGAGCTTCTCGTAGATGCGGTAGGTCTTGTAGCGGCGCGCGCCGGCTTGTTCGGCGGGCTGGTTGATGTCGCGGTTGTGCTCGAGCACCCACGAGAACTCCATCCGCTTGTAGGGTCCGCCCGCGATCTGGCGGTGCAATTCGAACATCAGCAGCGGGTAGAGGCCGCGCGTGCGGAACTCGGGCGCGACGCCGAGCAGCAGCAGCCGCGCCTGGTCGATGTAGCGGTGGCGCAGCAGCAGCCGGAACAGCGCGCTCGGGAACAGCCGGCCGCTCGTCCCCTTGAGCGCCTGGTTGATGTCGGGCACCGCCACGGCGCAGGCCACCATCCGGCCGTTCGATTCGGCGACGACGGCGGCGCGCGTATCGAAGATCGGCTTGAGCTCGGTGGCGAGTCGCTGGAATTCCTCCCGCGTCGGCGGCACGAATCCCCAGTTGTGCTCCCACGCGCCGCAGTAGATGTCGCGCAGGCGTTCGACCTCGGCCGTGAACTCGGACAGCTTCAGCGGACGCAGGACCAGCTGCAGCCGCTCGCGCAGGCGCGCCGCGAGCCGCGCGATGACCTCGGGCGGTTGCGCCGCGATCTCGTACAGCCAGGCGTAGAGATCCATCCCCTTGGCGTAGCCCGCAGACTCGATAAACGCGGCGTACTCCGGCGGATTGTGCGGCATCAGCAGCATCGAGTCTGTGTCGAAGCCGTCGATCAGCAGGCCGCAACTTTCGTTGAGCGACGGATTGATCGGTCCGCGCACGCGCCGGCGGCCGCGCGCCGCCGCCCACCGTTCGACCGTGGCCAGCAGCGCGCGCGCGGCCTCGGCGTCCGCCGCTTCGAAGAACCCGAACATCGCCGTCTGGTCGCCGTGTGTCTTTTCGTGCAGCCGATCGTCGATGGCCGCGATGCGCCCGACCACGCCGTTGTCGCGGCGGACGAGAAACAGCTCGACGTCGGCGTGCGCGAAGAACGGGTTCTTGGACGGCTTCAGCCGCTCGTGTTCGGAGAGCCGCAGCGGAGGAATCCAGTGCGGATCGGCGGCGTTTCTCTCGTAGGCGTAATTGATGAACTCGCGGAACGCGCGGCGTCCCCGGACAGGTTGTATCAGCACGGTGGCACGTACTTTAACTTTATCGCGGCGTGACTGTGGTATCGTCGAATCCATGACGAAACGTTCTTCACCGCTTCTCTCGAAAGCTGCGGCGCTCCGCCGGCTGCTCGCCAGGCCCGGGCCGATCGTGCTCGGCGGCGCGCACGACGGGCTGACGGCGCGGATCGTCGAGGAAGCCGGGTACGACGCGGTCTGGGCGAGCGGCTTCGAGATCAGCGCGAGCTACGCCGTGCCGGACGCGAGCATCCTCACGATGACCGAGACGCTCCACGCCGCGCAGATCATGAACGAGGCGACCAGCCTCCCGGTGATGGCCGATTGCGACACGGGTTTCGGCAACTCGATCAACGCGATCCGGACCGTGCGCGCGTTCGCCGCCGCCGGCATCGCCAGCATCTGCATCGAAGACAACGTCTTTCCGAAGCGCTGCAGTTTCTACGGCGGCGTGAAGCGCCTGCTCACCGACACCGACGAGCAGGTCCTGAAGATCACGTCGGCCGTCGACGCCGCCGCCGGCGAGCTCGTGATCGTCGCGCGCACCGAAGCACTGATCGCCGGCTTGGGCATGGAGGAAGCGCTGCGCCGCGGCCGCGCGTACGCCGACGCGGGCGCCGACGCCGTGTTGATCCACTCCAAGCACCACACGATGGACGAGATCGCGCAGTTCGCGGCCGAATGGGATCGCCTGACGCCGCTCGTCTGCGTGCCGACGACCTACAACGACGCGAGCGTGGACGAGCTGGCGCGCGCCGGCTTCAAGATGATGATCTTCGCGAACCAGGGCATGCGCGCGGCGATTCGCGCGGCGCAGGATGCCCTGAAGACGATTCGCGAGACCGGACGCGCGTCCGCGGTCGAGGATCGCATCGTGCCGCTCGCCGAGGTCTACCGGCTCGTGAACCTCGCGCAGATGAAGGCCGACGAGAAAGAATACTTGCCGGCCGACGCCGAGACGGTCAAGGCGGTGATTCTGGCCGCGGGCTTCGACCGCCGGCTGATGCCGCTCGTCGCGGATCGGCCGAAGGCGATGCTCGAAGTCAAAGGGAAGCCGATCCTCGAGCGCCAGGTGGACGCGCTGCAGCAGGCCGGCGTCCGCCCGATCGCCGTCGTGCGCGGCTACAAGAAAGAACAGATCACCATCCCCAACGTCCGCTATTACGACAACGACGCGTTCGAGGAGAGCGGCGAGCTCGAGAGCCTGCTGCGCGCGGGCGCGGAGCTGTCCGGCGCGGTGATCGTGATGTACGGCGACATTCTGTTCGACAAGAACATCCTGGACCGGCTGCTGCAGTCCGACGAGGACATCGCGCTCGTCTGCGATCGCTCGTGGCCGGACACGCGCGCGACGCGCGAGGGCGCATCCGCCGACCTCGTGATCGAGACGCCCACGCCGCGGCGCCACCACCGCTTCCTCGCCGACGATCAGCCCGTGCGGATCACGGCGATCGGGCAGGGGCTCGACGCGGGCCAGGCGACCGCCGAGTTCATCGGCATGGCGAAGCTGTCGGCGCGCGGGTGCCAGATCCTCGGCGAGGTCTATCGCGAGTTGCGCGACCGCGGCGAGTCCGCCCCGGTGCACGAGTCGCCGTCGCTGCGGACGGCGAAGCTCACCGACCTGCTGCACGAGGTCATCCGGCGCGGCCATGCGGTCGGCTCGGTCGGCATCTACCAGGGCTGGCTCGAAGTCGATACGTTCGACGACTACCGCCGGGCGTGGACCGAAGTTGGCTAGTCCTTCGCGGCGGTTCCTCGACCTGCTCGAACAGCACGGCTACAACTACTTCACGGGCGTTCCGTGCTCGCTCTTCGAGGGCGTGACGCGCATCCTCGACGCCGAGCCGCGCTACGGCTACCTCAGCGCCGTGCGCGAGGACTCCGCGTTGGGAATCGCGGCCGGCGCATACCTCGGCGGCCGGCAGCCGGTCGTCTTCATGCAGAACAGCGGGCTCGGCGTCAGCATGAACGCGCTCGTCTCGCTGCACCAGATCTACGACATCCCGGCGCTGCTCGTGATCAGCTGGCGCGGCGAGGGCGGCAAAAGCGGCAATGACGCGCCCGAGCACCTCATCATGGGCGATGTGATGACGCCGTTGCTGCAATTGCTGCGGATCCCGTTCGCCGTGTTCGAGCCGCCGACCCTTGCACCGGACATTGACCGCCTCACGTGCACCATGCACGAGACGCGCAGGCCCGTCGCGCTCGTCGTCGGAAAGGGCAGGCTGCAGTCGTGACGCGCGCCTATGCGGTCGCGCGCGCGGCCGATGCCGTGGATGCCGCGGCCGCGAACGGACCGGACTGCCTGACCGTCGTCTGCAACGGCATGATCGGGCGCGAGCTGTACGCGCATGCCGACACACCGTCGCGGTTCTACATGATCGGCTCGATGGGCCTCGCCTCGTCGATTGGACTCGGGCTCGCGATCGTCCAGCCGGCGCGCACGGTCGTCGTCTTCGACGGCGACGGTAACGTGCTGATGAACATGGGCACGCTCGGCAGCGTCGCGGCCGCCGCGCCGGCGAACTTCTATCACATCGTCTTCGACAACGCCGCGCACGGATCGACCGGCGATCAGCGGACGATTTCAGACCGCGTGCCGCTCGACGCCGTCGCGCGCGCCGCGGGGTACCGCTCCGTCGTCCGCGTGCGCGACGAACACGCGCTGGCCGGCGCGCTGCAATCATGGTTTTCCACACGCGGGCCCGCGATGCTCGTCGTGGACGTGGAGCGCGGCAATCAGCCTGGGATTGGCCGGGTCGATCCGTCGCCGACCGAACTGACTGCGCGCTTTCGGGCGCGCGCCACCTTGAAAACCCACTCGGCGTAGAGCCACAATGGAACGACCCAACGGAAACTGACGAGTGAAGCTACGGTCTGGACTCCCGCGGCGCTTCGTCCCGGCCGTGGTGCTGGCCGTGGCCGTGGTGTGCGCAAGCGCCGCGCGCGCGCAGGCACAGGACGTGGCGGGTTCGATTGAAGGCGTCGTCACGACGCTCAACGGGACCGTCGTGTTGCCGGGCGTGAAGATCGTCATCTTTGCCGTCAATCGCGAAGTCGCGTCGCTGGTGAGCGAAGGCGACGGCCGCTACCGGGCCGACGGGATCCCCGAAGGCAAATACAGCGTCGTGGCCTCGCTCGAAGGGTTCACGGCGATCGCCCTCAGTGCGACCGTCGTGGCCGGCAGGTCGACCACCGTGCTGATCGACCTCGCCATTGCCACGCTGACCGACACGGTCGACGTCGTCGCGCCGCGGTCGATCGTGTCGAGCGGCGACACGCTCGCCAAGGCGGACACGATCAGCGACAAGGAAACGGACAAGCTGGCGCCCGGCGGCGGGCTGGGCGCCGCGATGCGCCTGCTCGCCACCGTGATCGAAGTGCCGGGCGGGATGAGCATCAAAGGTGGACGGCCGACGCAGTCGGGCGTGCAGATCGGCGCGACGACGCTCGCGGATCCGGGCATGGGCCTCGTGCACCTGACGCTGCCCGACGATGCGATCGATTCGGTGTCGGTGCTGCCGAATCCGTACGCGGTCGAGTACGGGCGGTTCGCGTCGGGCCTGGTCGTCATCCAGACGCGCAGGGCCGGCGATCAGTGGCGGTTGCGGCTGAACAATCTCGATCCGACGTTCCGGACCAAACGCCAGGAGGACTGGAACGTCCAGGGCATCGCCGGCTTCGGCCCCCGCGTCGAGACGGGCGGGCCGATCATTCCGAACAAGCTCTTCCTCGAACAGACCGGTCAGTACCGCTACAGCAGCGACGACGTACCGAGCCGCCCGCAGAACGAGCTGCAGACCACGCACTGGCTGAGCTCGTTCTCGCGCGTGGACGCGAATATCACGGCGCGCCATTCGCTCATCGGCCATGTCGGGCTGTTTCCGAGCGTCAGCGACTACGCGTCACTCGGCACGTTCACGCCGCCGGAGGCCGCGGTCAACCTCCGCGAGCGCGTGAAGCACGTCTCGCTGACCGAGCGCGCGCTGTGGACCGATCGGCTCATCGGCGAGTCCACCGTGCAGTGGCGCGCGTCGCGCACGGATTTGGCGGGGCAGGGCGCCGCGCTGATGCAGCTGTACCCGGACACCACGCTCGGAAATTTCTACAACACGCAGAGCCGCGCGCTGTCCACCTTCCAGTGGATCCAGACGATTGCGGGGTCGGCCGCGACCGCGTCGGGCGGCCTGCACTTGTACAAGGGCGGCATCGACGTGCTGGTCAACGGCTACGACGGGATGAGCGCGAGCCGCCCGGTGCTGATCCGGCGGCCCGACGGAACGCTGTCGCGCCGGCTCGACTTCAGTCCGGCGACCGCGCAGCAGCTCGGCAGCACGGACCTGGCGATCTTCGCGCAGGACCGCTGGCAGCCGTCCACGCGGTGGTACCTCGAGTACGGCGCCCGGCTCGACCGCGACGGCGTGGTCGCTCGGTGGAACCTGACACCGCGCGTCGGCGCGGCGCTGCTGCTGAACGCGTCGGGCAGCGAAGTTCTGCGTGGCGGCTACGGCCTGTTCTTCGAACGTACGCCGTCGGCGGCGGGCGCGTTCGCGCAGTTCGAGACGTTCGTCGACTCGCGCTTCGCCGCGGACGGCGCCAGCCTGCTCTCGCAGGTGCCGTTCACGCACGTGACCGACCCCGAGCTGCGGACGGCGCGCAGCCGGACGTGGGACATCTCGTACGACCATCGCTGGACGGCCCGCTGGTCCGTCCACGCCGGCCTGCTCGAGCGCCGCGACGGCCACGAGCTCATCGTCGATACGCTGCAGCGCGCCGGCGTCGGGCAGCTGCTGCTCGACAGCTCGGGCGAAGCGGTGTACCGCGCGCTCGAAGCGGGCATTCACTACGCGCGATCGCCGGCGGCCGACCTGAACGTGTCGTACTCCCGCGCGTTCGCCGAGAGCGACCTCAACGCGTTCGCGCGGTATTTCGACACGATGATGTGGCCCATCATCGGACCGAACCAATCCGGTCCCGCGACGACGGACGTGCCGCACCGGCTGTTCGCGCGCGGCCACCTGATGCCGTCGCCGCGCTGGCTGGTCATCGGCATTCTCGACTGGCGGACGGGCCTGCCGTATTCGATCGTCAACGACGCCCTCGACTTCGTCGGACCGCGGAACAGCTATCGCCTGCCGAACCGGTTCCATCTCGATCTGGGCCTCGAGCACCGCTTTCATATCTTCAAGCTTGCCCCGTGGATCGGCATTCGGGCCTACAACGCCCTCGCGTCCTTCAACCCGGTGGACGTGCAGGCCAACATCAGCTCGCCGGCGTTCGGCACGTTCTACAACTCCGAGTACCGTCAGTTCCGGCTGCAGCTACGGTTCGAGCGCTGATGCGGAGACGCCGGGCGCGGCTGGTTCCCGCTCTGCTGGCGTGCGTGTGCGGGGGCGCGGTGTTGACGGCGCAGGCCGGACGCGCCGATCTCGTGAAGCTCGCGGAGTTCGAGCAGGCGGTGGCGGCCAATCCCGAGAACCTGCGGGTGGCCGCGGACTACCGGCAGCTGGCGATTGCCTCGAGCCAGTTCGACCGCGCGATCGACACGCTCGAGCGGCTGTCCAAGCGCAAGGGGAGGGGCCCGAACATCCTGATCAGCCACGCGCTCGCCTGCGTGGACAAGGTGCCCGTCGCCGGCGACATCCGCCGGCTCTATCTCGGGCGCGACGCCATGGACAGCCTGACGAAGTCCATCGAGCTCAAGCCGTCGGTGCTCGCGTACTACGTCCGCGGCGTCGTGAATCTCTACTACAACAACTTCATCTTCAAGCGCATCCCGCGCGGCATCGGGGATTTGAACCGGGCGCTGACGCTGGTCACACCCGACACGCCCGCCCTTCTGCTGGCGCGCGTCTACGTATCGCTCGGCGACGGATATTGGCGGCTCGAGGACCCGGCCAAGGCCCGCGACGCCTGGGCGCGCGGCGCCGAGCAATTTCCCGACGATCCCACGCTCAAGCGCCGTCGCGCGCCGGACGAGCGCAACGTGGCCGACCAGGTCTTTTCGGCGCTCTACGCGGGCACGCGCGTGGATACGAGCCTCCGCGGCGTCGTGCCGTAATCCTTCCGCGTCACCGCGCGCGGCTCGGCGTCAGGCCGGCGCGAGCGCGCAGCACCAGGCGGTCGCCCAGCTTGTACGCCGCGTAGTACGCGCGCACGAGGGGATCCGCCGCGAGCGGCACCCAGGGCGCGACGGCGTTGCGCGTCGAGACCCACCTGACCTGGCGCGTGGACGAGATGTCCACTTCGTCGTCGTGCAGCCTGAGACCGCGCTCGCGCGCGTACGCGTGCAGCAGGTTCGTGAGGATCGCCTGATCGTAGCGATGGTTGCTTCGGCCGGCGCCCGGCGGCGCGAGGCAGCCGGGGATCAATGCGAGCCGGCGCCACTCCGCGACGAGGTCGCGCACCGCGGGGGGCTCGCTCGAGAACCCGAGAACGCCGGCCGAGCGGCACGGCCGATCGCGATCGGACTCAGGCGTGCGCATGCATTCGAATGTTGCAGGATGGCACCAGCGCCGCGCGGGCGATTGTCCGACGAGCGTGAACAGACCGTCGGCGGCGACGCGCGCGAAGGCGTCATCGAGTCCGGCGTGGAGCAGCGACGCGCTGTCGAGCCAAATGACCAGGCCGCCGTCGCGCGCCAGGACATCGTCGACCACCACCGGCTTCCACGCGCAGGACGCCAGCGCGCGCACGTGCGGCGGGTGCGCGTCGAACGGGAACCTCTCGACGCGGCACCACGGGAAGTGCGAGCCGAGCGTCGCGCGATCGCCCGGCGTGAGCCCGAGATCGAAGACGGTCCACGCACACTGGGTGTGGGCGCCGTGGCGCTCGGCGCTCAGCAGCAGCTGGAACAGCGTGCGCGCGTAGGAGTGGTCGGCCGCCGAGAGCACCGTGCGGCGGGCCTCGCGTTGGGACACGATGCGATATTCTACCGCCGCGTGAGATCTGATCGTTGTGTCCGCGTCGGCGTCATTCTTGAGGAGCGATCCGCGCGGCCATGGCATCGCGCGGCCGTCGCCGCCGCGCGCGGCGTCGACGGCGTCGAGCTGGACCTCGTCGAGCCCGATCGCGCGCCGTCCGCGCTGGCCGGCCTCGCGTGCGACGTGCTCATCGATCTCGCGGAGGTCGCGTGCCCGATCGATCCATCGCTCGGCGTCTGGCGGTATCGATTCGGCGACGGCGCGCCGCTGGCCGGCGGCGCCGCCGGCACCGTCGCGCGGCTGTGCCGCATCACGCGCGATCCGGATCGCGTCATCGTGCTGCACGAGGGCTGGTATCGCGCGCGCACGATCAACGGGTGGGGCACGGCGTCGGTTCCCGATCGCGTCGCGCCGTGGTGCGCGCGGGTCTTGCGCCAGATCCTGTCGGGCGACGCCGGGATCGTCGATGCGACGCCGGTGTCGATCACCGGATGCGCGTTGCTCGAACCGCCACGGCATCCCGAGCCGGCCGGCGGCGTCATTGGCGACACCGTGCGAAGCTGGCTGACGCGGCAGCGATGGAGCGTCGGCCTCCTCCCGTTCGGCGTCGAAGACGTCCTGCAGCGCGGGCGCCTGCCGCCGCCCGCGTGGCTCATCGGCCAACCGGCCGATCGCTTCTATGCCGATCCGTTTCTGCTCGGCGTGGACGCCGAGGACGTCCGGTTGCTGGTCGAGGATTACCGCTATCCGTCCCGATCCAAGGGACTGAGCGAGCTGCGCGTGCGGCGCGACGGCACCGTGCTCTCGGCGCGCAGCCGTCCGGATCTGCCGTCGCGCGCGTCGTACCCGTTTCTGCTGCGCGAGGCCGACCCGCGTGACGGCCGTGCGCGGCTCTACTGTCTACCGGAAACGCATCGCGCGCGCCGCGTCTCCGTGTTCCAGTGCGACGAGCCGTCGGGAATGTGGACGGCGCAGGGCGATCTGATGACGGACTTTCCGTTCGTGGACTCGACCTTGGTGGAGCACGACAGGAAGTGGTGGCTGTTCTGCACGAAGCAGGGTGACGAAGACCAGACCGATCTCTACGTGTTTTTCGCCGATACCTGGCGCGGACCCTGGCAGCCCCACGCGTTGAATCCGGTGAAGTCGGACACGCGATCGAGCCGGCCCGCCGGGGCCTTGTTCAGTCTCGGCGGCGCGATTTACCGGCCCGCGCAGAACTGCGCCCGGCGCTACGGCGCCGGCATCACGATCAACCGGCTGGTCGATTTGTCGCCGACGCGATTCCGCGAGGAGGCCGTGCTTGCGCTCGATCCGCCTGCAGGGACCGCGTGGCCCGACGGCATCCACACGATCAACAGTCTCGGCGGCGTGACGGTGATTGACGGGCTGCGGGTGGAGCGGCGCTGGGGGCCGGCCGCCTGGGCGAGCGCGCCGCAGAGTCCCTCGCAGTGAATCATTTCTCCGGAGCTTCTAGGACCTCCGGGCGACGCGGCTCACGGGTTACCACACGGCCGCTGTGCTCGCGCTGTCTCTCGCGAAGGTACTCGCATAACGCACCGACGTCGTGATTGAACGTCGCGACCAATTCTCGCGTGCGGCCATGACGCTCCGGCTCAGCGGCGGCGCGAAGCGCCGTCCGCTGCAACCGGTGTTCGGCCGCCTCCGTCACTGTTGCTCATCGCCGGCGCGCCGCAGCAAGACGACGCCCAACAGGCAGGGCTCGATCCATGGAATGGCCGGGATCGCGCCGGGCACGGCTGGTTCATTGATGCGATAGCGGACTGAAACTGAAAACTGAAACTGAAAACAGAAAACTTAAAACTGAGAGCCGAAAGCTGAGAGCTGAAAGCTAAAAGCTAAAAGGAGCTGAGCATGGCGATCACCGACGCACTTCTCCCGGAATTCGATCAGGAAATGGCCACCACCCGACGCGTTCTGGAACGCGTGTCCGACGACACACTGGGCTGGAAGCCGCACGCGAAATCGTGGTCGATGCCGCGCGCCGCCTGCGTCCGCAGCTTCGTCATGAATCACGTGATCCACCACCGCGGCCAGTTGCGCGTCTACCTCCGGCTCAATAACATCCCCGCTGCTCGATCGCGCCGGCGTGTACGGGATCCCGCGCTTCCATAAAGCCGCGCGCGCGGCCGGGATCCGTCCGATCGTGGGCGCAGAGTTGACGATCGGAACTGAGAACTTAGAACTGAAAAATGAGAACTTGGACCGCAGTTCTCGCGGTTCCCGCAGTTCTCAGTTCCCAGTTCTCAGTTCCTCCTGCCGGTGCTGTGTGAATCCACAGAGGGTCATCAGAATCTCTGCCGACTAATCACCTGCATGAAACTGCGCGCGCCGAAAGGCGAGGGCGCGCTCGCGCTCGAGGAGCTCGACGGCCGGACATCGATCTCGATCTGCCGAGCGGCGACCGGCGCGAGCGCGTCATCCAGCACGTGTACGAAAAGTGCAACAACACACGCGGCGCCGCCCCCGAAGGGTCAAAAGCAGCAATGACGGCAAATGTGATCACGTACCGCGGCCGGAGCGCGGCGCGGGAAGTAGGCAAGGTGCTCGGCCTCGATCTCCAGTCGGATCGCGTGCGGCACTTCGCGCGGCTGTGGAAGGAGATGCAGGATCTGCCGCGCCATCTCGGCCAGCACTCGGGCGGGATGGTGATCTGCCAGGGCCGGCTCGACGCCGTCGTGCCGCTCGAAAACGCCAGCATGCCCGGCCGCGTCGTCGTGCAGTGGGACAAGGACGGTTGCGCGGACATGGGGATCGTGAAAGTCGATCTGCTCGCGTCATCATCGCGGAGCCGTTCCTGATCGTCGACGGCGTGCTGCAGAACCAGGAAGGCGTGACGTCGATCCGCGCCGAGCAAGTGACCGGGCTGGGCGGCACGTCCATCGAGTTCGACGCGCACGATTTTTACTAGGGCAGGCTAAAGCCGGACGCGACCGCTCCAGGCGTGTTCTTCGGGCAGGACGGAGAAGCCTTCTTGACGAGCCGCGTCTCGCAGCCGTTTGTCGAGACACACGAACGACTCGTTCCACGGCTGTTCATCGCACCAGGACAACGCGGCCGCAAGCTGAAGCGCGTCCGCGGCGCGCAATGGGTGGGCGGCGATCACATGCTCCGCTCGATGCCGCAACGCATCAGTTGGAAGGACGAAGTCCGCAGCGGCCATCAATTCCCGGAAACGCTGAACACCTGCTCGCAACGCCTCCGCGTCGCACCGGCCTTCCCGTCGCCGGCGATACGCCGCTCCGCCGCACTCCACCGGCGTGGCCCACCAGACGGTAAACTGCGTTTCGGCCTTTGCGAGCACCAGAAGGCCGGCCGTATCAGCTTCCTTGAATCCGAGTGGAACAATCGCCGAGGCGTCCCAGAACATTACGTGTAATCTTCGTCACGTTCCGCCAGCAACGCGTCCAGCACGCCTGATATCTTGACGGGAGGGGTTTCGAGGATCGACTTCGGCACGCGCCCGCCATTTCGCCCAGGACGGATGACGCCTGCACGAACCAGCCGCTCATGACGCGTCGACTTCTGTTGATCGACATCGAGCGGGAGAATGCGCGCAATGGGCAGACCGCGCTCAGTGATGACGAGCTCGTGGCCGGCCTTCACGCGACGCAGATACTCACTCAGCCGCGCTTTCAACTGAACGACGCTGGCCCTCGTTTCGGTGAGATTACTCTTCATATGACCAGTGTGGTCACCTCGCCATCGCCTGTCAAGTTGCAGGACGTTCCCGCACCATTCTCCTTTGTCGTCAGAGGATCCGTCGCGAGAATCACGCGCCATGCCCCTGTCTCCCGGCACACGGCTCGGCCCGTACGAAATCATCGCGCTGCTAGGCGCAGGGGGCGTGGGCGAGCTCTATCGCGCGCGCGATACACAACTCAGGCGCGAGGTTGCCATCAAGGTCCTGCCGGAGGCGTTCGCCGCCGATCCGGAGCGACTGGGGCGCTTCCAGCGTGAAGCCGAAGTCCGGGCCACGCTCAATCATCCGAATATCGCCGCCGTGTACGGCCTCGAGAACTCGAACGGCGTCACTGGCATCGTGCTCGATCTGGTCGAGGGCGAGACGCTGGCGGAACGAATCGGAGGACTGAGGGCGAAGACTTCAGTCCCGGCAATTGACGAGGCGCTGGCGATTGCGCGCCAGATCGCGGACGCGTTTGGAGCGGCGCACGAGCAGGGAATTGTCCATCGCGATCTGAAGCCGGCGAACATCAAGGTCCGCGATGACGGCACCGTGAAGGTGTTGGACTTCGGGCTCGCCAGCAGGCGAAAGGACGCACGGCCGACAGGCGCAGCGACATCTGGGCGTTCGGGTGCGTGCTCTACGAGATGCTCACCGGCAAGCGCGCGTTCGAGGCTGAAGATGTCAGTGAGACGCTCGCCGCGGTGCTGCGCGGCCAGCCCGATTGGACCGCACTGCCTGCGGACACCCCGGCGCACGTACGGACCTTTCTCGTACGTGCAGTCGAGAAGGATCGCACGAAGCGGATTGCCGACATCGCGGTCGCGTAATTCCTGTCCGACGACACGACCCGTTTCGAAATCTCCGTGCAGGCCTTCCCGGGCCCGGGCCCCCGCTACACGGTGTCGACGGACGGAGGCACCGAGCCGACCTGGAGCAAGAACGGCCGCGAACTCTTCTTCAGGAGTGGTGACAAAATGATGGCGGCGCCGATTGCCGCCAAGGGCGATGGCCTCGAACTTGGTACGCCGGCGCTGCTCTTTGAAGGCCGGTTCGTGACCGTGACCAATCCCTCGGGCGATGCCTGGTACGACGTCAGCCCGGACGGCCAGCGGTTCATCATGCTCAAGGCTGATGACACGCACAACCTAGGGTCCAGAACTGGTCGGACGAGCTGAAGGCGCGGGTGCCTCAGAAGTAAGACAACACCCCGCGCTGAGATGTCCTAATCGCAGACCGGGCCAACCAAGGTCGGCCCCTACGTCAAGGCCAAAGTCGGCCCCACAGTGCGAGGTGACTATGCGATCGATCGTCGTGTCCGCGCTCGCAGCCGGTGCGCTCGTCGTCGGCGGTTCGGCGATGCTTGCTGCGCCCGATCAGGGCCAGCCCGGACAGATGACGCAGGCGCGCGTTTGGGTGATGAACAGCGGCCGCACCGAAGCGGTCCCCGTCAACCTGCGGGACGCCACGCTCGACGCGCCCCTGCGCGTGCAGATTGTGCAGGGCGGCGAGCCGCGTGTGCCCGACGTCGTGAAGGTCCATCTGGCGCGCCAGGCGTGGGAGTACATGACGCTCACGATTCCGACCAACGCCAAGCCCGCGCCCGTCGTCGATCAGCAGGGCGCGGCCGGCTGGGAGACGACCGGCATCGCCTGGACGACGCCGGATGGGACGACGCTGCTGATGAAGCGGCCGCGGTAGGACGAATCGTGCGGCGGCGGTACTCGCGCGCAGCAGCGCGTTATTCAACAGTCACGGTCGACACGCCCTTCGTCACCTCGACGTCGCGCTGCAGTTGCCGCCCCGCGGAGTAGATCGTGATCGTCCACGCGCCGGGCGGCACATCGGTGAACGAGAATCCGCCGTCGCCGTCGGCGAGCGTCACGTACGGCGTCGACGCGGCGAAGAGCGACGCGGCCATCGCCGGATGGATGTCGCAGCCGACGCGGTAGAAGCCGTCGTGCGGGAACGTGAACTCGTACACGCCGTCGGTGGGGATCGCCACGTTGAACGACTGGACGCGCGTGCCCTCTTCCTTCACGTTGACGTTGTGCAGCGTGTCGTCGCTGTTGCGGAACTTCACCGGCTGCCCGGTGCGCACGATGAGCAGTGCCGGCGAGAACGTCTGGCCCACCTGATCCATCACCGGCGCTTCGTCCTGGACAGGAAACGTCCGCGGGGTCTTCGGCTCCAGCGCGACGACGACCGAGGCGCCCGGCGCCGGCACGGGCCCTTTGCCCTCAACGCGTCCCACGCGCGTTGAGGCCGGTGGCGCAGCGGCGACAGGCGGCGGTTCCGGCGTCTTCGAACAGGCCGAAACGGTCATCCACGCGCACAGCGCGACCGCTGCGCATGTGAGAGAGACGGCAGACGAAGGCATGATCAACAATTCTAGTCTTGTGGGTGAGCGATTCGCGCGCACGAGCTGGCGGACACGGACATGCAACCACGGAGTTCACGGTGTTGAGCGGAGATCGCGAGGTATCGGCTATTGACAGTGACCTCCGTTTGTCTCCGTGTCCTCCGTGGTAGAGCCTCTTCTTCAGCAGATTAGAAACAGCTGACTGTGCCACATGCCGCAATGGACTATCGATCCCGATGCTGCCGATCTCCGGCTCGACAAGTTTCTCGCCGGCGCGGCGCGCCTCGGCTCGCGCGGCAAGGCCGTCACCGCGCTCGATCGCCGCAAGGTGTTCCTCAACGAACGCGAGGTGACGATCGCCGACGCGGGCGTCCGTCTCGCCGCGGGCGACGTCGTCCGCGTGTGGATGGACCGGCCGGGCAGTTCGAAGCGCCGATCGGCGATCGGCGAGGAGCGCGATCTGCCCATCGTGTACGAAGACGACACGATTCTCGTGCTGAACAAGCCGGCGGGCGTGCTGGCGGTGCCGCTGCCGCCGACGCGCAGGCGTGACGCGCGATCGGTGTTCGAGGATCTCGAGGCCTACCTCAGCCGCCGCGGCCGGCGCCGGCCCTTCGTCGTCCATCGCATCGATCGCGATACGTCGGGCCTCGTGCTGTTCTCGAAAACGGCGAAGACGCAGAAGGCGCTCAAGGAGCAGTTCAAGCGTCACGAGCCCGAGCGGGTGTACCTGGCGGTCGTCTACGGGCATCCGACGCCGGCGTCGGGCACATGGCGCGACTACATGGTCTGGGACGAGCGGGCGCTCATTCAGAAAGAAACCCATCCGCGCGATCCGAAAGGCAAGGACGCCGTCTGTCACTATCGCGTGATCGAAAAATTCGCCGGCGCCTCGCTGATCGAAGTGGAGCTGCTCACCGGTCGCCGGAATCAGATCCGCCTGCAGGCGCGGCTGCGCGGCCACACGCTGGTCGGCGAGCAGCGCTACACCTACGGCCCGGACTCGCTGCGCACGATCGCGTTTCCTCGACAAGCGCTGCACGCGCACCGGCTGACGTTCCGCCACCCGGTCGACGGCCGCGCGATGCAGTTCGAGGTGCCGCTCCCGCAGGATATGAACGCCCTCGTGGCGCGACTGCGGCGAATATCGTGATCGTCGTGGGCCGTTTTGTGACACGCGGACCACGAATGCCCGGGATTGCGGGCCGAACCTCTGGCACCGGGCTTGCGATAGCCGTCGGTATCGCGCCGCCGGGGGAGACGAGCCGGCGCTCAGGGAGGGTACTGCCGTGGCCGACACGCCGCTTCAGGAGCCGATGCCTCGGGAAACGTTGCCTCACGACGTGACGCCCGTCCAGGCCACGGCCGGTCGCGCCGTGGAACTGCTGGGCAACACGATGACGATCCACCAGCTGTTCATCGAGCGCGCGTCGATCGTGTCGTACCTGCAGACGATTCCGCTCGAGAAGCAGGAGATCGCGCTCGTCCACGCGCTCGAGGTGGGCGTCACCGAAGTGATGGCCCGCCGGGAGCGCCACAAGCACTAAGAGTCACTTACTCACGTTCTTATAGACCTTCCCGCCCTTCATCACGAACGCGACGCGCGTCACGGCGGTGATGTCCGTCGTCGGATCGCCGTCCACGGCAATCAGATCCGCCTCGTAGCCTGGCGCGAGCGTGCCGATCGTCTTGTCCAGCCGCAGTGACTTCGCGGCCAGCGACGTCGCCGAGATGATCGCGTCCATTGGCTTCTGGCCGCCCTGGCGCACGCGCTCGACGAGCTCGTCGGCGTTGTGGCCGTGCGCGCCGGCGACGGCATCCGTCCCGAGCACCATCATCAGCTTCGGCGTCGCGACCGCCTTCTTCATCATCTCTGCGTTGATCTTCAGCCCCTTCTCCATGTACGCGAAGCCTTCCTCGTTGTAGTTGCCGATACCGAGGTACTTCACCTTGTTGCTCAGGTAGTTCTGCAGGACGACCCCGACGTTCGGGTCGAAGTAGACACCCTTGTCGGCCATGAGCTTCAGCACTTCGTCGTTGGCGAAGACGCCGTGCTCGATCTGCTGGCAGCCCGCGTTCAGCGAGGCCTTGATTGACTCGGGGCTGTGCGCGTGGACCATCGTGCGCATCCCCTGCGCGTTGGCCTCGCCGCAGACCGCCTGCAGCTGCGCGTCGGTCATCGTCTGCGTCCCGCCGTCGCGGATGCTCGCCGACGCGAAGATCTTGACGACGTCCGCGCCGTCCGTCTTCAGCTGGCGGACCTTCTGCCGGATCTCGTCGGGCGTCCCGCTGCGCTCGTTGATCTGGCGGATGGAGGTGAGAATGCGCGGGCCCGGCAGGATGCCGCGCGCGATCGCCTCGCGCAGCTCGACGTCGTTCGCCTGGCCCGGGCTCTGGACCGTCGTGAAGCCGGCCATCAGCGTCACGAACGCGTTCTCGGCGCTGTACAGCATCTCCTGCGCCGGTGTGCCCGGCCGCGCGGCGTAGCGGCCGTCCTTGTCGAAGTGCCAGCCGACGTGCGCGTGGACGTCGATCATGCCGGGCATAATCGTCAGTTGTCCGAGGTTGTAGGTCGCGGCGCCGGCGGCGCCCGTGGCGTTCGCCTCGATCGCCGTGATTTTGGATCCCTGCACGACCACCGTCGCGTTCCGCGTCACCTTGCCCGTGCCGTCGGCCACGGCGGCCGCGCGAATCCGGATCGTCGACGTTTGTGCCAGAAGTGTGACAGCGAGCGCGAACGGCGCGAGCAGCACGACGGCGAACAACGCACTCTTGGATCGCATGAGGCCCCCGTGAAATTGACGCGTGGCGCATTATAATCCTGCGATGTTCTCGATGCTGAAACCGGTGTTCGGCGCGCTGATCTTCGCAATCGCCCTCGCCGCCGGCGGTCAACGTGACCGTCCCGCGGCGCGCGACTGGCCCTACTACGGCGGCGATCAGGCGGGCACGAAGTACTCGCCGCTGACCGACGTCAACGCGTCGAATGTGGCGCGCCTGACGGTCGCGTGGGAGTGGGCGGCGCGTGAGAACGTGTTGGCCGAGTTCGGCACGCGGCCTGGAGAGTTTCAGACGACGCCGCTGATGATCGACAACGTGCTGTACTTCAGCACGCCGTACAACCGTGTCGTCGCGCTGAACGCCGACACCGGCGCCGAACGCTGGTCGTTCGATCCCAGGGCGTACGAAGACGGCCAGCCGCCCAACGGCTCGGGCTTCGTGCATCGCGGTGTCGCCGCGTGGTACGACAGTGCGGCCGGCGGCGCGCTGCGCATCTTCATTAACAGCCGCTATCGCCTGATTTGCCTCGATGCGGCGACCGGTCGTCCCGTCGACAGCTTCGGCACGCGCGGTGTGACCGACTTGAGCCAGGGCCTGGTCTGGGAGATCAACAAGCGGCACTACACGAACACGTCGCCTCCGGTCGTCTATAAGGACCTGGTGATCCTCGGCAACGGCGTCGGCGATCGGCTCGCGTATAAGAATGATCCGCCGGGCGACGTACGAGCGTTCAGCGCGCGCACCGGCAAACAGGTCTGGACGTTCCACACCATTCCGCAGCCGGGCGAGTTCGGCAACGACACGTGGCAGAACGACTCGTGGGCGTACACGGGTCACACCAATGTCTGGGCGCCGATGACGCTCGACGAGGCGCGCGGGCTCGTCTATCTTCCCGTGACGACACCGAGCAACGATTTCTACGGCGGCCGCCGTCCCGGCTCCGGTCTGTTCGGCGAGTCGATCGTCTGCCTCGACGCGAACACCGGGAAGCGCAAGTGGCACTACCAGCTCGTGCATCACGGGCTGTGGGACTACGACAACCCCTCGCCGCCAAGTCTCGTGACGATTCACGTCGACGGCCGCACGATCGACGCCGTCGTGCAGCTGACGAAGCAGGGATTCGCGTTCGTTTTCGATCGGGTGACGGGCGCACCCGTCTGGCCGATTGAAGAACGTCCGGTTCCGCCGAGCGACGTCGACGGCGAGCACGCGTGGCCGACGCAACCGTTTCCCACGAAGCCGCCGGCGTTCACCGAGCAGGGCGTCACGCTCGATGACGCGTTCGACGCGACGCCGGAGCTGAAAGCGGCGGCGCAGAAGGAACTGCAGAAGTACCGCATTGGCCCCGTCTTCACGCCGCCGAGCGCGAAAGGCACGGTGCAGCGGCCGGGATTGATCGGCGGCGCCAACTGGGGCGGCGCGGCGTTCGACGCGCAAAGCGGCGTCCTGTTCTTCAAGACGACCAACGAAGCGAACATCGCTCGCGTCGGCGCGCCCGATCGCAGCAGCGCCAATCCGCGCGCGTCCGAGGTGGACGCCGATCTCACGCGGGTCGGCGACACCAGCGCCACGTTCATGGACGGCCTGCCGCTGCTCAAGCCTCCGTTCGGTCATCTGGTGGCGGTCGATCTGAATCGCGGCGCGATCAAGTGGCGCGTGCCGTTCGGCGACACGCCGTCGCTGCGGCGGCATCCGGCGCTGGCGGGCGTCGCGCTCCCCGCGTCACTTGGCGTGGCCGGCGCGCCGGGCGTGCTAGCGACGGCGGGCGGACTGGTGTTCGCGGGCGGCGGCGACCTCGCGCTGCACGCGGTCGATGCGGCCACGGGTGCGGAGCGGTGGCACGCGAACCTCCGCCGTACACACGGCACGCCGATGACGTATCGTTCCGGCGGCCGGCAGTTCATAGTCATCGCGACGGGCGGAGGCGAAGACGCTTCGCTCGTGGCGTTTGCGATTCCGCGGGACACCGATCGGTAGGAGGACACCAGTGATTGCGGCACTCATCTTGTTTTTGGCGGTTTCATCCATCTCCGGCGTCGTCCGCGACACCACGGGCGCCGTGGTCGCCGACGCGGCGGTCATCGTCCGGCCCGCGAGCGGGCCGGAACTCCGGACCGTCACCGGTCCCGACGGCCGCTTCGCCGTTGAAACACCCGAGGCGGGCGACGTGACGGTCGTGGTCCGCGCGGGCGGTTTCGCCGAGAAGACGCAGAAGGCGTCGGCCTCGGGCGGCGCGCTCGACATCACCGTCGAGCCCGCGACGCTGCTCGAAGTCGTCACTGTGACCCCGACGCGCAGCGAGCAGCGCCTTGGCGATGTGCCCGCGAGCGTCAACGTCATCACCAACGAGGCGGTCCAGGCGTCGCCCGCGCTGATCGCCGACGACGTGCTGCGCCAGGTGCCGTCGTTCAGCCTCTTCCGGCGCACGAGCAGTCTCGTTGCGCAGCCGACGGCGCAGGGCGTGTCCTTGCGCGGCATTGGACCCAGCGGCCAGAGCCGCACGCTCGTCCTGCTCGACGGCATCCCCTTCAACGATCCGTTCGGCGGCTGGGTGTACTGGACCCGCGTGCCGCTGGCGAGCGTCGATCGCGTCGAGATTACCGAAGACTCGTCGTCGAGCCTGTACGGGAACATCGCCATGGGCGGCGTCATCAACATCATCACCAGCCATCCCATCCGCCGCACCATCGAGCTCAATCCGCAGTACGGCGACCACAACAGTCCGAAGTTCGACTTCTTCGGCAGCGACCAATGGAACACGGTCTCGGCGGCTGTCGAGGGGAGTTTCCTCCACACCGACGGGTTCCCGATCGTGGCGCCGATCGAGCGCGGTCCGATCGACAACAACGGCAATGTCGAATACAAGAACTTCACGGCGAAGCTCGAGTTCACGCCGTCCGATCGAGTTCTCGGTTTTGCCCGCGCCGGCTATTTCTCCGAGAACCGGAACAACGCCAAGGTGGGCGAATTGAACGATACGCGGTGGACCACGCTGAACGGCGGCATTCGTGCGCGGTTACAGGACGACAGCGATTTGCAGGCGCGTGTCTTCGTCGACGCGCAACGGGCGCACTTCAACTTTCTCGCGGTCACCAACTCGGCCACCACTCGCAACGTCGTCCGTCTCGCGACGGACCAGAACGTGCCCACCAACGGCGTCGGCGGCATGGCCCAGTGGTCCAGGGCCCTCGGCAGATCCCATGCCTTCAGTGCGGGGTTCGACTGGCGGTGGGTGGACGGCGAGAGCCAGGAGGCGGCTTATGTCGCCGCGCTGCCGACGGCGATCACGGGCGTGACGCAGGCGGCCACACTGTCCGTGCAACGGTTTTCAGGCGGCACGCAGCAGAGCCTCGGCGCGTTCGTACAGGACATCTTCACGCCGATCGACAGGCTGGTGCTCACGCTGAGCGCGCGCGTCGACCGCTGGAACAACTACAACGGGCACAATCTCGAGACCACGCTGGCGACGGGTCTGCCGACGGCCAACAATCGCGCCTCGATTCCCGACGGGAACGACACGGTCGTCAGCCCGCACGTCGGGGCGCTCTATCACGCGTCGGATCGCGTCAGCGTGTGGGGCGCCGCCAATTCCGGATTCCGCGCGCCGACGCTGACGGAACTGTATCGCCAGTTCTCGGTCGGAGCGGTCACCACGCGTCCGAACGAACTGCTCGCCCCGGAGCGCCTGATCGGCGGAGAGGTGGGCGTCAACATCGCACCGGCGAAGAACGTGTCGGTGCGCGTCACGTGGTTCGAGAATCGCATCACCAATCCGGTGTTGAACGTCACGCTGTCCTCGACCTTGGCGCAGAAGCAGAACGTGCCCGAAACGCAGGTCCGCGGCGTGCAGACCGACGTCGACTACCGCGTCGGCTCGTCGTGGCGCTTCTCCGCTGGATACGTCTACGACGATGCGACAGTCACCGACGGCGGCACGGCGACCGCGGCGCTGCTGGGGAAGCAGTTGCAGCAGGTATCGAAGAACCGGGGCACGCTGCAGGCGGCCTATTCGAACCCGAAGTACGCGACTGTCACGCTGGGCATGCAGTTCGTCGGCCTGACGTACAACGACGATCTGAACGTCAACTTCATCCCCGTCGCCACGCTGGCCGACGCCGGATACGCCGCAAACTATCCGGCGGGCCTGCCGGGCTACACGGTCGTCGATCTGAGTGCATCGCGCCAGCTCGGCCGGAACATTCAGGCGTTCTTCGGCGTGCAGAACCTGCTGGACACGGTGTACTTCGTGCAGACCAACCCCTCGACGATCGGCACACCGCGGCTGGTGAATGCCGGTGTGAGGGTGAGGTTCTCAGGACGCTAGATTGGAGGGCTGAGGGCTGAAGGCTGAGCTGAGGGCTGAGGGCTGGGAGTTCCAGCCCGGGACTTAGCGACTAACGACTGACTGGGCGCCGGCCACCGCATCCTGAGGACTGCGCCAGAAGTCCATCGTCGACACGCGGTGGACGCAGCCGACGGTGCAGTACGGCGCGCACGACTTGGGCGTGTTGAACGCCCGTCGGATGTCGTCCACGGTGTACGTGTCGAGCGGCACGCCGGGGAAGCCGCGCTGCTGCGAGCAGTAGTGCACGAGGCCTTCCTCGCAGATGTACAGGTAGCGGCCGCCCGCCCTGCAGCGCCACTCGTTCGGCTTGCCGTCGGCAAGGTTGTCCTGGAAGCTCGTGATCCCTGAATAGAGATTCTTGAAGACCTGCCACGGCCCGTTGATGGCGGCCGAGACCTCGTCGTACACCTTGCGTTCGACGGGACCGAGCGGCTTCAGCCGGCCCGATCCGTCGTGGATGATCCCGATCGACGTGGAGAATCCGAGCGCGCGGGCGCGGTTGTTGATCGTCCGCGCGTCCTCGGGGTTCTTGATCCCGCCGCCGAGCACCGAGTTGATGTTGATGTCGAAGGCGGCGTGGTCGCGCAGGTGCTCGAGCTTCTTGTCGAGCAGCCGGAGGCTCTTCTTCGAGACCTCGTCCGGCTCGACGTTGTCGATGCTGATCTGCAGGAAGTCCAGTCCCGCCTCGTTCAGCTGCTCGATGCGCTTCGGCACCAGGTAGTAACCGTTCGTGATCAGGCCAGCCATCATGCCGCGTCCGCGGATGCGGCGGATGAGCGCGTCGAGATCCGGGTGCAGCATCGGCTCGCCGCCGCTGAAGGCGACGACGGACGTGCCCAGCTCGGCGAGCTTGTCGATCCGGCGCAGCATGACGTCGGCCGGCACCGGAGCGGAGACCTTGTCGTACTCGTTGCAGTAGCCGCAGTCGATGTTGCAGCGGCGGATCGGGATGATCTGCACGAGCAGCGGGTGGGCCGTGTGCGCGAGCCCGCGCACGAACTCGCGCACCGAGCGCGCCTGACGGCCGAGTGTGGTGAGCACAGCCACAATTAAAAAGTATAGCATCCGGCCCCATGGCTGCTACGATTCCTCCAGTTCGGAGGCTTGCATGAAACGCCGCACGCTCATTCAGTGGATCGCCGCGTTGCCCGCCGTCCTGCCGTTCGCCCGCCTGCGCGTCTTCGCGCAGCCGCGTGAGCTGACGCCGGAGGCCGTCGCGTTCCTGCACGAGATCGCACCCACGGTGCTGCCGGCGTCGATCGCCGCCGCGCAACTGCGCACGGCCGTCGAGAAATTCGTCGTCTGGACGCGCGGCTATCGCGAGGGCGTCGCGCTCGCGCACGGGTACGGCCATCCGCGGCTGCAGAAGTCGGGCGCGTCGCCCGTGCCGGTGTACCTCGCGCAGTTGTCGTCGCTCGAGGCCGACGCCCGCGCGCGCGGCGGCCGCTGGAGCGCGCTCGATCCTGAAGCGCGACGCGCGCTGCTCGACGCCGCGTTCGTCAAGGCCGGCGTGCGCAACCTGCCACCCCGGCCGCTGGGCCAGCACGTCGTGGCCGACCTGATGGCGCACTTCTTCCGCAGCAGCGAGGCGAACGATCTCTGTTATCACGCGGCGATCAACCGCGAGGTGTGCCGCCCGATTCAGATCACCACGCGTCGCCCCGCGCCGATGAGTTAGTAACCACGGAGGACGTATCCTCTGTGTCCTCCGTGGTAGAGATTCTTATGGCAGTCCATGAAACCGACGTGTGCATCATCGGCGGCGGCATCACGTCCGCCATGCTGGCGCTGAAGCTCTCGGAGCTGCGGCCCAGTCTGCGGCTGACCGTCGTCGAGGCCGGGCGCTCGATCCTCGACGTGCAGAATCGCGGCAGGTATCGCGAGCGTGCGCTCGAGTACGGCGAGCATCCCTGGCCTGAGGACTACATCGAAGACCAGCAAGCGGCGGGAATCATTTCAATGACGATGGCGGTCGGCGGGCTGGCGCTGCACTGGGGCGGCGCGTGCAACCGGTTCTCGGAAGAGGATCTGCGGCTCAAGTCGATGTACGGCCTGGCGACCGACTGGCCGATCGAGTGGCGCGAGCTCGAGCGCTACTACTGCGAGGCCGAGCGCCGGCTGCACGTCAGCGGCGAGCCAAGCCCGCATCCCGAGGACGCGCGAACTCAGCCGTACCCGCAGGGGCCGATCCCGCTGTCCTACAACCTGCAGCTCTTGAAAGCGTGGGCGGAGCAGAGCGGGCTGAAGTTCCAGTCGCTGCCGATGGCGCGCAACCTGACGCCGTTCGACGGCCGTGGCGGCTGCTGCGTCTACGACACGTGCGGCGAGGTCTGTCCGTCCGGCGCGCGCTACTCGCCGGACTTCACGTTCCGTCAGTTGACGCAGCCGAAGAAGATCGTGCTCCACGACCGGACGCTCGTCCGCAGGCTCGTGCTCGACGATCGCAGGGCCACCATCGTGTCTGCGACCGGCGTGCACCAGGATCGACCGGACGAGACGATCGAGTACCGCGCGAAGAAGTTCATCGTGGCGTCGGGCTACTGCTGGAGCTCGCATCTGCTGTTGCTGTCGGCGAACGCGCGATTCCCCAACGGCCTGGCCAACAGCTCGGGTCTCGTCGGCCGTTATATGAACGGCCATCGATTCATCAACGCGTCGGCGAACATCGACGACCAGACGTATCCCGGACAGAACATGACGCACAGTCTGATCTCGCGCGAGTACTTCCGATGCCGCGCCGATCGGCCGTTCGTCCGCCACGACACGCGCGTCTGGGAAAGTTCGTCAGGCCGCAATCCCCGGCTACGGACTCCCGACGGAAAGCTGCTGCTCGGCGACGAGTTGATGGCGGATTGGCGATCCCGAACGAAGGGCAGCTCCGTGCGGCTGCGCGCCTACGTGGACGTCCACCCCTCGGCCGACAGCCGGCTGACGCTCGACGCGTCGAAGAAGAACCGTCACGGCAATCCGATGCCGAAGATCGAGCACCACTTCGACGAGCCGACGCTCGCGCGCCAGGCGGCGACGAAGGAGCACGTGCTCGGCGTGTTCGGCGCGCTGGCGAAGGCGGGCAACGGCCGCGTCGTCAACACGAGCGACGGGGATTACCTCGATCATCCGGGCGGCGGCTGCCGGATGGGCGCGGACCCCGCGACGAGCGTGTGCGATAGCTTCGGCCGCACGCACGACCACGAGAACCTGTTCGTCGTCGGCGCGCCGACGACGCCGACCGGCGGCTGCACGAACGGCACGCTGACGTTCGTGGCGCTGACCCTGCGGTCCGCGGACGAGATCGCGCGCGCCTGACAGGCGCCGGTCGATGCTTGACGCCGCGGCAGTCTAAGTGCATGATAAGTGCATGGCCGTCAAGACGATCACCATCGACATCGAAGCCTACGAGTTGCTTTCCCGTAACAAGCGCGCAGGGCAGTCGTTCTCGCAGGTCATCCGCGAACATTTCGGAATCCAGCCGACGGCGAAGCGGTTCATCGAGCGCATGCGATCGATTCGCTTTGATGAAGCCACGCTCGACGCGATGGAGAGCCAGGTACGCGCGCGGCGATTGGAACCGGCGCGCGCCGTACGGCGATGATCCATCTCGACAGCTCGTTCCTCATCGATCTGTCGCGAGAGACAACCGCCGAGCGTCTAGGTTCGGTCTTCGACTTTATCGAGTCCCTGGGGCCAAATGAGATCCTGTGCGTCAGCGTCCATGTCGTCTGCGAGCTGCGCGCGGGAGCGGAGATGGCGCGGCGCCCACTCCAGGAGCACGAGCTGCTGGATGAGTTGTTGTCAGGCCTGCTCGTGACGTATCCGGACGACCGTTCGGCTCCATTGTTTGGGCGGTTACGGGCCGCGACGTCGCGCCGGGGCCGGCCGGTCGCGGCGATGGACCTACTGATCGCGACTGCCGCTTTGCTGGACGATGCGCCGCTCGTGACCAGGAACGTGAAGGGCTTCTCGCGCGTGCCCGGACTGCGCGTCCTGAAGTACTGACTGCTGCGCGCCGCGCTGGTACGAAAGCGCCTCTGCGTGCGATAATTCCTGCCGCGTGATTGAGAAGCGACGATCGAACATTCACGGATGGGGCGTGTACGCGACGCAGGCCATCAACAAGAACACTCGGATTATCGACTACGCCGGCGAGAAGATTTCGGTTCGGGAGAGCGAGACGCGCGAACACCGGTACATCAAGCGCGGCCGCGTCTGGTGTTTCACGCTGACGCGCCGCACCGTCGTCGACGCCGCGGTCGGGGGCAACATCGCGCGCTTCGTCAACCACGCCTGCCGGCCCAACTGTTACATCGAGATCAAGGATGGCGTGATCTGGATTCGCGCCGCCCGGCGGATCCGCAAAGGTGAAGAGATCACCTATCACTACAACACCGGTGGCGAGGCGCAGATGTGGTGCCGCTGCCGGCCCGGCTGCCAGTCGTTCCTGTGACGGTCTTCTATCTCCACGGCTTCGCCTCGTCTCCGCGCTCGACCAAGGTCGGGTACTTCACCGGGCGCCTGGCCGAACATCACGTCGAAGTGCATTGTCCGGACTTCAATCTGCCGGACTTTCAAACGCTGACGATGACAATGACGGCGACACTTCGATCAACCCTGTCGGTCGCGATCGTGGCCGGGTTCATGGTTCAGGGTTCAGGGTTCAGGGTTCTTGGTTCGAGCGCCGAACAAGCGCGCGGCGTTCGTCCCGCGCCTGCTGCACCGCGAACACCGAGTCCGACGCCGCGAACCGCGACGCAGAACCCCGAACCCGGAGCCAGGACCCCTGAACCCTCTACTCTGAACCCTGAACCCATTTCGGTTCGCGTCGGCTTTCAAGGCGCGAACGGAAAGTATTCCGTCGTCACCTTGCCGATGGAGTCCTACGTCGCGCGCGTGCTTGCGGGCGAGGCGGCGCGCGACAGTCAGCCGGCCGCGCTCGAGGCGCTCGCGATCGCGATTCGCACGTTCGCGCTCGCCAATCGCGAACGCCATCGCGCGGACGGATTCGATCTCTGCGATCAGACGCACTGTCAGGTGGTCCGCGCAGCCGTGGCGGCGACAGCGCGCGCGACGCAGGCGACCGCGGGCCGTGTCCTGCTGCGCAACGGCACGCCCGCGTCCATTTATTTCAGCGCATCTTGCGGCGGGCACACGGAAATTCCGTCGGACGTCTGGCCCGGCCATGAGGATCCGGCGTACCTGCCGGCGCGGGAAGACGACGCCTGCGACGGTGCGCCCGCGTGGACGGCGGATCTGCGCGCGGCCGATCTGCTGAAAGCGCTGCGCGCCGGCGGATTTCACGGCCAACGGCTGCGGGATCTGCGCGTCGCGGCGCGCAACGTGTCCGGCCGCGTCAGCCGCCTGACGCTGGACGGCCTGAAGCCCGACGTCATCTCCGGCGCGGATCTCCGGACCGTCGTCGGACGCACGCTCGGCTGGCAGCACATCAAGAGCGCCGCGTTCACCGTTCGCAAGCAGGGTGACTCGTTCCATTTCAGCGGTCACGGCTCCGGCCACGGCGTCGGCTTGTGCGTGATCGGATCGGTGCGGCTCGCCGAACGCGGCACGAACGCCGATCAAATCCTTGCGCGCTACTATCCGGGTCTGGAGATTTCGAAGGTGACGCCGACAGCCGCCATGCTGGCGGCGCGCATTGCGCCGGCGGCGCCGCCGTCCGTGCGCGCGGCCGGCACGCCGCGCCCGCCGGCGCCCGACGTCATGATCTCGCTGCCCGATGACGACGAAGGCGAGCATGACGCGATCCTCCAGCAGGCGGTGCGCGCGCGCGATGAGATCGCGCGAACGCTCGGCGTCACGGCGCCGGTGAAGCTGACGCTGCGATTTCATCCGACGACCGACGACTACGAGCAGGCGACCGCTCGTCCGTGGTTCACGTCAGGCGCCATCGTGGCCGGCGAGCTGCACCTGCTGCCGCCGGCCGCGCTGCGCGATCGTGGCGTGCTGGAGCAGACGATTCGTCACGAGCTGGTCCACGTGATGACCGAGAGCGCGCTCGCGGGCCGGCCCCAGTGGGTGCGCGAGGGCGCGGCGCTGTATTTCGCGGATCCGGCGGCCTCGCCGCCCGCGGGATCCGCGCGGCCGTCGTGTCCGGACGACAACGAGCTGGCGCGCCCGGTCTCGGCCGGCGCGCTCAGTAACGCTTACGCCCGCGCCCGCGCGTGCTTCGCGCGACAGATTCAGTCTGGAAAGGCGTGGCGGGATGTGAAATGAAGGAGGCTGGAGGCTAGGGGCTGGGGACCGGCCAGCCACTAGTCACCAGCCACCAGTCACCAAGTCTATTTGGGGTCAGGCACCACCGGCACCGTGTAGGCTTTCTTGAGCGCCGTCTGATACTCCCCGAACAGCGCCTTGATCCCGTCGAACTCCTTCTTCACCGCCGCGCGATAGTCCTCGTGCGTGGCAAAGTCGAAGAGTACGGCTGCCATCGTCTGCGCGTCGACCGTGAAGCCCTTGTGGCCGATCTCTTTCAGGTTGTCCGCGTCCATCTCATACGTGTGGTTCGACCAGGTCGATGACTGCGCGGTGATCCCGATGCCGGGAATATCGCGCGACACGCTGCCGGTCTCCTCGAAGCCCTGCGGTTTGCCCGGCTCGGGATTCACGCCGGTCGCGCCGAACTGCTTCATGTAGGCGAAGCCCAGCTCGCCGAACGTCGCCACGCTCACGCCGTCGAGATCCTTGCCGTAGTGATCGATCTTGACCTTCGTGCCGGTCGCGAGCGCGGCCGCCTTCGCGGCGTTGTCGACGAACTCGACGACCTGCTGCAGATACACCTCGTCCGGATAGCGGATGTAGAAATCCGCGACGGTGCGATCGGGGACGACGTTGGGCGCCGATCCGCCTTCGGTGATGATGCCCTGAATCCGCGCCTCCGGCCGGATGCTCGCGCGCACCGCATCGATGTTCTCGAAGAAATGAATCACGGCTTCGAGCGCGTTGCGGCCGTTCCACGGCGTCATCTGGTGCGTGGGCGCGCCGCTGAAGGTGTACTTCGCGCCGACGATATTCAGGCAGCACGTGCCGAAGCCGTGCGCCGGCCGCGAGGTCTGCGACGAGGCGTGGCTGCGGATGATCATGTCCGCGCCGTCGAACGCGTGCGCCTCGTGCATCACCGTCTTCGCGTTGGGCGGCATCATCTCTTCGCCCGGCGTGCCGTAGACGACGATGCTGCCCGGCGTGTGCGTGCGGTCGAGGTACTCGGCCATCGCGATCGCCGCGGCCATGCCGACCGGCCCCTGCGCGCTGTGCTGGTCGCCGTGGAACGCGCCTTTGGTGCCGCGCAGCGCGTCGTATTCGAGGATGACGCCCATCGTCGGGCTGCCGTTGTTGCGGCGGAACTTCGCGACGAACGCGGTCGCTAGACCGCCGGTGCCGAGCTCGACGCTGAAGTCGTGCTTGCGCAGATAGTCGATCAGCGTGCCGATCGATCGTCTTTCTTCGAAACCGATCTCCGGATGCGTGGCGATGTCGTCGGCCAGCGTGAGGAGTTCGGTGTCCATCAGCTGCTTGGCCCGCGCGACCACCTGATCGCGGGCAGGGTTGGGTCCGGTGAGGCGCGTGACGAGCGCGGGGACGTCGAGCGACTTCTCGAGCGCGTCCATCTTCTTCAGGACGTCGCGCGCGGCTGCTTTTTCCGTCGGCGTGTCCTGTGCCAGGACGAGGCAGGGCGCCAATAGGGTAGCGAAGCTGAGAAAGGCCAGAAGGTGTCGTTTCAACATGACCGAATTATATGTACGGCGGGCCCAGTTTGCGGCCTTGCGACCAGGGAACCGGACTCAGATGTACATATAATGATGCAAATGCGAACCCGAAACGCTGAGCCCGGAACCCTGAACCAAACACCCGAAACCCTGAACTCGTTTCCGGCATCTGAGTAACTAGCCATGCTGATCAAGAAACCCGCCGACATCAAGAGCTCGGAAATCACCGACAAGAAGCTGTACGTCAACCGCCGGGAGTTCATTCAGGCGGCGACAGGAACCGCTGTCGCGGCGGCGGCCACGGGCGTTCTCGGATCGGAAGCGCTCCTGCGCGCGTCCACGCCGGCCCCGCACGGACGCAAGCTCGAGGGCATCAAGAAGAGCACGTTCAGCAGCGACGAGAAGCTGAACAAGTGGGAAGACATCACCACCTACAACAACTATTACGAGTTCGGCACCGACAAGGACGAGCCGTCGATGCTGGCGCGCAACTTCAAGACCACGCCCTGGACCGTGACGGTGGACGGCGAGTGCGCCAAGAAGGGCCCGATGAACCTCGAGGACGTCCTGAAGGGGAAGACGCTCGAGGAGCGCATCTACCGTCATCGCTGCGTCGAGCGCTGGTCGATGATCATTCCGTGGATCGGGTTCCCGCTCTCGGACTTCATCAAGCAGTGCGAGCCGACGTCGAAGGCGAAGTTCGTGGAGTTCACCACGCTCGGCGACTCGAAGCAGATGCCGGGCCTGCGGTCGCCGGTCCTGCGCTGGCCGTACGTCGAAGGTCTGCGGATGGATGAGGCGATGCACCCGCTGACGATTCTCGTCGCCGGGTTGTACGGCGAGGTCCTGCCGAACCAGGACGGCGCGCCGCTGCGGCTCGCCGTACCCTGGAAGTACGGCTTCAAGCACATCAAGTCGATCGTCAAGGTGCGGTTCGTCGAGAAGCAGCCGCTGAACACGTGGCAGGATCAGGCGGCCAACGAGTACGGCTTCTACGCGAACGTCAACCCGGCGGTCGATCACCCGCGCTGGAGCCAGGCGACCGAGCGCCGCATCGGCGAGTTCCTGATGCGCAAGACGCTGATGTTCAACGGCTACGGCGATCAGGTGGCCAGCCTGTACTCAGGGATGGACCTGCGACGGAACTACTAGTCACAGGGCTGAGGGCTAAGGGCTGAGGGCTTGAGGATCTCCGATCGCGTCGTCCGGTTCGTTCTCAAGCCCGTTGTCTTTCTCGCGAGCCTCTCGCCGGCCGCCTGGCTCGTGTGGGCCGGGCTCACCGGCAACCTCAGCGCGAACCCGCTCAGCGATCTCACCAACGAAACCGGCGTCTGGACATTACGGTTTCTCTGCGCCACGCTCGCGATCACGCCGCTGCGCCGCCTCACGGGCTGGAATCCGCTCATCAAGTTCCGCCGGATGGCCGGGCTCTTCGCGTTCTTCTACGGCACGCTGCACTTCCTGACCTACGTCATCGCCGATCGCTTCGCCGGCCTCGATTTCCCCAACGGCATCGTCGCGTGGACGACCGTCCGGAATCTCGCGAAGTCAGTGGGGGAGGACATCTACAAGCGGCCCTACATCACGGTCGGCTTCACCGCGTGGACGACGATGGTGCCGCTCACGGCGACGTCGACGGCGGGCATGATTCGGCGGCTCGGCGGGAAGCAATGGAATCAGCTGCATCGGCTGGTCTACGCGACGGGCTGCCTCGGCGTGCTGCACTACTGGTGGCTCGTGAAGGCTGACATCCGCCGGCCGCTCACCTACGGCGCCGTCGTCGCGGCGCTTCTGGCCTTCCGCCTGATAAAGAGGACGGGAGTCGGTATTAGGGGGGCCGTGAGTCGGCTGGCGTGGCGCCGGACCACGGTGGAATAAGGCGAAAGGAAACCGACTTCCGTCCCCTCTATTGAATCGTGATCCGGCCGTCGACCTGCGGGGCGATCTCGCGCCTGGCGACGACGTACTTCTCGAGCGCGGCCGCGAGCAGGCCGCCGGCTTCCGGTCCGACCAGGACGCGCTGCTTCGGAAACAGCGAGTAGTTGTCCCCGCCGGTGAGTTGGAAATCAAGCGTGGCGACCGTGTAGGTCTTGTTCAAGTCGAGCGGCCGCCCGTTGATCCGCACGTCGTGCACTCGATCCTCGGGCGGCCCGCGCGGATCGACCGTCATCGTCATCCCGGAGATCTGCGGGAACTGACCGGCCGCCGCCGGTATTTTCGACACCGCGATGTTCAGCGTTTCGAGAATCGCGCGCCCGTCCATCGCCAGCTTGCAAATGACGTTGCCGAACGGATGGATCTCGATGAGCGTCCGGCGCGTCAGCGGACCGGCGGGGTAGACCTTGTCGCCTCGGACGCTGCCGCCGTTGACGATCGTAATGTCGGCACCGGAGTCCTCGCGCATGGCGTCGGCGACGAAGTCGCCAAGATTCGTCTCCTCCGCGCGCAGGTGAATGCTCTCGCCATCGAGCGGCACGCGCGTGGTGCCGATCACCACTTCCAGTTCCTTGCCGAGCCTGGCCTCGTACGACGCCGCCACCGCCGCCGTCGCCGGCTCGTCGGGGATCGCGCCCGTCACGGGAATCAGCTCGAAGAAGCGATCGACCCTGCCGTTCGGCTGGCGGCTCACGTCGATCCGCGCGACGAAACGGGCATCGGACCCGGCCTTGCTGATCAGCGTGCGGTTCTGCGTCACGGTGATGGGGAAGTGCTCGTGTCCGCCGATGATGAGGTCGATCTCCGGAAACCGATCGGCGAGCCGCTGGTCGTCCGCGATCGCCAGGTGCGTCACCATCACGATGACATTCGCGCCGGCGCGCTTCACCTGCGGGATGTACGCGTCGGCGGTGGCGAGCGGATCGAGGAAGCGCGTGTGCGTCAGCTTTTCAAAGCTGATCTCGCGCGTGTCCAGGCAAAGGCCGATATAGCCGACCTTGAGCGCGCCGTACGTCTTGATCACGTACGGTTCGGCGTCGCCGATGGGCTTGCTCGTCTTCGTGTCGATGACGTTCGCGACCAGCCACTGGAACTTCGCCTCGTGCATGCGCTGGATCAGCGTGTCGTCGCCGAAGTCGAACTCGTGGTTGCCGAGGGTCGCGAAGTCGAGGCCCGCGGCGTTGAGCGTGGCGATCATCTGCTCGCCCTTGAATACGCCGGAGGCAACGGAAGGCGACAGAAAATCGCCGGCGAGCACGAGAACCGGCGTCCGGCCAGCGGCCGCGAGCGTCCGCTTCATCGTCGCGACACGCGCGAGACCGCCCAGTCCGTTGACCGGCAGCATCTGGTAGACGTCGTTGATCTGCAGAAACGTGAGCGGCGCCCGCGCCCGCGGCGCACCGGTTTCTTCCTGCTGCGCGTGGACGTAGGGGCCGAGCTCGCTCGGCCCGGTCGCCGCGGCGAGCCACAGCGCGACGACGGCGAGAACGCGCCTCATCGGCGGCCGATCCATTCCGGCAACTGCGCCAGATCGACGTTGCCGCCGCTCAGGATGATCCCGACCCGCTTTCCGCGAATCGGAAACGATCCGTCGAGCGCGGCCGCGGCGCCGAGCGCGCCGGTCGGCTCGACGACGAGTTTCAGCCGCTCCCAGAGATAGAACATCGTCTCGAGCAGCGTGGGATCGTCCACCGACGTCATGTCGCTGACGTATTGCAGGACCAGCGGGAAGGTGAGCGACCCGAGCGACGGCGTGCGCGCGCCGTCGGCGACCGTCTTCGGATTCTTGACCGTCTGCAACGTCTTCGTTCGAAACGACCGCACGGCATCATCGCCTGCGGCCGGCTCGACGCCGATCACCATGCAGCCCGGCGCCATCGCGCGCGCGGCGATCGCCGAGCCCGACAGTAGTCCGCCCCCGCCGCAGGGCGCGAACAGAAAGTCCAGTGCGCCGACTTCCTCGATCAGTTCGCGCGCGGCCGTGCCCTGGCCGGCAATGATGTGCGGATGATCGTACGGCGGAATCAGCGTCAGCCCGCGGTCCCGCGCAAGTCGGCGGCCGATCGCTTCACGATCTTCCGTGTCGCGATCGTAGAGGACGACCTCGCCGCCGTAGCCCTCGGTGGCGACGCGCTTCACCGATGGCGCGTCCGACGGCATGACGATGACGCGCGGGATGTTCAGGACCTGGCCGGCTAGCGCGATCGCCTGCGCGTGATTGCCGGACGAGAACGTGACGACGCCGCGTCGCCGCTCGTCAGCCGTCAGGCGCGACAGCGCGTTGTAGGCGCCGCGGAACTTGAAGGCGCCGCCGCGCTGCAGGTTCTCGCACTTGAAGAAGACCGTCGCGCCCGTGCGCGCGTCCACCGTGCGCGACGTGGCGACCAGCGTCCGATGCGCGACGCCGGCAATCTGCCGCGCGGCGCTATCGACGTCTTCGAATGCAGGCAGGTTCAAATCCCCACATCCTCAAATCCACACATCCTCACATCCTCACATCCTCAAATTCACTTCAGCTTCCCGTCCATCTCGTCGTACACCCTTCGGATGGCGATCGGTCCCTGGGACGAAGCCAGCGTCCACGTTGCGTACTCGCCCCAGTCAGCCTGCGTGATCGCGTCGTCAACCGATACGCCACGGTTGTGGAGGCGCGTCGCTTCGGCAATCACGGCTCGCAACGCCTTGTGATACGCAGTGAGTTCTTCACGCGACACCGGGCCGAGCTCCGTGAAGCCATGCCCCGCGATGTAGATGTTCGCCTTCATCGCTTCGGCCTTGTCGAGCGCGCGCAGCCACTCGGCCGGATAGGCGGATCGCATGGCGGGGAAGACGCGGTTCAGGAACGTCTCGCTGAGGAACAGAATCTTCTGCCTCGGCACGGCGACGCTCAGGTCGCCGCCTGTGTGCGCGCGGCCGAGGAAGAAGACGTCGATGCTTTCAGCGCCGAGCCTGAAGGAGTAGCGGTCGGTGACGAGGATGGCGTTGGCCGGCGGCTTCCACCCATTCCTGGAGGCGTCGAGGATCGCTTTTGACGTCGGATGAATGATGTAGGTGACGCCGGCGGGGAAGGACGCGTTGCCGGCCGTGTGATCGCCGTGGTCCGAGCAGATGACGACGTACCTGATCGGCTGCGCGGTGACCCTGGCGATCGCGTCGACGAGGCCTTTCGTTTCGGCGGGGCTGCCCTGACCATCCGCGACCACCACGCCCTCGTCCGTGACGACGAACATGTTCGTCGTCGTGAACTTCTCGTCGCCGCTGTGGAAGTCCTCGTAGGTGTAGACGTTGTCGGTGAGCTTCAGCGTGCGCGGGAAATCGGTCAACTGCAGTCCGCGTTTGATCGGATCGGCCGTGCGCACGACGGGATTCTGCTGGATTACGCGCGCGCCTTCGACGCGTCCGGTCACGACCTGCGCGCCGGGCGGCGGCGCGCCGAGCGCAGTCGACAGGGCGACGATCGCCGTGATGGGCGCGTGGCGGGACATCTGATCTCCTTGGACGCGGCGAGTGCCTATGCTAACATTAGGAATTCCTCAGGTGACGCGGGGTGGAGCAGTCCGGTAGCTCGTTGGGCTCATAACCCAAAGGTCGCGGGTTCAAATCCCGCCCCCGCAACCAACTCGTCAAGCGCCCCCGAAAACATCTTCCGGCACGAAGCAGAACGCGAACATCGATGATCGCTCGCCGCGTGTGAGCCCGTTCGGATAGCGCGGGACTTGCCGGGTCGTGTGAGTTCAACAGTCGCCCGCTCGTCGTCAGCCTTGCTTCGGCCTGCTCCGACGCCCGAGCGATTCTCGCGCTGACGAAAATCCGGCAGCGCGCGTGGCCCGCCTGGACCAAACAGCGGTAAGTCCTCTGAATCCATCGCTTGTGGGACGGGCACCGCGTTTGCTCCCGCCGGAATCACTTCGTCCTGGAGGGATTCCAATGCTCGTTACCTACTGCGTCGCCTTCTTTGCGGCCGGCTTCAGCGCGCTTGCCGCGGTGGTGCTCTTCACGACGGTCAGCCATTTCGACGACGCCGGCAAGTAGCGCGCGCGGGTCGCGCGTTCACTCTGCACAGGAGCGGCGGCATTGCGTCCGGACGGTCGGGGTCTATAATCGGCCCGACCGGAGGGGTCACGTGCGCGCACACACGCTGCTTTTTGGGGCTCTACTGGGCCTCGCGATCGCGGGTCCGCCGTTCATCGTCCGCGTCTCCGCTCAACCGCAAGCCGCGGCGCATCCCGGCGAATACGCGCCCGCCGACATCGCATACGGCGCGCGCCTGTACGACGCCCAGTGCACGACGTGCCACGGCGCGAACGGCGACGGCGTGGGCGGCGTGGACCTGCGCAGCGGCAGGTTCCGCAATGCGGTCACCGATCAAGATCTGACGCGCGTCGTCACGGCCGGCATCCAAGGCACGGGGATGCAGGCGTTCAAGCTCGATCAGTCCGAGCTCGCCGGGATCGTCGCGTATCTGCGCAACATGAACTCGTTCGACCGCGGGTCGGTGAAGCCCGGCGACGCGGACCGCGGACGCGCCGTGTTCGACGGCAAAGGCACGTGCGCGCGCTGCCATCGCGTCGGAGATCAAGGCTCGCGCGCGGCACCGGACCTGAGCGACGTCGGCGCCACGCGCAGCGCGGGGTCGCTCCTGCGCTCGCTGACCGAACCGACGAGCCAGATGTTTCCGATCAACCGCCCCGTCCGCGTCGTCACGCGCGACGGCAAGGTGATCAACGGGCGGCGGCTCAACGAGGACACGTACACCGTCCAGCTCATCGACGATCAGGAGCGATTGGTCTCGTTCGTCAAGAGCGATCTGCGCGAGTACACGATCCTCACGGTGTCGCCGATGCCGTCGTACAAGAGCACGCTGACCGACGCCGAGCTCGCCGACGTCGTGGCTTATCTGCTTTCGCTGAAGGGACGATGATCATGACGCGCCGCGTGAGTGGAATGTCCGGCGTGCGCCTCGCCCTGTTGACGATGTTGCTGACCGTCACCGTCGCCGGCGTGCAGGCGCAAGTGGGATCCGATCGTCTGGCGAATGCCGCGCGGGAAGCGCGCAACTGGCTCATCTACTCCGGAGGCTACTTCAGCAACCGCTACAGCGGGCTCACGCAGATCACGCCCGCGAACGCGAAGAACCTCGAGCTGAAGTGGATGTACCAGGCCGCCGTCGCCGGCGCGTGGCAGACGTCGCCGCTCGTCGTCGACGGCGTCATGTACCTCACGCAGCGGCCGAACGACGTCGTCGCGCTCGATGCGAAGACGGGCCGCGTCTTCTGGATCTACCGGCACCAGCTGGATCCGACGCTGATCGTCTGCTGCGGCGCGAACAATCGCGGCCTCGCGATTCTCGGCGACACGCTCTTCATGGGCACGCTCGACGCGCATCTGGTCGCGATCGACGCGAAGACGGGCCGCCTGCTCTGGAAGACGACGGTCGCCGACAGCAAGGGCGGCTACTCGGTGACGCACGCGCCGCTCGTCGTCAAAGACAAAGTGATCGTCGGCGTCGGCGGAGGCGAGTACGGGATCCGCGGCTTCGTCGCGGCCTACGACGTGCGCACCGGAAGGGAAGCGTGGCGGTTCTACACGATCCCCGCGCCGAACGAGCCCGGCGGCGACTCGTGGAAGCCGTGCCCTCCGGCGTCGAGTACCTTCTGCGATCCCGAGGCGTGGAAGCACGGCGGCGGCTCGGTCTGGGTCACCGGGTCGTACGATCCGGCGCTGAATCTGACGTACTGGGGCGTCGGCAACGCCGGGCCCGACTGGAACAACGAACAGCGGCCCGGCGACAACCTCTACACCGATTCCGTGGTCGCGCTCGATGCGGACGCGGGCCGGTTGCGGTGGCACTACCAGTTCACGCCGCACGACCGCTACGACTACGACTCGGTGCAGGTGCCGGTGCTGGCCGACATCACGTTCCACGGCCAGCCGCTGAAGGCGATGGTCTGGGCGAATCGCAACGGCAACTTCTATGTCCTCGACCGCGAGACCGGGAAGTTTCTCGTCGGCAAGCCGTTCGTGAAAGTGAACTGGATGGACACGTTCGATGAGCGCGGGCGTCCCAATCAGACGCCGCAGCCGCCGGGCATGCCCACCTGGCCGGGCAATCAGGGCGGCACGAATTGGTACTCGCCGTCGTACAGCCCGCACACCGGGATGTTCTATGTGTCCGCGTGGGAAGGTTACGCGACGATCTTCGGCGGCACGCCGGTCGAGTACCAGGAAGGACGGAACTTCGGCGGCGGCGTCAATCGTCCGTTCGTGCCGGTGCCGGGCGCGCCCGCCGTGCCCGGGATTCGCCGCGGGCCGATCAACAACTGGACGGAAGCGGCGTCGACGGGCGCCGTCCTCGCGCTCGATGCGGCGACTGGCGAGCAGAAGTGGAAATTCCCGATGACCGACGTCACCGACAGCGGCATCCTGACGACGGCGTCGGACGTGCTTTTCACCGGCGGACGCGAGGGCTACTTCCAGGCGCTGGACGCGCGAAGCGGGACCTTGCTGTGGAAGGCCAGTCTCGGCGCGCAGATCGTGAGCGGCCCGATTACCTACGAAGTCGATGGGAAACAGTACGTTACGGCGATCTCGGGCCTGTCGCTCTGCGTCTTCGGCCTGCGTGAATAACGTATTCGTAATGACGGCTATCTAAGCCCGGCCGAAAGAGGTATACTTGGACCTCGCTCTCACGTAAGCCAGCCTGCGTCTACCAGCGCCGACCGGTCTTCGGGCAGGCGTTGGATTCCTCCCACGCGACCAGCCACCCTGCCAGAGCGCGTTTTCGCTATCACGTGGAACTATCGAGGAGACGGCAACATGGCAGCAACGAGCGGCACGATCAAGAGACTCGTCAGCGACAAGGGCTTCGGCTTCATCCTGGCGAGCGACGGCAACGAGTACTTCTTCCACAACTCCGCCTGCGCCGACACGCGCTTCGACGATCTGCGCGAAGGCCAGTCGGTCACGTTCGAAAAGGGACAGGGTCCGAAGGGTCCCCGCGCCGAGAACGTTCGGGTGGCCTAACTGGCGGTAGACCCAGTGAGCGCCGAGTATTCGTACGGCTCCGGCCGCCCGGGCGCACCGAAGCGTCCGGGCAAGCCGTCACAGCCGACCGATCCCAGGGGAAAACCCTCGACCGGCCGCATCGCGCGGATCTTCACGGGGCAGGGGCATGGGTACATCCGTCTGAAAGATGATCGCGAGGTCTACTTTCACCGTGGCGACCTGCGGGACGGCACGGCGTTCAACGATCTGCACGTGGGCGACGACGTCAAGTTCGAACTGCTCGAGGATCGGGTGAGCGGCGCGCGTGCGTTGCGCGTGACGCCTCGCAAGAAGTAACGCGCGTCGACGTTTCTGCTTTTCTGAGCACTGCGGCCCGCCGGCCCTGGCCCTCACCAAAGCCTTTGCAGTGAGGGTCCCGTGATTCAACGTCCTGCCGGTATGGGCGCGTTTACCTTCGTCGTGCTCTCGACGCTCCGCTCGACACAGTTGATTCGTGGGTGCCGCCCGAGAGTGGACGGCGTGCACAAGCGGACCGTCATCGCTCAGATTGAAGTCGCGGAAGGAAAGGTCCTGCAGTTGTTCGCGGCGCCGGCCGTGGTCGCTGTCGTGCCTTCTGAGGTCTAGTTCATTCAGGAGGTCCGCATGTCGCGACGCAACGGCGATCGTTCGAGATTCCAGATCAACCGCAAGCGCAAGATGCTGCGGCGCCAGCGCATTCGCGCGCTGATCGCGGCGGCCGCCAAAGCGCGCACCGCCTAGGCGCGCGCCGAGCGCTACTTCACGCCGGCGCAGAACTGCTTCAGGCGATCGGCCTCGAACTGCGGGATGCCCGTGAGGGCCATGCGCGCGAGGCGCGTGTCGAGGTAGCCGGGATCCGAGCAGATGGTCGGCGATAACGGCGCGAGCGCCGCCGTCGACTTCGGACCGAAGTACAGCATCGCGTCCATCTGTTCTTCCATGCGGATCCCAATCCACTGCTCGCGTGGAATCGGCACGAAGCTTCCGTCCGGCTGCACCGTGACGCGGGGCAACGGATTCTGCGGCACCTCCGACCCGCCGAGCGTCGTCCCGCGCAGGATCGCGAGGCTCGGGACGGGCCAGCCATTCATCCCGTTGGTTTCGTCGCCGGTTCCCACGATGAAGGTCTTCACACCTGACCTTTCGAGCAGGCTGATCACGGTCTGCGCGACCGGGCTGTCCATGTTGTAGTTGGTCGCCTGCTGTCGGCGCTGCAAATGGCCGAAGCCGTAGAGCGCGAGCGTGTGGCGGCCCTTCGCGAGCGACTCCCGCTGGATGACGGCCGCGCCGGTTGGATCACGCTGCTCCAGCCACTTCTGAAAGTCTGCGCGGGTGTGCACGTTGTCCCATTCGATGGGCGGATCGCCGAGGAGCGCGCGCATCTGCCGATCGCGCGGCAGCGTCGCGTTGATCTCGCGGACCGCGCGATAGATCGGGTTGACGTCGCCGATCGCCGTCGTCGTCTGTGGCTGCGTCGTGTCGTCCCAGACGTGCCGCAGTTCGGAGTAGGGCACGTCCTCGCCGCGCGTGTAGCGATCCATCACGGTCTGATAGCGCGCGCTGCCGTTTTCCATCGCGACGTCGACGCCGAGCGCTTGGATGCGCGGGTCGCGGAGCAGCGGGATGACAAACGCGAACCCGCGCGCATCGGTGTGGCCCACGCCGGCCTGCATCCCAATCACTGGGTGCATCTTGAACGCATCGACGATCGCGGCGACGGGCTCGATCGGCGCGATCGGTTTCCGCGGCGGGTCCTGCTGAACGCTGAGGAACACGCCGGCGAGCAGCCAGAACGTCCAGGGAAGCGTCTTCATATCAGCTCACTTTCGGATCGTTCTTGGGGCCGCCGGAATCCGTGAGCCGTTGCTGCTGCAGCGCCGCGGCGCCCATCAATCCGCCCATGCCCATCGACTCGACCGCGCTGCTCGGGATCAGCATCAGCGCGCCCTTTTCCTTCAGACCCTCGTACAACATGTTCATCGCGCGCAAGTGCAGCGCTACCGGGTTATCTGCATAGGATTTGGCCGCCTCCTGAAACGACTTTGCGATCTCCATCTCCGCCTGGCCGAGGATGATGCGCGCGGCCTTCTCGCGCGCGGCCTGCGCTTCGCGCGACATCGCGTCCTGCAGCGCGCCGGGAATCACCACGTCGCGCATCTCGACCGACGACACCGTCACGCCCCACGGGTTCGACCGCTGATCGATCAGTTGCTGCAACTCGGTTTCGATTCGCTCGCGGCCTCGCAGCAGATCGGTGAGCGTCGTCCGGCCGATGATGTCGCGCAGCGCGGTCTGCGCCGCCCAGCTCACGGCCTGCGCGTAGTCCTGGACCTCGAGCGCGGCTTTCTGTGCGTCGTGCACCATCCAGAAGAGCACGGCGTCGACGTTGACCGGCACCGTGTCCGACGTCAGCGTCTGTTCGGCGGCAAAGCTCGTCGTGATCGTCCGCTGATCGATCCACGACGACATGCGATCCATGAAGGGCACGATCCAGAACAGCCCGGGCCCGCGCAGTCCAATGAACCGCCCGAATCGCAGGACGACGCCGCGTTCCCATTGGTCGGCGATCTGCGGCGCCTGCATGAGCACGATGCCGGCGATCACCATCACCACCAGCGGAATCGGGTTGCGTGTGGCGACCAGTCCGAGGACGCCAAGCACGATCGAACCGAGCAGCGTCGCCGCCGCGACCACGTTGACACGCGCGAGGCTTCGGCCAGACTCATCCGAACGACGACCAGCGAAGACCACAGGCACCATGTGCATTCCTCCTTATCGCCGGGACCGCTATGGCCCGCGCGCGGACCTCGCGGGTCCCTGCCGTCAGCGACGTGATCCGCCGAGCGCGGCGATCACATCGTCGAGATCGAACCCCGCCGCGTGCGCGTCGGCCTGCACGCGCGTGACGAACGCGCGCAGCCGGCGATCGCGGTCGCGCGGCGGGTGGGCCTGGGCCGGCGTCGCGCTCACGAACGAGCCGACGCCGCGCCGCGTCTCCAGGATCCCGGCGCGCTCGAGTTCCGCGTAGACCCGCGCGACGGTGTTCGCGTTCACCCGCAGATCGACCGCGAGCTGCCGGACGGTCGGTAGCTGGTCGCCCGGCTGCAGCCGGCCGGTGGCGATCGCGGCCCGCAACGCGCGGTCCAGCTGCGCGTAAATCGGTGTCCGGTCGCGTGCGTCAATCGAGACGATGGCCACTTGATTGTTAATACTAGTGTATTAGTACAACTTGTCAAATGGTCTTCCGCCCGCGCATCGACTGCCGGTTTTCCGGCACTGGGGAGCTGCCGCGGATTTTCGTCGCGGAAATAGGGCTGAATCGTCCGGCACGTCGATTGCGGTCTGTCCAGGCGTGGCGACGCGCCACGGGAGGGTGACGTGGAGACCAAGACCTATACGCCGGAGCAAGTGATGGCGATGGCGGCGGAAGGCCGGTTCACGAAGGCCGAACTGGCGGAGTTCCTCGTCACCGAGCGGCGCCGGGCGTTTCTGGCCGCGTGCGCCCGGATCGAGAAGCGCTTCACGGAAGAGTGCACCGCGAAGGCCGAGCCGTGCCTGGAATCGGGGTGCTCGATGAACGGTGAAGTCTGCCTGCAGCCGCTGCTGCACGCGGGCTCCGCGTACCACAAAGCCTGCGCCGCGGCGTGGCTCCCGATCTTCAGCGATCCGAAGAATCGCAGCTAGCCAGGCCGACCGCCACGGCGCGTGCCGCGCGCGTCGATCCCTCCGGCGACAGGCTCACGTTGAGCGGCGTCGTCTCGCCGCGTCGGACCTGAATCTCCGTCGAGAACCGGCGATAACCTGGCTTCTGGATCTCGACCCGGTGCGTCCACGTAGACCGCAGCGTCCGTCGGCGTGACCTGCAACCGCAGCGCCGCCGGTTCATCGAACGGCGGGTAGTAGGGATGCGGCCAGCCCACGCGCGGCCACCACGGATAGGGTCCGAAGATGGATCATTTCTCCGTCAGGCGCTTACACTCTCTCTCTGGTGCAAGTCGTGAACCAACGCCGCCGCCCTCCGGCACGGTTGCTGCTGGGTTTCGAGAAAAGGATCCATGTTCATCGTCTTCGTCCTTGCCGGATTCGCGGCGCTCGTCCTCGCGCACACGGCGCCAGCGCCGTTCCTCCTCGAGGCGATGGCCCGTGACAGCGCCGTCTGGCGCATGCCGCGCGAGACGCCGCCGACTGTGTACCTGACCTTCGACGACGGACCGAACCCGACGACGACGCCGGACCTGCTGGACGTTCTGGCACGCGAGCGCGCGCCAGCGACGTTCTTTCTGATCGATCGCCACGTCACCGAGGAAACGGCGCCGATCGTCAGGCGCATGTTCGCGGAGGGACACGCCGTCGGCCTGCACTCGGCGACCCGTCGCGAAATGCTTCGCTCGCCACGCGAGTTCGGGCAGATGCTGACGAGAGCCGCCGATCGGATCGAGACGCTCTCCGGATCACGGCCGTGCCGCGCGTTCCGGCCGCACGCCGGCTGGCGCAGCGGTGAGATGTACACGGGCGTGCGCGAGAACGGCTACGTGCTGGTCGGGTGGGGCTGGATGCTGTGGGACTGGAACTGGTTCCGCGCGCGCACCCCCGACAGCATCGTCGCCCGGCTGGCCAAGAGAGTCGAGGCCGGCGACATCATGGTCATGCACGACGGCGACGAGAAGGCGCCGCGAAAAGATCAACGACAGACCGTGCTCGCCGCCGCGCGACTGATTCCCGGGCTGCGCGCACGCGGATTCAGTTTCGGCACGGTCTGCCGCAACGGCGGGTGAGACCGCTGTCTACGCGGCCGCCGTCCGGGCCGGCCGGTGAGCGCAGATGCCCGCGAGCGTCGACACGATGGCGCGGGCATCCGGCCCCTGCCGCTTGTCCGCGGCCATCACGATGTCGTTTATCGAGACCACGCCCTTCAGCGTCCCATCGGCGCCGACGACCGGCAACCGCCGCACGCGGAACTGCTTCATCGTCGCCAGCACCGCCTCAATCGAGTCGTCGGCGAGACAGGTCTGCACGGCGCGCGTCATCGCATCGATGGCCTTGATCTGCTCCGGGAGCAGCCGGCGCGTCGCCGCGGCGATGCAGATGTCGCGATCGGTCAGCACGCCGAGGACGGTGCCGGCCGTGTCGATGATGGGCACGAAGCCGCAGTCGTTGTCCCACATCAGCTTCGCCACCGACGCGAGGTCGGACTCGGGGCGGCACGTCGCCACCTTCCCCGTCATGATCTGTTTGATGTGCATCTTGCTCCTCCTGTTCCGCGTTTACATGGTGCCGAGGTCTCGTCGAGCGTGCCGAGTTTCCGAATGACTCGGACGGCGTTCGAAGGAAAGGTCAGCGTACTTCGGGTTGACAGCGTGGAGGATGCAAACGCGCGGCCCGGCCCGGAGGGCGTCGGCTCGACCCGTGCGTGGCATGACGGTTGCTCGATCGTGCGGAGGAAGAGGTGATCGCCATGTCCACAACCACGCTTCATTCCACGGAGCGTTCGCTGAGCGCGCTCGACGCGATCTTCACGCGCCGATCGGTCCGCGCCTGCACGAAGCACAAGCTCGACAAACCGACGGTGCGCGCACTGCTCGACGCGGCGGCGCCGGTGCCGCGCAAGGACCCGCACATCGTGTACTGGGAGTGATCGGCGTGCCCGCGCGCGCCGTCGTGCGGAACACGTGGGAGCACTTCGCGCACGGCGCCGACATCGGCGTGCGAGGCGTGGGGCCGACGAAAGCCGACGCGTTCGCGCAGGCGGCCCTCGCGTTGACGGCCGTGATCACCAATCCCGCGGCCGTGCATCCGGTCACCGCGGTCAGGGTTGCCTGCGAGGCGCCGTCCGACGACATCCTCTTCGCCGATTGGCTCAACGCGCTGGTCTACGAGATGTCGACGCGCCGGATGCTCTTCGGCGCGTTCGTCGTTTCGATCGATGGCGCGCGACTGACCGCGACGGCGTGGGGCGAGCCCGTCGATCCCGCCCGGCATGAGCCCGCCGTGGAAATCAAGGGCGCGACCTACACCGCGCTCATCGTCGCACCACTCGACGACGATCATTGGCTCGCGCAGTGCGTCGTCGACGTGTGAACGCGCCTGGAGGACGTTGTGGATCTGTTATCGCTCACGCGCACGTCCGAGACGGAGTGGCGGATCGAGCCCCACGGGCACATGCGTGTGCCCGGCATTCTCTACGGCACGGACGCGCTCGTCCGCGACATGGACGAGAAGGTGTACCAGCAGGTCGTGAACGTCGCGACGCTGCCGGGCATCGTGCGCGCCGCCTACGCGATGCCCGACGCGCACTGGGGCTACGGGTTTCCGATCGGCGGAGTGGCGGCGTTCGACGCGGACCTCGGCGGCGTGGTCTCGGCGGGCGGCGTCGGCTTCGACATCTCGTGCGGGGTCCGTCTGCTCTCGACGGGACTGCACGTGGACGACATCGAGCCGGTCAAGAAGCGCCTGGCCGACGAGCTGTCGCGCAGCGTGCCGGCTGGCGTCGGCAGCATCGGCCGTGTGCATCTCGACGATCCGGAGATGAACGCGATGCTCGCCGGCGGCGCGCGGTGGGCCGTCGACCGTGGCTACGGGACCGCGGCCGATCTCGATCGGATCGAAGAACACGGCTGCATGAGCGGCGCGCGGCCGGAGGCGGTGTCGGATCACGCGAAGCGCCGGCAGTGCGACGAGATGGGCACGCTCGGATCGGGGAACCACTACCTCACGGAGCTCGTCCGGCGCGCGTTCGCGCGGCTCCTACCGCGCGCCGCGCTGACGCTGCTGTACGACGTGTCGCACAACACCTGCAAGGTCGAGCTCCACGAGGTGGACGGCCGGCAGCGGCGGCTCTTCGTGCACCGGAAGGGCGCAACCCGCGCGTTCGGTCCCGGCCATCCCGATCTGCCGCAGGCATTCGCGGCGGTCGCTCATGGTTTGGACCGGATGGAGCATTTGCCATGAACACCCACAAGACTCTGGCCGCCGCGGCCGTGCTGCTCACCGCGACGTTCGTCGCCGCCTCGTCGTTCACGCACGACAAGGATCAGACGCGCACGCCGCCGCGGCCCGCGCCGGCGCAGGGCGCGCAACCGGCGCAGCCACGGCCGCCACACCCCCCACAGGCCGCGCGGCCGTCACAACCTCCGCAGACCTCCCAGCCATCGCGCCGGCCGCCACAGCCGACGACGCCGCAACACGCGGTGCCGCGTCCGCCCCAGGCCGCGAGGCCGCCGGCCCGGCCGCCCGCGCGGCCGCCCGTGCATCCGACGTACATCTATCCGTACTGGCCGCTGTTCGACCTCGACTTCTACTACCAGTTTCCCTACGGGTCGTATCCGTCCTACAGGTACGGCTATCCGTACCCGCCGTACTACTATCCGGTGCCCACGCCCGGCTACGAGACGGAGGTCGACGCCGAAGCGGTGGGCAGCGTGCGGATCGATATCCCGCAGAAGGACGCCACGATCTACGTGGACGGCTTCTACGTGGGCATGGTGGAGGACTTCAACGGCGACAACGAGCAGTTGAACCTCACGCCGGGGCCGCATCATCTCGAAATCCGCGCGCCCGGCCATGAGACGGCGACGTTCGACGTGAACATCCAGTCCGGTAAGACGATCACGTACCGGACGGCGCTCCAGCCCGCGACGTCGCAATAGCGCGTCGCCGTCCTGTAACGTGTCCTGTTGATCAAGATGAGGTGAATGCCATGATCTCGGTGCGATCGTCAGTGGGTCTGATGGCCATCGTCGCTGTGGCAGTGGTGGGGTGGCCCAACGATGCCGCGGCCCATTGCGACACGCTCAATGGGCCTGTGGTCTCAGCGGCTCGAGTAGCCCTTCAGCAGGGGAACGTCACGCCTGTGCTGAAATGGGTGAAGGCGTCCGAGGAGGCTGAGGTTCGTGAAGCGTTTCAGCAAACCATGACGGTGCGTCGCGTGGGCTCGGAGGCCAGAGAGCTCGCCGACCTCTATTTCTTCGAAACGCTCGTCCGGCTCCATCGCCAGGGCGAGGGAGAGCCCTACACCGGATTGAAACCTTTCACGTCGGTTGATCCGGCCATCGAAAGTGCCGACCAGGCGCTCGAGACCGGATCGGTCAACGACGTCGTCGCGCTCGTCACTGAACACGCCGCAGTGGGAATCCGCGCGCGCTTCGCGCTCGCGCAGGCCCGGCAGCCACATGCCGGCGACAGCGTGGCGGCCGGACGCGAGTACGTGAAGGCGTATGTCGAGTTCATTCATTACGTCGAGCAGCTTCACCTCACGATCATGGGCGCAGCAGCCGAGAAGGACTGACAGGGGGAGATGGCGACGCCGTCATTCAGGCTCCGTCCGATCATGAAGCAGGGCACGGCCGCGGGCATTCCCGAAACGTGGACGCATTATCCGTCCGTCGAGGAGGCACGCGCGGGCGCAAAGCTCATGTACCACGACGATCGCGTCCTGCGCGTCATGGTCGTGACCGACAGTGTGGGATCGTTCGTGGAATGGATCGAACGATGATCGGCGCGACGCCGGTGACCGACGTGCCCCGGAGCGGCGACGGCTATCGGGCCATCCGGTAACTGCGTTCGAGCTCCACGAGGCGCGGCACCAGCTCGGAATGCCCCTGGACGTGGAAGAGCGGGCCGCCTGGAGATGGCGATGCGGCGGCATCCCGGTGGTATCGTCCATTCGTGGGACCTGACGAGCCGCGGGGACTGGCGAGCGCCGAGGCCGCGCGCCTCCTGGCGCAATACGGACCGAACGAGCCGGCGCCGGTCCGCCGGCTCTCGCTCGTCGTCCAACTCCTGCACCTGTTCGCGAATCCGCTCGTCCTAATCCTGCTTGCCGCGAGCGCCATTTCGGCCGCGCTCCATCAGCGCGCCGACGCCGCCATCATCGTCACAATCGTCCTGGTCGGGACGTCGATCAACTTCTGGCAGAGCTATCGCTCGCAGCAGGCCGCCGATCGCCTGCGCGCGTCCGTCACGCCGACGGCGACGGTGAAACGCGACGGGGCATGGCAGGAAGTCCCGCTCCGTCTCGTCGTGCCTGGTGACGTGATCCGGTTGTCGGCCGGCGATCTGGTCCCGGCCGACGCGCGCCTGATCGAGTCGCGCGATCTCTCCGTGCAGCAGTCGATGCTGACGGGGGAGTCGCTGCCGGTGGACAAGCATGCGACCGCCACGGCGCCCGGCGGCGAACAGGGGCCCGACGATCCGACGCGCGTGTTTCTCGGGACGTCAGTTGTCAGCGGCATCGCAATCGCCGTGGCGGAGGCGACCGGGCCGCGCACGATGTTCGGTGACATCGCGCGCCGCCTGGGCACGCGCACGCCCGACTCGGAATTCGAGCACGGTCTGCGCCGCTTCAGCCTGCTGATTCTGCGCACGACGATCGTCCTGGTGCTCTTCATCCTCGTCATGGCGCTGGCCCTCAAACGCGATCCGTTCGAGTCGCTTCTCTTCGCCGTGGCGCTCGGCGTCGGGCTGACGCCGGAATTCCTGCCGATGATCACGTCGGTCACGCTGACGGCCGGCGCGGTCCGGATGGCGCGCGACGGCGTGATCGTCAAGCACCTGCCGTCGATTCAGAACTTCGGCAGCATCGACGTCTTTTGCAGCGATAAGACCGGCACGCTCACGAAGGGCGAGATGCACCTTGAGCAAGCGGTCGATCCGGCCGGCGCCGCGGCGGACCTACCGCTCCTGCTCGCCGTCGTGAACAGCACGCTCGAGACGGGCATTCGCAGTCCGCTCGAGACGGCGATCCTGCAGCATGGCGGGATCGGCGTCAGCGGCTACACGAAGATCGACGAGATGCCGTTCGACTTCGAGCGGCGGCGCCTCTCGGTCGTCGTCGACGCGCCGGACGGCCGGCGGTTGCTGATTACGAAGGGCGCGCCGGAATCCGTGGTGGCGCTCGCGGTGGCGGCCGACGCGAGCGGAGCGCGCCGTCCGATCGACGCGGCGGCGCGTCAGGCGTGCCTCGCGATCTGCGATCGCTTCGGCGCCGATGGCCTGCGCGTGCTGGCGGTCGCGTACCGCGACGTCGATCGGCGGCCGGCGTACGCGCGCGCCGACGAGATCGATCTCGTGCTCGCCGGCTTCCTGGCCTTCGCGGATCCCGTGCTGCCGGGCGCGGCGCACGCGATTGCCGCGCTCGGACAGGACGGCGTCACAGTCAAGATTCTGACCGGCGACAACGAGCGCGTCGCGAAGCACATGTGCGCGGCCGTGGGTCTGCCGGACGATCAGGTCGTGAGCGGCGACGACATCGATCGGCTCGACGATGCGGCGCTCGGCCACGTCGCGGAGCAGGCCACGGTGTTCGCGCGCGTCTCGCCGGCGCAGAAGAACCGGATCATCCTCGCGCTGAAGCGCCGCGGCCACGTCGTCGGATTCATGGGCGACGGCATCAACGACGCGCCGTCGCTGCACGCGGCCGACATCGGGATTTCGGTGACGACCGCGACGGACGTCGCGCGCTAGGCGGCGGACGTGATCCTCGGCCAGCGCGGCCTGCGCGTGCTGCACCGCGGCATCATCGAAGGGCGTCGCGCGTCGGGCAACATGATGAAGTACCTGCTGATGGGGACGAGCTCGAACTTCGGCAACATGTTCAGCATGGCCGCGGCGTCGGTGTTCCTGCCGTTCCTGCCGATGCTGCCGACGCAGATTCTGCTCAACAACTTCCTGTACGACATCGCGCAGGTGACGATTCCGACCGATCACGTCGACCGGAGTTACGTCAGCCGGCCGCAGCGCTGGGACATGCGCCTGATCCGGGACTTCATGATCTTCATCGGGCCGGTCAGCTCGCTCTTCGACTTCCTCACGTTCTACGTGCTGCTGCGCGTCTTTCACGCCACCGAGGCGATGTTCCACACCGGATGGTTCGTGGAATCGCTCGCCACGCAGACGCTCGTGCTGTTCGTGATCAGAACGATGGGAAGTCCGCTCGCGAGCCGGCCGAGCCGGGCGCTGACGCTCACGACGCTGGCCATCGTCGCCGTCGGCATAGCCCTGCCCGCGACGCCGCTGGGGCCGCTCCTGGGCTTCACGGTGCCGCCGCTGACGTACTTTGCGTTCCTCGTGCCGGCGACGCTCGTGTACCTGGGCCTCGTTGAGCTTGTAAAGCGCCGGGTGTGGAAGGGCTGAGGGCTGAGGGCTGAACGCCGACAGCTGGACTAGAAGACTCGCTCAAGGATCGAAAGCCCGCGGAGGTACTCCTTGCCGTCGGCGTCCCACACGCGCGACCCGACCGCGCGCGTGATGAAGACCGGGTGCGTGTTCGCGAGCCCACGCGGTATCCAGCGCTCGCGGGCCGCACGTGAGGCGTAGGTCTCTTGTCGCTTCGTACTTTCGTGTCTTCGTGGCCGCCGACGATCGATCAGTGCGCGTGCGGCGCCCAGCTCTGCAGCGTGCGGATGTAGTTGCCGCGCTCGGCGATCTCGGTGTCGCCGGGCTGGCCGTCCACGCGGCCGCGGAACGCGTCGATCGTCGCGAACTCCTGCGCTTCCATCCAGCGCGTCAGGCCCTCGCGCATCGCCGCAAAGTACGGCGGGCCGTGGCGCATGATCGCGGAGACCATCTGGACCGCGTGCGCGCCGGCGAGCAGCGCCTTGATCCCGTCGGCCGGCTCGGCCACGCCGCCGGTCAGCGCCAGCGAGCAGCGCACGCGCGAGTGCAGGAGCGCCATCCATCGCAGCCGAAGCAGCAGCTCCGCGCTGGTCGACAGCTCGAGGTGCGGCGCGGCCTTCATCGAGCGGATGTCGATGTCCGGCTGATAGAACCGGTTGAAGAGGACGAGGCCGTCGGTGCGCGCCTCGTCGAGCTGGCGCGCCAGGTGGCCGAAGGCCGTGAAGAACGGCCCCAGCTTCACGGCGATGGAAATCTTCAGGCTCTGCTTCAGCTCGACCACGACGTTGCGAATCTGGAACTCGAGAGCGGCCGACGACTCGTCGGCGCTCGTCGCCACTTCGTACATGTTCAGCTCGAGCGCGTCGGCGCCGGCCTGCTGGATGCGCCGCGCGAACTTCAGCCACGATTCGCTGTTCGTGCCGTTGAGCGACGCGATGACCGGGATCCGCACCGCCGCTTTCACCCGCTGCAGGTGCGCGAGGTACTCGTCAGGGCCGAGCGCGAACCGGTCGGGCATTGGAAACCCCGCCAGCGTGCCGGCAAACTGCGCGTCGAGCGGGTCCATGTGGTGAATCCGGCCGGATTCGGCCATCGTGATCTGCTCCTCGAACAGGGAACGCAGCACGATGGCCGCCGCGCCGCCGTCCTCGATCCGTTTCACCGTGTCGAGATCGTCGGCCAGCGGCGACGCGCCGAGCATGAACGGGTGCGCCAGCGTCAGCCCGAGATACGTTGTCGAGAGATTCATAGAGCCTTCCGGTTCTCGCGAGACGCCATCGCGCGCGCGTGACGTCCGGGACGCGCGTCGCGGAGCGACTGTCGCAGCGCGGGCAGATCGCGATGATAGCCGATCGCGTCGTCGTAATCGACAAACGTGTGGTACTGCGCGTGGGGCGACGGGATCGCCCGCGCGTGTTTGATCGGGCACCAGTACTGTTCGGTCTGCGCGCCGATGTCCCGCGCGTAGGTGAAGAGCCCGGTCGCGTAGCTGCAGTACGTGCAGTGGGCTTTCTCGATGAGGTTCAAGTACGCGAGCGTGTGGCGATCCATCGCGAAAGAGGCGCCGCGTCGCAGCCGCGGAATGCCGTACGCCGGGAAGCAGATCCATTGATGCAGGGTGATCCACGCGTCCATCAGCGCCAGCGGGACGATGAGCGAGTAGATGATCGGGCAGTCCATGCCATTTCAGCCCTGCACCCCCGGTGCCATGGCCGAGATGCCCTGGTGCCGGACAGGTGCGCTCCGAATCGTGCGCGTGGCGCGATGCCGCCGCAGGCGCTGCTACGTGCCGCGCTCGCGGATCTCGTCCAGGTAGTGCGACCGCGACTCCACTTCGGTCAGTTTCGACGAGGCGTATACCGACGCCTCCGACAGCAGCGCATGGCGTTCGGCATCCGGGAGCAACTCCACGGTGTGCCGGTCGTACCCGCGCGACCGCAGGAACTCGTCGACGAGAGACTGCTCGATCTGAGCGAGCGGCGCGTCGAGAGACATCGCATCCTCCTCAGGCCCGGCTACGTGCGGCTGGCGGCCGGCGGCGCGGCGTACTTCGGCGCGTCGCGCTGGACGCGGCTCAGCGCGCGCGCCAGCAGCTCGCTTTCGTCGTCGGCGCGGCGCGCCAGGCGCGGCGCGGCCTCCCGCCATCCTCTATCCGCGAGCAGGGGCGCGAACGGTTCGCTGACGACAATCGCGGTCTCTCCGTCGGCGAGCTCGTACACGGCGATCGTGATCGGCAGGATCGCGCCCGCCGCGAGGTCCTCGTGCAGCGCGTCGAGGGTCAGTTGCGGCGTCGCCGCCTGGAGCAGCGTATACCGGCGGAAATCGTGGTGCAGCGTCCGCTTCAGGTAGGCGCGGACGTCGAACCGGCTGAGCACGTGAATGCCCTCCTGACGGAGGGCGTTGATGACGTCGATCAGCGCGCGGTCGAAGGGGAGATCGACGACAACGCGGCGGCCGTAGTCTTCCATGATGGCACCCCCGCGTACCGGAGCAACTGACGTGCCCGATGGCGCGCGCCTCGGCCCCAGCAGCGCCGACCCGCCTGTGCCGGTTTTCCGTCGGCGCCTCTCGGGAATCCGGTCTCTCAACGGGCACGTCCATTGCGGGAGTACGGGCAAATCGCCGTGATTGCAGCACTCCTGGCCCTTCAGTTCGCCTTCGCGTCTGTCGCCACGGATCCGTTCGCGTTCTTCGGACCGTCGGCGGTCGTCGGGGCCGACGCGCGCGATCGTCTGGAGCGAGGCGAAGCCGTCGCGTGGACGCTGCCGGCCGGTCCTCGAACGTTGGCGCTTTTCGGGGCGATCCGGATCGCCGCCGACGGCGATCGCCTGGTCGACTGGGCGCGCGACATCGCCGCGCTCAAGCGGAGCGCATTTGTCCTGGAGATCGGCCGCTTCTCCGATCCGCCGAGGATTGAGGACCTTGACAACCTGACATTCGACGCCGACGATCTGCGGGATCTTGGACGCTGCAGGCCCGCCAGCTGCGCGTTCCAGTTGTCCGACGCCGAGATCGAATCGGTGCAGCAGGCGGTGTTCAACCGCTCGGCGCCCTGGCGCCTCGCGGCGCTCCACGGCGCGTTTCACGCGCTGGTCCTCCGGCGCGCGGAGGAGTACCTGGCGCACGGCCGCTCGGGGCCGCCGCCGCCCCCATTCCTGTCGGCGCATTGGCCGCCGCTCGCCGCGTACCTGGAGCACTACCCGCGCGTGGCGGGCCCGGAGGTCGAAACGTACCTCTACTGGTCGAAAGAGCGAATGGGCGGACGCGCGGTGGTCAGCGTGACCCATGTGTCCGTCGCGCGTGGCGCCCGGCCCGATCAGCCCGACGCGCTCATCGTCGGACGGCAGGTGTGCGCCCTCCGGTATACCCAGGGCGCGTGGGCGTTCACGGCGATCGTCTCCGGCGGCCCGGACACGGCGTACCTCGCGTACCTGAATCAGTCGGAGGTGAGCGCGCTCGGCGGCTTCTTCGGCGGCCTCGTCCGCTTCATCGTCGAGCGCCGCGTGCGAAGCGAAGCGACGGAAGTCCTGCAGGGGCTACGACGGCGTCTCGAGAGCGGCGGGCCCCCGCGGCCCACCGAACCACATGGAGGTCCGACCATGAAGCTTCCCGTTGAGATCAAGTTCCGCCACATGCGACCGAGTGAGTGGATTGATGCCGACCTCCGCAAGCGCGCCGGCAAGCTGTGTACGTATTGCCGGCGCATCCACTCGTGCCATGTGGTGGTGGAGATTCCGCACCGGCATCACGAAACGGGCAATCGCTTCCACGTCAGTCTCGATCTCGTCGTGCCGGGCGAGGAAATCGCCGTGACCCGAAGCGCCAACCTGCACGCGTCAACCAGACAGCTGAGCGCGCGGGCGTGGGCGAAGGCGTACGAGGTCGAGGGCATGCAGAAGGACATCCGTGTCGTCATCCGCGACACGTTCGACGTCGCGCGCCGCCGGCTGCAGGAGTACGAGCGCAGGCGACGGGGCCAGATCAAGACGCATCAACGCGCCTTCCGCGCCAAACGGCAGGAGCGCATCGCCAGTTAAGGAAGTCAAGGAGGCCGCCATGGTCAGCGCGTCGGTTCAGGAATTTCTCAGACGGGCGAACGTCGCCTACACCGTGTTCCCGCATCCGCCGGCGTTCACCGCGCAGGAGGAAGCGGCCGTCACGCACGTCCCCGGCCGCGACTGGGCCAAGACGGTAATCTGCTTCGCCGACGGCCAGCCGATTCAGGCGGTCGTGCCGGCGGATCTCGCCGTGAACCTCGACGCGCTGGCGGTGCTGGCGGGGGCGGCCACGATCCGGCTCGCGCGCGAAGACGAGCTGGACTGGCTGTTCCCCGATTGCGAGCGTGGCGCGATGCCGCCGCTCGGCCCGCTCTACCGCCAGAGCGTGTTTGTCGAGGAGGCGCTGGCCGACGAGGATCGGATCGTCTTCAACGCAGGCACCCACGGCGACGCCATCGTGATGCGCTACGAAGACTTCGTCGCGCTGACGCGACCCATCGTCGGGCGCTTCGGCCAGCCCACGACGATGTGAGGATCGCATGCACCCGGACCTCGAGCGGCTCATCTCCGAGGATGAAACGGCGCGGGCGGGCGTAGACGCCGCCTCGTCAGCCGCCCGCGCGCGGCTCGAGGCCGTGCGCGCCGACGTCGCGTGCCAACGCGAGGCGCGGCTGCGTCAGCTCGATCAGGCGCTCGAGCGCAGCGTGACGCAGATCCTCGACGAGGCCGATCGCGAGGCCGGGCGGCGCCGGGCGCGGCGCGAGGCGCATTCGCGCGAGGCGGCGGCGCGGGGCGCCGCGCTGGTGGATCGCGCGGCCGATCTGTGGGTGCGGATCGTGCGTGAGGGGCCTGCGCCGAAAGGGTCGATCCCATGAGCCTGACGGCGACGGCCGGCTTCGCGTACGGCAACGCGCGCGTTCGCGCGCGAAAGTCGCGCCTGGTGCCAGCGCCCGTGCTGAGAAGCCTCGTCACCGCCGATCAACCGGCGCTGACCGTCGAGGGATGGCGCGATCTGGCCAGCGCCGCCGACGCGCCGGCCCTGCTGGCGCTCGTCTACGGACGTCTGATTGGCGACTACGTCATGGCGATACGCGCCTTTCCGGCGGCGCGCGCGGTCCTCCAGGCGCTGGCGCGGCTGCATGAGCTCGAGAATCTCAAGCTGGCGTGGCGCGCCGTGCTGCGTCGCGCGCCGCCCGCCGCCTGGCGCGACGCGTGGCGGCCGATGGGCGCGCTCGAGACCGTCCGCCGCCAGGAGTGCGACGCGGTTGCCACTGTGCGGCAGCTTGCGGCCGTCCTTGGCGCCACGCCGTACGCCGCAATCGCGCACCGGGTGGCGGCGGCGCATGCCGACGACCTCGCGGCCGCCGAACTCACCCTCGATCGCTGGGGGTCGGGCGCGCTGGCGGCGGCGGCGTTGGCGCTGCCGCCACGCGAACGCCGCGCGCGCGATCTGGCGTGTCTCGTCGTGCGCGAACGCGACGCCGCGATGATGGTGCGCGCGATCCGCGTGCTCGGGGTCGATCCCCTTCTGGCACCGCGCATGTGCGCGCTGCCCGTGCGGGAGCCGCGCGGCGAGCGACGGATTCGCGCGGCCCGGCGCCTTGCCTGCCGGCGCGCGTTTTTCGGCGATCCGTTCACGCTGGCGCCGCCGCTGGCGCTGGTGCTGGCACGCGAGGACGAAGCGCGGACGCTGTTGTCGGTCGCCGAGCTGCGCGCGCGGCGCGCCACGCCGGCGATGGCCGCGCGCGTCCTCGACTTCGACGGGTGAGGACCATGTTCCGCGCCGTGCCGATGGTGCACATCCAGGCGCAAGTGCCCAGCCGCGACGGTCCCGTGGTCACGCGGCAGATCGCGGCACAGGGGCTGCTGCATCTCATCGACATCGCGCACGGCGCGACGACGTCGACCTCGAACGATGGCGCGACGCGCGATCTGCTCGCGCGATTCCGCGATCTCGCGCGCGCCATTCGCCGGACGGCCGCGGCAATCGAGCTGCCGATGGCTGACGCGATCGGCGCGCTCCCGCCTCCGGAGGTCACCGACCTCAGCGTGGAGTATCAGGACGTCGCCGCGCGGTTCGCCCCGGTGCGGGACGCGGTAGACGCTGCGTCACGGCGCCTGGCGACGGCGAGCGACGCGACCAAGCGTCAGCGCCTCGCCCTCGAGCAGGCGCGGCGGCTGGCGTCGGCCGACGTCGATCTGGCGCGCCTCGGCCGCGTGCGCTTCGCCTGGATCCGGCTCGGGTACGCCGCGCGCGAGGAGCTGGCGTCGCTCGCGTCGCTGCTCTCGCCATCGGCCTTCGCGATCATCCCGCTCGATGCCGTCACGGTCCGGCCGCTCGTCGCGATTGCGGCGCCCGCGTCGATGCGCGAGCAGGTCGAAGCCGTGTTACGGGTCAGCACGTTCGATCCGCTGTCGCCGGTTCCGGCCGACCCCGCGCTCGGGCTCGACGCCCGGCAGCGGCAGGTCGATGCGGCGGAGGCGCAGGAGCGCGAGGCGCGTAGCGCGCGGTCGGCGCTGACGCCGCTGCACGCCGATCCGCTGAAGGCGCTCGCGCAGCGGAGCGACCTCGCGGTGCTGCTGCTGCAGGCCGAAACGTGCTTCGCGACATCGGGGCGGTTCCTCGTCGTGTCGGGATGGATCCCGGAAGAGCGCGCCGGCGAAATGACCGCCGCCATCCAGCGCGTCACCGGCGGCCGCGCCGTGGTCACGCTCGATCGTCCCGAGGATCTGCAGTCGGTTTATCCCTCGCCCCTGAAGGTGCCCATCCTGCACCGGAACCCGCTGCTGCTGCGGCCGTTCCAGGCGCTCGTCGAGCTGTACGGCGTGCCATCGTACGGCGAGATTCAGCCGACGGCGTTCTTCGCCGCGAGCTTCCTTCTGATGTTCGGCCTGATGTTCGGCGACGTCGGCCATGGGGCGGTGCTGCTGTCGGCCGGCTTCCTGCTGTTTCGCTATGCGCCCCGGTTTCTCGACTACGCCATCCTGTTGATGGAAGCGGGCGTCGCCTCGACGCTGTTTGGATTCCTGCACGGCAGCATCTTCGGCGTCGAGACGCTGCTGCCCGCGCTGTGGCTGCATCCGATCCACGACCTGCCGCGTTTCATGGCGCTCGCGGTGGCGCTGGGCGTCACGCTCGTCAGCGGCGGCATTGTGCTGAACGTCGTCAACAGCTGGCGCGCGGGCGAGCGCGCGAGCGCGATCGTCGGCACGCGCGGCATCTTCGGCGCGTTCGTCTACTGGACCTCGCTCGCGCTGGTCGCGCGCGTCCTGCTGCCGGCCAGCTGGACGCTGCCCAGCTGGGCGATCTTCGTGCTGTTCGCCGGCGCCGCCGCGCTGCTGATCGGCCGGCCGCTCATCGTACGCGCGCTCGGCGTGGATCGCGCCGCGCGTCCGCGCGAGGGCGCGTCGCCGTGGTGGCTGGGCGCGCTCGAAGGCGCGGTCGAGCTGGTCGATGCTGTGTTCGCGTACTTCGCCAACACGATTTCGTTCGTGCGCGTGGCGGCGTTCGCCGCCGTGCACGCCGCCGTGTTCATCGCGGTGTTCGCGCTCGCCGATACGCTGGCGCGCCTGCATTTCGGCGGGCCGCTGTCAGCCGCGGCGCTCGTGGCCGGCAACGTCGTGATGATTCTGCTGGAAGGCCTGACGGTGACCGTGCAGGTGCTGCGGCTCGAGTACTACGAGTTCTTCGGGAAGTTCTTCCGGGGCGGTGGCGAGCTGTACCGGCCGCTGATGCTGCGGCCCAACGGCGCGCACGGCACGCAAGGAGGCACGTGATGGCTGGAACGTCCGAACGCGGATCGTCGCGAGCGCTGCTCATCGCGCTCGTCGTCGTGCCGCTGGTGCTCGCAATAGTAATGCTGGCGCCGGCGCTGGCGCAGGTGGGCGGGCCGGCGGCCGCGACCGCGCGCGCGCCGGCATCGCCCGAGGTGATGAAGTGGGGCTTCCTGGCGGCGGCGCTCGTCACCGGTCTGTCCGCGATTGGCGCGGCCTATGCCGTCGCCGTCGTCGGCGGCGCGGCGATGGGCGCCGTCGCCGAGAAACCCGAGACGGCGGGCCGCGCGCTGGTCTTCGTTGGACTGGCCGAGGGCATCGCGATCTACGGACTCATCATCGCGATCATGATCCTCGGGTACTTGTGATGCCGCTCCTCGTGCTCGGCGACGCGGACGACGTGCGCGGATTCCGGCTTGCGGGCGTGAAGGCGCTGGCGTGCAGCACCGAGCGCGATCTGGATCGCGCGATTTGCGATTGTGTCGCATCAGGCGGCGGCCCGGGGAGCGTGGTGCTGGTCTCGGAGGCCGTGCGGCGGCTGGCGCCCGCGCGCGTCGATGCGCTGACGACGCGCGCGGGCTGGCCGATGGTCGTCGTGATGCCAGAGAAGTGAGAACTGAGAACTGAGAACTGGGAACTGAAGACAAAGAACCAAGACCGATGAACCCTGAACCCTGAACCCTGAACCCGAAACGCCATGCAACTCGGATCGATTGAAGCCGTCGTCGCCGCCGTGCGGGAAGACGGCCGCGCTGAGGTCGAGCAGATCGAGCGCGATGTCGCCGCGGCGATCGCCCGCGTGCGCGAAGAGGACGCGCGGCTGCCGGTCGTCGTGGCCGACGCCGAAGCGCGCCTCGGCGCCGCGCGCCGCCAGGCGCGGGATCGCCTGGCGGCGGAAGACTGGGCCGATCACGAAGCGGCGATCCGGGATCGCGAGGCGTGGATCGCGCACGTCGTCGAAGAAGGGGAACGGCGGTTGGGTGGGTTGGATCTCGTCACCGCCCGATCGGATCTGGTGCGCCTCGCGCGCGAAGCGCTCGACTGCCTGCCGGATCAGCCCCTGGAGGTGCTCGTGCCGCCGTTGTTTGCGGACGTGGCCGATCTCGTGCGCTCCGGCACGTCGAAGACGGTCGCGCGCGTGACGCCCAGCGCCGGCTGCGCCGGCGGCTGCGTCGCGCAGACCGTGGACGGCCGCGTCAGATTGGACAACACGTACCGCGATCGCCGCCGGCGGTTCGAACCGATCTGGCGCGCGCGCGTGGGTGAGATGTTCGGAGAGGACGTGGCGGGAGCCGCGGACGTCGCGCGATGCACGGACGTCGCGCGAGCCGTTCAGGCGAGCGGGAGCGAGAGATGACCGCACCCGCGGGGCACTTGATCGAGATCAGCGGCGCGCTCGTGCGCGCACGCTGCACGGCGCCTGTCGGGTTGAACGAGGTCGTGTACGTCGGCGACGACCGGCTGGTCGGCGAGGTGATCGCGCTTGAGGGCGACGTCGCGACGATGCAGGTGTACGAGGAGACGGCGGGTCTGTCGCCGGGCGCGCCCGTCGAATTGAGCGGCGGGCCGCTGTCGGTCACGCTCGGCCCGGGTCTGCTCGGCGCCGCGTTCGACGGCATCCAGCGGCCGCTCGATCGGCTCGCACTCAGCCAGGGTGACTTCCTCGGCTGCGGACAGCATCTCGCGCCGCTCGCGCCGGATCGCCTCTGGGAATTCCGTCCGACGGCGGCAGCCGGCGCGGCCGTGCACGCCGGCGACGAGCTGGGGGTCGTTCGCGAGACGGATTCGCTCGATCATCGCATCCTCGTGCCCCCGGGCATCGCCGGCACGCTGGTCGACATCGCCGCACCCGGCGCGTACCGCACGTCTGATCGTCTCGGGCGCGTGCAACCGGCGAGCGGGGCGACGGTGGACGTCGGGCTCGCGCAGCGGTGGCGCGTGCGGGTGCCGCGTCCGTTCCGCCAGCGTCTCCACGCCACGACGCCGTTGCTGACGGGCCAGCGCGTCCTGGACACGTTCTTTCCGTTGTCATGCGGCAGCGCCGCCGGCATGCCCGGTGGTTTCGGGACCGGCAAGACCGTGATGCAGCACGAGCTGTGCCGATGGGCGCGCGCCGACGTGATCGTGTTCGTCGGCTGCGGCGAACGCGGCAACGAGCTGACCGAGATGCTGTGGAAGCTGCCCGACCTCGTCGATCCGCGCAGCGGGCGGCCGCTGGCGGAACGCACGATTCTCGTCGCCAACACGTCGAACATGCCGGTGCCGGCGCGCGAAGCGTCGATCTACACGGGCGTCACGATGGCCGAGTACTACCGCGACATGGGCTATCACGTGCTGCTGCTCGCTGACAGCACGTCGCGCTGGGCCGAAGCGCTGCGGGAGATCTCGGGCCGGCTCGGCGAGATCCCCGCGGAGGAGGGCTACCCCTCGTACCTGTCGAGCCGCCTCGCCGCCTTCTACGAGCGCGCCGGGCGCGTCGTCACGCTGGGCGGCCGCGAAGGATCGGTGACGATCATCTCGGCCATTTCGCCGGCCGGCGGGGATCTGACCGAGCCCGTCACCCGGCACACGCAGCGCTTCACCGGTTGTTTCTGGACGCTGGACAAACGTCTGGCCGAGGCGCGCGGGTTCCCTGCCGTGAGCGTCGAGGATTCGTACAGCATGGTGTCGGCGGATCTCGAACCCTGGTGGCGCGACGAAGTGTCGCCCGACTGGGCGCCGCACCGGCGCGAAGCGCTGACGGTGCTCGAGGAAGCCGCGCGGCTGCGCCACACCGCGCGTCTGGTGGGGGAGGACAGCCTGCCCGATCGGCAGCGCCTGGTGCTGCGGGTCGCCGAATTGTTCGAAGAAGGTTTTCTGCGCCAGAGCGCGTACGACGCGAAGGATGCGAGTTGTTCGCCGGCGCGGCAGGTGCGCCTGCTGTCGCTGCTGCTCGATTTCTACCATCGCGGGCTCGACGCCCTCGGCCGCAGCGTGCCGGTCCGCGCGCTGACGGCTCTGCCGGTCGTGGCCGCGCTCGCGCGCGCGAAGTCCACGTTCGGCGACGACGAGATCGCGGGCCTCGACCGGCTCGCGATCCAGATCGCCGACCAGTGCGCGAGCGCGGGCAAGGCGGAGATGGTGGAGGCGGTGTCATGACGGCGATCGCCGGCGTGGAATACACCGGACTCACCGGGCTGCGCGGTCCACTGGCGTTCATCGAGGCCGTCCCCGGCCTCGCGTTCCACGATCAGGTCGAGTTGACGGTGGCGGACGGGACGACGCGCGCCGGGCGCGTGCTCGGGGTCTCCGAGCGGGCCGCCGTGATCGAGATCTTCGGCCCGACCGACGGGCTGACGCTGGGCAGCACGCGCGTGCGCTTCCTTGGATCGCCCTTGCGCCTCGGCGTCGGCCGCGAACTGCTGGGCCGGACGTTCGACGGCATGGGCCGTCCGCGGGACGGCCTGCCGCCGCCGCTCGTCGTCGAGGAGCGGCCGATTGAAGGCGCGGTGATCAATCCGTGCCGCCGCGAGTACCCGCGGGAGTTTCTGGAGACCGGCGTCTCGGCGATCGATCTGCTGACGAGCGTCGTGCTCGGCCAGAAGCTGCCGATCTTCACCGAGGCCGGTCTGCCGCACGACGCGCTCGTGATGCAGATCGTGCAACAGGCGCACGCGCCCGGCGTCGAACGTTTTGCGCTCGTGTTTGCCGCCCTCGGGCTGCCGCGTCCCGTCGCCCTGCGGTACGAAGAGGCGTTCCGCGCCAGCGGCGCGCTCGGCCGGATGGTGGCGTTCATGAATCTGGCCGACGACTCCGCGGCGGAGCGGCTCATCACGCCCCGCTGCGCGCTGACCGCCGCCGAGTACCTCGCGTTCGACTGCGGGGTGCACGTGCTGGTGATTCTGCACGACATCACCAACTACGGCGAGTCGCTGCGCGAGGTGTCGGCCGCGCGCGGTGAAGTGCCGAGCCGCAAGGGCTATCCCGGCTACCTCTACAGCGACCTCGCGTCGATCTTCGAGCGGGCCGGCCGCATCAAGGGACGGCCCGGCTCCCTCACGATGATGCCGATCGTGACGATGCCATCGGGCGACGTCACGCATCCGATTCCGGACCTGACCGGCTACGTGACCGAAGGGCAGATCATCCTGGATCGCGCGCTCGATCGTCGCGGCGTCTATCCGCCCGTCGCCGTGCTGCCGTCGCTCTCGCGCCTGATGAGCGACGGCATCGGCGCCGGCCGGACGCGCGAGGATCACGAGGACGCGGCCCGGCAGCTGTACGCGGCGTGCGCGCGCGTGGAACGCGCGAGGTCGCTGGCCTCCATCATCGGCGGCGACGAGCTGTCGGAAGACGAGCGCCGCTACCTCCGTTTCGGCGATCTCTTCGAGACCACGTTCCTCCGGCAGGATCCGCGCGAGGCGCGTTCAATCGAGGACACGCTGTCGCGCGCGTGGCGACTGTTTGCGGAGGTGCCGGCCGCCGATCTCACGCGTCTGCCCGCGGACCTGATCGCCCGGTACCTGCCGCATGGCGGCGCGGCGTCGCCTGCGCGGTCGGCCCTGGAGGCCGCGCGATGATCCAGGCCGCCGGGCGGCTGCGTCTGCTCGAGCTGCGCCGCGAGCGCGGCGCCGCGCGCGCCGGCCGCGAGCTGCTCGATCGCAAGCGCGAAGCGATCCTCCGCACGATGATCGAGCGCGTGCCGCGGCGAGATCAGCTGCGGCGAATGGCCGTGCGCGATCTGGCGGCGGCGCGGCGCGCGATGGCCGACGCGCAGTGCGAACTGGGCCGGACGGCCGTCGCCGCCGCGGCGCTCGCCCAGCCGGAGATCGCGCCGCTCGCGGTGCGCGAGACGACGATCGTCGGAGTTGCGCTGCCACGTGTGGAGGCGGCGATCACGCCCTTCAGACCGCGCTATGGGAGCGCCAGCGGATCGGATCGCCTTGACGCGGCCGGCGCCGCGTTTACGGCGCTGGTGCCCGGTCTCCTCGCGTTCACGTCGGAAGAAATGGCGGTGCGCCGGTTGCGCGCGGCCCTGGCGCGGACCGTGCGGCGCTTGAACGCACTCGACACGCTGGTGTTGCCGGAGTTGTCGCGTCAGATTCACATCATGGCCGCGGCGCTCGAAGAAGAGGAGCGCGACGAAGCGGTGCGGCGCAGGCAGTGGCTCAGCCTCGCCGAGTGCGCTTCCACAGCCGGTCCAGGCCCACGAGCGCCAGCGCGAAGGGGATAGCCGCCGCCCACGTCGTCCATCCGATGGACGACGTGCCGAACAGCCGCTGGCCCGTGGCCGTGTAGTCGATCGCCGCGATCAGCAGCGCCTCGAAGACGACGCCGCCCACAATCAGCCGGTTCGCGAACAGGCGGCGCACGCCGGCCGGCTCGGTGTCGCTGCGGCACGCAAACACGTTCGCCATCTGTCCGACGACGATCGCGCTGAGGCACGCCGTTGTCGCGCGCAAGTACAGCGGATCGGTCGCCGCGAGCGCGACGCCCCAGTGCCATCCGCCGGCGGCGAGCACCAGCGCGTACGCGGTCATCGCGCCGATCGCCTCGATGCCGCCGAGCAGCACGTACGCGCGCACGAGCAGCCGGCGGTCCACGAGCCGGTCGGCGGCCGTCCGCGGCGGCCGCGTCATGACATCGGGATCCGGCGGCTCCGCCCCCAGGCCGAGCGCCGGCACCATGTCGGTGCCGAGATCGACCGCCAGCACCTGGATGATCGTCAGCGGCAGCGGAATCCGCAGCAGCACGAACGCGAGGTACGGCACCAGCTCGGGGACGTTCGACGTGAGGACGTACGTCGTGAATTTTCTGATGTTGGCGAACACGCCGCGTCCTTCCTCGACGGCGGCGATGATGCTGGCGAAGTTGTCGTCGAGCAGAACCAGGTCGGCCGCCTGACGCGAGACGTCCGTGCCGCTGATGCCCATCGCGACGCCGACATCGGCGGCCTTGAGCGCGGGCGCGTCGTTGACGCCGTCGCCCGTGACGGCCACGATCGCGCCGGCCTGCTGCAGCGTGCGCACGATGCGCAGCTTCTGCTCGGCCGACGCGCGGGCGAAGAGCACTTCCGGACGGTTGAGGAGGAAGCGGAGCTCGGCGGCCGACAGGCCGTTCAGCTCGCCGCCCGTCATCACGACCGGCGCGTCGGAGCTGACGAGCCCGATGGCCCGCGCGACGGCGCGCGCGGTGTCGGGGTGATCGCCGGTGATCATGATGACTTTGATGCCGGCCGCGCGACAGCGCGCGAGCGCGTCGGGGACCTCGGCCCGCGGCGGATCCTCGAGACCGATGAGGCCGCAGAGCACGAGCGACGTCTCGGCCGTGCCGCGATCGACCGGGCCGGCAAACGTCCGGTACGCGAGCGCGAGCACGCGCAGTCCCTCGCGGCCCATCAGGGACTCGGCGTCGCGCGCGGCCTGGCGCTGCGCTTCTTCCAGAGGTGCGACGCCGTTCGCGCCGACCGCCGACACGCACAGCGGCAGCACGGTCTGCAGCGCGCCTTTGGTGTAGAGCACGGCGTGGTCGCCGTCCTTGTGCAATGACGACATGCGCATCCGTTCGGCGTCGAACGGGAAGAGATCGATGCGCTCGAGCGCGAGATCGGGCAGGGCGCGGCGGCCCAGGCGCACGAGCGCCACCTCCATCGGGTCGCCGAGCCACTCCTGATGCGGGCCGCTCTTGACGGTCTCCGCGTGAATGGCGGCGGCGAACACGTGCCGGTGCGCCGCGACGAATTCGGCGCGACCCGCGGCCTCGTCCGCCTCGACGAACGCGCCGGCGACGAACAGGCGGCGCGCGCGCATCCGGTTCTCGGTCAGCGTGCCGGTCTTGTCCGTGCAGATGACGGTCGCCGAGCCGAGCGCTTCGACGGCGGGGAGGTGGCGCACGAGCGTGTGGCGCGCGGCCATGCGCTGCGCGCCCATGGCCATCGACAGCGTCAGCGTAGGCAGCAGGCCTTCGGGCACGTTCGCGACGATGACGCCGATGGCGAAGATGACGTTGTCGCGCAGCGGCAGATCGATCGCGCGGCCGACCGCGAAGAGCACCGCGCCGAGCAGAATCGACAGCAGGCCGATGAGGCGGCTCAAGCCGGCGATCTCGCGCTGCAGCGGCGCCACACGTTCGGGCACGGCCTGGGTGAGGTGCGCGATGCGCCCGAACTCGGTGCGCATGCCGGTCGTGACGACCACGGCCTGTGCCTCGCCTGCGGCCATCGACGTGCCGGCCAGCACCATGTTGCGCTGCAGTACGCGCGCGTGGTGCGAGGCGTCGAGATCGGGCCGCGCGTCGCGTCCCTGCGCGATCGACTCGCCCGTGAGCGCCGCGTTGTCCACGCGCACGTCGTACGCCTCGACGAGCCGGCAGTCCGCCGGGATCTGATCGCCCTCGGCCAGTGCGATGACGTCGCCGGGCACGAGCGCGGTCGCCGGCAGATCGACGATCGCCCCCTCGCGCCGGGTGCGGACGGTCGAGGGCAGCAGGCGCTGCAGCGCATCGAGCGCGCGGAACGCGCGGCGCTCCTGCCAGAACGAGAAGAAGCCGTTGATCAGGATGACGGCGACGATCGCTTCGGCCATCGTGTCCATGCCGCTGCCGGGCGCGCGGCGGGCGACGAGCGCGGCAAGGATGGCGGCGACCCAGAGGATCAGCGCGAAGAAGTGCGTGAGCTGCCGGAGCAGCTGGGACGCGGGCGATTGGCGCGGCCCGCGGACGAGCGCGTTGGGCCCGAACTCGCGGACCCGTGACGCGGCTTCGGCGCGCGTCAGGCCGCTGGCGCGGCTGTCGAGCGCGGCACGCGCGGCGCCGGCGTCCAGACGATGAATCGATTCGGTGTGCGACACACTGCTTTCGTTCACCTTCGCAAGGCGGATACCGGGCCGGCGTTTTGCACGGCCTCAACAGCAGGGCGCCGGGCCGGGTGCACACGGGGCGCTCCGGCGCGGGGCTGCCGAATTGTCGGCAGCGCGGGCCCGGCCGCTGGCGGTGGACCGATGGACCTCACGCGCATACTTTGTCCCGTCGATTTCTCCGAGACGTCGGCGCAGGCCGTCGAACAGGCGATTGCGCTGGCCGGCTGGAGCCACGCGCGGATCACCGCGCTGCACGTGTGCAATCCGGCGTACATGCCGGTTCCGGGTGTGCCGCCGCCCGCCGAGCGCGTGCCGGCGGCGGAAATTCAGCGGGCGCACGACGAAACGGCGAAGTGCTTCAGCGCTGCGACCGCCGCCGGAGTCGCCGTTGACGTCATCGTGGACGTCGGCCAGCCGGTGCGGCACATCCTGTCGCGCGCGATCTACTCGTCGGCCGATCTGATCGTGATGGGCACGCACGGCGCGAGCGGGTTCGAACATCTCGTCCTGGGGTCGGTGACGGAGAAGATCCTGCGTCGCGCGCCGTGCGCGGTGCTGACGGTTCCGCCGCGCGCGCACGCGACGTCGAAGCTGCCGTTCGCGCGCGTGCTGTGCGCGGTGGACTTTTCGGATCCGTCGCTGGCCGCGCTGCGGCTGGCGCAGTCGCTGGCGTGCGACGCGCAGGCGGCCTTGACGGTGCTGCACGTGATCGAGTGGCCGTGGGACGAACCGCCGGCGCCGGACTTCACGCAACTGCCGCGCGAACAGGCGGCCGCGCTCGCCGAGTACCGCCGCTATGTCGAGACGACGGCGACCGGCCGGCTGCAGACGCTCCTCCCCGAGCCGGTCCAGCAGCGCTGTGTGGCCCGCGCGCGCGTCAGCCACGGCACGGCGCACGTCGAGATCCTCCGGGTCGCGGCCGAGGAGCAGGCGGATCTCATCGTGATCGGCGTCCACGGACGGAACGCGATCGACATGATGCTGTTCGGATCGACGACGAATCAGGTCGTGCGGCGCGCGACGTGTCCGGTCCTGACGCTGAGGAAATAATCCATGAGGCTCTCAGGTGCGACGGCGGCGCGAGTCATTGCCGGTACGTGGCTCATGGCGTGCCTCGCCGCGATGGCGACCGCGACATTCGCGCAGACCACCGGACGTCAGAATCCGCCGCTGACGATCCAATCCGTCGCCGGACGCGACATCTTCGAGTTCTACTGCGCGCCGTGTCACGGCCGCGACGGCAGGGGCGCGGGTCCAGTCGTGCCGGCGCTCAAGACCGCGCCTCCCGATCTGACGCTGATCGCGCGGCGGCACGGCGGCGCGTTCCCGCGCGCCTGGGTGGAAGCGTTCGTCACGCACGACGGCGCCGCGACGACGCCGGCGCACGGCAGCGAGGACATGCCGGTCTGGGGTCCCGTGTTCCGCGGACTGGATCCGTCGGACACGCGCGCTGCGATCCGGATCGCGAACGTCGTGAAGTACGTGGAGGCATTGCAGATCAAGTGAGGCACGGACTGACGACGTTGGAACGCAGAGATCGCAGATCGCAGAACGCAGAACGCAAGAAAGGACCAGCCACAGAGATCACTGAGACACGGAGGCGCGCCTGGACGATTCGGCGGGCGCCGCGAAGCGGCGGCTCAGGAGTTCGCAAACCCGCGGGCGAACAAGAGGGACTGCCGTCGATGCTCTTGCTCGCCCGTGGGTTTGCGAACTCCTGGAATCGGCCTGCTCCGCAGGCCGACCCGCCAAATCTCGATCGGCGCGCTCTGCGGACTCTGCGTTCAACGCTTTCTTATCTCAGTGCCCCTGTGACTCTGTGGCGCGTCATCATCTTCATCTCCGTGTCTCTGTGTCTCCGTGGTCCGTTTCCCTTCGTCTATCGAATCGAAAAATCCATCACGACCGTCACAAGCACGTCCACGGGGACGTTCGCCAATCGGCCCGGCGCGAACCGCCACTCGCGCACGGCCTTGACGGCTTCCGCATCCAGACCGGGATCGAGCGAGCGGACGACGCGAATCGCGTCCGGCCGGCCCTCGCGCGTGACGACGAGCTCCAGCCAGACCGGGCCCTGGATCTTCGCGCTCAGTGCCTCGCTCGTGTAGGTCGGCCGGGTCTGCGTGAGGACGCGCGGCGACGTCACCGCGCCGCCAGGTCGGTAGAGGCCGCCGCCGGTGCCGCCGCCGGATCCCGGTCCGACGCCCGGTCCGGTGCCAGGGCCGATGCCGGTGCCCGAGCCCGTACCCACACCGCCGCCGGATCCGGGACCCGTCGATGTCCCGAACGACACGCCGCCCACCGGCAGTCCGAGTTGCTCCGTCGTGCCTGATGCGAGCGGACGCGCATCGAGCAGAACCGACGGCAGCGTCTCGATTGGCGCGGCCGTCTCGGTCGCCGTCACCATCCATCCGGCGCGCCGCGTGCGCAGTGTCGCCGCGTCATGGCCTTTGCCTTCCGCACGCCGGATCGGTCCCGATTGCCGGTTTCCTCCGCCGCCACCACCGTCCCCCGGCGGTCCGTTCGGAATGAAGACGATGCGCGGGAGCGTGACCGCGACGATCTCGGGCCGCGCCACGACGTCGCGAGCGGGCACTGGCGGCATGCGATGGAGCGCGAGCATGAGGGCGCCCAACGCGAGCGTGTGCGTCAGGCCGGCGGCGACCCATTGCGCGCCACGCGTGCGCCAGCCGGCCTGCGGCATGCGAGGCGCATCACGGTCAAAGAGGACACCGTTCACGGGACTCCCTGTCCCGACACAGGTGCAATGCGGCTGCCCGGAGGCGCGAGGCAGTGCATTTGCACCTTCGACGGGTGGCCGACCCGGGCGGCCGGAAGCCCGCGAAATTCGCGGGACTCGCGCGTCCGGCTGCCGACAACGCGGCAGCGCGACGAGAACCCGGCGGCGGCTTGGCCCTTGGGGGCGTTATGCGACTCAACGAAGTGATGACGGAAGGCGTGCAGACGGTTGCGCCGACGATGGCTGCCTCCGACGCGTGGGAGTTGATGCGGCGCAAACAGATCCACCACGTCGTGGTCACACGTGGCTCGGACGTGATCGGCATCCTGTCGGACCGCGACGCGGGCAGCCGCGCGGGCGCCGGCGTGCGGTCCGGACGAACGGTCGCCGAGCTGATGACGAGTCACGCCGTCACGCTGTCGCCGGAAGACACCGTGCGCAAGGCGGCGAACCTGATGCGGGGCCGGACGATCGGCTGCTTGCCGGTCACCGACAAGCGCGGACGTCTCGTCGGGATCGTGACGGTGTCGGATCTGCTGGATCTGCTCGGCAAAGGCGGAGATCGCCAGGCGAAGCCGCAGCGGCCGTCCGCGACGCATCGCGTGCCGCACCGCAAACGGCATCGCGCGTACGGCGCATGGTAGTCCCGTGGCGGCAGGCCCCTCGACCGCGCTCGGGGCAGGCCCCTCGACCGCGCTCGGGGCAGGCCAGCACGACGTCGTCGCGTTCCTCTCGACACCGGCGGCGTACGGCGGGCGGCCCGCGCCCATCGAGCGCATCGACACGCACATCAGCATCGTGTGGCTGGTGGGCGACCGCGCGTACAAGCTGAAGCGCGCCGTCCGGTACGACTACGTCGATTTCTCCACCATCGAGCGGCGGCGCGCGGCCTGCGAGGCCGAGGTCCAGCTGAATCGCCGGACGGCGCCGTCACTGTATCTCGGCGTGCGGCCGGTGACGCGCGACGCCGGCGGTCAGCTCGCTGTCGACGGCCGCGGCACGCCGATCGACTGGCTCGTCGAGATGGCGCGCTTCGATCAGGCCACGCTCTTCGATCGCCTCGCCGCGGGGGCGGGCCTGGATCTGGCGCTGATGGACGGGCTGGCCGAGGCGATCGCGGCGCTCCACGCGGTCGCCGAGCCGCGGACCGATCACGGCGGCCGCGACGGCATGGCGTGGGTGATCGACGGCAACGCGCTCGGCTTCGCGGAACAGGGCGCGGGCGTGCTGGATCCGGCCGCGTGCGCGCGGCTCACCGCGGCGTCGCGCACCGCGCTCGGACGACATCAGGAACTACTCGAGGCGAGGCGCGGCGGCGGCATGGTGCGGCGCTGTCACGGCGACCTGCACCTGCGGAACATCTGCCTGCTCGACGGCCGTCCGACGCTGTTCGACGCGATCGAGTTCAACGACGAGATCGCGTGCGTGGACGTGCTCTACGATCTTGCGTTTCTGCTGATGGATCTGTGGCGCCGCGATCTGCGCGCGCACGCGAACGTGGTGTTCAACGAGTACCTCACGCGCACGCTCGATCTGACCGGCCTCCCGCTGCTGCCGCTGTTTCTCGCGTGCCGCGCCGCGGTCCGCGCGAAGACGAGCATGACCGCCGCCGCGATGCAGCCTGACCAGTCGCGCCGCGCCGAGTTACACGCGGCCGCACACCAGTATCTGGAGCTCGCGCAGACGTTCCTCGCGCCCCTGGGAACGTCGTCGCCGCGTCTGCTGGCGGTCGGCGGACTGTCGGGATCTGGCAAGTCCACGGTGGCGCGGCGTCTGGCGCCGGGACTCGGCGCGCCGCCCGGCGCGCTGATCCTGCGGAGCGACGTCATTCGCAAAGCGCTGTGCGGCGTGTCCCCGCTGACGCGCCTCGGCGGCGATGCCTACACGCCTGAGGTGTCGCGGCGCGTCTACCGGACGATTGCCGATCGCGCGATCGTCGCGCTCCACGCCGGGCACAGCGTGATCGCCGACGCGGTGTACGCGCTGCCGGGCGAGCGCGACGCGATCACGGCGACGGCACGCACGGCCGGCGCGCGCTTCACGGGACTCTGGATCGACGCGCCTTCCGCCGTTCTCGAGCGGCGGCTCGCGGCGCGCGGCGCCGATGCGTCCGACGCGGACGCGGGCGTCCTGCGGCGCCAGTTGCAGATGGATCTCGGCCGCGTGGAGTGGACGCGCGTGGACGGCTCGGCCGGCGTCGACCACGCGAGCCGCGGCGCGGCCGAGGCCGTCGGCGCCGCCTGAGCGGCGTCATCGTCGCTCGAAGCGGCCCGTCTTCTCTTCCAGATGAATGCGATACAGGTGCAGCGCGCCGTTGCCCACGTGGGTCTCGCGTTCGCCCAGCATGGCAGGTACTCCCGGCGGGTCATAAGCACCTTTCGATCGTGCGTCGAGCCGCGTACCAGTCGCCCCGCGTGAGCGGCAGGCCGCTGACGCCGTGGTCGGGTTTGACGAGCAGCGTCTGGTAGAGCAGGTAGTGGCCGATCCGGAATCGGTAGGCGGACCCGGCCATGAACAGGCGCCAGAGCTCGTACGCGGTCTCGCCCGCCGCGCGGACGGCGGTCGCGCGATTCCGCTCAAGGCGCGCGCGCCAGCTTCGCAGCGTCAGCACGTAGTGCTCGCGCAGGTTTTCGACGTCGCGCACTTCAAAGCCGGCGGCCTCGGCGGCGTCGGTCAGCGCACCCAGTCCCGGAAGCTCCGAGTCGGGAAACACGTAGTGATCGGCGAACGAGGGCCCGCGCCGGGCCTTCGACGCCGGCGTCTCGCCGATGCCGTGCAGGAGGAACGCGCCGCCCGGCCGCAAAAGGCGCCATGCCGCGGCGAAGTACTCGGGCAGCCGCGCGATGCCCACGTGCTCGACCATGCCCACGCTGGCGATCTTGTCGAAGAGGCCGTCGCCGGGCGACATTTCCCGATAGTCGCGCAGATCCACGCGGCACACGCCGCCGAGTCCGGCGAGGGCGATGCGCTCGCGCGCGAGCAGCACCTGCGGCTCGCTGAGCGTGATGCCGGTGGCCTCCACGTCGAAATGCCGCGCGGCGTGAATCAGCAGCCCGCCCCATCCGCAGCCGATGTCGAGCAG
>JACPZW010000073.1 GCA_016195265.1 Acidobacteriota bacterium | reverse complement strand
GTAAGTTGTTAGTGCGGAAGGGGGGATTCGAACCCCCACGGTCTTGCGACCGCCAGCCCCTCAAGCTGGTGCGTCTGCCAGTTCCGCCACTTCCGCGTACGAGGGCTGAAGAGATTTCAGAGTTCAGAGTTCAGATCTCAGATTCTGGACCACTCCCGACTCCCGACTACTGACTCCCGACTTACTTCGGCGTCGTGCCCGTTGCCGGCGTCGCGCCCGCGGGCGCTGCCGGAGTGGACGCGGGCGCTTGCGCGGGCGCCGCTGGAGCGGGCGCTGGCGCCGCCTGCCTCGGCGCCGGAGGCGCGGCCGCGCCGCTCATCAGCGACCCGGGTCCGCGCTGGCCGATGATCGACAGCGCGAGCGCGCCCAGCATGAACAGGACGGCGAGCACCGCCGTCGCCTTCGACAACACCGTCGCGCCGCCGCGCGCGCCGAACGCCGACTGACTGCTGCCGCCGCCGCCGAACGCGGCCGCCACGTCGCCCTTGCCCTGCTGCAGCAGAATCACCAGCAGGAGCACGAGGCAGACCACCACGTAGAGCGCCGAGAACAAGTAATAAACAACCATAAGTGACCTGAAATCCCCTTACAGCAAACCACAATTATACCGCAGCCGGCCGGCTCCTCATTACGAGGTCCGTGAAGCTCTTGACGTCCAGGCTGGCGCCGCCCACAAGGGCGCCGTCCACGTCCGGCTCCGCGATCAGCTCGCGGATGTTGTCCGGCTTGACGCTGCCGCCATAGAGAATCCGGCACGCGTCGGCCGCGTCCGCGCCGAACCACTGGCGCAGCCGCCTGCGGATATGCGCATGCACCTCGCCGGCCTGCGCCGAGGTCGCGTTGCGGCCGGTGCCGATCGCCCAGACGGGCTCGTAGGCAATCACGATCTGCGGAATCTGCGGCGCCGTGAACCCGTCGAGGCCGTCCTTGATCTGTCGGTCGAGCACGGTCAGCGTCTCGTTCTTCTCGCGCTCCTCGAGCGTCTCGCCGACGCAGACGATTGGCGTCAGCCCCGCGCCGAGCGCGGCGGCCGCCTTGCGGTTGACGATCGCGTCGGTCTCGCCGAAGAGCCGTCGGCGCTCGGAGTGACCGACGATCGCATAGCGCGCGCCCGCTTCCTTCACCATCGCCGGTGAGATCTCGCCGGTGAACGCGCCTTCGCGCTCCCAGTAGAGATCCTGCGACGCGACGCCGACATTCGAATCACGCGCGGCCATCGCCGCGGCGTGAATCGCCGTGAACGGCGGCGCCACGACGATCTCGACATCCGAGACCGCCTTCACCGCCGCGCGCACGTCGGTCACGAACGTGACCGCGTCCTGCACGGTCTTGAACATTTTCCAATTGCCGGCGATAAGAGTCCTTCGCATAGGTCAGCTAAGGCGGGTGGGGTGGGTGGGGCGGGTGGGTGAAGACGATCACGCTACCCGACCTGCCTGGCCTACCCGACCGATTTCTCCGTGAGCGCCTCGACTCCCGGCAACTTCCGCCCGCCCAGGAATTCCAGCGACGCGCCGCCGCCGGTGGAAATGTGCGTGATGCGGTCGGCAATGCCGGCTTTCTTTACGGCTGAGATCGAATCTCCGCCGCCGACGATCGTCGTCCCTGTCACCGACGCGACCGCGCGCGCGACGGCATTGGTGCCGGCCGCGAACGCGTCAATTTCAAACACGCCCATCGGTCCGTTCCAGACGACGGTCTTCGCGTCGGCAATCGAGGCGGTGTACGCCGCGATTGTCTTCGGTCCGATGTCGAGCCCGAGCCGCTCGCCGATCCGCGCGTCGCCGACGTCCAGCGTCTCGCGCGCTGCAGCGGCGTCCACGCGATCCGCGACGACGTGATCGACCGGCAGGAGAAGCTGGACGCCCCGGGCCTTCGCGTCGGCCTCGATCGCCCGCGCGGCGTCGAGCTTGTCGTCCTCGACGAGCGACTTGCCGATCGGCAGGCCGCGCGACTTGAAGAACGTGTACGCCATCGCGCCGCCGATGATCAGGCGGTTCACCTTGCCGAGCATGTTCTCGATGACTTCGATCTTGTCGGACACTTTCGCGCCGCCGAGAATCGCGACGAACGGGCGCTCAGGAGCCGACAGGACGAGCCCGAGGTACTTGAGCTCCTGCTCCATGAGCAGGCCCGAGGCCGCGTTTGTGACGAAATGCGTGATCCCTTTGACCGACGCATGCGCCCGGTGTGCCGCGCCGAACGCATCGTCCACATAGCGATCCGCCAGCGACGCGAGCGCCTTGGCAAACTGCGGATCGTTTTTCTCTTCTTCAGGATGAAAGCGCAGATTCTCGAGCAGGACGACCTTGCTGCCGCCCGGCGCGTGCGCGCGCGCGACGGCCTGCGTCGCCGCGTCGCCGATGCAATCGCCGGCGAACGTGACCGGCGAGCCGAGAAGCGACGCCAGGCGATCGGCGACGGGCCGTAAACTCATCGCCGGATTCGCCTTGCCCTTCGGCCGGCCCAGATGGCTCGCCAGGACGACGGTCGCGCCGTGATCGAGCGCGTAACGGATGGTTGGCAGCGAGGAGCGAATCCTGGTGTCATCGCCAACGGTGCCGATGACGCCGTCCTTGAGCGGGACGTTGAAGTCCACGCGTATGAAGACGCGTTGTCCCTTCAGATCCAGGTCCCTAATGGTCAGTTTGTTCATGGGCGCTGACGATCAATTTGAGGATGTGAGAATGTGAGGATCTGAGGAAGTGAAAAGCCGCCGCGACTCAGCCACGTCTACAAATTCTCACATCCTCACATCCTCACATCCTCACATTCCCATCGTGACTATCTTGCGCAGCAGATCAACGCAGCGGTTTGAGTATCCCCACTCGTTGTCGTACCAGGACAGGACCTTCACGAAGTCGCCGTCCATCACCTTCGTGTACGGCGCGTCGACGATCGACGAATGCGCGTTGCCTTTGAAGTCGATCGACACGAGCTCCTCGGTCGAGTAGGCGAGGATGCCTTTCATCGGGCCGTCGGCCGCCGCCTTGATCGCCGCGTTCACCTCTTCGGCCGTCACTTTCTTCCCGAGCGTCGCGACGAGATCGACGCACGAGACGTTCGGTGTCGGGACACGCACGGAGATACCGTCCAGCTTGCCCTTCAGCTCCGGCAGCACTTCGCCGACGGCCGCGGCTGCGCCGGTCGTCGTCGGAATCATGGAGAGCGCCGCGGCGCGCGCGCGGCGGAGATCCTTGTGCGGCAGGTCCAGGAGCTGCTGATCGTTCGTGTACGAATGAATCGTCGTCATCCAGCCGCGCGTGATCCCGAACGACTGGTGCAGCACTTTGGCGAGCGGCGCGAGGCAGTTCGTCGTGCACGACGCGTTGGAGATGATTTGATGCTTCGCCGGGTCGTACATGTCGTCGTTCACGCCGAGGACGACCATGACGTCGGGCTTCTTGGCCGGCGCCGTGATGATGACTTTCTTCGCGCCGGCCGCGATGTGCTTGGCCGCGCCGTCGCGATCGGTGAAGAGCCCGGTCGATTCGAACACGATGTCGACGCCGAGGTCCTTCCACGGCAGCTGCGCCGGGTCGCGCATCGACAGCACCTTGAACTCGGCGCCGTCCACGGCGATCGTGTCCGCCTTGTTCTCGACCTTCGCGTGCAGATTGCCGAGCACCGAGTCGTACTTCAGCAGGTGCGCCAGCGTGTGCGCGCTCGTGAGGTCGTTGACCGCGACGAAGCTGATGTTCTTATCGCCAAGCGCGGCCCGCATGATGTTCCGGCCGATGCGGCCGAAGCCGTTGATTCCAACCCTGACAGGCATCGAAGCAATCCTTTCGTCGTGGGGTCGTGGTCGGTATTTCGCGGTTTCTCCATCGGGGACGCCCACGCGTCCGGGAGAAACGTTTCATTCTACAATAGCTGTCTGCGATGTACATCGCCTACAGCCTGCTCACGTTCGTCGTGTTCGTCGTCGTGTCGCCGTACTTCGTCTACCAGGCGATCCGCTACCAGAAGTACATCGGCAGCCTGCGGCAGCGGCTCGGGTTTCTTCCCATTTCGTTCAACCTCGACGGCGAGGAATCCATCTGGATCCACGCCGTTTCGGTCGGCGAAGCGCTGACCGCGCGGGCCCTGGCCGCCGATCTCAAGGCGCGCTACCCGCGCCTGCGCCTGTTCCTCTCGACGACCACGATCGCCGGGCAGCAGGTGGCGCGGCGCAGTCTGTCGGGCCTCGACGCGGTCTTCTATTTTCCGTTCGACTGGACGTTCATCGTCCGCCGCACGTTGAATCTGGTGAAGCCGCGGCTCTTCATCATGATGGAGACCGAGATCTGGCCGAACCTGCTGCGCGCGTGCCGCGCGCGCGGCGTGAAGACCGTCGTGATCAACGGCCGCATCTCGTCGCGCTCGTACCCGCGCTACCGGACGATCCGGCCCTTCTTCCGCCGCGTCCTCGACGATGTCGATCGCTTCTGCATGCAGAGCGACGAGTCGGCGCGCCGGCTGGTCGATCTCGGCGCCGATCCCGCGCGCGTGACCGTGACCGGCAGCCTGAAGTTCGACGCGCTCGAGCTGCCGGCGGCGACCCTCCACGGCAAGCCGCGCGAGCGGGTGCTGCGCTTCTTCCGCCTCTCAGTCAATCGCACCGTCGTCATCGCCGGGAGCACGATGAAAGGCGAGGAGGCCGCCGTGCTTCGCGCGTTCGCGCGCATCAAGGAGGCGCAGCCGAGCGCGCTGGCGATCCTCGCGCCGCGGCAGCCGGAGCGTTTCGGCGAAGTCGAGCGGCTGGCGCGCGACGCCGGGTTCGTGGCGATCCGCCGATCCGAGCTGCCGATCGACGCCGAGCCGCGCGCCGACGTCGTCGTGCTCGACACGATCGGCGAGCTGGCGCAGATCTACCAGCTCGCGACCGCGGTGTTCGTCGGCGGCAGCCTCGCCGATCACGGCGGCCACAACATCCTCGAGCCGGCGATGTTCGGCAAGCCGATCGTGTTCGGCCCGCACATGCAGAATTTCAAGGAGATCGCCGACGTGTTCCGCAATCAGGACGCCGCCGTTCAGGTGCCGTCGGAGCGCGAGCTCGCCGATACGCTGGTGGCGCTCGTCACGGATCCCGTGCGGCGCGCGAGCCTGGGCGCGGCGGCGCGCGCGCTCGTCGAAGCCAACCGCGGCGCCAAGACCAAGACCCTCGCGGTCATCGGCGAGCTGCTTCCCGCATCCGGCGCGGGCGCCGTGGTGCGTCCCTTCCGACTGGTGCATTGATCGACACATTGAGCGCGGTGTACGGCGCGGTCGCGGCCCGGCGGCGCCGCTGGTACGCCGCCGATCTCTGGCGGCAGCGGCGGCTGGCGCGGCCCGTGGTCAGCGTGGGCAACCTGCGCGTCGGCGGCAGCGGCAAGACGCCGATGGTCGAGTACATCGCGCGCGTGCTCCTTGCGCACGGCGAGCGACCGGCAATCCTCACGCGCGGCTACGCGCGGCGCGACGCCAGTGACGGCGTGACCGTCGTCTCGGACGGCGCCGCGGTACGCGCGGATCTCCCCACGGCCGGTGATGAGCCGCTGATGCTCGCCCGCACGCTGCCCGGCGTGGCGGTGCTCGTCGGGGCGGATCGGTATCTCTCCGGCTGCCTCGCCGAGCGCCGGTTCGGCGCGACGGTCCACATCCTCGACGATGGCTTTCAGCATCTCGAGCTGGCGCGCGACGTCGATCTGCTGCTCGCCTCTGAGGAGGACCTGGAGGATCGGCCGATGCCGGCCGGGCGCCTGCGCGAGGGGCTCGCCGCCGCGGCCGCCGCGGACGCGGCGCTCGTCAACGCCGGGTACGACGCGGCCGCCGCGCGGATCGGCCGCGCGCTGGGCGTCCCGACCGTCTTCCGCATGACGCGCGCCATCGGCGCGCCGCGGATGGTCGCGGGCGCGCGCGATTCGGTCGTCGTGCCGCCGGGCGCCCGCGTGTTCGTCGTGACCGGGATCGCGCGGCCGGACCGCTTCGTCACGGACATCACGTCGGCCGGCTGGGACCTCGCGGGCGTGATGGAATTCCGCGACCACCACCGCTTCGGCGCGCGCGACGTGGCGCGCATCAGGGACGCCGCCCGCGCCGCGGCGTCGGCGATCGTGCTCACGACGGAGAAGGACGCCGTGCGGCTGGCCGCGTGCGAGCTCGGCGATCTCCCGATCGCCGCCGTGCCGCTCGTCATCGGCGTCGAACCCGCGGACGCGTTCGCCACCTGGCTGATCGCCCGGTTGTCTTCAGCCACCAGCCACCAGCCACCAGCCACCGATCTTCAGCCACCAGCCACCAGCCACCTGTCCCCGTCGTCATGAGGCACCACCTCGAGTACCTCGCCGTGCGGACGCTCATCGCGATCGTGCGCGTGATGCCGGGCTGGCTCGTGCGCGGGTGCGGGACGCTGCTCGGCCTGACGTTCTACGCGCTCGACGGCGTCCATCGCCGCGTCGCCCATCGCAATCTCGCGCTCGCGTTCCCCGCGCGTCCGGAAGCGGAGCGCCGCGCGATCGCGCGGGGCGCGTTCGCGCACTTCGGCCGCCTGCTGTTCGAGCTGCTGGAGTTCAGCACGCTCAGCAACGCGCAGATGCTGGAACGCGTCGAGTTCGACGGCGAGGATCGCTGCCGTCAGGCGTACGCGCAGGGAAAGGGCGTGCTCTTCATTGCGGGCCACTTCGGGTTCTGGGAGCTGCAGGCGATCGTGCAGGCGATTCGGGGCGAGCCGGTGACGGTGCTCGCGCGCGCACTCGACAACCCGAAGCTGCACGAGCTGCTCGAGCAGATCAGGCAGCGGACCGGCAACACCATCGTGTACCGCAAGGACACCATGCGCCGCGTCATGCGCGCGCTGCAGGCGGGACACGGCGTCGCCGTGCTGATCGATCAGCACATCGCGAGCCCGGACGCGATCTCCGTGGACTTTTTCGAACGGCCGGCGGCGACGACACCCGCGGTGGCGGCGCTGGCGCTGCGCACCGGCGCGCCGATCGTGCCCGTGTTCGCCCTGCCGCTCGGCCGCGGGCGCTATCGTATGATCTACGAGCACCCCGTCGAACCGCCGCCTGCCGATTCGGAACATGCCGTCCGCGAGCTGACGCAGCGCTGCACCGACGTCCTCGAGATGTACGTGCGGCGCCATCCCGAGCTCTGGCTGTGGATGCACCGCCGTTGGCGCGACGATGGCCCGGCGGATATGTTCCACGGGGAAGAGGAATTCAGAATTCAGAATTCAGAATTGAAGACTGAACGCCGGTAACCGACAGCTGAAAGCTGAGACGTGGCATTGCAGCGACTCGTCATCCTCGCGCCGAACTGGCTGGGCGACGCCGTCATGGCGCTGCCGGCGATCGCCGATCTCCGCCGTGCCGCGCCGCAGGCGTCGATCGCCGTCGCCGCGCGGCCGGCGATCGCGCCGCTCTTCCGCCTCGTGCCGGACGTGAACGAGACGATCGTGCTGGACTCCGGCAGGCCTGAAGGCCTGCGCTACGGCCTCAGATGGCGATCGCTCGGCGCCGAGATCGCGAACCACAACTTCGATACGGCGGTCCTGCTGCCGAACTCCGCGCACGCGGCGCTGACGGCGTTGCGCGCTGCGATCCCCGAGCGCTGGGGGTACGCGACCGATTGGCGCGGACCCCTGCTGACGCGCGCGATCGCGCCGCCGTCGGGCCTGCACCAGGTGGACTACTACCAGCATCTCGTCCACGCGCTCGGGTTTCCGAACGGTCCGGTCGAGCCGCGCGTCGCGGTGCCCGACGCCGCGCGCGAAGGGGGAAGGCGTGCGTTGATCGGCGCGGGCTGGGACGGCCAATCGCCGCTGGTCGCGCTCGCGCCCGGCGCGGCCTACGGCGGCGCGAAGAAGTGGCCGCCGGAGTCGTTCGCCGAGCTCGCCGTCGCGCTGGCCACGGACGGTGTGCGATGCGTGTTGATCGGCGCGGCCGCGGATGCGGAGACCTGCAGATTCGTAGCGCGGGCCTTTCAGGCCCGCGACGATCGCGGCCCTGAAAGGGCCGCGCTACTGAACCTGGCCGACCGCACGGATCTCCCGACGCTGGCGGGAGTCCTGACGCACTGCCGCGCGCTCGTGTCGAACGATTCCGGCGCGATGCACTTCGCCGCCGCCGCGGGCGTCGCCGTGACGGCCGTCTTCGGTCCCACCGACGAGCACGCGACGCGGCCGATGGGCGACGCGCACGTCGTCGTTTCGCATCGCGTCTGGTGCCGGCCCTGCATGCTGCGCGAGTGCCCGCTCGATCACCGGTGCATGCGCGGCATCGGCGTGGGGCGCGTGCTCGACGCCGCGCGAAGGAATTTGTGAAACCGGCCGTGTTTCTCGATCGCGACGGGACATTGATTACCGATGTGGGCTATCTCAAGAGCCTCGACGAGGTCGCGCTGTTTCCGTGGACGATCGACACCGTGCGCGCGCTGAATCGCGCGGGCCTGCCCGTTGTCGTCATCACCAATCAAGCGGGCGTTGCCCGCGGCATGTTCGACGAAGCGTTCGTCGACGACACGCATCGGTACCTGTCGTCGTTGCTGGCGGCGGGCGGCGCGCACGTCGACGCGTATTACTATTGCCCTCATCATCCGGACGGCAAGGTCGCGCCCTACGTGCGCGCCTGTGACTGCCGCAAGCCGGGACGCGCCCTGGTCGATCGCGCGGCGCGGGATCTGGGACTCGATCCGGCGCGCTCGTTCGTCGTCGGGGACACGTGGCTGGACGTCGGGCTCGGCCGCGCGGTCGGTGCGCGGAGCATCCTCGTGCGCACCGGCGGCGGCAGGTGGTGGGAAGCGCGTCCGCATGGGACCGTCACCGCCGACGTCATCGTCGACAATCTCGCGGCCGCCGCGAGCTGGATTCTGGAAAAATGCTCATAGCCCGATCGGTTCATCCTCTTCCCGGCGAATCCGAGCGCAAGCAACGTCTGCTCGCGCTCGTGGACGCGTTTTCGAGCCGCCGCATCCTCGTGCTCGGCGATCTGATCGCCGACGAGTTCATCTACGGCGAGGTCTCGCGCGTCTCGCGCGAGGCACCGGTCCTGATTCTGCAGTACGACACCACGCAGATGGTGGGCGGCGGCGCGGGCAACGCCGCCAACAACGTCGCGGCGTTCGGAGCGCAGGCCCGTCTCGTCGGGCTCGTCGGCGCGGATCCTGAAGGGCGGCGGTTGCTCTCGAGCTTCCACCGCGGGGTGGATAAGGCGCACATCGTCCGCGCGCGCGGATACCGGACGCCGGTGAAGACGCGCATTCTCGCCGGCGGCGTGCACGCGGCGCGGCAGCAGGTCGTGCGGATCGATCGCGAGCCCGGCTGGCCGCTCGATCCCGGCGTCAGCGTCGCGCTGGCCAAGAAGATTGTCCCGGCGCTCGACGCGTGCGACGCCGTCCTGTTGTCGGACTACGGATCGGGTCTCGTGACGCCGGCGCTCGCCGCGGTGATCCGCCGCCGGATGTCGCAGCGCGCGCGGCGCCGTCCGATTCCGGTCCTTCTCGATTCGCGCCACCGGCTGCTCGACTACCGCGGCCTGACGACGTGCACGCCGAACGAGTCGGAGGTGGAGCAGGTGCTGGGCGTCCGGATCACGGACGATGCGCGCGCGCTCGAGCGCGCGGGACGCGCGCTGCTGAAGCGCACGCGCATGCAGGCCGTGCTCGTGACGCGCGGCAGCCGCGGCATGGCGCTCTTCGAGCCGAAACAGGCGACCGTTCACGTGCCGATCTTTGGATCGGACGAGGTCACCGACGTGACCGGCGCGGGAGACACCGTGATTGCGACCTTCGGTCTCGCGCTCGCCGCAGGTGGATCGTTCTACGAGGCGGCGCGGCTCGCCAACTATGCGGGCGGCCTCGTCGTGATGAAGCGCGGCACGGCGACGGTGTCGGCGCAGGAGCTCGCCGCCGCGATCGCCAGCGATCACGACACGTCGCTCGAGAACTGGTCGCAGGAAGAGCCGGCGCAGGGGCGGCGGAAGTAAGAATTAAGAAGGAAGAATTGAGAAGGAAGAATTAAGAAGTGGGAGTCGTCGTTTCAGAGCCTGAACTCGTCGCCGCCGTCGCGCGTGAACGCGCGGGCGGGCGGACGATCGCGTTCGCCAACGGCTGCTTCGATCTGCTGCACGTCGGCCACGTCCGGTACCTGCAGGGCGCGGCCGCGGAAGCCGATCGCCTGATCGTCGCGGTGAACGACGATCGATCCGTGACGGCGCTGAAAGGGGCGGGACGGCCGATTCTGCCGGCGGCCGATCGCGCCGAACTCGTCGCGGCGCTTCGTGGCGTGGACTTCGTCGTGGTGTTCGCGGATCCGACGGTCGAACGGCTCCTGAATCTGGTGAAGCCCGACGTCCACTGCAAGGGCACCGACTACACCGTCGAGTCCGTCCCCGAACGCGCCGTTGTCAAGGCGTACGGCGGCCGCACGGCGATCGTCGGCGATCCGAAGCACCACGCGACGCGCGAGTTGCTCGATCGTATTCGCACGGGCACCCAGCCCCCAGCATCCGGCACGGGCACCCCGCACCCCGCACCCGGCACTCGGCACCCAGGATCGCATTGAGTCGGTTTCTCATCGTTCGGTTGGGCGCCCTCGGCGACATCGTCCACGCGATTCCGGTCGCCGCGGCGCTGCGCCGTGCCTTTCCCTCGGCGCGGATTGACTGGCTCGTCAGCGCCAAACATCGCGCGATCCTCGACCTCGTGCCGATCATCGATCGCCGGCTCGTGTGGGGGACGGGTCTCGGAGCCGATCCACGCCGAGACCCGTCCCCCATGTCAGGCCCCACCTCGTTCCTGGCAGCCATCGGTGAGCTCCGCCGGTCGCGCTACGACGTCGCGATCGACCTGCAGGGCCTGATCAAGTCCGCGGTGCTCGCGCGCAGCGCCGGCGCGGCGCGCGTCATCGGGTTCTCGGCGGGGTACGCGCGCGAAGGATTCGCGCGCCTGTTCTACACGGAGGCGGTCGATCCCGGCCGTGGCGGATCGTTCGACGCCGGCGAGACCCGCCACGTCGTCGAACTCAACCTGCTGCTGCTCGGCCCGCTCGGCGTCAGCGTGGCGAAGCCCGAGTTTCCGATCGAAGCCGTGGATTCGGATGTGGCGCGATGGGCGGGCGAACAGTCGAAGGGACGGTACGCGCTCGTGAATCCCGGCGCCGCGTGGCCGAACAAACGCTGGCCGCCCGAGCGGCTGGCGGCCGTCGCGTCGGCGCTGCGCGATCGGCACGGGTTGACGTCCATCGTGCTCTGGGGATCCGGCGAGGAAGCGCTCGCGCAGGCCGTCGTCGATGCGGCCCACGGCGCGGCGGTGCTTTCACCAACGACGACGATTGGGGATCTCGTCGCGCTGTCGCGCGGCGCGGCGATCATGATTTCCGGCGACACCGGACCGACACACATCGCGTCGGCGGTCGGTACGCCGCTCGTCGGCCTGTATGGCCCGACGCGGCCCGCGCGCAACGGTCCGCTGTCGCCGCGTGACGTCGCCGTGTCGCGCGACGCTATCTGCAAGTGCCATCACCTCCGCCGCTGCACGCTGGATCGCATGTGCCTCCTCGACATCCAGGTGGACGAGGTGCTGTCGGCGGTGGAGCAGCGTCTCGCCGCCGAGCCGGCCCGTGGATAGTCTCGCCGCGATTGCGCGCGCGCGGACGCGCCTGGCCGAAGCGCTTGCGCGGTGGTGGACTCGCATCGCCGTAGCGCTCGCACGGTGGCGGGCTTGCATCGCCGTAGCGCTCGCACGGTGGCGGGCTTGCATCGCCGTAGCGCTCGCGCGTAGGCGTGTGGCGCTGGGCTTCGCTTTCGGCGTCCTCGTCCTCGTGCTGGCGCAGCCGACGCGGACGTCGCTGGCCATCGGCCTCGCGGTTGCCGCGTGCGGCGAAGCGCTGCGCGTCTGGGCGGCGGGGCATCTCAACAAAGCGCGCGAGGTCACGTCCTCCGGGCCCTACCGCTGGATCCGGCATCCTTTATATATGGGGTCGTCGATCATGGGCGCCGGCCTCGCGATCGTGTCGGCGAACATCGTGGCCGCCGGGCTCATCGCAGCATACCTGGTGACGACGCTGACGGCGGCAATCCAGACGGAAGAGGCGTTTCTGCGTGCGAAATTCGGCGACGGCTACGATCGATACCGTCGCGGCGCCGGACGGACCACCGACCATCGACGGTTTACGGTCGCCCAAGCCGTCGCCAACGGCGAGCACCGGACGCTGCTGGGCGTGGCGGTGGCGGTGTTGCTGCTGCTTTTGAAGGCAACGTATAATGGCTCGTTTGGGTGGACGGGCGGACCGTGACAGCGTGACAGGGGCGGTTAGCTCAGTGGTAGAGCACCGGCTTTACACGCCGGCTGCCACAGGTTCGAATCCTGTACCGCCCACTCGTTACGATGAGATTTCAGATTGTAGAGTTCAGATTTCAGATTGAAAGTGACATCAATCTGCCATCCAATCTGAAATCTGACTTCTGAAATCTGCAATTTCGACTGTTCTATTGGGGTCGTAGTTCAGTTGGCTAGAACGCTGCCCTGTCACGGCAGAGGCCGCGGGTTCGAGTCCCGTCGACCCCGCCAACTCAAGGCTGCTAGCGATGGACGTTATCGCTAGCGGCGCTTCCTTCAATCCTTCTTCCTTCGCCAGGCGTTACTGCGCGGGCGTGTCACCCGCAATGGGCCCGGACCTCCAGTCGCGTAACAGATGACTGCCATCCGGTTCCTCGGCGTACTCCTCCGGCTTGACGGCAGCGTACTGCCGCCTTTCCGGCAGCGGCCCGAAAAACACCAGCAAAACGGTCGGCATGCCCCTTGCGATACCGGAGGACTCAAGTGTGATTTGGCCGCTCTGGCGGCACCGCAATCACGTGAGGAGGCTCAGATGATGAAACGCATGCTCGTCGCAGTCGTCGTGCTGACCGTGTCCGCGGGCGCGGCTCAAGCGCAAACCGTGAAGAAGGCGCCGATCAAGCCGACCGCGGCGTCCGACGCCGGCAAGATGTTCGACACCTACTGCGCGGTGTGTCACGGCAAGGACGGCAAGGGCGCCGGCCCCGCCGCCAAAGCGCTCGCCAAGGCGCCGGCGGATCTGACGAAGCTCACCGCGCGCAACGGCGGGACGTTCCCCGACGTCCACGTGCGGCGCTACATCGAAGGGCTGGACGAAGTCGCGGCGCACGGCTCGCGCGACATGCCGATGTGGGGCGACCTGTTCCGCTCGCTCAACCGCGACACGGCGCAGATTCGCGTGGCGGCGCTCGCGGAGTACTTGAAGTCGATGCAGCAGTAGTTTCGCAGCAGGCGTGGGACGTTCAGGGCGCGTACTGCATCATCGCCATGAAGCCCATGTCCATGTGGAACTGCTGGTGACAATGAAACAGCGTCGGGCCGGGGTGGATGGCGGGCACATCCACCTCGACCTGTTTCCAGGCCGGCACGACGACGACGTCCTTCAGAATGCCTGACATGCGTTGATCGGCCACGCGCACGACTTCGAACGTGTGGCGGTGCAGATGTATCGGGTGGCCGTCGGCGCTCTGATTGTCCAGAATCCACCGATAGCGCCTGTTCGCGCGAACGACGATCGGATCCGTCTTGGGGTATCCCTTGCCGTTGATCGTCCAGTGGTGGCCGTCGCTCGTCGGACGAATCACCATCGTGAGACGCTCGTCCGGCTCCGGCACGGGCTCCGTTCCACCAAACAGACTGTAGTCCCAGTTGAACGGCGCAACCGCGCTCCATTGCGGCGGACCCTGCTGTCCCGCGTACTCGATGGCGATGCCCATGCCCGCCGTCCGCCAATCGGTTCGCACTTCTCCGAGGATCCACACGCCGGGCCGGTTCATCTCGACGATCGCATCGACGCGTTCTCCCGGCCCGATCTCCAGCACCGGCACGCGTCGCGGGACCGGAACAGGATTGCCGTCGAGCGCCATCACCTGAAACAGATGTCCGGCCAGCGCCAGGCGATGGTGAAGCGTCGCGCTCGCGTTCACGATGCGGAAGAGCACGCGCTGCGACGGCGTGACGCGGACGGGCTCGCCGGCGCCGAGCATCTTGCCGTTGATCGAGAAGTACTTGAAGTCCACGTCCATGCCGCCCTGCTCGACGAAGCGCGGCTCCCACTCGTGGAGCAGGATTGGGACGTCCTGATCGTACGCGCCGGGATTGGCGTCGGCCTCCACGACGAACATGCCGAACTGTCCGGTGTAGGTGCCTTTCTTGAGGTTGGTGCCGGCCGTCGCGTGGCTGTGATACCAGCGCGTGCCGGCGGGATTGGGCGTGAACGTATAGCGCCGGCGGCCGCTGGGCGGCACCGGCGGCGTGCCTTCTTCGATCGATCCATCGACGTCTGGCGGAATGTGGAATCCGTGCCAGTGGACGATGTCTTCGTCCTTCGTGTCGTTGACCACGTTCACGGTCAGCGGCTTGCCGAGCCGCGCGCGCAGCAGCGGACCTGGCACCTGCCCGTTGTAGCCGATGGTTTTGATCGATCGTTTCGGCGCGAGGTCCAGCGTCACCGGACCGATGCGCAGCGTGAAGTCGGCATCGCCTGTGGGCTGCGGCGCCGGAGCCGCGGCCCCGGCGGGCATCGGGCGCTCGTGCTGCGCGATCGCAATCGCGGCGCACGACATCCACCCGCCTGACAGCGCCAGAAATTGGCGACGATGCATTCACTCACCGTAACACGGACATTGAGGATCGGCAACGCGAGGGAATCATCTCTGACGGGCGTGATTCCGCTGTCGCCTCACCGCGCTGTCGTGAGGACGAGGATGTTGTCCAGCGTTCCGATGAGGACCGCGGCGAGTAGCGACCACGCGCCTGTCGCAACAAGCGCCGGCGACTCCAGATACAGTCCGGCTGCGAGCGCCGGCACGCCGATCGTCCATCCGCCGAACACGATCGCTTGAAGCGAGCGATCGCGCATCGCGAGTGGTGACGGCGGCGGCGTGTGGTACCCGCTGCGCGCGTACGCCCAGTACCACGCGACGAGCGGCAGCAACCGCGCCTCCATCGCGACGACCATCTGCGAGAGAAAGCCCAGGAGGCCGAACACGCCGTACGCGGCCGCCAGCGGCAGCGTGCGCGCCGAGACCGGTGCGACGAGCAGCGTGACGCCGATCCCGACCGCCGTGAGCAGCGAGAGGCCCGCGCCGGCGGCATGCAGCACGCCGAAGTCGATTCGCGGCGCGCCGTGCGGTTTCGGCGCCGGCGATCGCACCATCCAGATCACGTGCGACGCGAATGCCGCGAGTCCCGCGACGATGAAGCCGCCGAACACCGGCGTCCACGCGCTGCTGGACAACAGCGAGACGAACAACCCGAGCACGCCGATCTCGAGCAGCACCGCGCTCGCGTACGTCGTCGGGCCCGCCGGCATCCGCGACGGCAGCGCCATCGGCAGCATCCGGTACCCGACGCCGACGACCATCATCGTCGCCCATCCGAGCGCGGCGAGATGCGCGTGCGCGTAGACGTTCGACAGCACGAAGCCCGGCAGGAAGTGGTACGCCTTATCGAAGCCGATGAGGAGGCCCATCGACGCGGCGATCGCGAAATTGACGCACGCCAGCGTGATGTGGAGTCTGACGGGCGCGCCCGCGCCGGCGGACCTGACCTCGCGCGCCACCCGGGCCACGACGTAGATCGCGCCGCCCGCCACGGTCGACGCGGACCACGCCATACCGCCGTACTCCCGCATCCAGAAATGGGTGACCATGCCGATGAGGCCGACGACCGCGAATGCGTACGCGACGTAGTCAGCTCGACGGGCGGGCATCGGCATCCGCAGCGCCGCCGGTCCGACGATATAGATCGCGCCGAGGATCGAGAACGTGATCCAGCCGAGCGTGACGAGATGGACGACGCCGACCATCCACGCGTGATAGAAGAACCCGGCGACCGTGCGCGGCCACCACGCGGAGACGAAGCAGGCGAGCGCGAGCGCGACGTGCGCGGTGCCGAGATAGAGAAGCGGCACGGCCCGCGCCGGCACCATGGGCTGTGCGGAGGTGATTGGTAGCGTGACCGGCGTGCCATATAGCGCGACCCTATCAGGGTCGCGATCCTGTGTCCTCATGCGTGACTGACGACGGCCTCGGTCACCTCCCCTGGATCGTACGCGCAGAGCGGATCGGACGCCATCACCGCGCCGGTCGCCGCGAACGCGCGCGATCGCGATCCGCCGCAGATTGCGCGAAATCGGCAGCGCCCGCAATTGCCCATCAGCGCGTTCGGGTCGCGCAAGCGCGTGAACACGTCATCGGTCCTGTACACGCCGCCGATGTTCGTCGTCCTGACGTTGCCGCGCTGGACCGGCAGAAATCCGCTGGGACAGATGTTGCCCACGTGATCGACGAACACGAAACCGTTGCCGTCGCCGACGCTCCTCGGCGCGCGCAATTGCCGCTTCCGTTCGACGGAGCGCGTCGGCAGGCCCTGCGCCCGTCGCGCATGTTCGCGCTCCCAGACGATGCGCTGATAGTGCGGCGCTTCGGTGGTCTTGATGCCGAAGGGGGACGTGAGGGACAGGTCGTACAGGAAGTTCAGGACGCGCTCGCATTCCTCGGCCGTGATCTGATCGAGGCTCGCGCCGCGGCCGGTCTGAATGAGAAAGAAGAGCGCCCACAGCGTGACGGGCATGTGCGACATGAGGTCGGCCATGGTCTCGAGGTAGGGCAGCGTCAGCTTGCTGATGGTCGAGTTGATCTGCAGCGGCAGCCCGAGCTCGAGCGTCGCCTCGATGATCCGCAGGGTCCACGCGTACGATCCGCGCACGCGGCGGAAGGCATCGTGCGCGTCTGGTGTCGGACCGTCCAGGCTGACCGCCACGCGCGAGAGCCCCGCGTCCTTCAGCTCGGCGAGCCGCGCGCGTGTCGCGGCCGCCGTGCCGCTTGGTGTCAGCGCCACCGTGAGGCCCACGCTCGATGCATGGCGGACCAGCTCGGCGAGGTCGGGCCGGCGCATCGGATCACCGCCGGTCAGGACGAAGAGCGGCGGCGTGGCGCCGAGGGCGCGCACCTGATCGATCAGCCTGAAGCCTTCTTCGGTCGTCAGCTCGCGCGAATCGCGGCACGGGATCGCGTCAGCGCGGCAATGGACGCACGCGAGCGCGCACGCCCGCGTGACTTCCCAGATCACGAGAAAGGGCGCTCGATCGAAGTCGAACGGCGGCAGCGCAGCGGGCTTCGGCAACGGGGTCATCGGTCTCCTCATGTGATCAGTCTCGTGCACGCCCTCGACGCGTGCGTATGACGGCCGTCATCTAGCGAAAACCGGGCCAGGTTGTGGCGAGCGACGTGGCCCCGTATTTGCCAATCTGCATCGCTGGCGCACGCCGTGACGGAATCAGTCACACGAGCGATTTCGGCAGAAAGCTCAGGAAAACGATGGTGCTCAGCGAGTACAGGCGAGACGAGGAACCGGAGTCTGAGTGGGGGATTTCTCGCACTGCTGCGGAACTTTACGGAAGTCCGGCGGCCGGTATGACCTTGGTCATAGGTATCGCCAGCGTGCCGAAACCAAGCTGGGGGTAGCAGGAGCGAGATGACGATTCCCGTCCGGTTTCCCGACGTCGACCACTGGAAAGCGCAGGTGAAGTGTCAGAGCGCGTGTCCGGTGAATACGGACGCGGGCCGCTACGTCCAGCTGATCGCCGAGGGCCGCGATGAGGACGCGTTTCTCGTCGCGCGCGCGCCGAATCCGTTCGCGTCGATCTGCGGGCGCGTCTGCGCCGCGCCGTGCGAGGACGCGTGCCGCCGCGGCGCGATCGACGGCGCCGTCGCGATTCGCACGCTGAAGCGCTTCGTCACGGAAAAGTACGGCGCCGAGTCCACGCGGCCCGACACGCAGGATCGCCTCCGCGACGCGCCGATCGCCGAAGGCAATCGCTACGTCAATCAGGCGCCGCTCAAGTTGTTCAGGAGCGCCGGCGAGGCGACCGCGAAGGGAAGCCGGCGCAAGGTCGCCATCGTCGGCGCCGGACCCGCGGGCCTGTCGGCTGCGCACGATCTCGCGCTGCTCGGCTACGACGTGACGGTCTTCGAAGCCGCCGCCGAACCGGGCGGCATGGTCCGCTTCGGCATCCCCGAGTACCGGTTGCCGCGGACGCTGATCCGCGCGGAGATCGACAAGATTCTCGGCCTCGGCGTGCAGCTCAAGCTGAACACGCCGCTGTCATCCGACTTTGGTCTCTCACAGCTGAAGGCCCTCGGCTTCGCGGCGATCTTTCTGGCGGTCGGCGTTTCGAAGGGACGCGACCTTGACGTCCCAGGCGTCGAGCTCGACGGCGTCGTCAAGGCTGTCGACTACCTGCTCAACGTGAACCGCGGCTATCGCATGGATCTCGGCCGGCGCATCGTCGTCATCGGCGGCGGCTTCGTCGCGTTCGATGCAGCGAGGACCGCGATGCGAGCGGACGGCAGCACGGTCGACGCCGGCGCGACCGCGGCGGCGGAGGCGCGCGTGAAGGAAGCGCTGGACTCCGCTCGTGCGGCGATTCGCGGCGGCGCGCGTGACGTGACGGTCGTCTCGCTCGAGAACTTCGACGAGATGCCGGTCCTGCGGACGACGCAGGGCCACGAGGAATTCGAGGAGGCGCGCAAGGAAGGCGTGACGTTCGTCACCCGGCGCGGCGCGGCGCGGTTCGTCGGATCCGGGCGCCTGCAGACGATCGCTCTGCGGCGCGTCACGTCGGTCTTCGACGCCAACGGCCGCTTTGCTCCGCAGTACGACGACAGCGATCTCGTCACGCTCGAGGCCGATTCGTGCATCCTCGCGATCGGCAAGAAGCCGGACCTGTCCTTTCTGACACCGGCTGACGGCGTCGCGCTGACGCCGGGCGGCACGATTCGGATCGACGCCGACACGCTCTCCACGTCCGTGCCCGGCGTGTTCGCCGGCGGCGACGTCGCGTTCGGCCCGCGCAACTTGATCGAAGCGGTCGCGAACGGCAAGCGCGCGGCGCGATCGATTCATCGGTACCTGATCGGTCAGGCGGGTCCGAAAGGACCCGCCCTACATGACCCGGCAGGTTCGAAAGGACCCGCCCTACAGATCGACATCGAACACATGCCGTCGCGCGCCTACCGGATGATCGCGGGCTTCGAGGCGCTCGATCGGCAGGCGGCGCCGACGCTCGACGTCGGACGCCGCACGGGCATCGCTGAGGTGGAAACCGGCTACGACGAGCGCGAAGCGCGACTTCAGGCGGCGCGCTGTCTCGTGTGCCACATCCAGACGATCTACGACCCGGAGAAGTGCGTCATCTGCAACCGCTGCGTCGACGTCTGTCCGGAGTACTGCCTGGCGTTCGTGCCGCTCGACCAGCTCGATCTCGACGCCGACACGCGCGCGTCGCTCGTCGCCCGCGCCGAAGGCGACGGCCTTCCGCTGGCCGCGATGGTGAAAGACGACGACCGGTGCATCCGGTGCGGGCTGTGCGCGATCCGGTGCCCGACCGACGCGATGACGATGGAGCGATTCACGATTACGGAGCAGCCATGAGCGAACACGCAGTCGATCGACGGGATTTCATCTTCAGAGTCGGCACCGGCGCCGGCATCGCGGCGATCGCGTACCAGGCGTCGGCGTCGCTGCGATCGCTCGTCCCGAACGTGTCCTACGACGCGCCGACGACGGTGAAGCTCGGCCCGGTCGCGGAATTCCCAGACGGCCTGAAATTCCTGCCAGACGAGCGGCTCTTCGTGTTCCGCGAGGGCAACACCTTTCACGCGATCTCCGCCGTCTGCACGCACCTCGGGTGCACGGCGCGCGCCGAAGCCCTGTCCTCGCCCGAGACGCAGCAGGTCGGCGGAAAGGCGCTCCGGCTGACGCACCGCTTCCAGTGTCCGTGCCACGGATCGAAATACAACGGCGACGGCTCGAACGTCTCCGGGCCGGCGCCGAAGCCGCTGGCTTGGTATCACCTGTCGCTCGCCTCGGACGACGGGCAGCTCGTGGCCGATCTCGCGCGCGAAGTCGAGCACGACTTCCGCCTCACGGTGTAGGTCATGGCACAGACGACCACCTCTCCAGGCGTCCCGCGTCAGACTGCGACCGCGCCCGGCGTGCACCCGCGCCCATTCTGGAGCGTACGGCCGCAGACCGATCGCCAGTCGGGGGACGCGATCGTCTCGAACTTCCTGCTGCACTGGTTCCCGGCCAAGACCTACAAGCCGTCGATGGACTGGACGTATTCGTTCTGGCTCGGGACGACGTCCGCGGCGCTTCTGCTGCTGCTGACGCTCTCGGGCGGGCCGCTGCTGTTCCTCTACGTGCCGTCGGTGGAGCGCGCGTACGCCTCGATCAAGGACATCGAATTCGCCGTGACGTTCGGATCGTGGATCCGATCGGTCCATCGCATGGCCGCGCATCTGATGGTCGCCGCCGTGTTCTTGCACCTGATCCGCGTGTTCCTCACCGGCGCCTATAAGAACGGCGTCGGCCAGGGACAGCGGCGCGAATGGAACTGGGTGATCGGCGTGGCGATGTTCCTGCTCACGCTGCTGCTGTCGTTCACCGGTTACCTGCTGCCGTGGGATCAGCTGGCGTATTGGGCCGTGACCGTCGGCACGAACATCGCCTCGTCCATTCCCGTGATCGGACCGACGGTGCGCGAGCTGCTGCTCGGCGGCCGCGCGATCGATCAGCCGACGCTGATTCGCTTCTACGTGCTGCACGTCATCGTGCTGCCGGGCGCGCTCGGCGGGTTGTTCCTCTATCACATGTGGCGCGTCCGCAAGGACGGCGGCCTCGCGAAAGCCGATGCGGTCGCGCTGCTCGGCGATCGGATCGAGACCACGCCCGTCAAGACGAAGACCTACACGCTGCTCGGCGTTGCGCGCGGCACGGCGCCCGCGGTGCGGACGTCCACGATCGAGGCGCCGGATCTGACCGTCAACTCCGTCCCCGATCTGACGCGGCGCATCGCCATCGTCGTGCTGGGCACGATTGCGGTGCTCAGTCTGCTCGCCGTCTACGCGCGGTCGCCGCTCGAGGAAGCGGCCAACGCGCTCGTCACGCCGAATCCGGCCAAGGCGCCCTGGTACTTCCTGTGGCTGCAGGAGATCGTCACGGACACGACGATCCGGATCGGCTCGTTCACGATCAACGGCGCGTTTATCGGCGGCGTCGTGCTGCCTGGACTGCTGGTCACGCTGCTGACGCTGTGGCCGTGGATCGACAAGAGTCCGCTTGCCGCCGCCGGCGTCTGGCTCCCGCGGACGCGCCGCGCGCAGAACGCGGCCTTCCTGGCGATCGTGGCGATCGTGATCGTCTTCACGCTGATCGGCACCTTCTGCCGCGGGCCGTACTGGAACTTCTACTGGCCGTGGCAGGCGTGGCCGGAGATTCCGACGAGATTGTAGGTGGCTGGTGGCTGGTGGCTGGTGAGAGAGGCACTGAGAGCTGAAGGCTGACCTTATGGAACAGCGCACGAATTCCCCGTATCCGCGTCTCGACAAGCCCGTGCTGGCGATTGTCGGGCTAGTGCTGGTCGTCGGCGCGGTGCTGTTCACGATCAACGACCGCGAGCACGAGTGGCGCTACTACCAGTACCAGTTCCGGCGCGTCGTGGCCGAAAAACTCGGCGCCGAGAAAGCGCGCACCGTGCCGTCGGGACTGCAGCAGATCTGGGTGCCGTCGCTCGGGCACGCGGACCGCTGCGTCACGTGCCACCAGGCGGTGGCCTGGAAAGGATTCGAGGCGGCCGAAGAACCGTTCCGCACCCATCCCGCGGAGCCGCTCAAGGGCCATCCGATCGAAAAGTTCGGCTGCTCGTCGTGCCACGGCGGACAGGGATGGGCCGTGGACGTCGGTCCGGCGCACGGACCGGTCGAGCACTGGGAAGAGCCGCTGCTCGGCACGCAGCTCGGCACCGAGTACTCGCTCGTCGACAACAAGGCGGCGCTGATGCAGATGAACTGCAACACATGTCACCGCTACGACCGCGAGACGAAGGGCGCCGAGATGATCAATCTCGCGAAGCAGATCGTCAACGCGCGCGGCTGTCGCGCCTGCCACGTGATCAACAGCCGCGGCGGCACGATCGGCCCCGATCTCACCTTCGTCGGCGACAAGGCGCCCGAACAGTACGAGTACGGCCGGCTCTCGGGACAGCGCACCGCGTTCGCGTGGCACGTCGCGCACCTCAAGGATCCGCGCGCGCTCGTCACCGACACGGTGATGCCGAACTTCAACCTGACGACGAAGGAGGCGCAGGCGGTCGCGATGCTGATCCTGTCGTGGCGCAAGTCGCCGGTGCCCGCCGCGATGGTGCCGGGCACGCCGCGCACCGATCCGCAGACCGCCGGCGAACGCGCGGCGGAAGAGGCGATGAAGATCGGACCGGGCGCGTGGTTCGTGAAGACCGGCTGCTTCGTGTGTCACTCGATCGCGGCGCTCGGCGTGAAGAGCCCGGCGCAGATCGGTCCCGATCTCTCCACGGCGGTCGACGACGTGCAGAGCCGGTTCGGCCGGACCGTGGACGACTTCCTCGCGTCGCCCACCGGCACGATGTCGGTCGTGCTGTCGCGGCAAATCATCCTCACGCCGGCGGAGAAGACGATCGCGGTGCAGAAGCTGCGCGAGGCGTTCGCGGAATACCAGAGGCAGAAAGCCGCCGGGAAGACCCCGGCCGTCAGTAGTCATTGACGTGTTTCATGAAGGAGCTCATATGAAGTCGACGAAAGTCATCTGGGGAAGCGTGGGACTCGTGGTCCTGGCGCTGCTGGTCAGCCGCTGCGCGCCGAGCGCGCCGGCCGGCGCGAAGAAGACCGCCGCGGGGGCGTCCGACATCGCCGTCGCGGCGCAGAAAACGTACGTCGCGCCAGGCGACCTGGACGAGTACTACATGTTCGCGTCCGGCGGCCACTCGGGCAACGTGTACGTGTACGGCGTCCCGTCGATGCGCCACCTGAGCACGATTCCCGTCTACACGCCGTACCCGGCCACCGGCTACGGCTTCGACGACGACAGCAGGAAAATGCTCGGCAATTTCACGTGGGGTGACGTCCATCATCCGTCGCTGTCGGAAACGGCGGGCGATTACGACGGCCGCTGGCTCTTCGTCAACGACATGAACGGCCGCATCGCGCGTATCGACCTCCGCGACTTCAAGACGAAGCAGATTCTCGGGCCCGTCGCGAACATTTCCGGCAACCACTCAGGCGCGTTCGTCACGCCGAACACCGAATACGCGATGATGGGCACCCGCTTCTCGATTCCGATTCCGAAGGGCACCGTCGCGCCGATCGAGAAATACGCCACCGAGTACAAGGGCGTCGTCGCCGGCGTGAAGATCGACAAGACGTCCGGCGCGATGTCGCTCGGCTGGGAAGTCATGCTGCCGCCGTTCGATTTCGATCTCGGCGACGCGGGCAAGAAGGTCTCGGACGGCTGGATGTTCTGGACGTCCTACAACGCCGAGCGCGCGACCGGGAAGCTCGAGACGACGTCCGCGCAGCGCGACCGCGACTACATCGCCGCCATCGACTGGCGCGCGGCCGAGAAGGCGATCGCCGAGGGCAAGGGCGACGTGATCGGCGGCGTCAAGGTGCTCGATCCCAAGAAGGTTCCCGGCGTCGTCTACCTGATGCCCTGCGGCAAGTCGCCGCACGGCGTGGACGTCGCGCCCAACGGCAAGTGGATCGTCGGGTCCGGCAAGCTCCAGGGCGTCACGACGGTTTTCAACTTCGAGAAGATTCAGACCGCGATCCGCAACAAGGACTTCACCGGCGAGGAAGACGGCATTCCAGTCCTGAAGTACGAATCGATCAAGGAAGCGGAAGTCGCCGTCGGCCTCGGCCCGCTGCACACGCAGTTCGGTCCGGACGACTGGGCGTACACGTCACTGTTCGTCGACAGCGCGATCGCGAAGTGGAAGCTCGGCACGTGGGAAATCGTGGACAAGGTGCCGATGTCGTACTCGATCGGCCATCTCGCCGCGGCCGAGGGCGACACCGTCTCGCCGAAGGGCAAGTACCTCGTCGGTCTCAACAAACTCTCACACGGCCGGCATCTGTCTGTCGGGCCCTCGCAGCCGGAATCGTCGCAGCTCGTCGACATCTCGGAAGAGAAGATGAAGCTGCTCTACGACGCGTTCACGGAGCCCGAGCCGCATTACGCGCAAATCGTCAAGGCCGACAAGCTGCACCCGATCGAGGTGTATCCGAAAGAAGAAAACAAGCACCCGCTCGCAGTGTGGGACGTGAAGGACGCGGGCGTCACGCGCAACGGCACGAACGTGACCGTGAAAGCCGTGCTCGTGCGTTCGACGATCACGCCGACCGCGGTGACGGTCAACCAGGGCGACACCGTCACCGTCGCCGTCACGAACATCGAGCAGACGACGGACGAGCTCCACGGCTTCGGATTGCTCGACTACAACATGAACGTGGTCGTCGATCCGGGCGAGACCAAGACGTTCACGATCAAGGCGGATAAAGCCGGGGTGTTCCCGTACTACTGCACGAACTTCTGTTCGGCGCTCCATCAGGAGATGCAGGGATATCTGATCGTCAATAAGAAATAGGTGGCTGGTGGCTGGTGGCTGGAAGTGCGGTGCTCCGGTCTCCAGCGGAAGTAGGCCGGGTCCTTTCGGACCCGGCTGACGGAGAGCAGGAAGTAGGCCGGGTCCTTTCGGACCCGGCTGACGGACGGTAAGGGAGCAGGTTATGACGGTTGTTCAACGCACCAATCGCTTCTTCGAGCTGTCGCTCAATCTGCGCGAGCGGGCGCTCGTGGTGGTGGCCACGCTGATGCTCAGCTCGGTCTACCTGCTCCCGCTCTGGAACCTGACGATGTACGCGCCGCAGTATCCCGACGGCCTGCGCATGGACATCTACAGTTACAAACTCGAAGGCGGACGGGAGGGGCAGGACATCAAGGAGATCAACATCCTCAACCACTACATCGGCATGAAGGATCTGGTCGCCGAGGACTTCACGGAGTTCAAGTGGATGCCGTTCGTCGTCGGCGCCATCGGGCTGTTGTTCCTTCGCGCCGCCGCGCACGGCCGCATGATGGATCTGGTCGACGTCGCCGTCCTCTACACCTACTTCGCGGCGTTTTCGTTGTGGTCGTTCGCCTACAAGCTCTACAGCTACGGACACAACCTGGCGCCGACCGCGGCGGTCAAGGTCGGGCCCTTCATGCCACCGGTGTTCGGCTACAAGAAACTCGCGAACTTCGAGGTCTACTCGTATCCCGCGGCGGGCTCGTACTTTCTGACGCTCGTGGTCGTGCTGCTCGGCGCGGCGCTCGTCCTCGCGTGGCGCGACGACGCGCCGGCGGTCGTGACCGTAGAAAGTTAGAAGTCAGAAGGCGGAAGGCAGAAGTAGGCCGGGTCCTTTTGGACCCGGCTGATCCGGCGGGTCCGGAAGGACCCGCCCAACGTGATCCCGTGGCGGAGGCACATGCTCGGTTTTCTCATCGCGCTCGCGTTGGCGGGGCAGGCGGACATGTCGACGCCGGCGGCGTCGATGATCGACGGACGACCGTCCGCGCGCGAGGCGTCGCCGGTGCAGCGCCTCGTCGACGCGGCGGCGCCGGGATCGACGGTCGAAGTCCCCGCCGGACGGTACGTGGGCGACGTGGTGGTGGACAAGCCGCTGCGGCTGGTCGGCCGCGGACGTCCGACGCTCGTGGGATCGACCGCCGGCAGCGTCGTGCGCGTCCGCGCAGCCGGTGTCGTCATCGAAGGCTTCGACATCGACGGGCGCGGCGGCGGCGATCTCGGCCGCGACGCGTCCGGAATTCACGTCGCGGCGCACGATGCGGCCGTGCGCGACTGCCGCATCGTCAACTCGCTGTTCGGCGTCTACCTGCGCGAGGCGGACGGCGCGATCGTCGAGCGCACGTCGATCCGCGGAATCCCCGGCAAGGATCCCGGCGAAAAGGGATCCGGCATCCATGTCTGGAACACGAACGGGTTCCGTCTGATCGGCAACACGATCATCGATGTCCGCGACGGCCTCTACATCCAGTCTTCGTCGGGCGGCTTCATCTCGAAGAACACGGCACGCGATCTGCGGTACGGCATTCACTACATGTTTTCCGACGACAACGTGTTCGAGGATAACGTGTTCGAGAACGGCGCCGCGGGGTCGGCGTTGATGTACTCGCGCCGGATGACGTTCCGCCGCAATGCGTTTCTGCACAACCGCGGCTTCGCGTCCGTGGGCCTGCTGCTGAAGGCGTGCGACGATGTCGTGGCCGAGGACAACCTGATCGCCGACAACGCGCGCGGCATTTTTATCGAAGGGTCGTACCGCAATCACTTCCGGCGGAACATCATCGCGGAGTCGGACACGGCCATCGTGCTGTACGACTCGTCGGGCGGGAACACGTTCGAGGAGAACTCGTTCGTTGCCAACCTGACGCCGCTCTCGCTCGTCGGCCGCCGGACGGACACCGTGTTCGACGGCAACTACTGGTCGGATCATCACGAGCCGGATCTCGACGGCGATGGCCGCAGCGATCGCCCCTACCGGTTGTCGAGCGTGTTCGATCACCTGCGATCGAATCTCACGGCGGCCGATCTCTTCACGCAGTCGTTCGCGGCCACGGCGCTGGGCGCGGCCGAGCGGACGTTCCCGGTGCTCGACGCTGTTCCAGTCCTGGATCGCGCGCCGTTGGCGCACCCGCCGGCGCTTCCGGCGGTGCCGCGCGGCGGTTCGAGCCGGCGCGGCGCAAACACCGCGGGGCTCGCGACGGCGGCGGCGATGCTCGCCTTCGGACTCGGCGCGATCGCGCGGGTGCGGCCATGATCGCCTTCCGCCACTTCACGAAGACGTTCGCGTCGCATCCCGCGGTCCGCGATCTGTCGCTCGAGATCGGCGGCGCCGAAGTGGTGGCGCTGCTCGGTCCGAACGGCTCCGGCAAGACGACGACGCTGAAGGCGGCGGCGGGACTGATTCGCCCGACGTCCGGCGACGTGCTCATCGGCGAACCGGGTCGCCCGGCGGGCGATCCCGGCGCGCGCGAGGCGCTGTCCTTCCTGCCGCAGCGCGTGGCGTTTCCTGAATCCTTGACCGGCCGCGAGGTGATCGAGTTCTACCGGCGGCTGCGCGGGGTCGATCGCGACGCGGCGGACGCGGCGCTGAAACTGGCGTCGCTGAACGGATCGTCCGGACGCGCGATCGCGACGTACTCAGGCGGCATGGTGCAACGGCTCGGACTGGCGGTCGCGCTGTTGCCTTCGGCGCCGGTGATGCTCCTCGACGAGCCGACGGCGGCGCTCGATCCGGATGGGCTGTGCGCCTTCTACAGCGTGATCGAGCACCGCAAGGCCGCGGGCCAGACGATCCTCTTCACGTCGCATCAACTCGGTGACGCCGAGCGGCTGGCCGACCGGTTCGCGATTCTCGTCGATGGCAGGCTTGCCGCGCTGCTGACTGCGAGGGAGCTGAGCGATCGGCTCGCCTCGCGCGGCGTGCTGCGCCTGCGCGTCGAACACGAGCCCGCGGATCTGCTGAATCGCGTGCGGCGGCTGTCACCGGAAGCGACGCAATCCGGCGATCAGCTGATCGTGCCCGGCCCGGCGGGCACGCGACCCGCCGTCGTCGATCTCGTCCGCGAGAGCGGCGCGTCGATTCTCGGGCTGACGGCGGAAGAAGGCCGGCTGGACGTCTTCTATCGCGATCTGGTCGGAGGACGATCATGACGCGCGGATCGGTACTCGCGGCCCTGACCCTGTTCGCGTCGATGGAGATCGCCTGCGGTGACGGTACTCCGTCGCCCGCGACGCTTGATACGAAGAACGACGCCTGCAGCTCGTGCCGCATGACGGTTTCGGATCAACGGCTCGCGTCGCAGATCGTCGCGCCGGGCGAGGAGCCGCGCTTCTTCGACGACCTCGGGTGCCTGCGGAAGTTCCTCGATGAGCATCAGCTGCGCGATGCCGTCGTCTACGTCGCGGATCACCGCACGGGCGAGTGGACGCCGGCATCCGGTGCGGTGTACGCCCGCCTCGCACGCGCGTCAACACCCATGGCCTCCGGCCTGATTGCGCACGCCACGCAGGCCTCTCGAGCGCAGGACGGGGCCGCAGCAGGCTCCGCACCCGTGGAGGCCGGCGACGTGCTCGGTCATTCACGGATCGCGGAGCGACAACGGCCATGACGACCGCATCCATCCTCCGGTTGTGCGCGTCGCAGGAACTCGTGCTCGCGATGCGCGCGCGCGCGACGCAGATCTTCGCGGTCGTCTTCGCCGCGCTGTCGCTGGTGGTGTCCGCGTCGGGGTACATCCTCTCGGGCGGCAGCGGCGTGCAGGACTTCGCGCGCACGGCCTCGTCCCTCACCGAGCTCGTGCTGTTCGTGGTGCCGATGATGGCGCTGCTCGTGGGCACGACGGCGCTCTCACCGGATCAGGGCGCGGCGGAGCTGCTGTTCTCGCAGCCGGTCGCCCGGCGCACGCTGATGTGGGGCAGATTGCTGGGGCTGTTCGCGGCGCTCGTGGCGGCGCAGGCGATTGGGTTCGGGATCAGCGGCCTTATCATCTTCTCGCAGTCGGGCGACGATGGCGTGACGTCGTTTCTGCTGCTCGGCGCAGGATCGGTGGCGCTGACGGCCGTCTCACTGAGCGCGGCGGCGGCCATCGCCAGCGGAGCGGGCGGAGCGGCGGGCCGACGGTGCGCGCGCGGTCTGGCGATCGCGCTGAGCACCTGGTTCGTCGCCGTGGTGCTCTACGATCTCGTCGCGCTCGGACTCGCGTCCCTCCTGCGATCCGGGCCGGCGTCGCGGCTCCTCATCACGGCGACGCTCGCCAATCCTGTTGACGCCATTCGCACGGGCGTGCTCCTCGGCATCCAGGGCACCTCGGCATTCGGGTCGGCCTCGCTGGCGCTCCTGCGCTTCACCGGCGGGACCACTCGGGCGTCGATGCTCATCGTCGCGGCGGTGATCGTCTGGATCGCCGTGCCGGCGCTCGCCGCGGCGCGGCGGCTCGAGCGCGCCGACATCTAGGGCGGTTTTCGAAACGGCGGATCGGTACGTAGGCCGGGTCCTTTCGGACCCGGCTCGCAATCGCCGCCTGGCGGGTCCAAAGGGCCCGCCCTACGTACCACAGCGATCTGCAGACCGCACTGAGGGGCGACAGCCTCTCGCCGCGCCGCGAAACATGCCGGTCGACCGCCAGGAATCAGAACGCGGCCGGCTTTTTCCTCGACGTATGACCGCCGTCATACCACGGCAGTAGTCCTCCCCATACCATCGCGCGGTAGCCACAACACGGGAGTTGCCGATGCGCAGCTCGAAGATCGAAGCCGCTGTCTCCGCCGCCCTACTCGCACTCGTCGCCTCGCTCGCGACCGGGTGTTCCAGCCCTGCGTCCTCGACGACGCCCGGCGTCATGCCCTTTGCGATTGCGCCGACGCGGACCCTTCCGAGCTCTCCGGAACTGCTGGCGCTCGGCAAGACCACGTTCCAGAAAGAGTGTGTCGCCTGTCACGGCGCCGCCGGCAACGGCGAGGGCGACGCCGCCTATCTGTTGTATCCGCGCCCGCGCGACTTCACGAGCGGGCTGTTCCGGATCATCTCGACGTGGGACAACGTCCCGACCGACGACGATCTGTACCGCACGATTTCACGCGGGATGCCGGGCTCCGCGATGCCGTCGTGGGCGCACCTGCCGGAGGAGACACGCTGGGGCCTCGTCCACTACGTGAAGTCGTTCTCGAAGCATCCACTCAAGGTGAACGCCAGTCACGAGCCGGACAAATTCGGCAGCGGCGGGGCGGGACCGATCACGGCGCCACCCGAGCCGCCCTACGACGACGCGGCGCGTGCGCGCGCGCAGGAACTCTTCGCCAAGGGCTGCGCCCCGTGTCACGGCGCAACCGCACGCGGCGATGGATCGCAGAAACAGATCGATTCGAAGGGTTACCCGACGCGCCCGCGCGACCTGACGCTCGGGGTGTTCAAGGGCAGCCCTGAACCCGCGCACGTGTACAACCGCATCGTCGGCGGGCTGCCGGGATCGCCAATGCCGCAGAACGGCTATCTCCAGGGCAACGACGGATGGGCACTCATGCATTTCGTGCGCGCGCTCTCGAGCGACGCGCAGCGCGCGAAGGTCGAGATGAAGAAATTCCGGATCGTGGCGCGCCGGGTCGCCGCGCTTCCCAGCGGTCCGGACGCCGGCGTGTGGCGTGATGCGCCGGCCGTCAACCTGCACATGATGCCGCTCTGGTGGCGCACCGACCGGCCCGAAGAGGTCACCGTGCGGGCGGTGCACGACGGCCAGAGCCTGGCGCTGCTGCTCAAGTGGGAGGACACGTCGCACGACGAGACGGCGATCCGGCCGCAGGATTTCCGCGACGCCGCCGCCGTCGAGTTCGCGCTCGCGCCCGATCCGCCGTTCTTCGCGATGGGCCAGCCCGGCGCGCCGGTCAACATCTGGATGTGGAAGTCCGAGCGGCAGGCGGACCTGCAGCCGGTGTTCCAGGACATCGACAAGCAGTACCCGAACATCGGGATCGACTCGTATCCCAACCTGCTCAAGTCGCCGATGGAGCAGCCGATGCGCAACGCGCTGACGCTCGACTCCGATCCACGGTTCGTCACCGCGTGGGGCGCCGGCAACATCGTCGCCGATCCGACGCGGCGGAGCGCGGCGGAGGATCTGCACGCGCAGGGCTTCGGCACGCTGAAGGCGCACCCGCGTCAGGACCAGGCCGTCGCGGCGACGGGCGAATACTCCACCGGCTCGTACCGCGTGCAGTTCATGCGTCCGTTCATCGGCCGCGGCGACACGTCCGTCCGCCTGACGCCCGGCGATCGCGTGCCGGTGGCGTTCGCGGTGTGGAACGGCAGCGCCGGCGACCGCGACGGCAAGAAGTCCGTGACGATCTGGCAGGAACTGCTGCTCGAGAAGTGAGGAGGGATCTGTGAAGAGGCGACAGTTTCTCGAGTTCCTCGGCGTCGGCGCGGCAGCCTCGTTCGGCGGGCTCCAGGCGGCGTGCACGCTGCTGCAGCCCGTCGATGACGGCAATCCGCTGTCACGGAAAATCTCGCGCGAGTGGGAGAAGATCTACCACGACCAGTACCGCTACGATTCCTCCTTCGACTGGGTCTGCTCTCCCAACGACACGCACGCGTGCCGCATCCGCTCCTACGTGCGCAACGGCATCGTCGTCCGGAGCGGCGCGACGTACGACTACCAGAAGTACGCCGACCTGTACGGCAACCACGCCAGCATCAACTGGAACCCGCGGCAGTGTGCGAAGGGCTACACGTTCCACCGCGTGCTGTACGGGCCGTACCGGCTGCGGCATCCGATCGTGCGGAAGGGCTGGAAGGCCTGGGCCGAGGCCGGCTTTCCGGAGCTGACGCCGGAGAACAAGGACAAATTCCTGTTCACGCGCCGCGGAGACGACGAGTTCATTCAAATCTCGTGGGACGACGCGTTCACCAACATTGCGGGCGCGCTCGATTCCATCGCCCGGCGCTACAGCGGCGAGGAGGGCAGCAAGCGGCTGCTCGCGCAAGGCTATCAGCCGGAGATGGTGAAGGCGACGGGCGGCGCCGGCACGCGCACGTTCAAGATGCGCGGCGGGATGGGGCTGCTCGGCGTACTGGGCAAGTACGGCATGTACCGCCTCAACAACTCGATGGCGCTGCTCGATGCCAAGATCCGCGGCGTCAAGGAAGAAGACGCGAAAGGCGGCCGCAATTTCTCGAACTACACGTGGCACGGCGATCAGGCGCCCGGCCATCCGTGGGTGCACGGCCTGCAGGCGTCGGACTGCGACTTCAACGATCTCAGGTTCTCGAAGCTGATCATCATGGACGGCAAGAACCTGGTCGAGAACAAGCTCACCGACTCGCACTGGTTCATCGAGTGCATGGAGCGCGGCGGCAAGATCGTCGTCATCTCGCCGGAGTATGGGCCGCCGTCGACGAAGGCCGACTACTGGATTCCGATCCGGCCGCAGACCGATGCGGCGCTCTTCCTCGGCATCACGCGGCTGATGATCGACAAGAAGCAGTACGACGAAACGTTCGTCAAGCAGTTCACCGATTTCCCGCTGCTCGTCAGGACCGACACGCTCAAGCGCCTGCGCGCGCACGAAGTCTTCTCCGGGTACAAGAGCGCGCTGGCGGCGGATGGCCCGTCGATGAAGATCCAGGGTCTGCTGCCCGAACAGCACGCCAAGCTGGGCGACTACGTCGTGTGGGACGCGAAGACGAAGGGTCCGCGCGCGATCACGCGCGACGAAGTCGGCGGCACGATGGTCAAGAACGGGATCGATCCGGCGCTGGAGGGGCGCTTCCAAATCAAACTGGCCGACGGCAAGACGGTCGAGTGCGCCACGCTGTGGACGCTCTACCAGATCCATCTCAAGGACTACGACCTGAACACGGTGACCGAGATCACGCGCGCGCCGAAGGCGCTCATCGAGCAGCTCGCCGAGGACATCGCGACGATCAAGCCCGTCGGCATCCATCAAGGCGAGGGGATCAATCACTGGTTCCACGCGACCGAAATGAACCGCGCGGCATACCTGCCGCTGATGCTGACCGGCAACATCGGCAAGCCGGGCGCCGGCTGTCACACGTGGGCCGGCAACTACAAGGCCGCGCTGTTCCAGGGATCGCCGTGGACCGGCCCGGGGTTCAAGGGCTGGGTCGCCGAGGATCCGTTCCACCTCACGCTCGACGAAAAGGCCGCGGGCAAGGACGTCCACGCCCATCCGTACACCAAGGATGAAGAGCCCGCGTACTGGAACCACGGCGACAAGGCGCTGATCGTCCAGACGCCGAAGTACGGCCGCAAGAACTTCACCGGCGACTCGCACATGCCCACGCCCACCAAGGCGTTGATCTTCAACAACGTGAACCTGATCAACAACGCCAAGTGGGCCTACGAGATGATCAAGAACGTCAACCCCAACATCGAGATGATCGTCTCGATGGACATCCAGATGACGGCGTCGATCGAGTACGCCGACATCGCGCTGCCCGCCAACTCGTGGCTCGAGTTCGAGAACCTCGAAGTGACCGCGAGCTGCTCGAATCCGTTCCTGCAGGTGTGGAAGGGCGGCATTCCGCCGGTGTTCGACAGCAAGGACGATCTCGCGATTCTCGCGGGCATCGCCAGGGCGATGGCGGCCCGCACCGGCGACACGCGCTTCGAGGACATGTTCAAATTCGAGCTCGAGGGCAAACGATCGATCTACCTCCAGCGCCTTCTCGACACGTGCACGACGACGAAGGGCTACACCGTCAAGGACATCATGGCGGGGAAATACGGACCGTCGGGCGGCGCGCTGCTGAACTTCCGGACGTACCCGCGCATTCCGTTCTACGAGCAGGTACACGACAGCGAGCCGTTCCACACCGACACCGGGCGGCTCCACGCGTACGCCGACGTGCCGGAGGCGATCGACTACGGCGAGAACTTCATCGTCCACCGCGAAGGACCTGAAGCCACGCCGTATCTGCCGAATGTGATCGTCAGCGCCAACCCGTTGATTCGGCCGGACGATTACGGGCTCTCCCGTGCGGCCGAGCACTGGGACGATCGCACCGTGCGCAACATCAAGCTCCCGTGGTCGGAAGTGAAGAACACGAAGAACTTCCTCTGGGAGAAAGGATTTCAGTTCTACTGCCTGACGCCGAAGACGCGACATCGCGTCCACTCCGGCTGGTCCAACGTCGACTGGCACATGCTGTACGACTCGAACTTCGGCGACCCGTACCGGATCGACAAGCGCGCGCCGTGCGTCGGCGAGCATCAGATGCACATGAATCCCCAGGCCGCGCGCGACCTCGGGATCAACGACGGCGACTACGTCTACCTCGACGCAAATCCCGCGGACCGTCCCTACATCGGCGCGAAGCCGGACGATCCCTTCTACCGCGTCGCGCGCTGCATGCTGCGCGTCAAGTACAACCACGCCTATCCGTACAACATCGTGATGATGAAGCACGCGCCCTTCATCGCGACGGAGAAGAGCGTCCGCGCGCACGAGACGCGGCCCGACGGCCGCGCGCTCTCCGCCAACACGGGCTACCAGGCCAACCTGCGCTACGGCTCGCAGCAGTCGGTCACGCGCAACTGGCACATGCCGATGCACCAGACCGACACGCTGTTCCACAAGGCCAAGGCGACCATGGGGTTCATCTTCGGCGGCGAGGCGGACAACCACGCCGTCAACACGGTGCCCAAGGAAACGCTCGTGCGCGTCACGAAGGCCGAGGACGGCGGTCTCGGCGCGAAAGGCATCTGGGCGCCGGCGACGACCGGGTACACGCCGGACAACGAGAGCGAGGGGATGAAGAAGTATTTGGCGGGGGAGTTGACGAAAGTCAAAACTTAAAACTTAAAAGAGAAAAGTGAAGACAGTCCGAAATCTGAAATCAATCTGAAATCTGAATTCTGAAATCTGAAATTTCAAGGATCAGCGATGCCCTACGACGAACCTGAATTCGACGATCCGCACGAGCTGCTCGGCGTGGAGTTACCTGGCGACGAAACGGTCACCTACGACATGGCCGCGGCCTTCGCCGAAGAGTTCGCGCAGCTGGGATACACGCGGCCGCAGATTCTCGCGCTCTTCCGGAAGGCGGAGTACGCGGGCGCGCATCAGGCCTGGACGCTGCTCGGCGAGGACACCATCGCGCGCCTTGTCGACGAGAGCGTGAACGTGTGGGGACGGTTCACGTGCGTGGTCACCGACGGCGCAGACGAAGCCGGGGCTGAGCACGCTCAGCCCCTACGGTTCTTCAGAAGGTGAACGTGTAGGGGCCGAGCTCGCTCGGCCCGGAGAGCGAATCATGGCGACCGTGAAAAACTGGCAGCTCGGCCGCGACATGGAGTACCCCTACGACGCGCGGTACCCGTCGCGGCAGTTCGCGTTCGTCTTCAACATCAACCGCTGCATCGCCTGCCAGAGCTGCACGATGGCCTGCAAGTCGACCTGGACCTTCAACAAGGGCCAGGAACACATGTGGTGGGCCAACGTCGAGACCAAGCCGTACGGCGGGTACCCGAAATGGTGGGACGCGAAGATTCTCGAGCGGCTGGAAGACGCCAACCCCGGCGGCCAGGTGTGGGGCGGCACGCCGGCCGACGGCCGCTTCGGACCCTACGGCAAGTTCGACGGCCAGACGATCTTCGAAGCGGGTGCGAAGACGCTGACGCCGGACAGCGCCCGCGTCCTCGGCTACCTGCCGACCGACGAGGAATGGAACGCGCCGAACATCTATGAAGACAACCCCGTCGGCAAGAAAGGCGTGCGCAACAAGCTGGACGAAACGGGCGAGCAGCTGCCGGTCCACAACACGTGGTTCTTCTACCTCGCGCGCATCTGCAACCACTGCTCGTACCCGGCCTGCCTCGCGGCGTGTCCGCGCAAGGCGATCTACAAGCGCCCCGAAGACGGCATCGTCCTGCTCGATCAGTCGGAGTGCCGCGGCTACCGCAAGTGCGTCGAGGCGTGCCCCTACAAGAAGAGCATGTACCGCGGCAACACGCGCACCAGCGAAAAGTGCATCGCGTGCTACCCGCGCGTGGAAGGCACCGATCCCGAGTCGGAAGGCATCCCGATGGAGACGCGGTGCATGTCAGCCTGCATCGGGCAGATCCGCATGCAGGGCCTGGTGAACGTGGCCGAGGACGGCACGTGGGCCGAGGACCGTCATCACCCACTGTACTACCTCGTCCACGTCGCGAAGGTCGCGCTGCCGCTGTACCCGCAGTTCGGCACGCAGCCCAACGGCTACTACATCCCGCCGCGCTGGGTCTCGCGCCCGTACCTCCGGCAGATGTTCGGCCCTGGAGTCGACAAGGCGATTGAGAACTACGTGAACCCGAGCCGCGAACTGCTCGCCGTGCTCCAGCTGTTCCGGCGCTCGAACCGCATCATCTTCAAATACGACATCAAGGAAGGGCCGAAGATCTACGAGGGCATGCTTCACGGACGCAAGGTCGAGCTCTACAACGACACCGTCATCGCGTTCGGCAAGGACGGACGCGAGCTGTTCCGCACCACCGTCGAAGAGCCGGTGCACGTGCGCTCGAACGCGCACGCCAACTCGATCTAAGAGAGCTCGGAGGCGGAGGAGAAATCGGAGAAAGAAAATGACGCCACGGAAACACGGAAACTCGGAGACGAGAGAAAAAGGTACCCGTTCAACCTCTGTGTCTGTCACCGACGCCGCGCTCGCGCGCGCCGTCGTGTACAACGCGCTGTCGCTCGGATTCCAGATGCCGACCGCCGAGCGGTTGCGCCGAATGGGCGCCGGCGATCGATTCGCCACCGTCGTCGCCGCCCTTCAGGAACTCGGCCTGGAGACGGCATCTGGCGACCTGCATCCTGAGGAGATCGACGCGCTGACCGCCAGCTTCGTGCGGCTCTTCGGTCACACGACGCGCGGCCTCGTCTGCGCCTGCGAAACCGAGTACGGCAACGACAATCAGTTCCACCAGCCGCAGCAGCTGGCCGACATCGCGGGCTACTACCTCGCATTCGGCCTGAAGCCCGTACTGGCGTCGGACGCGCGCGCGGATCATGTGGCCTGCCAGTGCGAGTTCATGGACTTCCTGAATCGGAAAGAGGCGCTGCTGCTCGCAGCGTCCGGCGGCGAGGCCGGAGACTCCCGAGACGCGGGAGACGATGCCACGCTCGAAGTGACACGGGCCGCCGCGCGCACGTTCCTGCGCGATCACCTCGGGTACTTCGGCCGCGCGTTCGCGACGCGTCTGATGGTCGAGGACGCCGATGGCCTGTTCGGCTGGCTCGGCGCCGTGCTGCGCGATCTTCTCGACGATGAATGCCGGCGCCTGGCGATCGCGGGCGGACCTGTCGATCTCATCGTGCGTCCAGAAGCCGAGGACGATACGCCCATGGCGTGCGGCACCGGGTCCGAGCTGATTCAGATTCAACGACGGCCATGATCGCGCTCGCCATCGCGCCGGATCTCATGGAGGAAGCGCTGCTGCTCGCCGAGCCCGGCGCGGAGCGCGACAGGGCGGCGGCGTTCCGGCGCGAGCGCAATGCCATCTACGACCTCCGCGATCCCGAGGCGCGCGACGCGCAGTTCCACGCGTTCAATCTGCGGTGGTTCGCGCGCTTCGGCCTTCAGACGCGCGTGGAAGAGATCGTCAACGAGCGCGCCGGCTTCACCACCCGGCTCTGCGGCGCGCGGATCGTCCGGGCCATCACGCGAGCGGAGGAGGGCGCCGACCTCGTGGACCCCGCGTCCCGCGCGCAGAAGACCGCCGGACCGCTGCTCGTCCTGCGGCTGCGGCCGCAGTCGCTGCTCGATCGCGGCGCGCTGCAGGCGTTGCTGCGACACGAGCTGATGCACGTGGCGGACATGCTGGATCCCGCGTTCGGCTACGAGCGGGCGCTGCCGGCCTCCGATGGCGGGCCGTCGGCCGACAATCTCCTGCGCGACCGGTATCGGGTCGTGTGGGACGCGACGATCGACGGCCGCCTCGATCGGGCGGGATACGGAAGCCCAGCGGTCCGCGACGCGCGCGCGCGCGAGTTCGGCGCTGCGTTCGCGATGCTCGGCGAGGCCGGCCGGACCTCGTTCGACGCGTGGTGGAACGAGGATCGGCCCACGCACGCCGCGATGGCCGCGTTCGCGGCGGGGCCTGTGCATGCCGCGGCGAGCCGGTGTCCCGTGTGCCGATTTCCCGTCGCATCGCTCGACGATCGCGTCCGGGCGATCGAGCCGCCGGTCGCGGCCGCGATTCGAGAAGAGAACCCGTCGTGGCGTAGCGAGCAAGGGCTGTGCTCGCAGTGTCTGGATCTGTATGAGGCGCGCTATGGAACAGCATCGGACCGCGTCTGTCATTACTGACTCGCCGGACCGCGCCGGCCGGCCGCCGCGAAGCTGGCACCGCTTCGGCGATCGCTACCCGTCCGTGGTCGCCGCGTACGACGCCCTGAGCGAGGTCTGCCGCGAGGCCGGTCCGCTCGATGCGGAGTCCGTGGCGCTCGTCAAACTGGCGGTGTCGATCGGGCGGGGAAGCCAGCGCACCGTGCACGCGCACGCGAAGAAGGCGCTGCGTCGCGGCGCGGACCCCGACGCGCTGCGCCAGGTTGCCCTCGTCTCGCTGCCGACGATCGGTCTGCCGGCCGCGCTCGACGCGCTCCGCTGGATCGACGAGAGCATCGACGAGAGCAACGACGAGACCGACGACGATCGACGCAGAACGCGCTGACCACGCTGAGAGAAATGCCACCACGGAGGACACGGAAGCGGGAGCGGTGTGGAACCTGGGCCGCAGGCCTCGCCGGAGCCCTGCGTATCGCAGCGGTCGTCGTTGCGCTCTCGGGTGCCGATGCGCGGCTCTTCGCGCAGAATCCTCCGCCCGTGGAGGTCGGCGGCGTCACGCTCTCAGGCTCGCTGCGCACGCGGATCGAGTCGTCGGACTGGTTTGGCGACGACCCCAGCGGCACCTACACGTATCCCGGCTCCATCTTCCGCGTGGCTGTGGGCCAGCCCAAGGCGCGTCACGACTGGCAACTCGAGCTCGCGATCCCCGTCGTCTTCGGCCTGCCCGATCAGGCGGTGGTGGCCGGAGCGCCGGGAGCGCTCGGCCTCGGTGCGAACTATTTCGCCGCCAACGACAACAGCGCGCGCGCGGCGTCGCTCTTTGTCAAGCAGGCGTTCGTGCGCGTCAGGCGGCTGGGCGGCGTGAACGGCCAGTCGCTGAAGATCGGCCGGATGGAGTTTGTCGACGGCACGGAAGTCGCGCCGAAACACGCGACGCTGGCGGCGCTGAAGCGCGATCGCATCGCGCATCGCCTGCTGGGCAACTTCGCCTTCACGCACGTCGGCCGCAGCGTCGACGGCGTGCTCTACGCGCTCGACCGGCCCGTGCTGAACGTCACCGTGCTCGGCGCGCGGCCGACGCAGGGCGTCTTTCAAGTCGACGGCTGGGGCGAGCTCGACGTGAATGTGTTCTACGGCGCCGTGACAGGGCAGGTCGGCGGCAGGGAGAACGCGGGCGAGTGGCGGTTCTTCGGGCTGGCCTACCGCGATGGTCGCGACAGCGTCGTCAAGACTGACAACCGGGCGCTCGCCATCAGGCGGGCCGACACGGGGACGATCAACATCGGCACGTTCGGCGGCCACTATCTTCACGTCGCGCCGACGGCTGCAGGACCCGTCGATCTGCTGTTGTGGGGCGCCGCGCAAACCGGATCGTGGGGCCAGCTCGCGCATCGCGCCGGCGCGTTCGCCGCGGAAGCCGGGTGGCAGCCGCACGGCACGCCGGCCCTCTCACCGTGGATCCGCGGCGGCTTCGACTACGGATCGGGCGACGCCGATCCCAACGACGCGACGCACGGCACGTTCTTCCAGGTGCTGCCCACGCCGCGCGTGTACGCGCGCTTCCCGTTCTTCAACATGATGAACACCGGCGACGCATTCGGCGAGCTCATCCTCCGGCCGTCGAGGACCGTCACGATGCGCGCGGATGTTCACGCGCTTCGTCTGTCCGACGTCAACGACCTCTGGTATCAGGGCGGCGGCGCGTTTCAGCCGCTGACGTTCGGGTATGCGGGCCGGCTGTCGGGCGGTCATTCCGATCTGGCCACGCTCGCGGATGCGAGCGGCGATTTTGTCGTGAGCGCGCACGCTTCGGTCGCGGCCTATTTCAGCTACGCGGCGGGGCAGGCGGTGACGCAGTCCATCTACGCGGGCGCGCGCGGCGCGCGGTTCGGATACCTCGAACTGTCGTTGCGGTTCTAGAGAGAGCGGTGTTCACAACGGCGTAGCGGTACGTAGGCCGGGTCCTTTCGGACCCGGCTCGCAGTCGCCGCCTGGCGGGTCCAAAAGGCCCCGCCCTACGTAAAGCCGTTACGACAGCGCGACCGACTCGAGGGCCGCGCGATCGACGACGACGAACCCGTCTTTTTCGGTGCGGACGATGTCCTCTTTGCCCCAGCGGCTCATGATGCGGATCGATGTTTCGATCGTCGTGCCGATCATGTCGCCGATTTCCTGCCGGGACAGCGCCAGCGGGATGAACACGCCGTCCGGCCGGCGTTGCCCCATGTCCTGCGCAAGCTTCAGAAAGAACCTGGCGAGGCGCGCTTCGACGCGGCCGCCCGACAGCTCCATGAGCCGGTTCGTGAGTTCGACCAGCCGATGCGTGAGTCCGACGAGGAGGCCGCGGACGAGCGTCGGATGCGTTTCGAGCAGCGCGAAGAACGCCGGTCGCGGAATCACAAGGCACGTGGTCGGTTCCAGCGTGACGGCGCTGGCCGGATAGGCGCGCGATTCGTACACCGCGACGGCACCCACGGGATCGCCGGGGCCGAAGATCTCGAGGATGACGTCGGTGCCGCGGGCCGTCGTCTTGAACACTTTCACCCGGCCGGCGACGACGGTGTAAAGCGAATCGGAGGCATCGCCCTCGCCGAACAGCATCGCGCCCTTGTCGAATTCGCGCTGGTGGGCGACGGCGGCGAGCCGCGCGCGATCGTCCGGCGAGAGGCGCCTGAAAATCGTCGTCCGGCGCAGGACGTCCTCGAGCGGCTCCGGCATCGCCGCCTATTGTGCCCGATATGACGCCGGTCATACCGCCGGACCCGGGCGCCCGCTACGCTGGGAACTCAGGAGCACGTCATGAACGAACGATTCGAACAGGTGACCGTCGGCGACATCGTCGCGGCCGACTTCCGCACCGGCGCGGTGTTCGAGCGGTTCGGCATCGACTTCTGCTGCGGCGGCCGTCGATCGCTGCCCGACGCCTGCCGCGAAGCGTCCGCCGATCCCGCCGAGGTCGTGCGTGCGCTCGACGCGCTGCCGCCCCGCGCGACAAGTGACGACGATGTCACGCGGTGGCCGGTGGACCGGCTGATCGATCACATCCTGACCCGGCATCATGCGTACGTGCGATCGGCGCTGCCGTCGATCGCGCGCCATCTCGCGAAGCTGCACGAGGTCCATGGCGCGCGGCACCCTGAGCTGGCGCGCATCGCGACCGTGTTCGAGCAGGTCAGCGGCGAGCTCGAGCAGCACATGTTCAAGGAGGAGCAGATTCTGTTCCCCTACGTGCGCGATCTCGGGCGGCATCCGGACCAGGCGTGCGGCGTCCGCATCAGCCCGTTCGGGACGGTGGAGAATCCGATCCGGATGATGGAGCGCGAGCACCGCGAGGCCGCCGACGAGCTGCGCCTCATCCGCGAGCTCACCAGCGGCTACATGCCGCCGGCCGACGGCTGCACGACCTACTCGGTCTGCATGGCGGAGCTCGCCGAGTTCGAGCGCGACCTGCACTGCCACGTGCACCTCGAAAACAACGTCCTCTTCCCGAAGGCCGTCGAGCTCGAGAACCAGGCCGCGGGCGGCTGAACTTCGTGTTCTTCGCATCTTCGTGATATTCCTTACGGGTGAAAGTCCTCAAGTTCGGCGGCTCCTCCCTGTCCACGCCGGCGACGATCCGCGGCGTGGGTCGCATCCTTCGTGATGAGCGCCGGCGCGGGCCGGTCATCGCCGTTGTGTCGGCGTTTCAAGGCGTCACGAATCAGCTGCTCGAGTGCGCGCGGCTCGCCGAGCGCGCGGATCCGGCGTACCTCGATGTCTACGAGCAGATCGCGCGGCGGCATCGCTCGGCCGTCTCGCATTTGATCGGCCCGCGACACGGCCGCGTGCGCGCGCAGGTCGACGTTCTCCTCACAGAGTTGCAGAGCACGCTGCAGGGCATCCACCTGCTCCGGCACTGTCCGCTCCGCGCGCTCGACATGACCGCCAGCTTCGGTGAGCGATTGTCCGCGTTGATCGTCTCGGCGTATCTCAGCAGAGCCTGGTCAGCCCTCAGCCCTCAGCTCTCAGCCCTTTGTGTCGATGCCCGGGACTGCGTCGTCACCGACGATCAATTCACGCGCGCCAACGTGCTCTTCCGCCAGACGAATCGCCGCACGCGCGCGCTTCTCGGGCGGCTGGCCCGAGGCAAGGGCCGCGTGCTGCCGGTCGTCACGGGCTTCATCGGCGCGACCGAGGATGGTCAGACGACGACGATCGGCCGCAATGGATCGGATTACAGCGCCGCCATCATCGGCGCGGCAGTCGGCGCGTCGGCGATCGAGATCTGGACCGACGTCGACGGCGTGCTGAGCGCGGATCCCAAAATTGTTCGGGCGGCGTTCGTCCTGCCCGAGATGACGTACGAAGAGGCGATGGAGCTCTCGTACTTCGGCGCGAAGGTGCTGCATTCAGCGACGATCGCGCCCGCCGTCGCGAAGCGCATTCCGATCCTGATCAAGAACACGTTCAATCCGGACGCGCCGGGCACGCTGATCTCGCGCAAGGCCAAGGACGATGGGCGGCTCGCGAAGGGAATCACGGCGGTGGCGGACTTGTCGCTGCTGACCGTGCGCGGGCCGGGCATGGTCGGCGTGCCGGGCGTCGCCGAACGCGTGTTCCGGACGCTCGCCGCCCGGCGCGTCAGCGTCGTGCTGATCTCGCAGGCCTCGTCCGAGCATACGATCTGTTTGGGCGTCCAGAGCGCCGACGCCGAGCGCGCGGTGGACGCGATCGCGCGCGAGTTCCAGCTCGAGTTCCACGAACGGCTGATGCAGGTCGACGTCAAGGGCGATCAGGCCATCCTCGCCGTCGTCGGCGAGGGGATGAAGGGCCGGCCAGGCGTGGCCGGGAAAGTGTTCGACGCGCTCGGACGGCAGCAAATCAACATCAGCGCAATCGCGCAGGGCGCATCCGAGCGGAACATCTCCTGCGTGATCGACGCCGCCGAGCAGGGCCGCGCGCTGAACGCGATCCACGAGCGTTTCTTCGAGGCGCGGAAGAAACTGGCGCTCGCGGTCATCGGCGTCGGCAATGTCGGCGGCGCCGTGCTGCGCCAGCTGCACCAGCAGCGCTCGTACCTGCTGTCGAAGGGCTTCGACGTCACCGTCGTCGGGCTCGCGAGAAGCCGGCGGTTCGTCATCGATCGCGACGGGATCGACCTCGCGCACTGGAAGGAGACGCTCGACGCGGCCGAGCACCGGATGGACGCGGCGACGTTCGCGAAGCGCATCGCCGAGCTCGATCTTACCAATGCAGCGCTCGTCGACTGCACGGTCGGACCGACGATCGTCGATGCGTACCCGGCGTTCATCGATGCGAACCTGCACATCGTCACTCCGAACAAATGGGCGAACGCGCTGCCGTGGCGGCGCTATTCGGCGCTGATGGCGGAGCTCGACCGGCGCAAGCGGCACTTTCTGTTCGAGGCGAACGTGGGCGCCGGACTGCCGGTCGTCTCGACGCTGCGCGACCTGATCGCGAGCGGCGACGAGATCGTCCGCATCGAGGGCATTCTCTCCGGCACGCTCAGCTATCTCTTCAACACGTTCGACGGCTCGTCGCCGTTCAGCGCGCTCGTGCGCGAAGCGCACCGGATGGCGTTCACCGAGCCCGATCCGCGCGAGGATCTGTCGGGACAGGACGTCGCACGGAAGCTGCTGATCCTGGCGCGGCAGATCGGTCTGCAGATGGATCTCGACGAGGTGCGAGTGGACAGCCTCGTGCCGCGGGCGCTGGCCGGCGGAACGTTCACGCCGAAGTTCTTCGGCGCCTATCAGCGCGCGGACGCGGACATCGCCGCACGCGTGCGGCGGGCGGCGGCGCGCGGCGCCGTCCTGCGCTACGTCGGGACGCTCGAGAACGGCAAGGCGCGCGCGGGGCTGAAAGAGTTTCCGCGTACTCATCCCGTCGCGTCAGCGAAGGGCAGCGACAACCTGATCGCGTTCACGACGAAGCGCTACGCGCGCACGCCGCTCGTCGTGCAGGGGCCGGGCGCCGGCGCCGACGTGACGGCGATGGGCGTCTTTTCGGACATCCTGAAGTTGTTGAATTACCTGCCGAGATAGGGCGGGAAGGGCGGTGGGGCGCGGTAATGATCATCACGCGGTGCTCTCGCTGATTATCCGGATAATCAGCAAGAATACTGCGTGCACGCGCTGTCACGGAGGCTCGATCTCGCCACCCTCCTGTCGAAGAAGTCCTTCTTCCTCTTCGGCCCCCGCGCGACCGGGAAGTCGTTCCTCGTCCGCGACCAGCTGAAGGACCGCGCGCTGGTCATCGACCTGCTGTTGGACGATCCGCCGATCGGCTGATTGGATCGCACGGGCGTTTGCGTTACAGTGCGAACAGGAAGGCAGCCATGGGGATGTTCCAAATCATGGTGACGGTCACGAATCCTCGGGATGACGCCCGGAGTTTTCAGGAAAAGTTCTGGGTGGACACGGGCGCGCTGTACACGTTCGTGCCTGAAGATCGCCTGGAACAGATCGGCATTGTCCCGTTGCGGACCAGGGAACTGATTCTTGCCGATGGGCGGCATGACCGCCGCCGGTTGGGAGAAGCGGTGTTGACGATTGCGGAATTGGGCGAATCGCTGACGTGCCCGGTCGTCTTTGCGCCGCCCGGTTCGCTCTACCTGCTCGGCGCGACCGCGCTGGAAAACTTCGGCGTGCAGGCCGATCCGACCACGCAACAGCTGAAGCCGATTGCGGCGTTGATCGGAGGCTTCCTCGGCTCGGCGTAGACCTTCCTGCCTATCCTGCCCTTCCAGCCCCTCCCGCCCTCGTCAGCGCGTATTCAAGACTATCCACCAGCGCCTGCAGACTGGCTTCGATGATGTTCTCGTCCACGCCGATCGTGCCCCACTCGCCGGATCCATCGCTCGACTCGATCAGCACGCGCGTCGTCGCCGCCGTGCCGGACCGCGAATCGATGATGCGGACCTTGTAATCCGTCAATCGGACGTTCTGCAGCTGCGGGTAGATCGTGGCCAGCGCCGACCGCAGCGCCGCGTCGAGCGCGTTCACGGGGCCGTCGCCGTCCGCGACCGTGTGCGCCTGTTTGTCGCCGACGTGGACCTTGACGGTCGCCTCGCACACCGACGCCTGGCCTTCCGCGCGCATCGAGACGTGATACGCGTCGACGTGGAACGGCGGCGCCTCGCCCGTCATCGCGCGCCGGATGAGCAGCGCCAGCGATCCATCGGCTGCCTCGAACTCGTAGCCCTTGTGCTCGAGGTCCTTGATCTTCTTGAGCATGGCGCGCAATTGCGGCGTCTCGTTCGAGAGATCAAACCCGAGCTCGCGCGCCTTCAGCACGATGTTGCTGCGCCCGGCGAGATCGCTGATGAGCACGTGCCGCGTGTTGCCGACCGACGCCGGATCGATGTGCTCGTAGCTGTGCAGCACTTTCTGGACGGCGTTCACGTGCGTGCCGCCCTTGTGCGAGAACGCCGCCGCGCCCACCCACGGCAGCCGCGGGTTCGGACGCAGGTTCGCCATCTCGTCAACGAATTGCGACAGCTCCGTCAGGGTGGCGAGCGATTCGGGCGGGACGCACGACTTCTTCAGCTTGAACTGCACGTTCGGAATGACGGAGGTGAGATTGCAGTTGCCGGTGCGCTCGCCGTAGCCGTTGATCGTGCCCTGCACGTGGGTGGCGCCGACCTCGATCGACGCGAGCGCGTTGGCCACGCCGAGCCCGATGTCGTCGTGCGTGTGGATGCCGATGCGCGCCGTCAGGCTGGCGCGCGCGAGCCGCGTGATTTCGGCCACGTCTCCAGGCAATGACCCGCCGTTGGTGTCGCACAGCGCGATCACGTCGGCGCCCGCGCGCTCGGCCGCCTTCAGCGTCGCCAGCGCATGCTCGCGGTCCTCCTTGAACCCGTCGAAGCAGTGCTCCGCGTCGTAGACGACGAAGCGGCCGTGCGACTTGAGGTGGCGCACGGTGTCCGCGATCATCTCGAGATTCTCTTTCGGCGTGGTCTGCAGGACTTCGCGGACGTGGAGCAGCGACGTCTTGCCGAAGATCGTCACGACCGGCGTGGCCGCGTCGATCAGCAGCGTGACCTGGTCATCGTCTTTCGCCGCGGTGCCCTTGCGGCGCGTCGAGCCGAACGCGGCCAGCCGCGCGTTCCTGAACGTCCGGCTCTTCGCCTCGCGGAAGAACTCGATGTCCCTCGGATTCGATCCGGGCCAGCCGCCTTCGATGTACGCGACGCCGAACGCGTCGAGCCGCTCGGCGATCCGCAGCTTGTCGGCCACGGAAAACGAAATGCCGTGGCCCTGCGTGCCGTCGCGAAGGGTGGTGTCGTAGATCTCGATATCCATGAGATTTCAGAATTCAGATTTCAGATTTCAGATTGATGGCAGATTGAAGATTTGATGCCGCCTTCCCAATCTGAAATCTGAACTCTTACATCTGAAATCTTACCGCGCCGGGCTGTTCGTTGGCGCGGGGCGCGTCTTCCGCTCGTTGACGAGCCGCTGGAAATCCGCATCGTCCAGGTAGACGACGTCCACCCAGACCTGCAGCATGTCGTCGACGCTGCGCTCGCCGAAGCCGACCCACATGTTCGGATCGGGATTCCGCTTGTTCGCCGACGTGTTGTCGTGCACGCCGATCATGTGAAGCACCGTGCCCGCGGGCAGCAGCGGCGCCGCTTCGTCCGCGTACACGTAGTTGATGTGCCAGTTGAAGTCGAAGTGATCGACCGAGCTCAGGATCTGTGTCTTGTTGTTCGTCGGGTCGATCGCTTCGAGCGTCATGCCGCGGCCGCGCATGTGCATGTGCGGCTGGAACGAGTCGATGCGCGCGTTCCGCGGCAGGCGGAAGTAGCCGTCGGTGCGGACGACGGTGTTCGGCGGCACTTCGAGCTCGTCGTTCGGGATGTTGCGCAGCGCCAGCGATCGCACCTGGTACTTCGGCGTCACGCCTTTGGGATAGAACCGGAACGCGATCGTCGTCTTGTTGTGCTGCTCGGAGCCGATCGCGAAGTAGTGCATGTCGAACCGCAGCCGCGTGCCCTTCTTCAGCAGCCGGCCCGTGTTGTCGCCGAAGATGTCGCCGTACTTGCCGACGGCGTACTCGTGGAGCTGCACGCCCGTTTCCGGCGTGCCGTCCGGCGCGTCAGGCTCGATCGCGTAGATCACGACGTGATGGACGATCTTCGGATTGCTCGGCTTGATCTCCATCGACTTGATCCAGCGGTCTTCTTTCAGCTCGACGTCGGCGAACTGATCGATCCACCAGTCCGGGCCGTTCGCGTACATCGTGAAGTCGTTCGGCGTGGTGACTTTCAGATCGGGCTCGCCGTTGTACCACTCCGCCTCGGACCGGAACGTCAGCGGCTTCGGCATGTCGGCGGGATTGCCCAGCGGCGCGCCGCTCTCGGCCCAGCGCGTGATCGTCGCGATCTCGCCGTCGCTCAGCGACCGATCGTTCTTGTACTGCTTGATGCCGACCGTCTTGTCCAGATGCCACGGCGGCATGTCGCGGCTCGCGACCCGCTGCTGAATCGACTTCGCCCACGGCCGGACGTCCTCGTAGGTGACGAGCGACATCGGCGCGGACGTGCCAGGGTGATGACACGTCTGGCACTTCGCCTGGAAGATCGGTGCGACGTCCTTCACGAATGTCGGCGGCCTTGCCGGGTCCGAAAGGACCCGGCCTACTCCCGCATGCGTGCCCGCGGCCGTAGGGCGGGTCCTTTCGGACCCGCCAACAGAGATCTTCATTTGGGCATTCGTCCAGCAGCAGTGATAGCCGAAGTTGCCGGCGGATTCGCCTGATCCATCGTCGACGACCGCCTGCAGCACGTACTCGCCGGGTTCGCTGAAGCTCGCCGACGTCTCGGCCTTGCCGCCGGCCAACTTCGCCTGCGACGCACCGAACGTCACGGCGCCCGGGCCGCGGTACTTCGCCCACAGCACGCTCATGCCGACGGGCTCGCCGCGCCGCTTCGGGAGGCCATCGTCCGTCGCAGACACCGTCAGCGTCGTCGAGCCTGGCGCCGTCAGCGTCGTGGCGGCCGACTGCAGGGTCACGACGGGCGGAAGGTTCGAGCTGATGTTCTCGCTGTTGCCGCCGCGCGTCGTGCGCAGGCGATCGATCTGCCACACCGGCTTCAGCGTGGCGACGACTTTCTGCGTCTGCCCGTGAACGGTCAGCGTCCACGTCAGCGTCTGATTCGTGAAGTCCTTCGGCACCCTGACGCTGAAGACGTCCTTGTGGCGGCGCGGGACGAAATGCGTCGGCTGCCCGCGATCGCCGCCGGGCTCGAACGCATTGTCCGGCCCGACCGGCACGTCGACCTCTTCCTCGTAGTTGCGGTTCATGTACCCGAACCACATGTTGTACGAGCCGTCGGCGTTGACGTCGAAACCTTCGTACGCGGGCGCGACCGCTTGTCCGGTCGCGTGACGCACGGTGACGAGCTGCGACGCCGGCGTCTGCGCGAGCAGCGGCAACATCGCGAGGACGACCAGGACCACGGAGAGACGCAGTGCGTTCTTCATTTCAGCTCTCCCTCGGATTACTTCGGCTGCTCTTCGTCAATCTGAAATCTGAATTCTGAAATCTGCAATCTCATTTCTTGTCTGGCAACGCAAACACGTACAAGGCGTTGCCAGTCTGAGCGGGCCTCACTTCCGGAATGATCGTGCGCGGCACCTGACGAGGGCTCCCGCCGCCCTGCGCGCCCGCGGTCACCGCGATGTACTGCTTGCCGCCGATGCTGAACGCGACGGGATAGCCCATCACCGCCGTGCCCAGCCGCGTCTGCCACAGCGTCTCGCCGGTGCGGACGTCGAACGCGCGGAACGTGCGATCGAGATCGCCGACGAATCCCACGCCGCTCGCCGTCGTCAGCACCGCCGTCAGAAACGGCGTGCGCTGTTCCTTGCTCCAGACTTCCTTCATCGTCTTGACGTCGAACGCCGCGAGCTTGCCGACGTTGCCGTCGCTCCCGGGCATTTCGAAGAACCGGCGATCGGCCCCCGTCCCGCCGGAGCCGTTGGCCGGTTCGATCACGCGGCCCGACATCTCCATGCACGACTGGCTCAACGGAATGATCAACATGCCGGTCGGCTGGTGATAGCTCATCGCCTGCCAGTTGTGCCCGCCTTCCGTGCTCGGGCACGATTGCACCCACTGGCCGGTCTTCTGCTCGAGGATGTCCGCACGGTACTGCGGCGTGCCCGTCTTCGGATCGATCGAATCGAAGACGTTCTGGAACAGCGTTTCCTTGTAGCCGATGAACTGGCCGTTCCGCCGGTCGAGCTTCCACAGGATGCCGGCCTTGCCGATCGTGAAGACGACCTTTTGATCGCCGATGTCCACCAGGACACGCTCGAACACTTCGTCGAGGTCGGAGCTCGTGTAGAGCGCGTTGTCGAAGTTCGTTGTACCGCGGCTCGCGCGCATCCACGGCTTGGCCTGCGCCACGCCCCAGTACGTGAGATCGAGATCCGGATCGTAGCTGCCGGCGATCCACGTCTCGCCGCCGACGCGCAGGTTGTCCGCCAGCTTGCCCCACGTTTCGGCTCCGGCTTGTCCGGTTCTGGCGATGGTGTTGAACTTCCACAGCTGTTTGCCTGTCGCCGCGTCGTAGCCGCTGATCCAGCAGCCGTCGTTGCCGTAGCGATCGCAGCCGACCAGCCCGTTCACGACGACGCCTTTGATGACGATCGGGCCGGCGGTGTTGGCATACCCCTTCGCGCGATCGGCAATCGGCGTGTCCCACACCTTCCGGCCCGTGCGCGCATCGAGCGCGACCAGCCGCGCGTCGGTCGTCGCGGCGTACACGTTGTCCTGGTAGATCGCCATGTTGCGCATCGCCGCGATGCCGGTCGTCGCGTTCGGGCCGACATGGTTCTCCCAGATCAGGTCGCCCGTTCTGCCGTCCAGCGCCTGCACGACGTTCTGCGTGTTGGTGAGATAGATCGTCCCATTGTGGACGAGCGGCGTCGGCTCGTTCGTCTGGCCCTCGTTCATCGCCCACACCCAGGCGAGCTGCAAATCCTTCGCGTTGTCGCGCGACACTTGCGTCAGCGGTGTGTAGCTCCATCCCTGATAGTTCCGCCGCGCCATGAGCCAGTCGCCCGGGTCTTCGTTGCGCAGCATCTCGTCGGTGACGGGAACGTAGTTCTTCACGTCGCCGGCCACGGTGAGACCGAGCACCCCCGCGGCGGGCGCGCCGCCGCGTCCGCCCGCCTGACCCGGGGCGCCGCTGCGACCCTGGCCCGCGCCGCGGCCGCCGGCCGCACCGCCGCCCGCGGCCGCGCTGGTCTGAACGACACCGGTTGCCACGGTTCCGATCTGCGCCGCCGTCGTCGGCGTGAGCGCCTGCGATCCGGCCGCCGCCCCGTTGGCCTGCAGAATGAACGTCGCAATCTGCAGGTACTGCGTCGCGTCGAGGCCCGGCGCATTGGGCGGCATCGTGCCCTGGATGTACTCGAACAGATCGCGCGTCGTGCGGGTGCGCCACGTGTTCATGAAGTTGGCGCCGGCAAGCTGCGGCGCTTCGTTGCGGCCGGCGAGATCCGGCAGGTGACAGCTCGCGCAGTTGGCCTGATAGGCCGCGCGGCCGGTGGCGGCCTGTTCGGCGGTAAAGACCGGCGTCGCCGGTTGCTGCCCGGCCCTGGCAACAACGCCGGCGACGCCCGCGACACCTGCGAAGCCCAGCGCCGCGGTCGCGGCCATCCAGGCACTCCACACCCGTCTTGTCGTCATGAAGAAACGCTCCTGAGTCAGCTTCGGGGAAATCTACAGCAAAAGAGACTGGAAGTGTCCGAATTCAATATTTCAGCGCCAGCTCGATCGCGTCGAGCTTGTGGCGCGAGATCAGGCCGTACCACTCGCGCACGCTTATCGTGCGCAATTGCGCGATCCGCCGTCGCTTGGCCAGCATGCGCGGCAGGCGATACAGCGCGGCCAGCCAGGCCTGGATCAGCACGACGCCCAGCCGGGCGACGGAGTACTCCTTGACGAATTCCGCGGACAGGCCCTGGTGCGTCGCCGCCGCGTAGCCCTGCATGGCGTAGCGGTTCAGCGTGAACAGCGGCGAGACGAACACGAGATAGCGCGGCATCCACTTCCAGAGGCAATACAGGCGGTTGCGCTCGACGTGATACGCCTTGAAGACGGAGTAGTTGCCCGACGTCGCCGACTTGCGGTGCCGCGCACGGATCTCCGGCACGTACCAGCACGTCCAGCCCGCGAGTTGGCCCCGCACGCCGAGATCGAGATCCTCGAAGTAGCAGAAGAAGTCCTCGTCGTACCCGCCGATGCGATCGAGCATCGCCTTGCGGAGCGCGCAGGCGCAGCCGTGCGGCGCGAGCACGCTTTCGGCGCGATCGTACTGACCCTGATCCTTCTCCTGCCAGCCGCGGGGACGCGACACGCCATCCGGGTAGAGAAGCAGGCCGGCAGAGTCGAAGAAGTTCGGCTGATCAGCGCGCACCACGCGGCAGGCCACCTGGCCGACGTGCGGCTTGCCGGCGACAAACCGCACGAGCTCGGCAATCGCATCAGGGTCGCACACCGCGTCGGAGTTCAGCAGGAACACCCATTCGCCCTTCGCCCGCGCGAACCCGATGTTGTTCCCGCGCGCGAACCCTTCGTTCTTCGCGTTGCGGATGACGATCAGCGCGTCGCCGAAGCGCGTCTGCGCCAGGTCGGCCGATCCGTCCGTGGATCCGTTATCCACGAGGATGACTTCGACGGCCGGCCACGTCTGGGCGAAGAGGGACGCCAGCGCGCCCTGAAGCATGACACCGCCGTTCCAGTTGACGACAATCGCGCTGACGAGCGGCGTGGTCATGCCGCGGCGCGCGCCGGCTTCCGGCTCACGACGACGAATTCGTTGTACGTGAACAACCGGCCGGCCCAGCGGGGGAAAGGAAACGAGAAGCGGCGCTCCACCGTGAAGCCCAGGCGCTCGGAAATGCGTGTCAGCCGGGCGAAGTCCATCAACTCGACGTGCGTCGAATCGCTTCGGAATCCCGCTTCCTGCGGCGTCATCACGATCAGCCTGCCGTCGGGCTTGAGAAGCGTCTCGTACTCCTGCACGAGGGCGACCACGTGATCTTCGGTCATGTGCTCGGCGACGTGCGCCAGCAGAATCGAATCGAAGCGGCCCGGCCGGCGGTACTCCGACGCCTGGAACGCGTCCGGCGTGAACGCGACGAAACCGCGCGCGTTCGCCGCGCGGACGCAGTGCTCGTTGGTGTCCACGCCGACGCTCCGTCCGGGAAGGTGCGCGAGGTTGCGGCCGATCCCGCAGCCGACGTCGAGCGTGAACCCGGGATCAAGTCGCTGAAGATTCCAGCGGAAGGGCGCCTGGACGTCGAGCCACTGTTTCCACCCGGCCGTCTGCAGGCGAATGAGCCGGTCCGCGTACGCCTTGGTCAGCGTTTTCCTTCCTGCAGCAGCAGCCAGCCCCAGAGATTGCCGTCGGGCGCTTTCTCGCTGTGCAGCTGCACGTAGAGCCGGCCCTTTTCCAGATCAATGACCTGCACGGGCGTGAGCGTCACCGATCCGCCGATCGATCCGGCGGTTGTGCCAGCGGCGCCGGGCGACACCGTCAGATCGAAAATCGACGGCCCACGCACACCCCTGATCGGCCCCTTGTGAATCTGCGCGATCGTCGCCGGCGATTTCAATCCGTCGAACGCGCCCGCGATCGTCAGCTTCGTGCCGGCGAGCACGGCCGTGACGCTGCCGGATCCGCTGACGGTCGCCTGCATGGCGATATCGAGCGCGACCGGGGAGAGGCGCGCCCTATACGTCCGGCTGGGCTGCGCGGACACGCCCGCGGCCGCGAGCACAAGAACCAGGGGCAGCCACTTTGCACGAACCATGAGTGATCTCCAGTCTCAAGGCGACCCGAGCCGGCTGCGCCAGTCCCGGACGACGAAGAGCGGTGCCGACGGACGTTGACCCAGAATCTCCCGAACGAATATGTGCCCGCCGTCCGGCGAGACGACAAAGTCACTGACCTCGCGTGTCGTGTCGCCCGGAGGGAAATCTACCGCAAAAAGCCGTCGAGGCGCACTCGCCCGAAACTCCGCCGCGGCGTCGACGTCGCAGACCGCCACGTAGCGATTTCCGGTCAGAACGAAAAGCTCGCGGCCGTCGGCGCGCCATTGAGGGTGCACGCCGCCTTCCCGCGTGACCTGCACCGCCGGTCGATCTCCGGACCTGGATCGCACGAACACCTGCGCCACGTCGGACACGAAAGACGTGTACGCCACCCAGCGCCCATCCGGCGAGAGTGCAGGTTCGCTGCCGCCGGGCGGCGCCGTGCCCGACGGCGCACGGTTGTACGGCGCTTCAGGCCGCACCGCGGACGCCCGTCCGGCTCGATCCCGCCACCGTCCCACCGAGGTCGTTGCGGTGAGTTGCCACTGCGAGGTGGTGGAGGCGTAGACGAGTGTGCGCGCGTGCATCGCGAACGCGCCACGCGCGAACTCCGCGGAGAATGCCACGCGATCCAGGGCCAGCCGCTCCTGTCCCAGCGCCTCTTGACGCCGCAGGTCAAAAGGCCTGGCAAACAATTGCCCATCGCGCAGATACGTGAGAAAACCGCCCGCGAACGCCGCGTTGTTCATGTGGTCGCCCACGCGCCGAGTGTCCGCCGACGAGATCGAGCCGAGGTACACCACTTGCGCTCCGCCCTGCGACTCCCACGCCGAGAAGAAGAAGCGTTCGTGGTCGGGCAGGAACGACGGCCATCGATGCGAGACCTGGCCGGCCGACCGATCGAGGCGCGTGATCGGCACGGGCGTGCCGCCAAGCGCCAAGACCCGGGACAGCCCGCGGTCCGCTGACGGGGCAAAGACGATGACGTCGCCCGCGCCCCACGCGCCGCCGCGCGGATCCGGCGCGTCGGCCACGACGCGGACGGTCGCCGATCGAAGGTCGATCGTCTTGAGTTTGCCGTCGGCGAAGAATCCAACCCGTGCGCCATCCGGCGCCCAGAACGGTCCGCTGGCGTTGTCGGTGCCTGCAAGCGGCGCGGCGTCGTTCGACGCGACGTCCTGGCGCCAGAGGCGCAGCACGCCTGACGCGTCGCGGCCGACGAACACGACCGACCGCTCGTCGATCGATAGGGCGAGCGCGGGCGTGGCGGCGTCGTCGTCGACGACGGCGACCTCGCGGGGCACGGCCAGAGGAACGACGGGCGGCAGGTGCACCGAGCGCCAGAGGAATATCGCGATAAGCGCAGTGGCGGCCGTGAGCGCCACGGCGGAGAGCGCGACGACCTCGTCGATACCGCGCGCGCGGTTCGACGCGCGTGACGCACGGTCGGCGAGTGGCGCGGCGGTCCGCCGGCGCAGGGTCCAGACGCCGGCTGCCGTCAGGACGGCGAGCGCGGCAAACAGTACCGTCGACGAGGGCAGCCAGTCCGGCGCCGTGTTCATGCGTATCGTGAACGCCGCGTTCACGATCAGCAGAAGGACTGTCAGCGGCGCGGGCCACAGGCTGACGACGCGCGCGGCGGGAATCAGGACGGCATAGGGAAAGGTGGCGAGCGCGCGGTCCGGTACCTGGTAGAGCGCGAGGAAGACCATGGCCGGCATCGCCGCACTCGCGAGGGCGCGCTCGTCGCGATGCGGACGCGCGAGGCCGACGGCGGCCAGGATCCATCCGGCGCCGAACGAGCCGAAGATGTACAAGGCCGCGAAGCGCAGGTTCTGCGGCCATTGGGCGAGGCCCTTGAGCCACACGCCGAAGAAGTAGGTCTGCCGGAGGTACGGAGCGTCGGAGGCGGTCGAGTAGCCGTGCGCGTGAAGCGCCGTCCGCAGGCCGATCCAGACGACGATCGGCGCGACGATCACGGCGCCGAGCCTGATCGGTTTCCACGCCGCCCGCGGCGCCGTCATGACGACGTACGCGGCGTAGATCAGCGGCACCAGCAGCACGCTTTCCTTGACGGCGGCGCCCGACACGAGCATCGCGAGCGCGAGGCCGTGGCGCCCCGTGAGCAGCAGGTACAGCGACGAGAAACACCAGAACGCCTGAACCGGATCGGTGATCAGCAGCGGATCGCTCAGGCTCAGGATCGGCGCCCACGTCACCCAGTACCACGCCGTCGTCAACCATGCGACCCGCCGCGTGCCGCTCAACCGCTCCGCCAAATGCCACAGCGCGACACCGGCCAGGACCTGGAAGACGACGTTCGTGACGATGAACGCGTCAGCGATCTCTCCGGGCACGAGCGCGGTGAACAGAGGGGGCAGAAATCGAAAGCAATGAAACGACGCGCAGGTCGAGAGCGGAAACACGCGGCTCATGCCGTAGTACGTGTAGCGCTCGCCGCGGCTGCTCAGGTCGACGGGCAGCAGCGCCCGCATCGCCAGCGCCACCGCGATGTTGAACAGCCATGGCGTCCAGCGCCAGGCGAGGACGCGCGTCAACCGCGAAGACATCGACCGTCATGATGCACCAGGAGCCGCAACGCGCGTGATACGATTCGGACCGGACCCCCACAAGTCATGCCATTCAGTGACGTCGCCGGTCACGTTCGTCTGCTCGACCTGTTGTCGCGCTCGATTGCCGGCGGCACGCTGCCGCCGAGTCTGCTGCTCACCGGTCCGGACGGCATCGGCAAGAAGCTGACGGCGATCGCGGTCGCGCAGGCGCTGAACTGTCTCGCACTTCGCACCCGGCACTCTGCACCTGCATCAGGCACCCGGCACGACGCACCCGGCACGCTCATCGATTCCTGCGGCACGTGCCCGGCCTGCGTGCGCATCTCGCGCCGCGTCCATCCCGACGTGCTCCTCGTCGAGCCGGGCGAGACCGGCGCGATCAAAATCGATCAGGTGCGCGACATCGTCGATCGCGCGGGCTACCGTCCGTTCGAAGGGCGCCGGCGCGCGGTGATCGTCGACGATGCCGACGCGCTCGTGCCGCAGGCGCAGCACGCGCTGCTCAAGACGCTCGAAGAGCCGCCGCCGTCGTCCGTCTTCATGCTGGTGACGGCTCGGCCCGACGTGCTGCTGCCGACCGTGCGGTCGCGGTGCCCGCAGCTGCGCTTCGGTCCGCTGGCGGCGTCCGACATCGCGGCGGCGCTGATGGCCCGGGGGCAGAGCGAGCGTGAGGCGCGCGCCGTGGCCGCGACGGCGGACGGCAGTCTGGCGCGCGCGCTCGAAGCGAGCAGCGACGATCTGGTGGACGCGCGTGAGCGCGCGGAGCGCGTGCTGGCGCACGCGGCCGCCGGCGCCGATCCCGCGCGCCGTCTCGAAGGCGCGAAAGCGCTGCTGACGAAAGCGGGATCGGGCGCCGCCGAACGCGATCACCTCGCGCTGCACCTGCGCGCGATGGCGGTGCTCGTGCGCGACGTCGAACTTCTGGCAACCCGCGCGGACGCCCGCGCGCTGGCGAACCCTGACGTTCAGGCCGCGCTCGAGCGGCTGGCGCCGGCGTACCGCGGCGAGCGGGGCGTGCGCGCGTTTACGGCGATCGATCAGGCGTTGGCGGCGCTCAAGGGCAATGCGGGCGCCAAAGTCGTGGCGGACTGGCTGGTCCTGCAACTGTGATCCACGCCGGGTCCGAAAGGACCCGGCCTACATCCGCAGCCGTAGGGCGGGTCCTTGGACCCGCCAGCCCTCAGCCCTTTGCCCTTTGTCGATCGCTTATATATAAGGTGTACCTGTGAGCGCTCAGCCTCCCGCGCCGCTCGTCGCCGTCAAGCTGACACCCGTGGGCCGGGCGCAGACGTTCCTGCTCGGCGACATTCCCACGGAATCCGCGCCGCGGAGCGGCGAGCGGGTCGTCGTCCACACCGACGGCGGTCCGGCTGTGGGCACGGTCGTGCGGTCGATCCCGCAGCTCGAGGGCAAGCGCCGTCCGCCGGCCGACTCACCCCATCGCGTGGTTCGCCTCGCGACCCGCGACGATGTGGTCATGCGGCTCAAGCATCAGCATCGCGAGCAGGAGGCGCACCGGATTGCAATGCTGAAGATCCGCGAGCACGGCCTGGGGATGAAGCTCGCGCGGGTGGAGCAGGCGTTCGACGGCTCCAAGCTCGTCTTCTATTTCACCGCCGACGGCCGCGTGGACTTCCGGGAACTTGTGCGAGAGCTCGCCTCCGAATTTCGCACGCGGATCGAGATGCGGCAGATCGGCGTGCGCGACGAAGCGAAGATCTACGGCGGCTACGGCACGTGCGGGCGCCCGCTCTGTTGCACGACATTCCTCCAATCGTTCGAGCCCGTCTCGATCAAGATGGCGAAGCAGCAGGACCTGAGCCTGAATCCGTCGAAGCTGTCCGGGCTGTGCGGCCGGCTGAAGTGCTGCCTGCGCTACGAGCTCCCGAACGCGAAGGGCGTCCAGCACGGCGGGTGCGGCAGCGAAGGCGGCTGCGACAACCCAAGCGGCTGCGGGAGTGGCGGCGGCTGTGGCTCCGGTAGCTGCGGAAGCTGCAACTGCCGGACTTAGAACTGAGAACTGAGAACTCAGAACTGAGACCTGCGAACCCTGAACCCTGAACCTTGAACCCTGCACCCCGCAAGCCTCGCATTGCGATTACCGTCGGCGATCCGTCCGGCATCGGCCCGGAGATCGCGGGCCGCGCCGCCGCCGATCCGCGCGTCCTCGCCGTCTGCGATCCGGTAATCTACGCGCCGCCGCCAGCGCCGGCGTTCGCGCCGGGCGTCCTGAGTGGCGAGGCCGGCCGCGCGGCGTACGACCTGATCGTGCGCGCGGTCGACGATGCGCAGCGCGGCGTCGTGCAGGCGATCGCGACGGCGCCGGTGAACAAGGAAGCATTCCGGCTCGCGGGATTCCCGTGGCGTGGTCACACCGATCTGCTGGCGCACCTGACCGGCGCGCGCGACGTCGCGATGATGTTCGACTCCGACGTGCTTCGCGTCGTGCTGGCGACGGTTCACATCGCGCTGGCGGAGGTGCCCCGCGCGCTGACGGCGGCGTCGCTCGAAGCGACGATCGCGCTGACCGCGCGCGAGCTGCCGCGCTTCGGCGTGGCGCGGCCGCGGATCGGCGTCGCCGGCCTGAATCCCCACGCCGGCGAACACGGGCTGTTCGGCTGCGAAGAGCTGACCATCATGGCGCCGGCGATCGCGGCGTGCCGGTCTCGCGGCATCGACGTCGCCGGACCTTTCCCCGCGGACACGATCTTCGTCCGCGCCCGCCGCGGCGAATTCGACGTGGTCGTCGCGTGCTATCACGATCAAGGACTGATTCCGGTGAAGCTCATCGCATTCGGGCAAGCCGTCAACGTGACGCTCGGTCTGCCCATCGTGCGCACGTCGGTCGATCACGGGACCGCGTTTGATATTGCCGGTAAGGGCGTCGCCGATCCGCAGAGCATGATCGCGGCGGTGCTGCTGGCGGCGCGGCTTGCGGCGGGTCCGAAAGGACCCGCCCTACAGGCGTAGGAGGGACCCGCCCTACAGGCGTAGCCCAACAGATGTAGGCCGGGTCCTTTCGGACCCGGCACGACCATGTGTAGCCCAACAGATGTAGGCCGGGTCCTTTCGGACCCGGCACGACTATGTGTAGCCCAACAAATGTAGGCCGGGTCCTTTCGGACCCGGCACGACCGTGACCCGCCCAACAGATGTAGGCCGGGTCCTTTCGGACCCGGCACACCATGACTGAAAAATCCGAGCGCGAAAAAGCGCAGAGCAGCATCGCCGAGAACCGCAAGGCGTTCCACGACTACCACCTCCTCGAAACGTTCGAGGCGGGGCTTGTGCTGCTGGGCACCGAGGTGAAGGCCATCCGCGAGGGCCGCGTCAACCTGCGCGACAGCTTCGCGCGGCTGGAAGACGGCGAGGTGTTTCTCTACAACGTCAACATCAGCCCCTACAGCCATCGCGGCTACGCCGATCACGAGCCGCTGCGCCGGCGCAAGCTGCTGCTGCACCGCGAGGAGATCCGCAAGCTGATCGGCAAGACCGTCGAAAAGGGGATGACGCTCGTGCCGGTCCGGTTGTACTTCAAGAACGGCCGCGTCAAGGTGGCAGTGAGCCTCGCCAAGGGCAAGAAGGAGTACGACAAGCGCGAGACGATCAAGCGGCGCGAAGTCGATCGCGAGACGCGCGCGGCGGTCAAGTCGCGGCGGTGATGATATTGTGAGCGCCGTGACGAAGACGAACCGGCTGCCCGGGCTCACGACCCAGATTCTGCTCGGCCTCGCGATCGGCATTGCCGCCGGCTACATCTGGCCGTCGACCGACGCCGGAGGCACGCACGTCGCCGGGTACGCCGAACAGATCAAGCCGATCGCCGACGCCTTCCTGCGCATGATCAAGATGATCATCGCGCCGCTGATCTTCTCGACGCTGGTCGTCGGCATCGCCGGCGCGGGCGATCTGAGATCCACGGGCCGCATCGGCATCAAGGCGATCATCTATTTCGAGGTCGCGACGACGATCGCGCTGTTTCTCGGGCTCGGCCTCGTCAATCTGTTCACGCCGGGCGCGGGCCTCGCCATGCCGATCGGCGCGGATACGAAGGCCGCGGCGGCGATCGCGCTCAACCAGCAGCACGCGTGGGACATCTTCCTGCACCTGTTCCCGACGTCGGCCGTCGACGCGATGGCGCGCGGCGACATCCTCCAGCTCGTGGTCTTTTCGACGTTCTTCGGCGTCGCGGTCGCCGCGATTGGCGCGCGCGGGCGACCGGTCGTCGACCTCTGCGAGAGCACCGCCGAGGCGATGTTCACCTTCACCGGCTACGTCATGAAGTTCGCGCCGTTTGGCGTGTTCGCCGCAATCGCGTCGACCGTCGGGAGCAAGGGCCTCGCCGTGCTGTTCACGCTCGGCAAGCTGATCGCGCTGATGTACTTCGGCCTGGCCATCTTCGCGCTGCTCGTGATCGGCGGCGTCTCTTACATGATCCGCATTCCGTTCCTGACGTTCGTGCGCGCCATCCGCGAGCCGTTCCTGATCGCGTTCACCACGGCCAGTTCCGAAGCGGCGCTGCCGAAATCCATGGAAGTGATGGAGCGCTTCGGCGTGCCGAAGCACATCGTCGCGTTCGTGCTGCCGACGGGCTACAGCTTCAACCTCGACGGCACGACACTCTATCTCTCGCTCGCGAGCGTGTTCGTGGCACAGCTCGCGGGCGTGCACATGTCCTTCGGCCAGCAGCTGGTGATGATGCTCACGCTGATGCTGACCAGCAAGGGCGTGGCCGGCGTCCCGCGCGCGGCGCTCGTCGTCCTGACGGCGACCTTGACGCAGTTCAACCTGCCGCTCGAAGGCGCCGCCATCCTGCTGGGTATCGATCAGATCATGGACATGGGCCGCACGTCCGTGAACGTCATGGGCAACTGTCTGGCGACCGCCGTCGTCGCGCGCTGGGAAGGCGTCTTCGACGACGAGCGGATGCGCGGGTTCTGATGCGTATCGTCGTGGTGGGCGCGCGGGGCCAGCTGGGCACGGCCGTGACGCACGAATGCGCGCCGGCGCACGACATGCTGGCGTTCTCGCGACAGGACCTCGACGTCAGCGACGAGCGCGCGGTCGCCGAGACGATGGCGCGCGTGAAGCCGGACGTCATCGTCAACGCGGCCGCGTTCACCGATGTCGACGCCTCCGAGGATCACCCGGTTGACGCGCTCAACGGCAACGCCTTCGCGGTCCGCGCGCTCGCGCGGGCGGCCGAGGCCCACGGCGCCGCGCTCGTCCACTACAGCACCGACTTCGTGTTCGACGGCACGGGAACGCACCCGTACACCGAGGAGGATCGGCCGAATCCGCGCAGCGTGTACGCGGCGTCCAAGCTGCTCGGCGAGTGGTTCGCGCTCGACGCCCCGCGCGCGTACGTGCTGCGCGTCGAGAGCCTCTTCGGCCGCGCGCCCGGCGCCGGTCCGGCGAAGGGCAGCGTCGCGGGGATTCTCAACACGCTGCTGGGCGGAGGATCGCCGAAGGTCTTTGAAGACCGCACGGTCTCACCGACGTACGTGATCGATGCGGCACGTGCGACACGCCAGCTCGTCGAATCGTCGGCGCCACCTGGCCTGTATCATTGCGTCAATTCCGGACACGTCACCTGGCTGGGGTTTGCGCAGGAACTGGCGCGGCAGCTCGGCCGGCCCGAGTTGATCGCCAGATTGATCCCGGTGCGGATGGCGGACGTGACGCTCCGCGCGGCGCGCCCGCAATACTGCGCGCTGTCGAACGAGAAGCTGCGGTCGGCCGGCTTCGAGATGCCGGAGTGGCGTGATGCGCTGAAGCGGTATCTACAGAGCGCCGGCGACGAGTTCGGCCACGAGACGGCCGACGGCGAGGCACGACGTCAGCCCGGGTGAGTCCATGCCCGCGGCCTGCACGATCGCGGGATTCTCGCGGTCGCGCCGGATCAGAAAGTCCGCGAACGACTCGGTGGGCGGATGCAGCTTCGCGCGGATCCCGCTGCCCGACAGCCGCAGGTCCGCGAGCGTGACGTCCTTCAGCAGCCGGCGCGCCGGCTCGACGAATGCCTCGACAGGCAGCCGATCGTTCTCGTAATCATCCTTGCGATCCTGGTACCGAATCGTCGGGCCGAGCCAGACCGCGCCGCCCATCGTCCGCACGAGGTGCACACCGAGCCCGTGCCCCGACGCGTGCGGGAGCGGATACACGAGCCCGTTGACCAGCGATCGCTTCGCCGGCACGAACTCGGCGTACTCGCCGCGGCACGGATAGATGATAAAGCGCTCGCCGCCCAGCATCACGGAGACATCATCCGCAAAGAGTCCGGCCGCGTTGACCACCACGCGCGCGGCGATCGTTTCGCGTTCGGTCCGCAGGCGCATCCCGGTGCCGTCGCGGTCCGCGCCGATGAGGCGCGTGCCGGGCAGCACGATGACGCCGGCGGCGTCGCCGTCCCGTGCGAGCGCCTTGACCAGCGCTTCGGCCTCGACGATGCCGCTGTCCGGGGACCAGAGGGCGGCCACGGCGCTGACCGCGGGCTCGCGTGACGTGATGAACCCACGGTCGACGAGCTCGATGCCGCCGACGCCATTGGCGGTTCCGCGCGCGCGGAGCGCCTCGAGCATCGGGACTTCGCTCTCGTCGTGCGCGACGACGAGCTTGCCGCAACGCGCGTGCGGCACGTCATGGCGCGCGCAGAATTCGTACAGCAGGCTGCGGCCCTCGACGCAGAGTCGCGACTTCAGCGAGCCGGCCGGGTGATAGAGGCCCGCGTGGATGACCCCGGAGTTGTGCGTGCTGGTGTCGAGTCCCGGCCGCGGATGCCGCTCGAGGACGCACGTCGAGAAGCCGCGCTGCGCGATCGCACGGGCGGCGGCGAGGCCGGTGACGCCCGCGCCGATGACCAGGACGTCGATCTGTTCCATCAGGCAGGTGGGGCGGATGGGTTAACTCCGAAACCCAATCACGGCGTAATCGAAGTGGGAGAACAGCAGGCCGTTCAGGATCGTCGCGTTCGCGTTGACCGCGTGCATCAACTGCACGAGGGCCCGGGCCGCGGGATCGCTCGAGACCTGCAGGGCAGGAGGCGCCTCGACGGTCCGCATCTTCACGTGGTCCGGCGCCGGCGCGCTGTAGCGGATTGCGACGCGCTCGAAGCCGTGCGCGCGCACCAGGAACTGCAGCGTCTCGGGATGAATGGGACGCACGTGCGTGAGGTCACGGATGTAGCTGCTGAAGAACGCGAGCCAGCACGCCGGATTGATCGTCTCGAGCGCGATGACCGCGCCCGGCGTCAACTTCTGTCGCGCGACATCGAGCAGACGCGCCAAGTACGACGGCTCCAGGTGCTCGACGACCTGCGCCGACATCAGCCCGTCGATGGACTCGTCGGGCAGCGACGACAGAAACGCCAGCGCGTCACCCTGCACGGCGTCCAGCCCGCGCGCGCGGGCGGCGTCCACCATCGCGTGATTCATGTCCACGCCCCGCGCCGCGACGCCGGCCTGTTTCAGCGCCGTCAGGAACTCGCCGCGCCCGCAGCCGATGTCCACCACGCTGCGCGCGCCGGCGAACAGCGGGACGTACTCGATCTGTTTCGCCTGAATGCTCTCGACCGGGCCGCGAAACTGCTCCTCGAAGGCGAGATAGATGGCGTCGTCAAGAGGGCTGAGGGCTGAGGGCTGAGGGCTGAGGGCTGGTGGCTGAAGAGCGGTGGCTGGTGGCTGGTGACTGGTGACTGCTGACTGAGCGATCGCACGCACGGTTCCTTCAAGCACGCTCAGCTTCGCGTGTAATTCAGTCGCCGCTTCAGCCGCCGTCGCGCCAAGCTGGCGATCCTTGGTGTCGACGAACGCGGTGATCTGCTGCAGGTATGCGATCAGCACGTGCGTCAGCGGCGCGAAGTCTTCACGAACGAGCGCCGGCTTCGCGTTCAGCCGTTCGACGACGGTATTCAGCGCGGTGAGCGCGTCGTTGTACCGGCGGTCGGCGTCACGCCGTTCGCGCTCAAGGCGCCCGGGATCGATGGGGGACATGTCGGTGCCCATGTTATTCTGCGTGCTCGGACCACGCCAAATCGTGAATGTCGAATTCGACGACCTCGAGCTGAACTACACGCCATGGCTGCCCGCGTCGCGCGACGCCGCGATCCTCGACGTCGGCTGCGGGCCGGGCCGCGTCCTCGCGTTCCTGGCGGAACGCGGGTATCGCGCCCTCGAGGGTTTCGATCGCGATCCGGACGCCGTGACGGTGGCGCGGGCGCGCGTGCAGGCGCCGATTTCCGTCGACGACGACTGGTCGCACGTGCTCTCGGCCAGGGCGCGTGCGTTTGACCTGATCATTCTGAAGGATGTCATCTACTACGTCCCGCGCGACCGCGTGGTCGACGCGCTGCGCGTCGTGCGCCAGGCTCTGAAGCCGGGCGGTCGCGTCATCGTCGAAGTGTTCAACGGCGCGGCGTTCACGGGGCAGTGGACCGCCAACAAGGACGACGCCATTCTGTGGACGCCGACCGAGCACACGCTGCGCAGCTTTCTCGAGCGCGCCGGATTCGCGGACGTCGTCCTTCGCCCGCAGGTGCCGCCGGCCCGGACGCTGCGCCGCCGTGCGTTCAATCTGCTCGCGCGCCTGTGGCGCGTGCGCCTGCGCCTCTGGTACTTCTTCGAGCGCGGTCTGGCGGAGGAAAACCCGCGCATCCTGACGACGAAGATCATCGGCGTCGGCGAGGTTCCCGCGTGAGGGTGATTCACGTCTGGGACGCGTACGCGCCTTCGCTGTTCGATCAGGTGCATCCCTATCTCCTCAACCGGCCCAAGCACGCATCGCTGCTGCTCGCGGCCCACCTGATCGAAAACCAGTCGACGGTCCTGCCGCACACGCACTACCTCGACAGCCGGCCCGTGAACGAGGACATCCTGCCGCCGCTCTGGGTCCGCGCGCGCCGCCGCCTGCGCCGCGAGTTCGCGGAGCTGGTCCGGCGCGTGGCCCGATCGAGCGCGGCCACGTCGATCTGGTCGACGGCGCCGCTCACGCTGAGCCTTTTCAACCGCTTCTGCCTCGCGCACGCGCGCGAGTTTCACGGCGACGTCGTCCACGCGCACTTCGGCACGACCGGTGTGATGGCGCTGCCCTTCATCCGCGCCACCGGACTCCCCGCCGTCGTGACCTTTTACGGCGTCGACGGCAGCGCGTCGCTGCGGATTCAGCGCTGGCGCGAGAACTTCGGCGAGATGTTCGCACGCATGAGCCGGGTCATCGTGCTGTGCGACGCCGTCCGCGACCGGCTGCTCGCCATCGGCTGCCCGCACGACAAGCTGGTGGTTTGGAATCTGCCCGCGGGCATCGAGCACTATCCCTATCAGCCGCGATCGACGGCGGGCGGCCCGGTCCGGTTTCTCGTCGCCGCGCGCTTCGTCGAGAAGAAAGGGCACAAGTACCTCGTGGACGCGTTGGACCGCGTCGTGCGCGCGGGGATCGATGCCCGGCTCACGATGATCGGCTACGGCCCGTTCCGGCCCGCGATCGAGGCCGACGTCCAGCGCCGAGGTCTCGCAGCGCGCGTGACGGTCATCGACACGGAGCTCGCGTCCAGTTTCAGCGACACGTACCGCGAGGCGCTGGCGTCGCACGATCTCTTCGTGCTGCCCTCGACGACCGGCGTCAACGGCGACGACGAAGGCGGACCGGCGCTGACGATGGTGTGCGCGCAGGCGGCGGGGCTGCCGGCCATCTCGACGCCGTTTGCCGGCGCCGAGCGATCGATGGTCGACGGCGTGACGGGCTGGCTGTGCCGGCAGGACGACGCGGCGTCGCTGGCGGATCGGATGCAGTGGGCGGCGACGCATCGTGAGGTCTGGAACACGGTCGGCAAGGCCGGGAGCGATCACGTGCGCGCCCATTTTTCGCTCGACGGCCAGATGGCCAAGCTGCTCGGCATCTACCGCGCGGTGATCGACGAGGCGCATGGCTGAGCCGCTGCTCAAACACCATTTCCGCGCGTTCTTCGCGGGCGGGATCCTGAGCATCACGCGTCTGGCCACCGGCTTCGTCCGCATCAAGTACGTCGCGCTCGTGCTCGGCACCGCGGGCGTCGGCTTCCTGACGCAGGCCACGCAGCTTCAGCTGCTCGGCATCTCAATCGCTTCGTTGTCGATGGCCACGGGCGTCATCAATCGCATGGGCGCGATCGGGCCCGACAACCGCGAGCGCGAGGGGCGTCTGCTCTCGACGGCGTTCACCGTGCAGACGGCGGCGAGCCTCACGCTCCTGGCGGCCGCCGTGCTGTTCTCGCGGCCGCTGATCGCCGCTGTCTTCGGCGCCGACACGCTCGCGCACTCGCCGGTCTCGCGCCTCGACATCCTCGCGGTGGTATTCAGCGTGCCGCTGTCGGTCGTGGCGTCGGGATACCTCGAGGCCGTCTTCTTCGGCGGCGGACGCTACGACTTATACGTCCGCGCGTCGGTGTGGGCGACCGTTCTCGGATTTCTCTCAACGCTCGCGATCATCGCGGTCTGGCGGCTGCCCGGCGCGTTCTGGAGCGTGTTCGTCAGCTCCGCGCTCCTGATGAGCGCGTTCGTCTTCTACGTGCGGCGCGTGCGTCCGCTCGGCGACCTGTTCCGCGCGGGCTTCGACTGGCCCGAAGCCAACGCGCTCGTCCGCTTCAGCGTCGCCGTCCTTGTGAGCGGCGCGCTCGTCCCGACCGCGCGTTTGTGGGTGAACGGCCGCGTGATCGCGGCGTTCGGCATCGACGCCAACGGGCTCCTCGCCGTGCCGTTCGCCGTCAATGCCTACTACACGCCGTTCCTGACCAACGCGCTCTGGGGACGCATGCACCCGGCGGTCACGCGCGTCGGCGCCTCCCTCGAAGGACGGCGCGAGCTGACGGCGGCGCTGCGGATGACCGTCGGCCTGGCGACCGCGGCGATCGTCGCGATCCTGTTTCTCAAGGATCTGCTCGTGCCGATCGCCTACTCGCGCGCGTTCCTGCCGGCGGCGCGGCTGCTGCCGATGCAGCTCTTCGGCGACTACTTCTACTTCGTCGCGTTCCCGTTCACGGTCTACGCGCTGGGGATCTCGCGGCTGCGCGTGTACCTGGCCGCGTGGGTCGGCTACGCGGTCGTCGCCGTGCTCGCGTCGCTCGCGCTCATCCCGATGTTCGGCCTGGTCGGCGTGCCGGCAGGATACGCGGCCAGCAACGTCCTCGGCGCCGCGGTGGCGATCGGTTGGCTCGCGTCGCGGCGGGAAGACGGTCTGGCGGCCACGCTGCTGATGCTCGCCTCCGGCCTGGCGGTCGTTTCCATCCAGAGCTGGCTGGCGTGGAGCGGACAGTTGTTCGTCCTGCAGGGGGCGATTGCCGTCGTCACGGGCCTCGTGGTGCTGGCGTCGTTGTGGCGGGCGCGGAACGCGCCCGCGTAGTCACGGCCGCGAGGGGATCCGCCGGAACGCCCGAGTGTTGCGCAACGTGCAGAGAAACGACCGCTGGTACCAGCCGGTGGCGAGCGCCTTGAGCCGCGGCGGCAATCGACGGAAGATGGCGCGCCTGATTCCACCGCCGGCGCCGCGCGATCCCGCGCCGGCCTCCGCGCTCCAGCGCGCAACGTAGTCGCTCTGTTGCGGCGGCGTCGCGAGGATCGGCACGATCTCGACGCGCACGGCCTCCATCATCAGAAACGCCGGCGTCCGCGTCATCAGCGGCGCGCGCGCCCCAATCTCGGCGGGATCGACGACGTCGTACCAGGTCTGCCGCGGGCTCAGCTCGGCGCCGGGGAACGGGTGCGCGACGAGCACCAGACGCGCGAGCGAAAAGCCGTTCACGTCCTTGAAGAGCCGGAAGAACAGCTCGGGGCTGAGCTGGTAGAAGCCGTGGCCGCACATGTTGTTGGCCGGCGAGGAGAGAAAGAGCGTCCCGCCTTTCTTCACGAGCTGCATGCACGACGCGATCGCCGTCGGCAGATTGAAGACGTGCTCGAGCGTGCCCGAATCGATCACGACGTCGAACCGTTCGTGCAGTGGAGCGGGCAGAGGCGCGTTCAGATCGTGCGTGATCGCCGCGCCTTCGTACGCGGAGTGATCGAGTGCCTGCAGATCGCGGACGTCGAGGAAGCGTTGCAGGAACGCGTCGGCCGGTTCTCCGTACCGCAGATCATCAAGATGGTCGCGCAGGTCCGGGCGGTACTGCGCCGCGAGAGCGGTAAGATCCGCCGGCGTGAGGTAGAGACGCTGCCGGCCCAGCGTCAGCGTGCGGCTGAAGTCGACGCCGCGCGCGCGGGCCTCGAGGTAGAACGCGGCGTTACTGCGGATGATGCCCATCGCGGGTTCTTGACCAACGTGTTTCTAACCTCATACAATCGTGTGGTTTATACGGAATGTCAAAACGAGCCATTATCACCGGAATCACCGGCCAGGACGGATCCTACCTCGCCGAACTGCTGCTCTCGAAAGGCTACGAGGTCGTCGGCGTCGTCCGACGCGCGAGCGCGCCGAATTACTGGCGCATTTCGCACATCCTCGATCGGGTGACGCTGCGCCCGGCCGATCTCCTTGATCAACTGTCGCTGATTCGGCTCGTGGACGAGGTGCGTCCGCACGAGTTCTACAACCTCGCGGCGATGTCGTTCGTGCCCGCGTCGTGGGATCAGCCGATGCTGACGGGCGAGTTCAATGCGCAGGGCGTCACGCGCGTGCTCGAAGCGATCCGCCAGGTCGATCCGAAGATTCGCCTTTACCAGGCCTCATCGAGCGAAATGTTCGGCAAGGTGCGCGAGGTGCCGCAGACCGAGATGACGCCGTTCTACCCGCGGAGCCCGTACGGCGTCTCGAAAGCCTTCGCGCACTACATCACGGTCAACTACCGCGAGAGCTACGAGATGTTCGCGGTCTCCGGCATGCTCTTCAACCACGAGTCGCCGCGGCGCGGCCTCGAGTTCGTGACGCGCAAGGTGACCGACGGCGTCGCGCGCATCAAGCTCGGGCTCGCCAAGACGCTCTCGCTCGGCAACCTCGACGCGCATCGCGACTGGGGATTTGCGGGCGACTACGTCCGGGCGATGTGGCTGATGCTGCAGCAGGAGCGCGCCGACGACTTCGTGATCGCGACCGGCATCGCGCATTCGGTCCGCAACCTGGTCGAAGTCGCGTTCGGCCACGCCGGTCTCGACTGGCAGAAATACGTCACGCTTGATCCGAAGCTGATTCGTCCGGCCGAGGTCGAGCATCTGATCGGCGACAGCTCGAAAGCCAGGGCGCAGCTCGGATGGGCGCCGGCCGTCGACTTCGCCGGCCTCGTCAAGATGATGGTCGACGCCGACATCGAGCGCGTCGCGGCCGCGCCGCAGGTCGCCGACCGGCTGTCGACGATCTGAAAATCACGTCCAGCATTCATGAGCACAGCCACCACGATCGCCACGCTTCTCTCCCGAATTCGCGATAAGAGGGCGCGCATCGGCGTCATCGGGCTCGGCTACGTCGGCCTGCCCCTGGCGTCCGAGTTCGCGCGGGCCGGCTTCGACGTCACCGGCTTCGACGTGGACCAGACGAAGGTGGCCGAGATCAACGCCGGCCGCAGCTACATCCCCGACGTGCCCCAGCACGAGCTCGCCGAGTCGGTGAACGCCGGACGCCTGCGCGCGACGACGGACATGGCAAAGCTGGCGGAGATGGACGTCGCGGACATCTGCGTCCCGACGCCGCTGCGCAAGACGAAGGATCCTGATCTGTCGTACGTGGTGAAGGCGCTCGAAGGTGTCGCGGCGTCGCTGAGAACCGGCCAGCTGGTGATTCTCGAGTCCACGACCTATCCCGGAACGACCGACGAGGTGGCGCTGCCGATGCTCGAGGCGCGCGGCTTCAAGGCCGATCGCGATTTCTTCCTCGCGTTTTCGCCCGAGCGCGTCGATCCCGGCAATCCCACGTACTTGACGAAGAACATTCCGAAGGTCGTGGGCGGCTACGGCCCCGCAAGCACCGAGGCGGCCACGCTGCTGTACGCGCAGGTGGTCTCGACGGTGGTGCCCGTCAGTTCGACGCGCGTCGCCGAAATGGTGAAGCTCCTCGAGAACACGTTCCGCGCCGTCAACATCGGCATGGTGAACGAGCTCGCGCAGATGTGCCACAAGCTGGACATCGACGTGTGGGAAGTGATCGAAGCCGCGAAGACCAAGCCGTTCGGCTTCATGCCGTTCTATCCCGGCCCAGGGCTGGGCGGCCACTGCATCCCGATCGATCCGTACTATCTGTCGTGGAAGGCGCGCCAGAGCGGGTTCGAGTGCCGCTTCATCGAGCTGGCCGGCCAGGTCAACTCGTCGATGCCCGACTACGTCGTCGAGCGCATCGGCGACGCGCTGAACGGCGCGCGCAAGGCGATCAACGGATCGCGCGTCCATCTGTTCGGGATCGCGTACAAGAAGGACGTCGGCGACATGCGCGAGTCGCCGGCGCTGGACATCCTCGAGCTGCTGACGCGCAAGGGCGCGGTCGTCTCCTACAGCGATCCGTGGGTGTCGTCGTTCACGCACGGCGGGCATGCGCTCCAGGCCGTGTCGGAGGCCGACGCGCTGCGCAAGGCGCCGGACTGCATCGTCATCTGCACGGATCACTCGAGCTTCAACTGGAAGGCCGTCGTCGACAGCGGCGTACCCGTCGTCGACACGCGGAACGCGCTGAAGGGCTTCACCGCGCCGAACATCGTCCGCCTGTCGGGTCGCGTGACGGCGGCAGCGGCCGCCGCCGTTTAGGCGATGAGGGGCCCGTCCCCCTTCCGCCGCGTCCTGTACATTTCCTACGACGGCATGCTCGAACCGCTGGGAGAGTCCCAGGTCGTCGCCTATCTCGATCGTCTCGCGGATCGCGCGGCCATCACGCTGCTGTCGTTCGAGAAGCCGGCCGATCTCGCGGACGCCGCGCGCGTGGCGTCGATGCGGCAGCGGCTCGACCGCGCCGGCATCACGTGGATTGCGCGATCGTACACAAAGCGTCCGCCCGTCCTGTCCACGGCGCTCGACGTCGTTCGCGGCTGTCTCGCGGCGCGGACGTGGGCGCGCCAGCCACCAGCCACCAGCCACCAGCCACCGGCGATTGTCCACGCCCGCGGCTACGTTCCCGCGCTGATTGCGCTGCACGTCAAGCGGGCGTTCGGCACGCGCTTTCTGTTCGACATGCGCGGCTTCTGGGTCGACGAGAAAGCCGAGGCGGGACACTGGCCGGCCGGCGGGCTCCTGTTCCGGATCGGCAAATGGTGGGAGCGCAGGTTCTTCGCCGAGGCCGACGCGATCGTCTCGCTGACCGCGGCCGGCGTCCGCGAGTTTCCGAAACTCGGCCACGTGCGAGCCGGCGTGCCGGTCGTCGTCATCCCGACGTGCGCGGACCTCGATCGCTTTCAGCCCGCGGCAGCCTCGTCCGCTGAGGACGACCGGCGCCGCCGCGAGCTCGGCCTCGACGGCGCCCTCGTGGTCGGCTGCGTCGGCACGCTGAGCAACTGGTACCTGCGCGAGGCGACGCTGTCGTACCTCGCGTGGCTTTCGACGAAGTTCGAGACGATGAAGGCGCTAATCGTCACGCGCGAGGATCACGAGCGCCTGCGCGCCGACGCGGTGCGCGCCGGACTGCCGGCCCACCGGCTCGTGCTCACGCGCGCGCCGTTCGAGGACATGCCGGCGCTGATGCGCTTGATGGACGCGGGCGTGTTCTTCATCCGCGTCTGCTTCTCGAAGCGGGCGTCCGCGGCCACGAAGCTGGCCGAGTTTCTCGGGTGCGGCGTGCCCGTCATCATCAACGACGGCATCGGCGACTCGGGCGACGTGGTGCGAGCCAACGGCGTTGGCGCCGTCCTGACGGACACGTCGCGGGAGGCCTTCGACGCGTCCGAGGAGGCCGTGCGGTCGCTGCTGGCCGATCGAAGGGCCGCGGCCCGCTGCCGCGCGACGGCCGTTCGCGAGTTCAGTCTGGCGGAAGGCGCTGTACGATACGCGCAGCTGTACGACACACTGTGGGCACACCCATGAGCAGCGCAGGAGTTCCCCGGCATTCCCACCGCCACGCGCCGGTCGATCTGTGCATCGTCGGTGGCGCCGGCCACGTCGGGCTCCCGCTCGGGCTGGCGTTCGCGGCCAAGGGCCTCAGCGTCGTGCTGTACGATCTCAACGAGGACGTCTTCGACCGGCTGCAGCAGGGCCGCATGCCGTTTGTCGAGTACGGCGCCGACGCCATCCTGCCGCACGTGCTGGACCGCACGCTGTTCCTGTCGTCGGATCCGGGCGACGTCACCGCGGCGCGGATCGTCCTCATCGCCATCGGGACGCCGGTGGACGAGTACCTGAATCCAAAGCTTCGGGGCCTGCTCGAGCTGATCGAGACGCTGCGGCCGCATCTGCGCGCGTCGCAGACGCTCGTGATCCGCAGCACCGTCTATCCGCGCACGTGCCGGCAGGTGAAGGCCGCGCTCGAGCGCGACGGCCAGCACTGGCAGGTCGCGTACTGTCCGGAGCGGATTGCGCAGGGCCACGCGATCAAGGAACTGCGGGAGCTGCCGCAGCTCGTGTCGGCGCTCAGCGACGAGGCGCTCGCGACGGCGACGACGCTGTTTTCCGCCATCGCCCCGCGGGTGATTCCGGTCAGCGTCGAGGAGGCGGAGCTGGCGAAGCTGTTCTCCAACGCCTGGCGTTACATCCAGTTCGCCGCGGCGAACCAGTTCTACATGATGGCGACCGAATTCGGCGTGGACTTCAACCGCGTCCGCGCCGCGATGGTCGAGGGCTACGGCCGCGCCGCCACGCTGCCCACCGCGGGCTTCGCCGCCGGGCCGTGCCTGCTCAAGGACACGCTGCAGCTCGCCGCCTTCAACAACAACAACTTCACGCTCGGGCACGCCGCGATGATGGTCAACGAAGGCCTGCCCGGGTTCATCGTCGAGGGACTGCGCCGCCGCTACGATCTGGCGCAGACGCGCGTCGGGATCCTCGGGATGGCGTTCAAGGCGGACATCGACGATACGCGCGATTCGCTGTCGTACAAGCTCGGCAAGATTCTCCGGTTTCACGGCGCGCAGGTCGGCTACTCGGACGAGTTCGCGACGGATCCGACGTTCGTCAGCAAGGAGCAGCTGGTGCAGTCGTCCGACGTCGTGATCGTCGGCGTGCCCCATGCCGCCTACAGGACGCTCGCGATCCCGGCCACGGTCGACGTCGTGGACGTCTGGGGCGTCGTCCGTCCGGGCGCGTCACTCTGATGCCCGTGAAGTACCGCTGCGTGCTGCTGCTGACGGACCGCGCGGATCTGGCCGACCCGGCCGAAGCCTGTGCGTCGGCGTTGTTCGATGTGACGCACGTCAGCCGGCACGCGCGGCAGGAGATCGCGTTTCCAGCGGCGGCGGCCGGCGCCGTCGGCCATGGTGACGTCGACGTCCTGCTGAACTTTCTGGCGCCGATGATCGTGCCGGCGCGGGTGCTCGAGGGCGTCCGGCGCGAGGCGATCAACATTCATCCGGCGACGCCGGACTGGCCTGGAATCGGATCGGCCAGCTACGCGTTGTATCGCGGCGACGCGACATTCGGCGTAACGGCGCATCGGATGACCGCCACGATCGACGGCGGCGAGATCGTGCGCGTCGCGCGATTCCCCGTCGAGGGCGGCGACACCTGCGAGACGCTGTTCGACCGGGCGCTCGTCCGCTCGGTCGGCGTGTTCCGCGACGTGTGCGAGGAGCTCGCGCGAAGGGGTGGACTGCGGCCGTCGGGCGACCGCTGGGCGCGCCCCGCGGTCACGCGGAAGGAATTCGAGCGCTGGATGCTGCTGTCGCCGGACGACTCGCGCGAGGAAGTGGCGAGAAAGGTCCGCGCGCTGAAGCACTCCCGGCTGCCCGGGCCGTTCTTTCTGATCGACGGCGAGCGCGTGCCCGTCGATCCGGCGAGCCTGGCGCCCGCGGCGCGGATCGGGCGGAACATTTCATGAGCGAACGGCCGATTCCGTGGTGGGCGCCGAAGATCGGCGACGGCGAGTACGCGCTCGTGCGCGACGTGCTCGCCAGCGACTACCTGAACGAGGGCGAGGTCACGACGCGCTTCGAGCGCGAAATCGCGACGCTCACGGGCGCGAAACATGCGGTGGCGACAACGAGCGGCACCACGGCGCTGTTCCTCGCGCTGGCGGCGCTCGGGATCGGCCACGGCGACGAAGTGATCGTCCCCGACTTGACGTTCATCGCCTCCGCCAACGCCGTCAAGCTGACCGGCGCCACGCCCGTGCTCGCCGACGTCGATCGCGCGACGTTGAACCTGTGCCCAGAGGCGCTCGAGCGCGCGATCACGCCGCGCACGCGCGCGATCATGCCGGTGCACGTCAGCGGGCGCGCCGCGGATCTCGCGGCGATTGGAACAGTCGCGAAGGCGCACGGCATTCCGATCGTCGAGGACGCCGCCGAGGCGCTGACGTCGAGAGCCGGCGGCAAGTCGCTCGGCACGATCGGCGTCGCCGGCTGTCTGTCGTTCTCGCCGAACAAGACGATCACCACCGGCCAGGGCGGCATGGTCTTGACCGACGATGACGCGCTGCACGGCCGGTTGCGCGAGCTGAAGGATCACGGACGGCCGGTTCGCGGCACGGGCGGCGACGATGTACACCACAGCGTCGGGTTCAATTTCAAGCTGACGAATCTGCAGGCGGCGGTCGGGTTGGGGCAGCTCGCGTACCTGCGCGAGCGTCTCGATCGCCAGAAGCGCAACTACGAGCTCTACGCGCGCGGACTCGCCGAGCTCGACGGTCTGACACTGCCCGGCTTCAATCTCACGGGCGGCGAAGCGCCGCTGTGGACGGACGCGATCGTCGAGCGGCGCGACGCGCTCGATCGGTTTCTCGCAGCGCGGCGGATGCACTGCCGGCGGTTCTGGTTTCCGCTGCACACGCAGGCGCCGTACCGGCAGCCGGACGATCGATTCCCTGGCGCGATGTGGGCCGGCCCGCGCGCGCTGTGGCTGCCGTCGGCGTTCACGCTGACCGACCAGGACGTCGAGTGCGTGGTGGCGGCGGTGCGCGAATTCCTGAAGAGCGCGAACTGAGCCGATGGCGAGCGATCTGATCCTCACGGTGCTGATGCCGGTCCGCAACGAGGGCATCAACCTGCGCATCATGCTCAAGATGCTGCGCGCCGTCGTCGACGTGCCGTACGAAGTCGTCATCGTCCACGACACGCCTGACGATGACAGCGTGCGCGTCGTCGCGGGACTGCCGCCGGGCCAGCCGGTACGCGCCGTACACAACACGCTGGGGCGGGGCGTCGTGAACGCCATTCGCGCCGGCGTCGCGGCGGCGGCCGGGCGCTATGTCCTGATCTTCGCCGCCGATGAAGTCGGACCCGTGCTGGCGATCGAGGACATGCTGGCGCTGATGGACCAGGGCTGCGAGTTCGTCAGCTGCACGCGCTACGCGCACGGCGGGCGGCGTCTGGGCGGGTCGCTCGTCGGCGGGATTCTGTCGCGCATCGCGAACCGGTTGTTCCGCTGGCTGGCCGGATCGCTGATGACCGACTGCACGACGGGCATCAAGATGTTCCGGCGCGATCAGTTCGACCGCTTCCATCTGGAGTCGCGGCCGATTGGCTGGGCCGTCGCGTTCGAGATGTCGATCAAGGCGCAGTTGCTGGGAATGTCGCTCGGCGAGGTGCCGATCGTGTCGATCGATCGGCTGTACGGCGGGCAGTCGACGTTCCGTCTCGGCCCGTGGACCGGCGAGTACATGCGGTGGTTCCTGTGGGGGCTGACGCGGACGCGGCGATCGCAATTGGGACGGCAGGTGCAGGTGCGCATTCCGGCCAGTACCGCGCTCGGGGGGAAAGCGTGAGATGAGTAACCACGGAGGACACGGAGGACGCGGAGAAGATGTGAATAGCCACAGAGACACCGAGACACAGAGGTGTTCGACGCGGGCGGCGTGCGGAGCACGCCGCGCTGGGCGGCCGAACGCTGGAGCGCAAACGACGAAGGCCGAGTTACAGTCGTCGCTTGCGCACCGGCGTTCGGCCGACCGACGCCGCTTCGCGGCGCCGCGTCGAACACAAGCTCCGGGACTCCTGTCTCCGTGCCCCTGTGCCTCTGTGGCCCGTTTCACTCTGTATTCTTCCGTGTCTCCTCTGCGGATTTCCTCCGTGTCCTCCGTGTCCTCAGTGGTTCATTTCTTCTGATGCCACGCTTCTTCCTGGTCACCGGCGGGACGGGATTCCTCGGCAGCGCGCTGGTGCGCCGGCTCGTCGCCGACGGCCACCGCGTCCGCGTGTTCGACAACAACTCGCGCGGGCGGGTGGCACGGCTCGCCGATCTCGACGAGCGCTTCGAGTACGTCGAGGGCGACATTCGTGATGCGCGCGCCGTGGCCGCCGCGGTCGACGGCGTCGACTCGGTGTGCCATTTGGCGTTCATCAACGGAACTGCGTTCTTCTACTCGCAGCCCGATCTCGTGCTCGACGTCGCCGTGAAGGGGATGTCGAACGTGCTGGACGCGTGCACGGCGGCCGGCGTCGGCGAGCTGATCCTCACGTCGAGCTCGGAGGTGTATCAATCGCCGCCGCGCGTCCCGACGGACGAGACCGCGCCGCTGTCGATACCCGATCCGCTGAATCCGCGGTACTCGTACGCGGGCGGCAAGATCATCAACGAGCTGATGGCCATCAATCACGGACGCCGTCACCCGATGCGCGTCGTGATCGTCCGCCCGCACAATGTGTACGGGCCGGACATGGGGTGGGAACATGTGATCCCGCAGCTCGTCGTGCGGATGAAGCGCCTGGCCGAGACGGCCGGCGATCCGATTCCGTTTCCGATTCAGGGGACCGGCGCGCAGACACGGTCGTTCGTCTACATCGACGATTTCATCGACGGCCTGCGGCTGGCGATGGAGCGGGGCGAGCATCTGGGCATCTATCACGTCGGGACGATGGAGGAGATCGCGATCCGCGACGTGTCGCGGATGATCGGCGAGTTCTTCGGCCGTCGCATTCACGTCGTGCCGAGCGACGCGGCGCTCGGCGGCACCGATCGCCGCTGTCCGGACATCGCGAAGATGGCCGCGCTGGGGTATCGCCCGAAGATCGCGTTTCGCGACGGCCTGTGGCTCGCCGCGCGCTGGTACGCCGACCACGCGCACCTCGCGCCGGCAGGTATCAACGTCATGAACGTCATGAACGGCTTGACCGTGAGGAAAGTGACCTTATGACCGCGCCCCGCGCTGCCGGCACCGGATCGAGCGTCGTCGTCGATCGGTGCCAGGTGTGCGACAACCCCGACCTGCAGTCGGCCCTGTTCATCGGCTACCTGCCGCCCGTCAACCAGATGCGGCCCATCGGCCAGCGTCCGCACGAGCAGCCGGCGTATCCCGCAGAGTTTCTGTACTGCCCGCGCTGCGAGCTCGTGCAGCTCGGTTTGATCGTGGATCCCGCGGTCCTGTTTCCGCCCGAGTACCCGTACACGAGCGGCACGACGAAGATCCTCCGCGAGAATTTCGCCGAGCTCTACACGGACTGCCGGCAGATCCTGCCGCTGACGCCGGCGGACCTCGTCGTCGACGTCGGGTCGAACGACGGGACGCTGCTCGGCAACTTCAAGAACGGCGGCCACCGCGTGCGCGGCATCGAGCCGACGCTGATGGCGAACGTGGCCAACGAGCGCGGCATCCCGACCACGATGTCGTTCTTCGGCCCCGAGGCTGCGGCGCGCGCGCGCGCGGAGGATGGCCCGGCGACGATCGTGACGGCGACGAACGTGTTCGCCCACATCGAGCACGTGCACGAGATCGTCGACAGCATCCTGACCATGCTGAAGCCGGACGGCATGTTCATCTCGGAATCGCACTACCTGATGAGCCTGCTCGAAACGGTGCAGTACGACACGATCTATCACGAGCACCTGCGGTACTACTCGCTGCACAGCCTGAAATTCCTGCTCGAGCGCCACGGCCTCGAAGTGATTCACGCGAAGCGGATCCCGACGCACGGCGGATCGATTCGCGTGTATTCCGCGCGAAAGGGTACACGGCCGGTGCAGCCGTCGGTGGCCGCGGTCCTCGCCGAGGAGCGGTCCGCCGGCGCATGGCCGGATCGGCTCGCGCGATTCAAGCGCGACGTCGTCCAGTCCAAGCTCGGCCTGCATGCACTGCTGAAGGATCTGAAGCAGAAGGGCGCGCGCATCTTCGGCATCGGCGCGCCGTCGCGCGCCAGCACGCTGATCAACTACGCCGGCCTCGACGATGGCATCGTCGATTGCGTCCTCGAAGTAAAGGACTCGTACAAGGTCGGGAAGTACATGCCGGGCACGCTGATTCCCGTCGTGGACGAGGCGCGGCTGTTCGAGGATCAGCCGGAGTACGCGCTGCTGCTGTCCTGGCACATCGCCGAGGAGCTCGCGCCGAAGCTGACCGCCAAGGGATTCAAGGGCCGATTCATCGTCCCGCTGCCGACGCCGAGAATCCTGTGAGCGACCCGCGATCGCCGCAGCCGCCCGTCGTCGCGCCGCACCGGGGTCTCCAGGGGACACGCGTCACCACGCGCACGACCTGCCGCATCTGCGGGTCGGATCGGCTCGTGCTGCTCGTCGACTACGGCGACATGCCGCTCGCCGGCGGATTTCTGACCCGCGACGAGCTCGCCTATCAGACCGCGTTTCCGCTCCGGCTCGCGCGCTGCGCCGAGTGCACGCTGATGCAGATTCTCGACGTCGTGCCGCCGGCCGACATCTTCACGCAGTACTCGTACGTGTCCAGCACGACGCGGACGCTCATCGATCACTTCGCCGAAATGGGCGCCGAGATCGTGGCCGCCGAGGGCGCGGCCGGACGGCTGGTCGTCGAGTTCGGCTGCAACGACGGTGTCCTGATCCGTCCGCTGCGCGCGGCGGGCGCCCGCGTCGTCGGCGTGGACCCGTCGGACGTCGCGCTGCGTGCGAGCCGCGAGGACGGCTGGCCGCTGGTGCAGGCCTATTTCGACGACACGGCCGCCGCGCGTGTGAAAGCGGCGCATGGGCCGGCGCGCATCGTCACGGGCAACAACGTCTTCGCGCACGTCGACGACCTGCACGCCATCGTCCGCGGCGTGACCGCGCTGCTCGAGGATGACGGCGTCTTCATTTTCGAAGTGCAGTATCAGGGCGACCTGCTCGCGCTCGTCCAGTACGACACCGTCTACCACGAGCACACCTGTTATCACTCGCTGACGGCGCTCGCGCGGCTGCTCGACACCCACGGCCTCCGGATTGTCGACGTGAAGCGCATTCCCATCCACGCCGGCTCGATCCGCGTCACGGCCGCGCGCGCGAACACGCCGCGCCAGCCCGCGCCCATCGTCGCGCAGATGCTCGAGGCCGAGCGCGCGTGGAAGGTCGATCGGTTCGGCGAGCAGGTCGAAGCGCGCCGGCAGTCGCTGCGCCACCTCGTCGTCGACCTGCGCCGCGCCGGCCGCCGCGTCGTCGGCTACGGCGCCGCCGGCCGCTCGACGATTCTGCTGAACTTCTGCGGCCTCGGACCCGATCTGGTCGAGTACGTCCTCGACATGTCGCCGCTGCGCTCCGGCAAGTACGTGCCAGGCGTGTCGATTCCGATCGTGCCGCCGGAGCCGTTCCACGCGAATCCGCCCAACTACGCCATCATGACGGCGTGGAACTACGAGCCTGAGATCGTCCGCAAGGAGCAGGACTTTCTTCACGGCGGCGGCCGTTTCATCGTACCGTTGCCGGACGTGCGGATCATCGGCGCGATATGAGCGCACCGCGCCGTCCGATCAGCCGCCGTCGCTTCGTCGTGTTCGCGCTACTGAGCGTAACGCTCTCGGTCGTCCTGCTGTGCGCGACGCTGCTGGCTATCGACGTGTACCTCCATGGGAAGTTCGACAAGACGGGCTCCAACATCTGGGGCTACCGCGGCGAGATCGTCGGCCGCAAGCGTCCGGGCGAGATTCGTGTCGTGGCGGTAGGCGGCAGCACCGTGCTCGGCTACGGCCTGCCTCCCGAGGCTGCGTTTCCGTACCGGCTCGAGCTGGCGCTCAATGCCGCCGGGACGCGCGACGCGTCGCGGTTCCGTGTCGTGAACCTGGGATTCAGCAACGAGGGCGCTCACGCCTTCCAGTACACGCTCGCCGACTATGCGTATCTCAAATACGACCTGACGGTCCTCTACGAGGGCTACAACGATCTGGGCGGCGCCAATCTGTCGGAGCGGCGCAGAGACGCCGCGCTCTTCCGGTGGTTCGGCTACTTTCCGATGCTGCCCATCGTGGCGACCGAAAAGATGCGGACGCTTCGCACGGGAGACATCCGTGCGGCGTATCGCGACGAGAAGACGACGTTCCGGCCGAACGCCGTCGCTCGCACCGAGGCGGCGCTGTTGCAGGCGTCCGTCGCGCTCTACGATTCGATCGAAGCGCAGGCCGCCAAATGGCGGCCCGAAGCCAGCCCGCGGGTTCCGGACGACGACGGCTGCAGCCAGTACTGGCGGTTCTACTGCCACAGCGTCCATCTCGGCATCGAGGCCGCGCTCGCGCGACAGAGCCGGGTCCTTGTCGTGACGCAGCCCTATCTCGAGCACAGCCATCGCGCGCAGCAGGAAGAACTGCGCGGGATGCTGGCGCGACGCTACGGCTCGAATCCGAAGGTCAAGTACGTGAATCTCGGCGACGCGCTCAGCGTCCGCGATCCGGCGATGTGCTGGGACGGGATGCACCTAACCGAGCGCGGGAACGCGCTGATTGGCCGCGCGCTGGCGCCGGCCGTGCTGGAGCTGGCGGGGCAGATGTAGGGCGGGTCCTTTTGGACCCGCCAGACCACGCCGGGTCCGAAAGGACCCCGGCCTACAAAACCGAAAGGCCCCGGCCTACGGATCAGCGCGCCAGGACCTCGCGGTAGAGCGCCGCGATGTCCGCGCTCAGCCGGCGGACTCCGAAGCGGCTCACCGCCGCCTGCCGCGCGGCCGACGCGATGGCCTCGCGCGCCGCGCGATTGTCGAGAAGGCCCGTCACCTCCCGCGCAAGCGCCTCCGCGTCGTCGGGCCGGACCACGCGCCCCAGCGTCGCGTCGGCGATCACGTCGCGCACGCCGCCGACGTCGGTCGACACGCCGGGGACGCCCGACGCCATGGCTTCGATCAGCGCCACGGGCGTGCCCTCGTTCTTCGACGTGATGACGAAGACATCCGTCGCCCCGTACACCGTCGCGAGGTCGCGACGCCACCCGAGGAAGCGGACGCGTTCGGCCAGCCCGCGCCGGCGCGCCTCCGCTTCGAGCTGATCGCGCAGTTCGCCGCCGCCGGCGATGAGAAACACCGCGTCGGGTCGCGTGCGCGCGATTCGCTGCGCCATGTCCAGGAACAGCGGGTGATTCTTGATCGCCGTCAGACGGCCGACGGTCGTAATCACCGGAATGCCTCCCGCGATGTCGAGCGCGCGGCGCGCTTCTGCCCGCGTCCCTTCGTCGATTGCGGCAAACGCGTCGAGATCGAGGCCGAGCGGGACCACCGTGAACATCGGCGGCGAGCCGATCCGATAGCGATGGAGCAGATCCTCGCGCACGCGGGCGGAGACCGCGATCAGTCGATCGGTCGCCCTGGCGAGCAGGCGCTCCAGCGCGACGAACAGCTGCGTCGTCGGACCGGAGAAATACCCCTCGAGCACGTGGCCGTGGTAGGTGTGGATCACGCGGACGCGCGAGGACGGGTGCGTCAGGTTGAACGCCACCGCGGCGACGCGTCCCAACAGCCCCGCTTTCGCCATGTGCGTGTGCAGGACGTGCGGCCTGAACCTGCGCATGGCCTGGTACAGGGCGACGGTGGCCCGCGCGTCGGCCCACGGCGCGATCGGCCGCTGCAGGAGATCAAGGTACTGCGTGCGCGATCCGCGATCGGCCAGCAGGTAGCTCATGTCGCCTTCACCCTCGCCGAGGCGGCCGTGGATCAGGAGCGTGTCGAATCCCTCGGCATCGAGGCTGGTCGAGAGCCGCGTGGCTTGAATCGCCGGTCCGCCGATGTTCAGTCGGGTGATGACGCGAAGCACGCGGGTCGGTGCGGGAGCCGTCACGAGCCTAGAGCCAGTACTCCGCGAGCAGCAGTCCGAACAAGGTCATCTCACCGTAGAAGTAGATGTTGGCCTGCATGTAGAAATGCCACATGTCGCGTCCAACCACGGCGCTCGTCACCGACAGCGGCACGACGAACGCCGACAGCACGACGTAAGAGAAAGCCAGCGCCGCCACGCGCGTCCAGTGCGGCCGATACATGAGATAGCGGTAGAGCAGGGCGACGAGCGGAAACAGCAGCACGATCAGATAGTAGAAATGCGCGCGCACGAGGACGACGCTGGCCATGAGCACCAGCGAGAGTTCCCAGATGCCCCGCCATTTGGTCTCGATGTGTGTCGCCAGACTGCGCTCGTGGCGGACGAACGCCGTCAGAAACAGCGCGCCGATCGCGAGCGAGATGGCCCAGAACAGCTCGCGGCTCGGCAGCCAGGCGTGCCGCAGATGCAGTCCGCAGAGCGCCCAACGGACGCTGATGATCGTGTCGTTCGTCTCGTTCCAGTCGTCGCAAAACCCCGTGCCGATGTAGCCGGGTGACTTGCGCGGATCGAGGTAGAACGTCGCCGGCGCGCCGATGAGCGGCCTGAACTGGGCGCCGACGATGTGCTGCGACGTCGATTCGTCGTTGATCGTGCGCGACACGCTGAACATCAGGAAGTTGTTCAGTCCGAACGTCGCGTGGGTGATCGCCAGCACCACGGCCGAGGCCGCGACGAATCCGATCACGGCGCGGCCGGACCGGCGCAGCGCGAAGTACGGCAGAAAGCCGACGGGCAGCAGCTTGAACCACGTGACGTATCCCACCGCCGCGCCGCCAAGCGTCTCGCGCTCCGTCACGAGGAAGAAGGCGCCCGCAGTCCAGATCAGAAACGTCACGGTTTCGAACTCGCGCTGCACGTAGCACTGGATCAACGGTGCGAAGAACAGCACGGCGCACAGCGCCGGGAGCACGCCGACGCGCCGGCCGGGCTCGCGCGCGACCATCGTGCGCCAGAGCACGACGACGATGGCCGCAATCAGCAGCGTGTAGATGACGAGCAGCACTTTCGCAATGTCGGCGTACGAGCGCAGATAGGCGATGGGATACAGCGTCAGGTACTGCACGGGGCCGTACAAGTAGTAGTCCTTGTGGAACGCCGCGCTGCCTGCGAGATCGGGGCTGTTCCACAGCGCGGGGTTGACGCGCTCCACGTACGGGCCCGGCAGCGTCTGATAGAAATCCCCGCCTACCAGCGTCAGGCCGCTGCGGGCCGCGGCGCCAAAGCGGACGAGCGCCGCGACGGTGAGGATCATCATCACGAGCCGCGGGAGCGTGATCCGCCAGCGCATGCCAGACGTCAGTCTACGCGCTCCGGCGCGCGCGTGTGACGGCGAGCGCGGCGAACGCCATGACGAACGGCAGGGCCGGGATCTGATACCGCGGCGTCGCGAAAATGACGAAGTGCACGGCCGTGAGCGCCGCGATCGGCATCGCCAGCATCCACGCCGCGAGCGGTGACTCGGTGAACGCCCTGGCCAGGAAGGCGCCTCGCGCCGCGAGCAGCAGAAGCGCGATCTGGATGACGAACAACGCCGCCTTCGTGGCGACGCGCAGGTACGCGCCGCGGTCGAGGTACATGCGGAAGCTTTCGGTCAGGCCGCGAACGTACGTGGTGTGACTCGAGATCCACAGCATCGGCAGGCGCTGAAAGCAGAAGACGAGAAACCGGCCGGGCGACTCGGCGATGATTCGCAACGCGTCCTGTTGCATCGCCGCGTTGCGCTCGACGTAACTCCGGCCGCTCACGAGCCTGCGCAGATCCGGATCGTCGAAATGCCACTCGCTCCAGCCCTTCGCCGAGATCCACAGTTGCTCGCCGCCGTGCACGGAGATGAGGATCGGCTGCCGGAACAGCACGTAGTTGCGGACCGTCCAGGCGCCGATGCAGACGAGCGTCGCCAGCACGAACGCGGCGATGCCGGTCCAGGCGGGCTGCGGGCGCCCTTTCCACCAGACCAGGCCCGCGAACGCGGGCAGCAACAGAATCATTTCCTCGCGCAGAAGGATCAGCGCGCCCAGCGCAACGCCGGCGAACACGAACGCCGTCGGCGTCCGGCGCGGCAGCGCCCGCAGGAGCAGGCACATCGACGCGAGGAGCAGCGCCACGGACAGGTTCTCGGTGAGGACCATGCCCGTGTACATCACGAGCGGCGGTGAGAGCGCGACCAGCCACGCGCAGACGATCCCCGGCGCGCCGCCGAACGCCACCATCGTGAGCCACCATGCGAGCGGCACGATGAGCGCTCCGAGAAACGCCTGCGCGATCCGCACCGCCGTGATGTGATGGCCCACGGTCGCGTAGATCGCGGCGAGAAACGCGGGATAAACCGGCCCGAAGCCGACTTCCGGTGCGCTGGCGCCGTCGCGGATGTCCGCGAACATCGGGTCGTCCGACGTGCCGCCCACGAGTCCCTTGCCGGCCAGCAGGTTCGTCGCGAGGCGATCGTAGACCTGGCAATCCGGACACGCGCCGAACTGCGGATACCCGAGCACGAACACAAGCCGGATGGCGCAGGCGACGATCGTCGCGATCCACACCGCGCGCGGCGTCGGCGTCCTACCGGACACGCCGCGCTCCCGTCCGCTCCGGCGCGCGGCGCGCCAGCACCATCAGCTTGCCCCAGCGTCGATGAAGGACGAGCGGTGTGAGATATCGGTGCACCAACGCGAGGATCGCATCCGGCTGTCCGAGCCACGCGTCGTAGGTCTTCTGCTCGTGTTCGTACATGCGTTCGAACGCGTCCATCTTCTGCCAGAGCCGCCTGATCAGCGGCTGACGCGACAGCGCGTGGACCGCGGTCAGAAACGGCGTCGACCACGGCTCCACGATGACGATGTGCCCGCCGGGCCGGATCACGCGGCGCATTTCACCCAGCGTCGCCTCGAGATCCTCGAGCGACCGAAGATGATGCAACCCTCCGTGGACCGCGACGATGTCCTGCGACGCGTCGGCCACGGGCATCGCGCGGACGTCGCCGACGATCCGGGGCGCGCCGGCGTTCGACAGGCGCAGCAGCGCGTAGGACAGATCCAGCCCGACCGCGCGGCGGAACCCCAGGCGCTGCCAGGCGATGAGCGCGTTGCCCCGCCCGCAGCAGATTTCCAGGATGCGCGACGACAGATCGAGCCGGTCCGCGCCGAGCGCGTGCAACCGGCGCCCGAACTTGCGCATCTCCCCGGCCGGGGTCTCGAAGTCCCGGTAGGCGCGTTCCCAGGCGTCCAGCTCGTGGGCGGTGTTCATCGCGGGGCGCCGCCGTCCTGCGCGCTCTGGAGGCCGCGTGGACCCTGAAGCCGAAGATACGCCAGCCGATCCGCCAGCAGATCGAGCGTGATGTCGACCAGACGGGCGGCGCCAAGCACGAACGCGACGGAAAAGGCGAACGACATCGCCAGGAACCGCGACCAGTGATGCGTCGCCGGATCGACGACGCCGGTCCGGAAGTAGTCCAGGGCTGCCGGCGCGATCGCCCACGCGCCGATCGCGGCGAGACCCGAAGGCACGACCCAGAACGCGGAGTGCGACAGCAGCGCCCCGACGGGCCCCCGCCGGCGGTACCGCGTCGGATCGGCCGACAGCGTGATGCCCACTGCTTTGTGACCGAGATAGCCGGCCGTCGCCAGCAGCACGCCCGCCGTCGCCGACAGCTGAATGACGACGAAGTGATAGATCATCCATTCTTCGAGCGCGCCGTAGCGCCGGAGTTGCCACGCCAGCCGCGCGGTCCAACCCGCCGCTGACAGGAAACACGCGACGGCCAGAATTCCGAGCGGCCGCGACGGGCGGTACAGAAAGGCGGCCGACAGGATGACGCGCAGGAAGCGAATGCCGTCACGGAAGGGGCGCAGTTTGGACCGGCCGGCGCGCTCCTGATAGCTCATGTCGATCTCGACGATCTTCAGATCGTCGGCGAGGATCGCGCGCGCGCTCATCGCCGGCGTGAAGTGCAGACCCGTGGGCAGGGGCATGAGGCGCGGCAGGCAGCTGCGCTGGACCACGCGCATGCCGCTCGCCGCGTCGCGGACCCGCGTCGATCCGAACGTGGTCAGCATGGCCGCGAATACCGTGTTGCCGGCACGGCGCAGCAACGGCATGCGGCTGTCGCGGTGCATCCGGCAGCCCAGCGCGACGTGGGCGTCCTGCGCGAGGAGCGCCTCGCACAGATCCGCGAAGAACCGCGGATCGCAGGTGCCGTCGGCGTCGAGGAACGACAGGAGCTCCGCGTCCGACCGTCGCCACGCTTCCATGATCGCGGCGCCATAGCCGCGGTTGCGCTCGAACACGATCAGCGTGATGGCAGATCCGAACGTCGCCGCCCGCTCGACCGTGCGATCGGTGGACCCGTCGCTGACGACGGTCACCTCGACCTCGGTCACCGGCGTGCGCGCGAGGATGTGGGACCGCGCGTCCAGCGTGCGCTGGACAATGCTGGCGATGCTGTCTTCCTCGTTCAGCGCCGGGATCGCGATGAGCAGCTTCATCGGGCGCCCTCGGCTGTCCGCCGGCCCATCCAGGCGGCGAACGCGAGCACGAACGGCATCATCGGAATCTGATAGCGCGGCGCCGCGAACAGGACGAAGTGCACGATGGAGATGCAGACGATGGGCGTCGCGAGAAGCAGCACGTCAGGTCGCGAGAGCGTCGCGCTCGTCACCGCCCGGAATCCGCCGATCAGCCCCAATCCGATCAGGCCGACGTTCAGCGCGAGCAGCGCCCCCTTGATGCCTACGATGCCGTACTCGCCCCGCCGCCAATAGGCCTCGAAGCTGTCGGTCACGCCGGCGACGTTGCCCGTGTGGCCGGTCAGCCAGAGATCGGGAAATCGCTTCAGCCGCGTCCACGCGAAGCTCAAGGGTCGATCCGCGATCTCCCGCAACGCGGCGGTCTTCAATGCGTCGGACTCCTCCAGGTAACTGAGCCCGCGGACCAGATTCTGCAGTTCCGGATCGCCGAACCGCCATTCACGCCAGCCCTTGACCGAGATCCACAGCGTGTCGCCGTCATGCGCCGAGACCAGAATGAACCGGTGGAACAGCCGGTAGTTGCGGATCGTCCACGGCGCCATCGTCACGGCCGCGGCGGCTGCGACCAGCACGAGCGCCATCACCGTGCGGCGCGTGGGCTGACGCCACAGCGTGAGCATGACCGCGGCGCCGAGCACGACGACGAATTCCGCGCGCAGCAGCGCGGCCAGCGCCATCATCGCGCCGGCGAATGTCCACCACGCCGGTGTGCCGCGGGTCCAGGCGCGGTGGAGCGTCCACATCGTCGCGATCAGCATCGCCGTCGAGAGGCTCTCCGTGAGCACGAACCCGGAGTACACGATGAACGCCGGGTACAGCGCGACGAGGCCGCACGTGCCGAGTGCGGCCGGGCGGCCCAGCACGCGATCGACGAGCGAAAACAGCGGGACGAGCGCCAGCGACGCGATCAACGCCTGCGCGACGCGCACCCACCGGAATTGGTGGCCGAAAACGCGATAGATCGCGGCGAGAAACGCCGGATAGACGGGGCCGATTCCGATCTCCGGCGCGTCAGGCTGATGGACCTGCGGCCAGAACAGCGTATCGCCGCCGAATCCGCCCACGAAACCGCGGCCGTCGGCGAGGTGCCGGCCGACTTCGTCGTACGCCTGACAGTCCGGGCACATCGGCATCTGCGGATAGAACAGAACGTAGCCCAGGCGCAAGGCGGCCGCCAGCAGCAGCACCGCCCAGAACGCGGCCGGCCACGAGGCGTCGCGCGATGGCTCGGGCATTCAGCAGCGGGAGGCGGTCAACCAGAGGACTCGGTGTGTTGAGCGCGTGTCGAGATGATACCGGCAGCGCAGAGGGAGCGTCCAGCCCCGATTGCCGCGTCGTACGAGGTATGTTACCGTCGCCGTTTGATGTCCGTCGCGCCGATTCCCGCGCAGCCGCTGCTGTCGGTCGTCATGCCCGTGTTCAACGAGCGGGACACGATCGACGAAATCATCGGCCGCGTGCTGGCGGTCAACGTCCGCGTCGAATTGATCGTCGTCGACGATCAGTCGACCGACGGCACGTGGGACCGGCTGCAGGCGCTGCGCGGCGACGGCCGTTTTCTCCTGCTCCGGCAGGGGCGCAACCAGGGCAAGGGCGCGGCGCTTCGCGCCGGGTTCGCGCGGGTGACCGGTGATATCGTCGTCATTCAGGACGCCGATCTGGAATACTCGCCGGAAGAGTACCCGGAGCTGATCGATCTCATCGTCAAAGGTCGCGCCGACGTCGTCTACGGATCGCGATTTCTGGGCCGCCACCGCGTGTTCCTGTTCACGCACTACCTGGGCAACCGGCTGCTCACGCTGATCACCAACGTTCTCTACAACACGATGCTCACCGACATGGAGACCTGTTACAAGGTGATGCGGGCCGACGTGTTGAAGGCGTTCACGCTGCACTCGAACGGCTTCGGCATCGAGCCGGAGTTGACGGCCAAGATCTTCAAGCGCGGCTACCGTGTGTACGAGGTGCCCATTACCTACGATGGCCGCGGCTACGAACAGGGCAAGAAAATCACCTGGCGCGACGGCGTCGTCGCGCTCTGGGTGCTGCTGAAGTACCGCTTCACGGATTAGTTGCCCCTCTTCTCCCTGTCGCCAACCCAATGAAAAATCTGGAGTTCCCGGCTTGACATGGTTACGTTCCTGTTGTTCACTATATGAACGCGTCTTCCCGACCGATAAAGCCGGTCAGCCCCCAGTCACCCCAGGCCCCCGTTCATCCAAGGCTGTAAGTGACAGGGCGGTAGCTTGTCTCTGCCAGACAGCCCGTTCCTCGAATCGTTCCGCGCCCATCGAAAATAAGCGAGTAAGTCATTTAATAACAAACAGTTAGAAGTGTGAGATTCTCCATGGAACGGCTAAGCATGGATGTGGAGTCGCGGCGCGAGCTGACCGTGCTCGATGCAGTCGCGCGGGACCAACACATCACCCAACGAAACCTGGCGGCCAAGCTCGGCATCGCCCTGGGGCTGACCAACATTTATCTAAAGCGGCTCATCCGGAAGGGCTACATCAAGTGCATCAACGTGCAGTCGAACCGGCTGCTCTACTTGATCACGCCGCAGGGGATCGCCGAAAAGTCCCGGCTCACGTACGAGTTCATGGACTACTCGCTCCATCTCTATCGGGAGGTCCGCCAGCACCTGAGCGAAGTCCTCCGGCCGTGCAAGGACGATGGTGCGCAGCGCATCGCCGTGTACGGGACCGGTGAAGCCGCAGAGCTCGCGTATCTGTCGCTGCGTGAACAGGGACTCGAACCGGTCGCGATCTTCGCGGCCGAGGCCGGCGGGACCTTCCTCGGGATGCCGATTCGCGGGCTGGACGAATGCACGACCGTCGCGTTCGACCGCCTGATCGTGGCGACTCTCGACAAACCTGATCCGCTCGTCGCGCAGCTGGTCGGCGCCGGCATTCCGTCCGTGAAGCTGCTCACGCTGAAGCCGGCGGCGCACGCCGGGGCCCACGCGTCCATCGATCGCGATACGCCGCAGGATGTCGCGCGTGCCTGATCTCGCCCAGGGCCGACCAAGGTCGGCCCCCACGAGCGTAGGGGCTACGGGCGTAGGGGCGGAGCTTGCTCCGCCTGGATCCGCGGCGATGACTTCGCCGCCGCATGCGGCGGTGTCCGATGCCCCGCGGGCGATCCGAATCCAGCGATCACGCGGCTGGGTCTCGCTGAAGCTCGGCGATCTGTGGGCGTATCGCGAGCTCGTGTACTTCCTCACGTGGCGCGACGTGAAGGTCCGCTACAAGCAGACAGTGCTCGGCGCCGCCTGGGCCATCCTGCAGCCGTTGCTGACGATGCTCGTGTTCAGCCTCTTCTTCGGGAAACTGGCGAAGGTGCCGTCGGAAGGCGTGCCGTATCCCGTCTTCACGCTCGCCGCGCTGGTGCCCTGGACGTTCTTTTCGAATGGGCTGACCCAATCGTCGAACAGCCTGGTCGGCAACGCGAATCTCATCACGAAGGTGTACTTTCCGCGGCTGATCGTGCCGGTGGCGACCATTCTTTCAGGCGTCATCGACTTCGTCCTTGCGTTCGTCGTCCTGCTTGCGATGATGGCCTATTACCATCTGACGCCGGCCACGACGGTCGTCTGGTTGCCGCTGTTTCTCCTGCTCGCGCTCGTCGCATCGCTCGGGACCGGACTCTGGCTGTCGGCGATGAACGTGCAGTTTCGCGACGTGCGCTATACGGTGCCGTTCCTGACCCAGTTCTGGCTGTTCGCGACGCCGATTGCGTATCCGAGCTCGCTGCTTCACGAGCCGTGGCGCACGCTCTTCGGCCTCAACCCCATGGTCGGCGCCGTCGAAGGCTTCCGATGGGCGCTCTTCGGCACCATGGCCGCGCCGGTCGCCGTCGTCGCGATGTCGTTCGCGACGGCGCTGGTCGTGCTCGTGACCGGCGCGCTGTACTTCCGGCGCATGGAACGGACGTTCGCCGACATCGTGTGATGACGCATCCGGCGATTCGCATCGAGCACCTCGGGAAGGAGTACCGCATCGGCGGCCGGCCCGAGCGCTATCGATCGCTGCGCGACTCGGTCATGAAAGCGGCAGTGGCGCCGTTCCAGCGCGTGGCGTCCGTGCTGCGCGGCCGCTCGTCCGTCCTGTCGGAGCGGACCTTCTGGGCGCTGCGCGACGTCTCGCTCGAGATTCAGCCGGGCGAAGTGGTCGGCGTCATCGGCCGCAACGGCGCCGGGAAGAGCACGCTCCTGAAAATCCTCTCGCGCATCACCGAGCCGAGTGTCGGCCACGCGGACATCTACGGCCGCGTCGGATCGCTGCTCGAAGTGGGGACCGGATTCCATCCAGAGCTGACCGGCCGCGAGAACATCTACCTGAACGGCGCGATTCTCGGCATGCCGCGCGCCGAGATCGATCGCAAGTTCGACGAGATCGTCGCGTTCTCCGAGATCGAGGCCTTCATCGACACGATGGTGAAGCACTACTCGAGCGGCATGTACATGCGGCTCGCCTTCGCCGTCGCCGCGCACCTCGAGCCCGAGATCCTGCTGATCGACGAAGTCCTCGCGGTCGGCGACCTGGAGTTCCAGCGCAAGTGTCTCGGCAAGATGGAGGACGTCAGCCGCCTCGGACGCACCGTCCTCTTCGTCTCGCACAACATGTCGGCGGTGACGCGCCTGTGCACGCGCACGGTGCTGCTCGATGAGGGGCGCGTCGTGGCGGCCGGGCCGACGCCGGCCGTCGTCGCCGAGTACGTCTTCAAGGGCTACGGCACGCGCGCCGAGCGGCAATGGCCGGACCGGTCGCGCGCGCCCGGCGACGACACGGTGCGGCTGCTGCGCGTCCGCGCGCACGACGCGGCCGGCGCAGTGCAGGAGTCGTTCGATATCCGCCACCCGATCGCGATTGAAATTCAGTACACAGTCATGAAGCCCGGGTTGCGTTTCACGCCGTGCTTCGACGTGCTGAACGACGCCGGCGTCGTGCTGTTCCTCAGCCAGGAGAGTCCAGACTGGGAGCGCATCGATCGTCCGGTCGGCACGCAGGTCGCGACCTGCTGGATCCCAGGCAACTTCCTCGCCGAAGGCTCGTTCAGCATCGACGTCGCGCTCTGGGGATTCAAGACGCCCCCGACGGGCGTCATCGAAGAGAACGGCGTCATTTCCATTTCCGTCCACGATCCGCTCGAAGGCGGATCGGTTCGCGGCCGGTCGACCAACGCGTATCCGGGTGTGCTGCGCCCGCTGCTGAAGTGGGAGGCGACGGCGTGAGCGGCGCCCGGCGCGATCCCGCCGCGCGCTTCCAGCCCCGCGTCCGCGCCGCGCTGATGATCGGCGGCGCGCTGCTCGCTTGCCTCGTGCTGGCGTCGAACGTGCTCGCGCACCGCGCCGGCGGCATGGGCCCCGCGCAGCGCCAGGTGCTGGTGCTCGGCGTACTGGGCATCGTCGCCGGCCTCATCCCGGCGGTGTCGAGGATGATGGCGGCCGTGCTCGCGCGCGCCGCGACGCGGCAGCCGCCCGCGCTCGAGCCCGTGACGGTCGCCCGCCGATGGCAGCTCGCCGGCATCGTCGCGCTCGCACTCGCGTTTCGTCTGGTGATGGCGGGCGTCTACTGGCCGTCGAACCAGATGGTGATGGGCATGGCGCTGTGGGACGCCGAGATGGCGCGCAATCTGCTGCAGGGCCGGGGGTGGGTGTTGAACTGGGACCACGTCATGACGATGGACCGCGCCGTCGTCGAGCGCCAGGCGATGGTGGATCCGCAGGATTTCCCGGCGGACGACACCAGGCCGGGCGCGCTCGCGCCGCTCGCGGACTTCCCCCACACCGCCGGCTACTCGTTGTGGCTCGCCTCTTCGTTCGCGTTGGGGCGCGCGCAACGGTTCGTGTACTCACAGTGGATGCAGGCGGGACTCGACGCGCTCGCGTGCCTCTGCATCTTCGGCATCGGCCGGCGGTTGTGGTCGGGCCTGGCCGGCGTGCTCGGCGCGCTCGCGTACGCCGTCTCGCCCGCGCACGCGTACCTCGTCATTCAGACAGTGGCCGCGGCGACCGACAGCTTCTGGGCGATCCTGATTGCTTACGGCGCCGTGCGGGCATGGGACGCGCATCAGCGCGGCGAATCACGTGTGCCTGGCCTTATGTGCATCGTCGCCGGCAGCGCGGTGGGCGCCGCCATGAACAGCGCCGGCTTCGTGCTGCCGATCGTGCTGGCCGCGTGGACGGCGATCGTCGGCATCGCGGCGAAACCTGCACGGCGACTCGTACCGTACTTTCTGGCCGCGCAGGTCGCGGTCGTCGCCCTGCTGTTGCCGTGGGCGCTCCGCAATAAACAGGTGTACGGCCAGCTCGCGTTCACGCGCCAGACGGTCTGGCAGTTCATGTGGGAAACCCTCGGCAGCGTGCCGAATCCCTGGGGCCTCGCGATCGGCGACAACGACATCGCCTACTGGAACTGGGTCCGTACGAATTGTCCGGCGCCGTGCACGCCGGCGGCGCGAGAGACATTCACGCGCGACTATCTGTTCCGCGAAGTGTTTCGCTCGCCGCAGTTCCCCGGGCACATGATCCGGCTGGTGGCGATGCAGCTGCCGGGGCTCATCTACGTCTCGCGACTGCCGGCGGACAAGCCGCTGATCGCCCATACGCCGATCGAGTCCACCCTTGCCGTCGCGCTTCGGGCGCTCAACCTCGCGGCGTTGCTCATCTGGCCTGCCGCGCTCGCCGGGCTCGTGATCCTGACGCTGCAGCGCTCCACTGCCGCGGGCGTGTGGATCGGCCTGGCGCCGACGATCTTCATCATCGCGTTCAGCCTCGTGTTCTACATCGAGCACCGGAAGACGACGCCCGCGTTCGGTTATCTGTTGGCGTTGTCGGGCGTCGCCGCCGCGGCCTTCGTGGAGCAGGATGCCGCGCATCACTGATCGTCAGGTCGCGTTCTCGACGCCGTGGTTCGACGTCGTCGCCAAGCAGGTGGACGGCGATCCGTCGCCGCACTACACGGTGCAGCCGTTCGACTACGTGACCGTGATTGCGGTCGACGGCGGCGGGCGCTTTCTGCTCGTGAAGCAGTACCGGCCGGTCATCGAGGACTACACGCTCGAGCTGCCGAGCGGGATGATCGACGCCAACGAAACGCCTGAAGCCTGCGTGCGGCGCGAGCTCGTCGAGGAGACGGGCCACGACGCGGGAGACGTCGAGCTGCTCGGCACGCTCGTGCCAGACGTCGGCCGGCTGGGCAACCGCATGTGGTGCTACTTCGCGCGCGACGTGCGGCCCATCCTGCCGGCGCCGCCGCTGGAAGACGGCATCGAGCTGCTGAAAGTCACGCACGCCGAGTTCGTGGCGACCTTCGCCGACAGCCGCTGCTGTCACGCGCTGAACTTCGCCGCCGTGATGCTCGCCGTGCTCAAGCGCCGCCTGACGATTTAAGATGACCGCGCTTCTCCTCGGCGCGACCGGATTTCTGGGTCGCTATCTCTCCGACCGGCTCTCACGCGAGATGACGATCTGCGCCCCGAGGCCGCGTGCGGGCCTGGTGGGTAACGTTCCGTCGGGCGCCGCGGTGACGTGGCTGAACACCAGCCTCGATGCCGCCGATCCGCGCACGCTCGATCGCGCGCTCGACGAAGCGCGGCCGGATGTCGTGATCAACGCCATCGGGCTCGGCACGGCGACCGATGCGGAGCTCGTCGCGGTCAACGGCGAGTTTCCGCGCCGGCTGGCCGCGAGCGCCGCGGCGCGACGGGCTCGGGTCGTGCACATCAGCACCGACGGCGTGTTCTCCGGCGCCCGGGGTGGCTATCGCGAGACGGACGCGCCGGATCCCGGTGACGCCTACGGCCGGTCGAAACTTACCGGCGAGCTCGGCGCCCCGCACCTGACGATCCGCACGAGCTTCTTCGGTCGCAATCCACGCGGCCGCGGCGTGATCGAGTGGCTCGCGGCGCATCCTGGCCCGCAGGTGGAAGGGCTGTCGGATTACCGGTTCACGGGCGTATCGGCGGCTCTGCTCTCCGATCTGATCGCCGACGCCCTGGCGGGCGGCCGATGGCTCGAGGGTCTGTATCACGTCGGCGGTGACGCGCTGAGTAAGTACGATCTGTTGACCGCCGCCGCGCGCCAGCTTCATCTCGACGTCACGGTCGTGCCGGTCGTGCGCGGCCGCGTGGATCGCACGCTCGACGCATCCAGGTTCTTCGAGGCGATCGGGCGGGGCCGGCCGACGCTGGCCGACTCGCTCGCGACGCTGGGACCCGCCGGACAGGTTGGACAGGTCAAGAAATGTGGCGCGCTGTCGAGCAACTGAGAAGGCAGCACGCCCGGCACCGGCAGGCGACAGCCCGGTGGGAACAGATCCGCGCCCAACTGCCCGGGCGCGTCGATCCGGCCGCCGGCGGACTGACGATCTGCAGCGTCGCGTTCCGCGCGAAAGCGTGCCTCGACCGCAACGACCTGCTGATGCGGCGGCTCAATCCCGGCGTCGACCGTCCGCGCTGGCTGCTGTTCGACAACAACGTGGAGCTGCGAGAGACGATCGATCTGACCGATCCCCGGTTCACCGTCGTCCGTCCGCAGGGCCGCGACGTGGACATGGGTTACGAGCACGCGCTGGGCATCAGCGAGCTGCTCTCGCGCGTCCGCACGCGGTTCGTCCTGATTCAGGATCCCGACTGCTTCATCGTCATGCCGGACTGGATTCGGCGCGTGCCGCAGTACATGGACGAGCATCGGCTGGGATTCTTCGGCACGCCGATCAATCCGCGGCGCCACAACTCGTACCGCTACTTCCCGTACATGGTGTGCATGTTCGTCGACCTCGCCCGTGTGTCGCCGAAGGACCTGTGTTTCGTGCCCGACGTCTGGCGCCTGCCGGGCAGCGTCGCGTACCGCCTGCGTCGCGCGCTGACGCGCATTCCGAAGGCCGGCCACCTGTTTCGCGCGCTTCTGACGGAGCAATGGAAGACCAACGGGTGGCGAATCAAGGAGCAATTCGGCCGCGGCGACCGCGTGAAGTTCGAGTGCGCGCTGCCGGTCTGGGACGTGAACGACACGATTCCGCCGGGCAGTCTCAAGCGCCTGATTCACGACATGACGCCCGGCGCGTGGTCGCCAGTACCGAAACAACCGGGCTACTGCTCGACGATCGGGTTCGCGCAGACGGGCGCGCCGGATGTCGGCGCGCTCGGCTGGGAAGAGTTCATGTGGCAGGGCCGGCCGTTCGCGTTTCACATCGGCTCGGTGCACGGCCAGCCCGGGCGCTACGAGCGCCAGCTCGACATCGTTCTTGGCGGATTGCCCGGCGCGCGCGCCGCGCGGGCGCCGTCGCAGCCGTTCGAGCGCGTTCACTGATCTGAGTCCGTCATGAAGATCGCCCTGCTGCAAATCAATCCCATCGTCGGCGACCTTGCCGGCAATGCGCGGCTCATCGCGGACGCCGCGGCGGAGGCCGGCCGGCAGGGCGCGGACCTCGCCGTGACGCCGGAGCTCGCGCTCGTCGGGTATCTGCCGCGCGATCTGCTGCTCAGCGCGGGCTTCGTCCGGCGCAGCTGGGACGCGCTCGATCGGCTCGCGCGCGACGTCGCCGGTCAGCCGCCCGTGCTCGCAGGCCTGCCCGAGCCGAATCCGTCCGACGAGGGCCGGCCGCTCTTCAATTCGGCGGTGCTGCTGCGCGACGGCCACGCGGATCAGCGGTTCCGCAAGGCGCTGCTGCCGACCTACGACGTCTTCGACGAGGACCGCTACTTCGAGCCGTATCGCGGCCCGCAGATCCTCGAGATCGCCGGACGCCGCATCGGCGTCAGCATCTGCGAGGACGTCTGGAACGATCGCGACTTCTGGAAGCGCCGCCGCTATCACCACGATCCGATCGAGGAGCTCGTCCGCGCCGGCGCGCAGGCCATCGTCAATCTCTCGGCGTCGCCGTTCTCGGTCGGCAAGCACGCGCGGCGCGAGGAGATGCTGAGCAGCATGGCGCGGCGCCATCGCGTGCCGGTCGTCTACGCGAACCAGTACGGCGGGAACGATGACCTCGTCTTCGACGGCCGGAGCTGCGGCTTCAACGCCGACGGCGCGCCGATCGCCCGCGGCCGCTCGTTCGACGCCGACGTCGTCGTCTGCGATCTCGACCGCGGCGCCGCAATCGCGGCGCCATCCGACATCGTGCCGGAGTCGGAGATCTGGCGCGCGCTCGTGCTGGGCACGCGCGACTACGCGCGCAAGTGCGGCTTCACGAGCGCCGTGCTCGGGCTGTCGGGCGGCGTCGATTCCGCGCTGACGGCCGCGATCGCCGTCGACGCCCTCGGCGCCGGACGCGTGCTGGGCGTGCTGATGCCGTCGCCCTACTCGAGCCAGGGCAGCATCGACGATGCCCTCGCGGTCGCGCGGAATCTCGGGATCGAGACGATCACGCTGCCGATCGAGCCGGCAATGCGCGTGATGGAACGGACGCTGGCGCCCGCGTTCAAGGACGGCGCCCGCGACGTCACGGAAGAAAACATCCAGGCCCGCGTGCGCGGCAATCTGCTGATGGCGCTGTCGAACAAGCGCGGCGCGCTGCTGCTGACCACGGGCAACAAGTCGGAAATCTCCGTCGGGTACTGCACCCTGTACGGCGACATGTCCGGCGGCCTCGCCGTGATCGCGGACGTGCCGAAGACGATGGTCTATCGCGTGTCGCGGTGGCTGAACGGGTCGAAGGGCCGCGCGATCATCCCCGAGCCGACGCTCACCAAGGCGCCGTCCGCGGAGCTGCGGCCGAATCAGACCGATCAGGATTCGCTGCCGCCTTACGACGTGCTCGACGACGTCCTGCAGCGGCACATCGAGCAGCACCAGCCGGCGAGCGAGATCGTCGCGGCCGGTTTCGACGCGGCGATGGTGCGTCGCGTGCTGCGCCTCGTCCGCCTCGCCGAATTCAAACGCAAGCAGGCCGCGCCCGGACTGAAGGTCACCGACCGTGCCTTCGGTACTGGATGGCGCATGCCGATCGCGGCCCGGCCCAACCTGGAAGAAATCACCGCGGAGAGTCCCGTATGAGCGACGCGAAGAAGATTCTGGTCACTGGTGCCGGCGGTTTCATCGGCCATCACCTGGTGACGCACCTGAAGACGCAAGGCCATTGGGTGCGCGGCGTCGATGTGAAGCGCCCCGAATACGCGCCGACCGACGCCGACGACTTCCTCATGAAGGACCTGCGCGAGCCGGCCAACGCGGTCGCGGCGACGCGCGGCGTGGATCATGTCTACGCGCTCGCCGCCGACATGGGCGGAATGGGCTACATCTCGGCGCACCATGCGACGATCCTGCACAACAACGCGCTGATCAACCTCAACACGCTCGAAGGCGCGAAGCGTAACGGCGTGACGCGCTATCTCTACACTTCGTCCGCGTGCGTGTATCCCGAGTTCAAGCAGACCGACGCCGCCGTCACGCCGCTCAAGGAAGACGATGCGTATCCGGCGCAGCCGCAGGACGCCTACGGCTGGGAAAAGCTGATCACCGAACGGCTGTGCATGCACTACCGCGAGGACTACGGGATCGAGACGCGTGTCGTGCGCTTCCACAACATCTTCGGTCCGCTCGGCACATGGGACGGCGGCCGCGAGAAGGCGCCGGCCGCGATGTGCCGCAAGGTCGCGATCGCGAAGCTGACCGGACAGAAGGACATCGAGATCTGGGGCGACGGTGAGCAGACGCGATCGTTCTGCTACATCGACGACTGCCTCGACGGCCTGACGAGGCTGATGGCGTCGAATCATCACGATCCGTTGAACCTCGGACAGGATCGCCTGGTGACGATCAACCAGCTCGCGGACCTCGTGTCGGCGGCCGCGGGCCTGACGCTCGGGAAGCGCCACGTGCCGGGACCGCAGGGCGTGCGCGGACGCAACTCGGACAACACGAAGCTCCGCCAGGTGCTCGGCTGGGAGCCGCGCATCACCCTCGAAGAAGGATTGAAGCGCACCTACCTGTGGATCGAAGCGCAGGTCCGGCAGCAACTTGCCGTCGGGGCCGACCTCGGTCGGCCCGCGGGCGGAGCGAGCGCCGCCCCTACGCGGTGAGCGACCTCCACCCCTCGCGATGATGATCTATTCCATCGTCGGACTCGGCAAGCTCGGCGCCAGCATGGCGGCGGCGATCGCGAGCCGCGGCTTCAATGTCATCGGCGTCGACGTGAACGCCCACGCCGTGGACGCGGTCAACGCGGGCCGCGCGCCCGTCCAGGAAACCGGCCTCGGCGATCTCATCGCCGCCCATCGCGATCGGCTGCGCGCGACGACGAGCCATCGCGAGGCAATCCTTGGATCGGACGTGACGTTCGTCATCGTGCCCACGCCGAGCGACGAGTCGGGCCGGTTCTCGCTGCAGTACGCGGCGTGGGCGTTCGGGGAAATCGGCGACGCCCTCGCGCAGAAGACGGGCTATCACCTCGTCGTGCTGACCAGCACGGTGTTGCCCGGCTCGACGCGGCACGGTTTGCTGCCGGTGCTCGAACAGCGGTCGGGAAAGAAGTGCGGCGTGGACTTCGGCCTGTGCTACAGCCCGGAGTTCATCGCGCTCGGCAGCGTCATCCGGGACTTCCTGCATCCGGACTTCACCCTCGTCGGCGAATTCGACGACCGGTCGGGGCGCACGCTCGCCGAGGCCTACGCGGCGATCATGCCGAAGCAGCCGTCGTGCCGGCGCATGAGCCTCGAGAACGCCGAGCTGACCAAGATCGCCGTCAACACGTTCGTAACGACGAAGATCGCCTACGCGAACATGCTCGCCGACTTGTGCGAGCGGATTCCCGGCGGCGACGTGGACGTCGTCAGCGACGCGCTCGGGTTCGACGCGCGGATTGGCCGCAAGTACCTCACCGGCGCCCTGGGATATGGCGGCCCCTGCTTTCCCCGCGACAACGTTGCGCTCGGCTACCTGGCGCGCGTGCTCGGAACGCGCGCGGAGCTGGCCGAGACGACCGATCGATCGAACCAGGCGCTCGCCGGCACGATCCTCGATCGCCTGCACGTGTCGATCGCGCACGGGACGACGGTCGCCGTGCTCGGGCTCGCGTACAAGCCGTTCTCGCACGTGATTGAAGAGTCGCAAGGCGTTGCGCTGGTGAAGGCGCTGTCGCGCCACGGCGCAAGAGTTGTCGCGCACGATCCGCTCGCGGCGTCGCTGGCGTCGCTGGAACTGAAGGATCACGGCCTCGTCCTCGATTCGCTCGCGGACTGCCTCCGCCAGGCGTCCGTCGTGGTGATCACGACGCCCGATCCCGTCTACGGCGCGCTCGAGGCGAACGACTTCGTGCAGAGCGGCCGGACCATGACCGTCGTCGATTGCTGGCGGCTGCTTGCGTCGAAGCTGAGCGGTCAGCCCGGCGTCAATTACGTTGCCGTTGGCCGCAGCGTTGACGACACGGCGAACGCAGCACGGCTCGCGGCGCTCTGGGCTTCCTGAAGTAGGGCGGGTCCTTGTGGACCCGCCGGACAGATCTGGCGAGTAGCGAGTAGGGCGGGTCCTTTCGGACCCGCCGGACAAGCTGACGATGTAGGGCGGGTCCTTTTGGACCCGCCGGACAAAGCTGACGATGTAGGGCGGATCCTTTTGGACCCGCCGGAGTCAGCCGGGTCCACAAGGACCCGGCCTACAGATTCAGTGAACAAGATCAATCAGCGCAGCGACCATCTGGTCATTCTGCTCGCGACGTACAACCGTCTCGAGCTGCTCCGGACCGTTGTCGACGCGATCGAGCGCGGCACGCGGACGCCGCACGAGCTGATCGTCATCGACGGCGGATCGACGGACGGCACGGTCGCGTACCTGCAGAATGACGCGCGGATCACGCCTGTGCTCCAGGGCGAACTGCTCGGCACCGCGCGCTGCTACAACCGCGTCTGGCGCCACGTGCAGAGCCGCTACACCTGCTGGCTGAGTGACGACACGGAGATCGTGCCCGGCAGTCTCGACATGGCCGTCGGAATTCTCGAAACGAATCCGACCTTCGGCATGGTCGGCCTGAAGATGAAGGACACCAAAGGGCCGGGCCGGTTCGAAGCGTACCGCGGCGGCATTTCCGAGTACGGCATCTTGAACTGCAATCACGGTGTCCTGCGCACGGGCCTCGCGGAGAGTGTCGGTTTCTTCAACGAAAACTATCGCTCGTACATGATCGATCCGGATCTGACCGCGTCGATCCTGTGCGCGGGGTACCGCGTCGTCATGACACGGGACGTGGCGGTGTTGCACCATCGCGAGTGGGCGGAGCGCGGGCGGGCCGACATCGATGCCAAGGTCGCCCGCGAGACGGGCGGCATCGACAACTTCGAGATCTACCGTCGCAAGTTCGCGTTTCTCGCGTCGACGCGCACGGTGGGGACGCGCCTTCGCGCGCGCCTCGTCCATTACGTCGCGCGCGTGCTCTTTGTCGGCGCCTCGCCGGACGCCCGGCGTCTCCTGCTGAACCGGCGCGACTGGGTGAACCTGGCGGGCGGACGCTTCATCTCGCTCCTTGACCCGCTCGTGCACGTCGGCCTGCCGTACCACCTGGCGCAGGCGATTCCCGCAGAGCTTCTGAGCTCACCGGACAACCCCGTGCGGCGCACCCCGCACCCGGCACCCAGCACGGCACCCGGCACGTCGGCACCCGGCACCGCACCCGGCACCCAGCACCACGCACCCGGCACCTCGGCACCTGGCAGCACCGCACCCGGCACCCAGCACCACGCACCCGGCGCCCTCTGACATGTCCCGCGATCTCACCATCGGCTCGACCCGTATTCACGACGACGGCGACTGCTACGTCATCGCGGAGATCGGCCACAACCATCAGGGCAGCGTCGACAGGGCCAAGGAAATGTTCCGCGTGGCGAAGGACTGCGGCGTCGACGCCGTGAAGCTGCAGAAGCGCAGCAACCGCACGCTCTACACGCGGGCCATGTACGAGTCGCCGTACGACAACGAGAACAGCTTCGGCGCGACGTACGGCCAGCATCGCGAGGCGCTCGAGTTCGGCTGGGATCACTACGTCGAGCTGAAACGCTACGCGGCCGAGATCGGGATCACGTTCTTCGCGACGGCGTTCGACCTCGAGAGCGCCGACTTCCTCGCGAAGCTCGACGTGCCCGCCTACAAGATCGCGTCGGGCGATCTCAATAACGTGCCGCTGCTGACGCACGTGGCGCGAATCGGCAGGCCCGTGATCATCAGTACCGGTGGCGGCTCGATCGTTGACGTCCAGCGGGCGCACGACGCGGTGCGGGCCCTCAATCCGCGGCTGTGTCTGCTGCAGTGTACGGCGAGTTACCCGGCCGAACCGGAGGACATGAATCTTCGCGTCATCACGACGTACCGCGATCGATTTCCGGACGCCGTGATTGGATTGTCGGATCACCAGAACGGCATCGCCCTGGCCGATGCGGCGTACATCCTCGGCGCGCGCGTGATCGAGAAGCACTTCACGCTGAACCGCGCGTCGAAGGGCACCGACCACGCGTATTCGCTCGAGCCCGTCGGCATGCGCAAGCTCGTGCGCGATCTGCGCAGGGTGCGCGCGGCGCTCGGCACCGGCGTCAAGACGCCGCTGGCCGTCGAGAAAAAGCCGCTGTTCAAGATGGGCAAGAAGCTCGTCGCTGCGCGCGGCCTGAAGGCCGGCCACGTGCTGGCGGCCCCCGACGTCGCGATCAAATCGCCCAGTGGCGGCCTGCCGCCCTACGAGCTGCCGTCGGTGCTCGGGCGCGCCCTGCGGCGCGATCTTGCCGAGGATGATGCGATTGCGTTCGAGGATCTCCAATGACGGCCGTCCGCGATCTCGATGCGAGGCTCGGCCGCGTCCGGCTTGTCGTGTTCGACTTCGACGGCGTGTTCACCGACAACACCGTGTACGTCTCGCAGGACGGCGTCGAAAGCGTGCGGTGCTGGCGGAGCGACGGCCTCGGGATCGCGAAACTGAAACAGGCCGGCGTGGACGCCGTGATCGTCTCCACGGAAACCAATCCGGTCGTCTCGGTCCGCAGCCGCAAGCTCGCCATGCGGTGCGTGCAGGGCTGCGACGACAAGCTGAGCGCCGTCCGCGCGCTGGCGGCGGAGTACGGCGTGACGCTCGACGACGTGGCGTTCGTCGGCAACGACATCAACGATCTTTCGTGTCTCGAAGCCGTCGGCCTGCCGATCGTTGTCCAGGATGCACATCACGACGTCCTTGGCGCGGCCGCGTACCGGACGACCGCGCCCGGCGGCCGCGGCGCCGTCCGTGAAGTGTGCGACGCCATCTTCGCGGCTCGAGCCGCCAGCCACCAGTCCCCAGTCCCCAGTCCCCAGCCACCAGCCACCAAGACGATTGACTAAAGATCTCTTCGATCTCTCCGGCCGCGTCGTCGTCGTGACCGGCGCATACGGACAGCTTGGCCGCCAGTTCTGTCGCGCGCTCGTGCGCCGGGGTACCCGGGTCGCCGCGTTCGATCTGGCCGCGGACCCTGTGCGCGCGCAAGACGTCTTCGGCGCCGATCACGAACACATCCTGCCGGTCCGCGTGGACGTGCGCAGCCGCGATTCGCTCGATGCGGCGCTCGACATCGTCAACGCGCAGATGGGCGTCCCGCACGGTCTTATCAACGCGGCCGCGATCGATTCGCCGCCCAACGCGCCCGCGGAGGAAAACGGTCCTTTCGAGAGTTACCCGGAAAGCTCGTGGGATCGCGTGATGGACGTCAACGTCAAGGGCACGATGCTGTGCTGTCAGGCGGTTGGCGGGCAGATGGCGGAAGCCGGGCGCGGATCGATCGTCAACGTGTCCTCAACCTACGGCCTCGTGTCGCCGGACCAGCGGCTGTACGAATACCGTCGCGAGGCCGGCGGTCCGTTCTTCAAGCCGGTCGCGTACTCGGCGTCGAAGTCGGCGGTCCTCAATCTCACGCGCTACCTGTCCACGTATTGGGCGGGCCGCAACGTGCGTGTCAACACTGTCACGTTCGGCGGCGTGTTCAACAACCAGGATCCAAGGTTCGTCGAGGCGTACAGCGCGCGCGTGCCGCTCGGCCGCATGGCGCGCGAGGACGAGTACAACGGCGCGGTCGTATTTCTGCTGTCCGACGCTTCGTCGTACATGACCGGATCGAACCTCGTGATCGACGGCGGGTGGACCGCATGGTAATCCCGTCCCGCATTCACAACTGCATCGCCGGCCGCGAAGCGTCGCCGGCCGCGGGCGAGTGGTTCGACAAACTCAACCCCGCGACGGGAAAGCGCCTGTGCGAAGTGGCGCGATCGCACGCGGCGGATGTCGATGCGGCGGTCGCCGCCGCTGCCGCCGCGCAGCCGGCGTGGGCCGATACGACGCCGGTTCGCCGCGGCGACATCCTTCGGGACGTCGCCAACGCGATGCACGCCCGGCGTGACGACATCGCGCGCGTCGTCGCGGCCGAAACCGGCAAGTCGACGAAGGATGCGCTGGACGAGACGGGCGGCGCCATCGCGCTCGCGCATTTCTACGCCGGCGAAGGGCAGCGGCTCTACGGCCGGACGACGACCAGCGCGACGCCGAACCGGCAGGTCATGACTGTCCGCGAGCCGCTCGGCGTGGCGGGGCTGATCGTCGCAGCGAACACGCCGATTGCCAACGTCGCATGGAAACTGTTTCCGGCGCTGATCTGCGGCAACGCCGCGGTGCTGAAAGCGGCGGAAGACACGCCGGCGACCGCCTGGCTGCTGCACGAAATCGCGAAGGAGGCCGGGCTACCCGACGGCCTCTATGACGTCGTGCAGGGCCTGGGCGAGGAAGCCGGCGCGCCGCTCGTCGCGCACACGGGCGTGCCGGTGATCTCGTTCACCGGATCGACCGCCGTGGGCCGCGAGATCGCGGCCGTCGCGGGCCGCCGGCTCGCCAAGATCTCGCTCGAGCTCGGCGGCAAGAACCCGCTCGTCGTCTGCGACGATGCGGATCTCGAAAACGCAGCGACCTGGACACTGCTGTCCGCGTTCAGCAACGCCGGCCAGCGCTGCGCGTCGGGCACGCGCATCATCGTCTTCGACGCCGTCTACGATCGTTTCCGGGACATGCTGGTCGAGCGCGCGAAGAAGCTCAAGGTCGGCACGTCCGACAACGACGACTTCGGTCCCGTCATCAACGAAGAGCAACTCACGAACATGCTGTCGGTGCTGCAGCGCGCGCGCGAGCGAGGCGCACGCGTCCTGACCGGCGGCGAGCGGCTGATGGACGAGCCGCATCGGCACGGGTTCTTCGTCGCGCCAACGCTCGTCGAGAACGCCGCTCCGGACGACGACATTTCGACGCGGGAGCTGTTCGGCCCGATTGCGTGTCTCTATCGCGCGAAGGATTTCGCGGCCGCGCTGGCGCTTGCCGATCGGTCCACCTACGGCCTGACCGCCTGCATCCACACGCAGAACGTCCATCGCGCGCTGCTCTTCGCGCGCAAGGTGGCGGCCGGTGTCGCCGTCGTGAACGCAGGCACCTTCGGCAGCGAGCCGCACATGCCGTTCGGCGGCGTCAAGCAGTCGGGCAACGGCTCGCGCGAGCCGGGCACCGAAGCGCTGGACATCTACTCCAGCGTGAAGGACGTCTACATCAACCTCAACCCGCACCGCGTGTGAACCCGAAACCCTTCGAGAAGACTCAAGGCAAGCCCGCATGCGTCGCACTCGTTCCGGCGCGATCCGGATCGAAGCGCGTGCCCGACAAGAACGTCCGCGTGCTCGGCGGGCATCCGGTCCTCGCGTACACCATCGCCGCGGCGCGCAACAGCGGCGTCTTCGCCGACGTCATCGTCTCGACCGACGACGAGCGGTACGCCGACATCGCGCGGCACTACGGCGCGACGGTGCCGTTTCTGCGGCCCGCGCAGTTCGCAGGCGACGCGTCGCCCGACATCGAGTGGGTCGAGCATCTGCTGTCGCGGCTGCGTGACAGCGGCCGGACGTTCGAGAGCTTCAGCCTGCTGCGCCCGACCAGCCCGTTTCGCCAGCCGGCCACAATTCAGCGCGCGTGGACGGCGTTCGCCGCGGACGCCGGGGTCGATTCGCTGCGCGCCGTCGAGCGTTGCCGCCAGCATCCCGGCAAGATGTGGATCGTGCGCGGCCGCCGGATGACGCCGCTGCTGCCGCTCGGTCCGGCGGGACAGCCCTGGCACAGCAGCCAGACCAACACGCTGCCCGAGATCCACGTGCAGAACGCCTCGCTCGAGATCGCGTGGTCGCGCGTCGTCTTCGGCGGCCGGACGATCGCCGGCGACGTCGTCATGCCGTTTCTCACCGAAGGCTTCGAAGGCTTCGACGTCAACAGCCGCGAGGACTGGATGCTCGCCGAGCGCTTCGTCGAACTGGGAGAGGCGCGATTACCGACGGTCGCGCAGAAACCGTACCAACTGTGACGGGACGTAGGGCGGGTCCTTTCGGACCCGCCTGTGCAGTACCGACTGTGACGGGACGTAGGGCGGGTCCTTTTGGACCCGGCCTGCAGCTCTTCGATTTGCCTGTGTTCATCGTCTTGAATGATTGATCTTCAGTACGTCCCGCAGGCCGAGTTCAGCCGCGTGCGCGCGCTGGACGTGGATCCCGTCCGCAAGACGGCGGTCTTCGCGGATCTCTGCCGCATCAACGCGCTCTACATGATCACGCGCGCGGGCTCCGGGCACATCGGCACGAGCTTCAGCTGTCTCGATCTCATCAGCTGGTTGTACCTGAACGAGCTGACTGCCGACGATGTGTTCTTTTCGTCGAAGGGGCACGACGCGCCGGCGTTGTACGCAGTGCTGACGGCGATCGGCAAGCTGCCGTTCGAGAAGATCCACGAGCTGCGCCGGCTGAACGGCCTGCCGGGCCATCCCGACGTCTCCACGCCCTCGATCGAGACGAACACGGGATCGCTCGGCATGGGCGTCTCGAAGGCGAAGGGCATGCTGCTCGCCAATCGTGTGCTGGGCGGCAAGGGCCGCGCGTTCGTGCTGACCGGTGACGGCGAGTTGCAGGAAGGGCAGTTCTGGGAATCGCTCGTGTCCGCCGCCAACACGCGGCTCGGCGGCCTGACGGCGATCGTCGATCACAACAAGATTCAGTCCGACATCTGGGTGTCGCGCGTGAGCGACCTGGGCGATCTCGAAGCCAAGCTGCGCAGCTTCGGCTGGCACATCGCCCGCGTCGACGGCCACGACACGGGCGCGATCGCGCGGACGCTCGCGTCGCTGGCGCTGGTCCACGATCGGCCCAAGGCGATCATCGCCGACACGATCAAAGGCCGCGGCGTCTCGTTCATGGAGGGCACTGCGCTCTCGCCCGATGATCGGCTGTACCGCTTCCACAGCGGCGCGCCGGACGACGACACGTATCTGAAGGCGCTGCCGGAGCTCGTCGCGCGCGTGAACGCGGCGCTGGCGTCGATGCGCGCGGACGCCGTCCGGCTCGAGTCCACGCCGCGGCCGGACCACACGGCGCCGCAGCGTCCGCAGCGTCTCGTCGCGGCGTACTCGCGCGCGCTCGTCGAGCAGGCCCGCCGCAACCCGCGCCTCGTGGTCTTCGACGCCGACCTGGCGCTCGACACCGGGCTGCTGCCGTTCGAGGCGGAATTCCCCGAGCGGTTCGTCGAGTGCGGCATCGCCGAGCAGGACATGGTGTCCCAGGCCGGCGGCGCCGCGCTGAAGGGCCTGCTGCCCATCGTCCATTCGTTCGCGTGCTTTCTTTCGGATCGGCCGAACGAGCAGATCTACAACAACGCGACCGAGCGCACGAAGGTGATCTACGTCGGTTCGCTGGCCGGACTCGTGCCCGGCGGTCCGGGCCATTCGCATCAGTGCGTGCGCGATATCGCCGCGCTGTCGGCGGTGCCCGGGCTTGTGCTGATCGAGCCGAGCACGGAACGCGAAGTCGACATGGCCGTGCGGTACGGCTGCGCGGATCGAACGCTCGACAGCGTCTACCTGCGGCTCGTCTCCGTCCCGTGGGACGTGCCGTTCGATCTGCCCGCCGATTACGAGCTGCTCGAGGGCCGCGGCGTCACGCTCGTCCCGGGCCGCGACGGCGTGGTCTTTGCCTACGGCCCCGTGATGCTCTCGGAAGCCGTCCGGGCGACGGCGCTGCTGAAGGCGCGCCACGACATCCATCTCGCGGTCGTCAACCTGCCGTGGCTGAACCGGATCGATCGGGGCTGGTTCGCGTCGATCGTGCGCGACGCGCCGGCCGTGTTCACGCTGGACAACCATTTCATCCACGGCGGCCAGGGCGACATGCTGCTGCGGACGCTCGCCGAGCTGTCGCTGCCTGGCGAGCGCGTCGTGCGCCGGCTCGGCGTGACCGACGTGCCGCTGTGCGGACGCAACGACGAAGTGCTGCACGCGCACGGCCTCGACGCCACCAGCTTGTGCGACACGATCGCGGCGACGCTCGCGCTGCGTGAAGACGTAGGCCGGGTCGTATCGGACGCAACGGACGTAGGTGATGTAGGCCGGGTCCTTTCGGACCCGGCAGACCGGCCGGTCCGGCGGGTCCAGAAGGACCCGCCCTACAAGGTCCCGTCGTGAGCGCATTCGCTCCCCAGAAGCGCGCGCTCAAGCGTCTCGTCCGGCGCGTGTACCCGGTGAAGGTCGATCAGCCACGATGGCCCGATCTTCTCGGCGCGGCCGATTACGCGGACCTGCGGCGCCATGTGGCCGCGCTGCCCGCCGATGCCCCGCGCGTCCTGCTCGCGCCGAGCATCGGGCACCCGGCCATGACGACGCTCGACAGCGTGCTCGCGGTGGCGCTGACGCTGAGGGGCGCGCGCGTGGACGTGCTGCTCTGCAACGAAGTGCTGCCCGCGTGCCAGAGCTGCCTGCTCGGCACGTTGAAAGACGAATGGGTCGTCAACGAATTCATCCCGTACGGGCCGCGCCGCGAGCTCTGCCGGTCGTGCCACGGCCCGGCGGACGCGATGTTCAGGGCGCTCGGCGTCAAGGTCCTGCACTACGGCGATTTTCTGGCCGCCGGCGAGGAAGACGAGGCCTGGCGCCTCGCGCGGACGCTCACGCGCGACGAGATCTTCGACTACACCTCGGACGGCTTTCCGATCGGCGAGCACGCGCGCGCGGGAGCGATTCGCTTTTTCGCCCGCACGAGTCTCGAGCGCGAGCCGCACGGCGACGACGTGCTGCGCCGCTTCTTCGCGGCCGCGCTCATCACGCGCGCGTCGATCGAGCGGCTGCTGACCGTGCAGCCGTACGCGGCGGCCTCCTTCAATCACGGCATCTACGTGCCGCAGGGCATCGTCGGCGCGGTCGCGCGCCGCTGCGGCATCCGCGTCGTGAACTGGATTCAGTCGTACCGCAGGAACTCGTTCATCTTCAGCCACGGCGACACGTATCACCACACGCTGATGACCGAGCCGGTTTCGACGTGGGCCGACCTTGACTGGGACGACGAGCGCGAGACCGAACTCATGACCTACCTCAAGAGCCGGTGGACGGGCTCGCAGGATTGGATCTCGTTCAGCCGCGCCGCGGAGACCGAACCCGAGGCTATCGCGCGCGCGACCGGGATCGATTGGCGCAAGCCGTCGATTGGGCTGCTGACGAACGTTATGTGGGACGCGCAGCTGCACTACCCGCAGAACGCATTCGCGGACATGTGGGAATGGCTGGCCGCGACCATCGCGTATTTCGCGACGCGGCCGGATCTGCAGCTGATCATCCGCGTGCACCCGGCCGAACTGCGCGGCCACATCCAGTCGCGCCAGCCGATCGCCGACGAAATCAGGAATGAGATCGGACAGCTGCCGCCGAACATCTTTCTGATTCCGCCCGAGAGCCCGGTCAGCACCTATGCCGTGATGGCGCAGTGCGACAGCGTGCTCATCTACGGCACGAAGACCGGCGTCGAGCTGACGAGCATGGGCATTCCCGTCATCGTCGCCGGCGAGGCGTGGATTCGGAACAAGGGCATCACGACGGACGTGCGATCGCCGGAGCACTATCGCGCGATTCTCGACGGCCTGCCGTGCGGGCGGCGTCTCGACGCGGACACGATCCGCCGCGCGAAGAAGTACGCGTACCACTTTTTCTTCCGCCGCATGATCCCGCTGTCGGTGATCCGGCCGGTGACCGGCGATCCGAAGCGCTGGAGCCCCTACGAAGTGCACGTGAGCGGTTTGCGCGATCTCGAGCCCGGCCGCGATGCGGGTCTCGACACGATGTGCGACGGCATCCTTCACGGGACGGACTTCATCTATCGCACGCAGCCCTCGAAGACGACAAAGACGAAGACGGAGGCGGTCGCGTGCTGAAGGCCGCCGCCGGCGCATCACTGCACGTGTGTCACGTGTGCGCGACGACGCTCGACTCGCATTACTTCGCGAATCTCGGGCGGGGATTGCACGCGCGCGGGCTGACGGTGTCCGGCGTGAGCCTCGTCGAGCCGGAGACGCCGTCCTGGCTGCGCGAGATCGGCGGCGACTACGAGTGCCTGGGCGCGCGCCGCAAGACGGCGTACCTCGGCGCGATCGCGAGGCTCGCGCGCTGGCTGCGCGGGCGCCGTGTGGACGTCGTCCAGACGCACCTGGTTGACGGCGGGATCGTGGGTCTCGCGGCGGCGCGCCTCGCCCGCGTTCCGCTGGTCGTGTTGACGCGGCATCACACATCTGAAATCGAAATGATCGGCACGCGTCTCCACGGCTGGTGCGATCGACTGCTGACCAGCCGCGCCGATCGCGTCGTCGTGCTGTCGCAGGCCGTGAAGACGCACATGGTCAGGCGTGAAGGCGCCTCGCCGGACAAGATCGAGGTGATCTATCAGGGCTTTGACTTCGACGCGCTGAGCGCGACCGACGACGACCGGCGGCGCGTCCGCGCCGATCTCGGGCTTGGCGACGCGTTCGTCATCGGGTGCGTCGCCCGGTTCTTCCGCACCAAAGGCCATCCGTACCTGCTCGGCGCCGCGCGCGAGCTCGCGCGGGACATCCCGAATCTCAAAGTGCTGCTGCTCGGCGGCGGGGATCGCGAGGCGATCGAGGCGATGGTGCGCGGCCAGGGCCTCGCCGATCGCGTGATCTTCGCCGGCTACCGCCGCGACGTGCCGGCCTGCATGCGCGCGATGGACGTCGTCGTCCATCCGTCGCTGACCGAGGCGTTCTGTCAGACCGTGGTCGAGGCGCTCGCCGCTGGCGCGCCGCTTGTGGCGACCAACGTCGCGGCCGCGCCGGAAGTCGTCACCGACGGCGTCCACGGACTGCTCGTGCCGCGCGCCGATGCGCACGCGATTGCGGCGGCGGTGCTGCGCCTCTATCGGGATCCCGCCCTCGGCCGGCGCATGGCGGACGAAGGCCGGCGGTCGGTGCGCGAGCGCTTCACCATCGATCGCATGGTGACGAATCAGATTGACTGCTACCGCCGCTGGCTGCCTGCCCCGCCGAAGCTCGCGCCCTCGCACGCGAGCGAAGGCGGGCCCGCCGGAGCTCGACCCGCGTGAGTGTGGCGACTTGGTGGCCGAAAGACGGACGCGGGCGGGTGATCGCGGCCCTGTGTCTCGCGATCGCGGCTGTCTATCTGGCCAAGGGCATAGTCCGCGGGCTGGAGCACACGCAGGGCGACTTCTACTTCACGATGCCCGGTGAGTACGCCCAACGGCTGAACCCGGCGCTGTGGAACAGCCCCGACATGCAGGTCGCGTTGAAGTACAACCACGGCCTGTACTACTACGGGCCGTCGCAGTATCTGACGCTGTTTCCTGTCGTCTTCCTCAACTCATACGAGCAGATCTCGACGGCGTTGCTGCTGTTGTATCCACTGGTGCTGGCGGCGGCCTGCGCGCTGCTGGTGAAGATGCTAGGAGGGCGGGAGAGGCAGGAAGGGCGGGAAGGGCAGGTAGGGGCGGAGCTTGCTCCGCCCGATGGGCAGGTGGGACACGCGAGTTGGATGCCCGCGGCGATTCTCGCGATGGCGTTCGCGTTTCTTCCGCTGACGCAGTCGCTCGTGCAGCGCGAATTCGAAGCCGTCGCGTTTCTCGCGCTCATCGCCGCGTGCGCGCTGATGGCACGCGGGCACGACGCGGCCGGCGGCGCGGCGGTCGCCTACCTCGCGTGGTTCAAATACTGGCCGATCGTGCTGCTGGCCTCGTTCGCCCTGCACCGGCGCGTCAAAGGTCTCGTCGCGTTCGCGGGCGCCTCGGCCGCGCTGTTCCTCGCCGCGCAGCTCGTCTTCGGTCTCGATCACTTCATCATCGGCAGGACCGTCAGCATCGTCGGCGGCCTCGTGCGGCCGCTGGGCGGCGGCGAGGTGCTGTATCCCGTCATCGCCCGCGGCGCGTTGAAATCCGACTTCTGCCGGCAGTGGCTCGATGGACGCGGCACGGAGGCCGACGTGCGGTGGGCGCTGTGCGGCGTCGAGGACCGCTGGCCGTGGCTGTCGGCGAAGGCCGCGTTCGGCGTCCTGGCCGCGGCCGCGGGCGCGATCTTCACCTGGGGCGCCGTGATGCTGGAGCGGCGGCGGGCCGATACCGAGACCGTGAAGTGGGCCGCGATCTGGGAATTCAGCATTCTCACCATGGCCGGCGTGGCGTTCGTCCACGCGCACTACTACTACTACATCGTGTTTCTGCTGCCGCTGGCCGCGCTCTTCCATTGGTACGTGACGCGTCCGCAGGCCGGCCGCGCCTTCAAGATCGCGCTCTGGGCGGTGAGCTACGTGCTGTTGAACGCGCTGATCGTCCCGACGTCGTGGTTGTCGGCGCTGCTGCGGCGCGACGCGTGGCAGGCTTATCTCGACAGCGGCCTGTGCCTGCTCGGGACGCTGCTGCTGCTCGGGCTCGTGCTCTGGGAATTCGTTCAGCTCGCGCGCCGCGCGCCGGCCGCGCTTGCCGCCGCCTGATTCCGATGCCGATTGCCGCCGACGTCGTGCTGGGCTCGAACGTGACGATTCACCACCCGTCGCTCGTGAATCTGTACGGCTGCCGGATCGGCAACGACGTCAAGATCGGCGCGTTCGTGGAAATCCAGAAGGGTGTCATCGTCGGTGACCGGTGCAAGATCTCCTCGCACAGCTTTCTCTGCGAGGGCGTGACGATCGAAGCCGACGTCTTCGTCGGCCACGGCGTGATGTTCACCAACGACCCGTATCCGCGCGCGACGACCGATGGACGGCTGCAGGGCGAGGCCGACTGGACGGTCGTGCCGACGACCGTGCGCCGCGGCGCGTCGATCGGCAGCGGCGCCGTCATCCGCTGCGGCGTCACGCTCGGCGAGCATTCCATGATCGGCGCGGGCGCGGTCGTGACGCGCGACGTGCCGCCGCACGCGGTCGTCGCCGGCGTGCCGGCGCGGACGATCGGCAACGTCCGGAAGCCTGGGGAGTCCGCATGATTAGCGTGGGCATCATCGGCCTCGGCTACTGGGGACCGAATCTGCTCCGCAATTTCGCCGAGAGCGCGGGCGCGCGCGTCACCGCCGTCTGCGATCTGCGGGACGATCGGCTCGCGGCCGCCGCGGCGCGCTATCCCGGCATCGCGACCACGAAAGACGCGCGCGACATTTTCGCGAACCCGGCGGTGGACGCCGTGGCGATCGCCACGCCCGTCTCGACGCACGCCGACCTCGCGCTTCGCGCGCTGCAGGCCGGCAAACACGTGCTCGTCGAGAAGCCGATGGCGGCCTCGAGCGCCGACGCCCGGCGGCTCATCGAGGAGGCGGCGCGCCGGCGCCGCGTTCTGATGGTCGATCACACGTTCGTCTATACCGGCGCGGTGCAGAAGATCGCCTCGCTCGTGTCGGGCGGCGAGCTGGGCAACATCTATTACTACGACTCGGTGCGCGTGAACCTCGGCCTCTTTCAGCACGACGTGAACGTGATCTGGGACCTGGCCGTGCACGATCTCTCGATCATGGACCACGTCCTGCCGTCGCGGCCGCGGGCGGTGTCGGCGACCGGCGTCAGCCACGTGGCGGGCGGCCACGAGAACATCGCCTACCTGACGCTGTTCTTCGACAACAACCTGATCGCGCACATTCACGTGAACTGGCTCGCGCCCGTGAAGATCCGCCGCACGCTCATCGGCGGCAGCCAGCGCATGATCGTCTACGACGATCTCGAGCCCAGCGAGAAGATCAAGATTTACGACAAGGGCATCACCGTCAACAGCCAGCCCGACAGCGTGTATCAACTCCTCGTCGGCTACCGCGCGGGCGACATGTGGGCGCCGCAGTTGACGGCGACCGAGGCGCTGCGCGCGGAAGTCGCGCATTTCGTGGAGTGCATCGAGCGCGGCACCGCGCCGCTGACCGGCGGCGACAGCGGACTGCGCGTCGTGCAGGTCGTCGAAGCCGCGTCCGAGTCGATGGCCGCGCGCGGCCGGTTGATCGAGCTCGATGCGCCCGCAGGAGCCCGGCCATGAGCGACGCCGGCGATGTCACGACACCCCAGGTGGCGCTGCTCTCCGACGGCGTCATCGCGCTGCGACGGCCCGAGCCCGTGGACGGTCCGAGCTACCTGCAGATGCGCAACAACCTCGCGCTCGTGTCGGCGGTGATGGGATTCCGCCTGGGCGTGAACGCCCAGACCGTCGACGCGTGGATCGCGAGCGGCGGCGGCGTCGAAGGTGACGACCTCATGCTGACCGCGGTCCTGGCGAAGGACGCGCAGCGTCCCGTCGGCTACATCAAGGCGTATCGCGTCGATCGAGTCTCGCGTCACGCGTGGGTCGGGCTCAGCCTCTTCGACGAGCGCGACGCCGGCCGGGGCTACGGCCGCCGGATGCTGACGCAGGTGTGCGACTACCTGCGCGACTTCGTCGCCGTGCGCAAGGTCAGCCTGGAAGTCCTTGCCGGAAACGCGCGCGCGCTGGCGCTGTATGCGAGCCTGGGATTCGCCGAAGAGGGCCGGCTGAAAGCGCAGTATTTCACGCACGGCCGGTTCGAGGACGTCGTCATCCTGTCGAAGTTCCTGGCGGCATCCTGACGCGGTCGGCATGACTCCGCAACTGTCCATCGTCATCCCGTGCTTCAACGAAGAGGCCGCACTGCCGCGGTGCGTCGTCGGCGTGGCCCGCTACGTCGCCGCGCAACCGCCCGGCTCGATGGAAGTCGTACTCGTCGATGACGGCAGCACGGACGGCACGTGGTCCTTCATCGAACAGGCACTGAACGACCGCCAGGGCTGGCGCGCGATTCGCCTGATCACGAATCGCGGCAGCCACATTGCCCTGCGCTGCGCGTGCCGCCACGCGACGGGGCTGCGGGTCGTCAACCTCCCGGTGGATCTGCAGGACCCGATCGAGAACATCGATCGCCTGGTCCACACAATGGACGAACAGGGCGCTGACGCAGTGCTCGCGGTGCGGCGGACGCGCAACGATGGCTGGTGGTCGGAAACCACGAGCCGCGTGTACAACGGCGCGATGCACCTGGTGAATCTCCGGAAGGTGCCGCTCGAAGGGACGTCACAGTTCCTTCTCACGCGTCGCGTCGTCGATCAGATCAACGCGCATCGCGATCACGGGTTCACGTTCGAGGGTTTTCTGGCGAGCACGCCGCTGAAGCTCGCGATCGTCTGGTACGATCGCGAAGCGGCGATCGGACGCGTCTCGCGATGGACGTTCAGCCGAAAGATTCAGCACGCGCTCAACACGATTCTCAGCTTCAGCGACGTGCCCATCCGTGCCTTGAGCATGACCGGCGCGTGCGTGGCTATCGGCGGACTGCTTTACGCGACGTTCAACCTCGTGCGCTTCACGTTCATTGGCCCGAGCGTCTCGGGCTGGCCGTCCCTCATGACCGCCGTGCTCGTGATTGGTGGCCTGAACCTGCTCGCCCTCGGGCTCCTCGGTGAATACGTGTGGCGTATCCTCGACGAGAGCCGCCGGCGCCCGCTGTATCAGATCGAAGACACCCTCGGACTGGAGCCCGGCGACGCGTCGGAGCCGTGACGGATGAATCTCACGCGCACCAGTGACATCGACGAGACCGAGTACGAACGGTTTCTCGACGGGTTCGCGTCGCAGCCGGGCGCCGCGCTGGCGTATCACTATCCATTTTATCTGCGCTTCCTCACCGATATCGTGTACCCGGGCGCCCTGCTGCGCTTTGTGGCGATCCGGGACGCGCGCGGCGATCTGGCCGGCGTGGTGCCGGCGCTCCACCTGAAGACGTCGCGCGTCAACGTGTGGCTGTCGTTGGCCTACTTCGGCCCGAATGCCGGTGCGCTGGTGCTGATGGGCCCCGGCAGTGACGCCACGACCTGTGCGCTGCTGCGCGGCGCCGAGGCGGACGCTCGTGATGCCGACTGCGGATCGCTCACCATCTACACGCCGCTGGCGGCATCACTCGCGCCGTACCGCGCGGCGCTCAACGGCGTGGACTTCGAAGTCGGCCGCGTGTCGCAGTGGCTGGCGATTCCCGACGATCCGGACGCGTCGCCGTGGCCGGCCAAGGTGCGGTACTACGTGCGCCACGCGCTGTCGCGCGGCGTAACGGTGCGCGACATCGCCAACGACGACGAGCTGGCCACGGTCTGGGCGCTGTATCACGAGCGGTGCGAGGTCCAGTCGATTCCCGTGAAGCCGTTCGAGCATCTCCGCGCGCTGTTCCGGACCGCGGGGCGCCACGGCATCTTCCTCGTCGCGGAGCTCGACGGCCGGATTGTCGCCGGCTTGATCTGCTTTCTCGGCGGCGGCGTCATCTCGTACTACCTGCCGGTGGCGCGCCCGGGTCTCGGCGGCGTGCGGCCGACGCTCGCGCTCCTCGATCGCGCGGTGACGATCAGCCGCGCGGCGGGGTGCCGGCGGCTGAATTTCGAAGCGTCGCCGGCCGTCGACGATCCGGTGTATCAGTTCAAGGCCGAGTGTGGAGGCGAGCCGGTGCCGTTTCACGTCCTGGTGAAGCTGCTGCGCCCGACTGCGCTCGACGAGTATCGCGCGCTGACGCCGGACGGCCTGCGCGCGGAGGTGCCCCAGGCGTTCATCGTGCCGTTCGGCGCGCTTGCGTAACGACGAAACGCAATCACGGAGCCACGAAGCCGCGAAGAAGATGAACGGGCCACAGAGTCACCGGGGCACAGAAGCGCGCGGAGCGCCGCTGTGGCCGTATTCCTCTTCGCCTCCGTGTCCTCCGCGTCCTCCGTGGTTCCCAACGTTTCCATGATCCCGTTCGTCGATCTGAAAGCGCAGTACCGCTCGATCAAACTGGAGATCGACGCGGCCATCGCGCGCGTCTTCGAGACCGGGCAGTTCGTGCTCGGCGACGAAGTCGCCGCGTTCGAAAAAGAATTCGCCGCGGCGTGCGGCGCGGCGCACGGCGTCGCCATGAGCTCGGGCACCGCGGCGTTGCAGCTCGCGCTGGTGGCGGCCGGCGTCGGCGCCGGCGACGAAGTGATCACCGTGCCGTTGACGTTCGTCGCGACCGCCGCGTCGATCCTCTACACGGGCGCGCGGCCGGTGTTCGTTGACGTCGATCCGCGTTCGTTCACGATGGATCCGGCGCTCGTCGAAGCGGCGATCACGCCCCGCACGAAGGCGATCATGCCGGTGCACCTTTACGGTCAGCCGGCGGACATGGATCCGATCCGCGACATCGCCGCGCGGCGCGGGTTGCTCGTGATCGAAGACGCCGCGCAGGCGCACGCCGCGCGCTACAAGGGCCTGCCGGCCGGCAGCCTGGGCGATTTGGCGTGCTTCAGCTTTTATCCCAGCAAGAACCTCGGCGCCTACGGCGAGGGCGGCCTCGTCACGACGAACCGCGCTGACTTCGCGGAGCAGCTCCGTTTGCTGCGCAACTGGGGCGAGCGGACGAAGTACCAGCACGTCGTCGCCGCGTTCAACGCGCGCATGCAAGGACTGCAGGGCGCGATCCTGCGCGTGAAGCTCCGCCACCTCGAAGATTGGACGGAGAGCCGCCGGCGTCGTGCAACGCGGTACAACGCGCTGCTGAAGGACTCGGGTCTCGGCCTGCCGGAAGAGATGCCGTACGCGCGGCACGTGTATCACCTGTACACGGTGCGCGTCCGCGAGCGCGCCGCCGTCCGCGCATCGCTCGAGGCCGCTGGAATTCAGACCGGCCTCCACTATCCGCTGCCCGTGCATCTGCAACCGGCCTACGCGAACCTCGGGTATCGCGCGGACCAGTTCCCGGTCGCCGAACGCGCCGCGGCCGAAGTGCTGTCGCTCCCGATGTATCCAGAGCTCACCGACGATCAGATCGTCGCGGTCGCGGATGCGGTTCGTCAGGCCACCAGCCACCAGCCACCAGCCACCAGCCTCGGGACTCGATGATGCGCGTTCTCATCACCGGCGGCGCCGGCTTCATCGGCTCCGAACTTGTGCGCCAGCTCGTCGAGCGCGGCGATGACATCGTGGTCGCCGACAATCTCGTCAACGGCAAGCGCGAGAATCTGGACGGACTCGATTCGCGACGCTGCCGTCTTCTCGTCACGGATGTCCGCGACGCCGCCGCGATGGCGGACGCCATGGCCGGTGTCGGCGTCGTGTTTCACCTGGCGTGCCTCGGCGTGCGCCACTCGATTCACTCGCCGCGCGAGAACCACGACGTCAACGGCACGGCGACGCTCGATCTGCTGGCGTGCGCGCGCGCGGCCGGCGTGCGGCGGTTCGTGTACGTGTCGAGCTCCGAAGTGTACGGAACCGCGCGCCGCGTACCGATGGACGAACGCCACACGACGTTCCCGACGACGGTGTATGGCGCGTCGAAGTTGGCGGGGGAGTGCTACACGCGGGCGTACTACACGACGTACGGCTATCCGACCGTCGTGGTGCGGCCGTTCAATGCATTCGGCCCGCGCTGCCATCACGAAGGCGACAGCGGCGAGGTGATCCCGAAGTTCCTGCTGCGCGCGCTGGCGGGCAAGCCGGTCATTATTTTCGGCGACGGCACGCAGACGCGCGACTTCACGTTCGTCTCGGATACCGCGGCCGGCATTCTCGCCGCGGGATTCTCGGACGCGGCGGTCGGCGACACGATCAATCTGGGCAGCGGACGCTCGGTGTCGATTGCCTCGCTCGCGCAGACGATCGGCCGCGTCACGGGACGCGCGATCGAAATCACGCACGACGAGCCGCGGCCGGGCGACGTGCACGATCTCTGCGCGGACGCGACGAAAGCCGCCTCGCTTCTGAAGTTCGCGCCGGCAGTGTCGCTCGAAGAGGGGATTCACCGCCTGCAGGCGTGGTACCTCGGCTCCGGGACGCCGATCGAGACGCTGCTGGCCGACGACCGCGTGCGGAACTGGGTCGCATGATGCCCGGCTCCACGAAAGTCATTGTCGTGATGCCCGCCTACAACGCGGAGACGACCCTCGAACGTACCGTCCTCGACATCCCGCCGGGCGTTGTGGACGAGATCGTGCTGTGCGACGACTGCAGCACGGATGGGACCGTCGCGCTGGCCGAGCGCCTCGGCCTCCGCGTCATCCGGCACGAGCGGAACAAGGGCTACGGCGCCAATCAGAAGATCTGCTACGACACGGCGCTGGCGAGCGGCGCGGATGTCGTCGTGATGATTCATCCGGATTACCAGTACGACCCGCGCGTCACGCCGTTTGCGGTCGGGTTTTTGACGACGGGCATTTGCGACGTCGTCATCGGATCGCGCGTGCGATCGCGCCGCGAGACGCTCGACGGCGGGATGCCGCTTTACAAGTACCTCTCGAACCGCGTCCTGACGGTGATGGAGAACGTCGTCTTCGGACAGAACCTCGGCGACTTCCATTCCGGATTCCGCGCCTACCGGCGCGCCGTGCTCGAAACGATTGACTATCACGGCAATTCGGACGACTTCGTGTTCGACACGCAGTTGCTCGCGCAGGCCGTGTATCACGGGTTCAAGATCGGCGACGTGCCGATTCCCACGCGGTACTTCGCCGAAGCGTCCTCGATCAACTTCGCGCGCAGCGTGCAGTACGGGCTGGCGACGTTGGGCGTGACGCTCCAGTACGTGCTGCAGATGACCAGGCTCGGGCGGTTCCGCGTGTTCAAGGCGCGCGCGGCTGTAGGGCGGGCGACGGCGGCAGGGCGGGCGACGGCTGTAGGGCGGGCGACGGCGGTAGGGCGGGCGACGGCGGTAGGGCGGGCGACGGCGGTAGGGCGGGTCCTTTCGGACCCGCCAGACAGCCCGCCGGACAGCCGGGTCCAGAAGGACCCGGCCTACAGATCTTGATGCTCGAATCATGGCGGTCAAAACCCTGATTCCGATCGCGCGGCCCGTGCTCGATCAGGCCGAAGTCGACGCCGCCGCGCGCGCGATTCTGTCGGGCTGGGTGACGCAGGGGCCCGAGGTCGCCGCGTTCGAGCGCGAGTTCGCCGCCGCGGTCGGCGCCCCGCACGCCTGCGCGGTGTCGAGCGGCACGACGGCGTTGCACGCGGCACTCCTGGCCGTCGGCGTGCAGCCCGGCGACGAGGTGATCACCGCGAGCCACTCGTTCATCGCGACTGCGAACGCCATCCGCTACTGCGGCGCGCGGCCGGTGTTCGTCGACATTCAGCCGGACACATTCAACATGGATCCCGCGATCGTCGATCGCGCCGTCGGGCCGAAGACGCGGGCGATTCTCGCCGTGCACCAGGTGGGCCTGCCGTGCGCCATCGAGCGGATGCTCGACATCGCGCGCCGCAGGGGCGTAGCGCTCGTCGAGGACGCAGCGTGCGCGATCGGCAGCGACGTGCGCGTCGACGCCGAATGGTCGCCAGTCGGACGTCCGCACGGCGATGTGGCGTGCTTCTCGTTTCATCCGCGCAAGCTGGTCACGACCGGTGACGGCGGAATGATCACGACGCGCAGCGCCGATCTCGACGCGCGCCTCCGCGCGCTGAGACACCATGGCATGAGCGTGTCGGACCTCGCGCGTCACGCGTCCGATCGAGTCACGTTCGAGACCTACCCGACGCTCGGCTACAACTTCCGGATGACCGACGTGCAGGCCGCGGTCGGGCGCGTGCAGCTCGCGAGGGTGCCGGCCATGCTGGCGCGGCGCCGCGCGCAGGCCGCGCGGTACAACTCGTTGCTCGCGTCTCTCGCTGGAGTGGGGTTGCCGGCGGTGCCGGACTACGCGCGACCGAACTGGCAGACGTACACGGTGCGCCTGCCCGAGGGGCGCGATCAGAAGGCCGTCATGCAGGCGATGCTCGACGCGGGCGTCGCGACGCGGCGCGGCGTCATGTGCGCGCATCGTGAAGCCGCGTATCCGCGCGAGACGTGGTCGTGCGGCGCCGACCGCCGGTGCGACGCGAGCGGCGGACCGTGTCCGCACCTTGCGCACAGCGAAGCCGCGCAGGATCGCACGATTGCGATCCCCTTGTTCGACGGCATGACCGACGACGATCAGTCGCGCATCGCAGAGGCGCTCGCCCGGAGTTGTCGGATATAGGTATTTCTCGGACGTAGGCCGGGTCCTTTCGGACCCGGCACAGTGGCGGGTCCAGAAGGACCCGCCCTACACATCATGCGTTCTCGGCTCACCACGCTGTCCTCCATCGCGACGCTCGTATGTCTGGCGCTGGGCGCGGTCGCGTTCTGGCAGGGGCGCTGGATGTGGATGGCGCTGTTCGTGGTGCTGGCTGCTGGCGCACAGGTGATTCGGCTGCCGTGGAAAAGACAGGTCGCATTCGCCATCGCGGCGATCCTGCTGTCGAGCGTCGCGACCGTCGCCTTCGTCGCCGCCGTCGATCTCTACCTGCACGCGCGCTACGTGCGCACCGGCGGCTACAACATCTGGGGCTACCGTGGACCCGCGGTCCGCGCGAAGCAACCCGGCGAGCGCCGGATCGTGATGCTCGGCGGCAGCGTGGCGTTCGGGTACGGCGTCGCGTCCGACGAAACGATCCCCGCGAACCTCCAGCCGCTGCTGCAGGCGGCGCGGCCGCAGACGCCGGTGAACGTCGTGAATCTCGGGTGGCAGAGCGAGGGCGCGTACTCGTTCCTGTTCACGCTCAAGGACTACGACTACCTGAAACCCGACGCGGCGATTCTCTACAGCGGCTACAACGACTGGCTGCACAACACGCAGGTGTTCCGCCATCAGTCCGCCGTGTTCCGGGTGACGGGTTATCTGCCCATCGTGCCGATCATTCCGCTGGCCGACTGGCTGCGCATCCGCGATCTGTCCGAAACCCGCGACTTGAACCGCGTCGTCTTCAAGCCGAACATCGCGGACCGCTCGTCGTCCGAGGCGGCGCAGACCGCGCTGCGGATCACGCAGGCCGTCGAGCGCCAGTTGGGCAAGCTCGTGCCGGAGGGTGAATCAGCGGCGCCGATTCCGCCCGGCACCTGCGGCGAGCGCTGGGACTACTACTGCGGATCGATCCGCCGCGCCGCGGATTATGCGCTTGCGAAGAATCAACAAGTGTTTGTCGTCACGGAACCGTACGCGACGCGGGCGACGCGCGGCGGCACGGCCGGCGCCGTCATCGAAGGCTGGCAGTTCCACGTCGAGCAGCAGCGCATCCTGGCCGAGATGCTCGCGGTCGCCTACAAGACCGAACCGCGTCTCCACTACATCAACATGGGCCGCGCGGTTGATCTGGCCGATCCCGCGCTGTGCTACGACGGCGTCCACCTGACGGCGAAGGGCAACCGGCAGCTCGCGGAACATCTCGCGCCGGAGATTATGCGGGCGTGGACGTGGTGACCGGAGAGTCGCCGATGCCGCGCGTGGCTCGCGGCCACGTCGCGTGGCTCGGCGCCGGCGGCGCGCTCGCCGTCGCCGCCATTCCGTTGCTCGTGCAGGGACGATGGCTCGTCGGGCTCGGCACGCTGGGACTGACGCTGCTCGCGCTGGCGTGGTACCTCGTCCCCGGCCGCAAGATCGCGTTCGCCTTCGCCGCCATCGCGCTCTCGACGATCGGTACGCTCGCGTCGGTCGCCGGTCTCGATCTCTACATGCACCAGCGCTACGCCAGCGGGGGCGGGTACAACGTCTGGGGTTATCGCGGGCCGGCGCTGGGCAGGAAGCAGGCGGGCGAGCGCCGCGTTGAAATGCTCGGCGGCAGCGTCACGTTCGGCTACGGCGTGCCGGCGGACGAGACGATTCCCGCGTACCTGCAGGCCGCGCTCAACCGCGGCGCGGACGCGCGTCACGCGCCGCCGATCGTCGTCGCCAACCTGGGATGGAATTCCGAGGGCGCGTATTCGTTCCAGTACACGCTCAAGGACTACGAGTACCTCCACAGCGACGTGGCGATCCTCTACAGCGGCTACAACGATCTCGGCATGAACACGCAGGTGTTCCGTCATGACTCGGCCGTGTTCCGGCTGACCGGCTACCTGCCGATCCTGCAGATTATTCCGCTGACCAACTGGCTCCGAAGAGACACGCTCGCGACGGCCGACCCGGGGCGGGTCGTGTTCACGCCGCAGCGTTCCGATCAGTACGCGACGGAAGCGGCCGACGCGGCGCTGCGCGTGTCGCAGGCGCTCGAGCGCCAGCTCGGCCGTCTCGTACCCGGCGAGACCGGCGGCGCCGTGAAGGGACCGCAGCCGGACAGCTGGCAGCCCTACCTGCAGTCGCTCCGGGCCGCCATCACGATCGCGCTCGCGCAGGGCAAGCGCGTGCTCGTCGTCACAGAGCCGTGGATTTCGGACACGCACGTCGAGCAGCAGGAAGCTGTCGCCGAGATGATCCGGACCGAATACGGAAACGATCCGCGCGTCCGCTACCGCAACGCCGGGCTCACGATCGATCTGCACGATCGCGCGATGTGCTGGGACGGCATGCACCTGACGGCCGCCGGCAACAAGTTCGTCGCCGAATGGCTCGCGCCCGACGTCGAGGAGATCCTGCGCTGACACGTCTCGCGCGCCGCGCGGCGATCGCGGGCGTGGCGCTCGGCCTCGCGTACACCTGGTCGCCGCTGACGGTCGTGTTCATTCTGGGCATCGTGCCGCTCTGCCGCTGGGGCGTGCGCGGCCTCGGCGTCCGTGAGCGGCGATGGGTGACGTCGGCGCTCGTTGTTGCGATCGTCGCGCGCGTCGCGGCGATCGCGGCCCTGCTCGTGGCGACCGACCCGTTGCGCCAGCAGTTCCGGGCGTACTTTCCTGACGCGGTCTTCGCGACCGAGCGCTCCTGGTGGATTCTCAACCACTGGCGGCACGTGCCAATCTCTCCGGATCAGTACCGCCAGATTTACAACTCCTACGGGGCCTCCTCGTTCCACACGATTCTGGCGTTGATCCAGCTCGTCGTCGGCGCCGCGCCCTACGGTATCAATCTCATCAGCGTCGCGAGCTTTATCGGCGGGGCTCTGCTGTTGTTCCGGCTGGCTCGGCGCGCGTATGGTCCGTGGCCTGCTGGCGCGGGGCTGATCCTCCTTTTGTTCTGGCCCACGCTCTTCGCCTGGTCGCTGTCGACGCTGCGTGAGGCGGTGCAGCTCCTGCTGATGGCGGCGCTGACCGTGTCGATCGTCGCCCTTCTGCGCGGGCGGCGCTGGACCGAACGCGCCCAGGCCGCCCTCGTCGTCGGCGGCGTCGTGTACGTCCTGACGACGCTTCGCGCGGACGGACTTGTGGTCGTTGCCGCGGGGCTCGCGCTCGGCCTGGCCCTGCGGCTGATTACGTTGCGGTGGTGGGTCGCCGCTCTCGTCGTGTGCGGAGCCGTCGCCGCCGTCCTGCTGCTGACGAGGGACACGGCGGTCCGCGCGCGCGTCGGCCAGGAAGTGCAACTGGCCGCCGGCCGCCACCTCGGTCACGTTGAGACACCGGGCGGATCGTTCCGGCTGCTCGACGACCGCTTTTATGCCGAAGGGCCGCGCTCGGTGGACACGATCACCACCGACGAGAGCATCCGGTTCATGCTCAGGTCGATGGTCGCCTTCTTCACCGTGCCGCTCCCGTGGCAGCTGGACTCGGCGTCCGGGCTGGCGATGTTGCCGGAGCAGTGCGCATGGTACGCGCTGCTCCTTCTGACGCTGATCGGCTTCACCGCGGCCGCGCGCCGCGACGCGCTCGTGACCGCGATGTTGGTCGGCTTCGTCTTCGCCGGCATGTTGATCATCGCGCCGAACAGCGGGAATACCGGGACACTCGTGCGCCATCGCGACATGATCGTGCCGGCCATCGTGTGGCTGGCCGCCGCCGGGCTGTATCCCGCCGCAAGAGTGTGGGCCTGAATGGGCGGTGGTGACGTGCGCGGCCGTGTGAAGGGGCGCTTCAATGTCATGGACGCCGCGGCCGTGGCGTTCGTGCTGCTCGTCGTCCCCATGGCCTTCGTCGCCTACCGGGTGTTGCGCGTGCCGGCGCCGATCATGACAACGATCACGCCCGCGAGGCTGGCCGCCGACGGTCCGCTCGAGGTTCGCGTGACGGGCGAACACTTCAGGCCGTTCCTGCGCGCGTATGTGTCACCGGCGGGAGCGCATCTGTGGCCCGAGGATCTGCACGACGATCAGCGGGCGAACTATTTGATCGCGACACCAACCGCGATCGAATTGAAGCTGCCCCGCGGCTTGCGCGCCGGCCTGTACGATCTGTATTTGTTCGACGAGGGCCGCGAAGTGGCTCATCGCGAGTCCGCGTTCGCGCTGACGCCTCCCGCCGTGCCGACGCCGGTCACGCCGATCGATGAGGTGGCGACGTTCGACATCCACGTCCGGTTCTCCGTCGATGCCGATGTCGTGCCGTCCGTGCACGTGGGCGACACCGACATCAATCAGCCGGCGAACGACACGCCCATGCAGCTCGCGGCGTCGCTGGTGTCCTGGCGGCCCGCGCCGGAGGCCGGGGAGACACTGCGACCGATCCTTCCGACCGGCACGACGCTGCCGCTGATGCCGGCCTTGCACCGGTACGACGCCGTCGTGCGCCTCGGCGTCGTGAAGCGCCAGGGCGTGTGGGGTTATAACAACGTCCCGATTCGGGTGGGGGAGCTGTTCACGTTTGTGACGCCGACCTACGTGCTTCGGGGCATGGTGACGCGGACCGCCCGCGTTGCGGATGTGTCCCGCGGGACGGCCCGACGCTGATGCCGATTCTCGACGACAAGGGCCGGTTGTTCGGGCGCGTGAACCTGGTGGACGCCTCGGCGCTGCTTGTCATCCTTTTCTTATTGCCCGTCGGCCTCGCCACCTACCGAGTGTTTCGCGTGCCGTCGCCAGAGATTGTGAAGATCGATCCAGGAACCGTCCGCGTCGGCGGCGATCAGGTGCTTCGTCTCGAAGGCCGCAACCTGCGTCCCTATCTCCACGCGTACGTCGCGGCGGCTGGCCAGGCGCCCCCGTTCGTGGATCCGCCGACAAACCCCAACGAGGCGGCGTTTCTCCTCGAGCGTCCGACCGTCGCCGAGTTGCGACTGCCCAAGATGGCACCGGGCGTGTACGATCTCTATCTCTACGACGAGGGCCGCGAAGTCGCCAGGCGCCTGTCGGCCTTCACGGTCGTGACGCCGGAAGCCTATGCGCCAGAGGCGCCGGTCGAGAAGGCCGTCCTTGAGATCGCGATCCGGTTCGACGTCGATGAGACCGTGGCATCTCTAATACACGTCGGCGACGTGGACCTGGGCCCGAGCGCCAGACGAGCCTCGGAACCCGCGACCGTGATCTCACTGCGGCGGCTGCCCGCGCCTCACCGCCCGATTGGCTTCGGGGTCTCGCCGGAGGGGATCTTGGGGGCCTCGGTCTCGCCTCCGCAAATCCGGATCGAGGCGGTCGTGCGCGTCGGCGTCGTGAAGAATCTCGGCGTCTGGCTCGACGGCACGCGCCCGGTCCGCGCCGGTGAGATGTTCGCATTCGCGACATCGGACTGGGTTGCGAATGGTTTCATCACGCGCGTCAGCGTGGTGCGCCGCGCTCCCGAGGATCGGGCCGGGAGCCGCGACTGACATGCTGATGTGGTGTGCCGCCGGCGCGCTCGCGGGAGTGGCGTTCACGGTCTCGCCTCTCGCGGTGCTCTTCGCGCTGGTGGCGATGCTGCTCTGGTGGTGGGCCGCTCGAGGGCTCGATGCGTGGGAGCGGCGCTGGGTTTTCGGGCTGCTGGGCGCCGCGACCGGGCTCCGTGTGGCGGCGGTCGGCGCGCTGCTGCTGACGACGACGCCGGCGCAGCATTTCAATACTTACTTTCCCGACGCGCAGTTCGCCATCGCGCGCGCGGGATGGATTCGCAACATCTGGCTGGATGTCCCAATCGGCCCGATGTACGAGTACATCCTGTACAACCCGTACGGCGCGACGTCGTACTCCTACATCCTCGGCGCCATTCAGATGATCACGGGGCCGTCGCCCTACGCGCTGAATTTCGTCAGCATCGCCGCGTTTCTCGCGGGGGCGATCGCGCTCTTCCGGATCGCGCGGCAGAGCTTCGGTCCGCCTGCGGCGCTCGTCGGCCTCGCGTGGCTGCTGTTCTGGCCGTCCACGTTCGCGTGGTCGGTGTCGATGCTCAAGGAGTCGATGCAGTTCGCGCTGGCGGCGTTTCTCGTCGCGTTCACGCTCCGCGCCGTGCGGTCGCGGACGTGGCGGGCGCGCATCGCCGCAGCGATGCTCGCGGCGGCCACGGGCTACGCGCTCATGACGCTGCGGTCCGCGGCGGTGTACGTCGCCGTGTCCGGCGCGGTCGCGGGCGTCCTGGCGTGGATGCTGACGCGGCGGTCGTGGGTCGCGGTGACGAGCGGCGTGCTTTGCGTTGCGGCCGGCGCCGCGGTGGTCTCGCGGCCGTTCGTCCAGGAGCAGGCCATGAGCGTCGTGCGGGCCGCGGCCGATCGCCAGATCGGGCACGTGGCGAGCAACGGGTACGGGTACAAAGTGCTCGACCAGCGCTTCTATTCCTATGGGTCGCGCATCGCCCGCACGCTCGAGCCCGCCGAAGCCGTCCGCTTTCTCGGCCGCGCGGCGGTGGCGTTTTTCACTGTGCCGGCGCCGTGGCAGATCGAGTCGCGGTCGGGGCTCGCGTACCTGCCGCAGCAGATGGCGTGGTACATGCTGGTGCTGCTCGGAATCCCCGGCGTCGTGGCCGGATTCAGGCGCGACCCGCTCGTGACGTGGATCCTGCTCGCGTCGGTGGCCGCGGGCGTCGCCGTCATCGCGCCCAACAGCGGCAACATCGGCACCCTCGTCCGTCATCGCGACATGGTCGTCCCCGCCCTGGCCCTGCTGAGCGCCGCAGGCTTCACGTCCGTGCTGAACACGCTCGTGCCTCGTCCGGATTGAAACCAACTGAGGCCACGGAGGCCACGGAGGCCACGGAGGCCACGGAGGGCGCAGAGGGAAATGGGCCACAGAGGCACAGAGGCACGGAGGAAGAGCGTGAATCCAGTCGATCGCCGCGCGCTCACCGAGATTCGGCGGGTCGGCCTGCCGTGCAGGCCGACGACCACCGCCGGATCGGGCCGAGACGCGAGCCAGCGTTTGCCGGTCCACGGCTCGCGTCTCGGCCCGATTCCGGCGGTGTCGCCGCTTCGCGGCGACCGCCGAATCTGGTCGCGCGCCTCTGTGTCTCAGTGATCTCTGTGGCTTATTCCCCTTCTTCTTCGTGACTTCGTGGCTTCGTGGCCAACTTATGCCATTGATTGACTCCCGCGGAAAACTGCTCGGACGTCTCAATCTCGTCGATGCCGCCGTGGCGGCATTCGTGATCGTCCTCGTGCCGATGAGCTACGTCGCGTACCGGGTCTTCCGCATTCCGCCCCCGGAAATTCTCAGCGTCACGCCGCGCACGCTCACGCCGGAGACGCCGCGGCGCGTGCGCCTCACGGGCAAGCACTTCCGTCCGTACCTCGGCGCGTTCATCGCGAAGACCGGCGAGCCGTACTCCCTGAACGGCCGCCTGCCGATGGACGCGATGCAGGGGACGTTCCTGATCGTCACGCCGGACGAAGTCGAGTTGGCGCTCCCGACTGCCGCCGACGCCGGCACGTACGACATCCATCTGTACGACGAAGCGCAGGAGGTGGCGTCGTTCCAGGCGGCGTTCACGCTCGCGCCGCTGCCGCGCGTGACCGTCGAAGCGGTCGTGCGATTCGTCGTGCCGCCCGAGACGGCGCCGTTCGTGAAGGAAGGCGATCGCGATCGCTGGGAGCAGGCCGGCGCCAGCGTCCTGACGCCGGGCGAACTGGCGACCATGGGTCCCGTGCGGCCGGTCAAGGACGCAGTCACCTTTATCACCCTGCACGCGCACATGCCGGGCGCCGCCTTCGACGCCACCGTGCGCATCCCGGCGAAAACGCGAGGGCTCGGCGGCTGGGAATACAAAGGGGAGTGGCTGCGCGCGGGCGAGACACTCCTCTTCGAGACGGAGCGCTACCGCATCTACGGCGTGATCGAGCGCGTGTCGGAACTGCCGGCGGCGGCGTCTGCCGCCGCGGCCGGCGGAGGGAAGTGAGATGCCGAACGTATTGAAAACCAGCATCGTGTACCGGGCGATTGCCGGCGTGTGGCAGACCTTCGGCCGCGCCGCGCGGCAGGTCGCCACGCAGGTACAGCGCGTGGATGCGGCCGCGGGCCGCGCGCGATCGACGCCCATCGATCCAGACGAAGAAGCCCGCGTCCGCGACGTGCTCGCCGGCAGCCGGCTGGTCCGCCTGATCGACGCTGCGATCGACGTCCCGCCGCGGGCGTGGCGGTCGTCGGCGCTGCGCGGCTGGCTCGAGCCGACGGCGAGAGAATTTCGATCCCAGCCGGCCGCGGAGCAGGTCCGGTTGATCGCCTGGGCCGTGGTGGTCGCGACCGTGACTCACGTCGCGCTCGTCGTCGCGTTCGGCGAGCCGGTGGGCTGGCCGACGTGGGCGACGTGGATCTCGTTTCTGGTGATCGCCGGCGTGCCGGCGTTCTGGTCGCACGGCGTCGTTGCCGCGTGGGCGAACCGGCGGCCGTGGGTGCGGCGTCTGCTGCGCGAGCCTCAGCCATGGCAGTAGTCGACACACCCGGGAAGGGCGGCCGATCGTTCGGCATCGCGTTCGGCGGTTTGTGCGTCGCCCTGGCCGCGCACCGGCTGTGGCGCGGACGCATGACCGCGGCCGAAGCGTTCGCGGCGGCGGCGGCGTTCTTCCTCATCGTGGCGTGGGCGGCGCCGCGCCTGTTCGACGCGCCGAATCGCGTGTGGATGAAGTTTGCGCGCGCGCTCGGCTGGGTGAACAGCCGGATCCTGCTGTCGATTTTCTTCTTCCTGATCATCACGCCGTACGGCGTGATTCAGCGTCTCGCCGGCCGGGACCGTCTCGGCCGCCGCTGGCGCGCCGCGCCGCCGTCCTGGGTGCCGGCGCCGCCGCGCTTGCGGGATCCGAAACACTTCGATCATCTGTACTGAGGTTTGGCATGGCTCAACGATCCGTTCTTGGAGAGTTCTGGGATTTTCTCAAGCAGGAAAAGAAGTACTGGCTCGCGCCGATCGCGGTCGTGCTGATCCTGCTCGGCCTGCTGCTCGTCTTCGCGCAGAGCAGCGCCGTGGCGCCGTTTATCTATTCACTCTTTTGATCAGGTGGCTGGTGGCTGGTGGCTGTGACTGGTGGCTGGACGAACGTTTTTCCAGCCCTTAGCCCTCTCATGAGCCCCACCTACATCCTCGGCCTCTCCGCCTACTATCACGACTCGGCCGCGTGCCTGCTGCGCGACGGCCGGATCGTCGGCGCGGCGCAGGAGGAACGGTTCACGCGCAAGAAGCACGACGCCGCGTTCCCGTCGAACGCGGTCGCGTACTGTCTGCGCGAAGCCGGGATCACGATTGACCAGGTCGCACACGTCGCGTTCTACGAGAAGCCGCTCGTCAAATTCGATCGATTGCTCGAGACGTCCATCGCCGTGTCGCCGCGCGGGTTCCGTCCGTTCATGATGGCGATGCCGCTCTGGCTCGGCGAAAAGCTGTGGCAGGCCACCGAAATCCAGAAGGCGCTCGGCACCAAGCAGACGATCCTGTTCGGCGACCATCATGAATCGCACGCGGCCTCGGCGTTTTATCCATCGCCCTTTGAAGAAGCGGCAATCCTCACGATCGACGGCGTCGGCGAGTGGACGACCTCGTCGATCGGCGCCGGTCGCGGCCACGACCTGACGATGATCAAGGAGACGCAGTTCCCGCACTCGGTCGGGCTGCTGTACTCCGCCTTCACCTACTTCACCGGCTTCAAGGTCAACGAAGGCGAATACAAGATCATGGGGCTCGCGCCGTACGGCGAGCCGAAGTACGTCACGGCGATCCGCGATCACCTGATCGACATCGCCGACGACGGCAGCATCCGGCTGAATCTCGAGAGCTTCACGTTCCATCGCGGCCTGACGATGACCGGCGACGGTTTCGAGCGGCTGTTCGGCGGGCCGCGCCGCGATCCCGACGCGCCCGTCACGCAGCGCGAAATGGATCTCGCGCGCTCCGTGCAGGACGTGACCGAGGAGATCATGCTGCGCATGGCGCGGACGGCGCACCGCGAGACCGGCCTCGATCGGCTCTGCTTGGCGGGCGGCGTCGCGCTCAACTGCGTCGGCAACGGGCGCATCCTGCGTGAAGGGCCGTTCCGTCATCTCTGGATTCAGCCGGCGTCGGGCGACGCGGGCGGCGCACTGGGCGTCGCGTACGCGATCTGGCATCGGTACCTTGGTCAGCCGCGCGAGAGCGCCGAACGCAGGGGCACGTGGGTGCCGGCTGGCGCAGCAGTGGGGAAGACTTCTGTGCCGGCGCGCGTACCTGGAAAGAATGTCCCGGTCTACGACGACGCCATGCAGGCCGGTCTGCTCGGCCCGAAGTTCTCGAACGAGGAGATCGCCGCGTGGATGAGGAGCCGCGGCGTGATGGGCGAGCGCGTGCCCCGGGCGGAGCTGGCGACGCGCGTCGCCGCATGTCTCGCCGACGAGAAAGTGATCGGACTGTTCCAGGGCCGGATGGAGTTCGGTCCGCGCGCGCTCGGCGGCCGGTCGATCATCGGCGACGCGCGCTCACCCAAGATGCAGTCGGTGCTCAATCTGAAGATCAAGTTCCGCGAGTCGTTCCGGCCGTTCGCGCCGGCGGTCCTGCGCGAGCACGTGAATGAATGGTTCGAGCTGGACGAGGAGAGCCCGTACATGCTCCTCGTCGCCGGCGTGAAGCCCGAGCGTCGTGTGACACCGACCGCGGCCGACGAGCAGCGGTGGGGCATCGAGAAGCTGAACGTCGTGCGCTCGCAGATTCCGGCGGTGACGCACGTCGACTATTCGGCGCGCATCCAGACCGTCCGCCGCGAAACGAACCCGCTGTATTACGACATCATCGAGGCGTTTTTCCGGAACACGGGCTGTCCCGTCATCGTGAACACGTCGTTCAACGTGAAGGACGAGCCGATCGTCTGCACGCCGGAGGACGCGTACCGCTGCTTCATGAAGACGCACATGGACGTGCTGGTCATGGAGGACTACGTGTTCCTGAAAACCGAGCAGGCCGCCGCCGCTTCGCCGCAGGCGGCCCTCGCGAGTGCAAGATGAAACCACGGAGGACACGGAGGCCACGGAGGGAAATTGGCCACGGAGACACGGAGACACCGAGAAGAGACGGCGTGAGAACGCGCACGATCAGCGCGGTGAACGAGATTCGGCGGGCGCCGCGAAGCGGCGGCGTCGCCGGAGTCGGACCGAGACACGAACCAATGTTGGTTGATCCGAGGTTCGCGTCTCGGTCCGATCCGGCGCTGCGGGTCGGCCTGCGAGGCAGGCCGACCCGCCGAATCTGCAGCGCGCCTCTGTGTCCCGGTGTCTCTGTGGCCTTTTCATCCTTGTCTGCGCTCTCCTCGCCGCTGTCCGCTGCATGACCGTCGAACGCCACGAACCGGCGATCGATCCCGCGACGCGGCGCGAGTCGCCGTGGTGGGGCGTTCATGCCTCGCGCTACTTGTTCGCGCGGCCGTTCGTCGAGCAGCGCCGCATTCTGGACGTCGCCTGCGGCACAGGCTACGGTCTCGCGCTCCTCGCGGGATCCGCGCGCGCCGTCGTCGGCGCCGACGCCGATTTCGACGCGCTCAAGACCGCGCGCTCGGCCGCGACAACGATGTCCGATCGCAGCGCCGCCGTCGTCCGGTCGGACGCGTGCCGGCTGCCGTTTCCCGACGCCGCCTGGGACGTCGTGACCTCCTTCGAGACCATCGAGCATCTGCGCGATCGCGCCGGCTTCGTCCGCGAAGTGCGGCGCGTGCTCGCGCCCGAAGGCGTCTGCGTCATGTCGACGCCGAACGCGAACTACACGCGGCCTGTTGACGGCACACCGCGCAACCCGTTTCACGTGCACGAGTACGACCCCGCGGAATTCAGGGTCGAGCTGGGCCGCCGGTTCGCGCAGGTCGAACTACTCGGCCAGGCGCTCAGCTCGCGTTTTGCGGTGTCGCCGTTCTGGGACGACCAGCAGCGCATGCCGCGCACGCTGGGCCCGCAGGCGAAGCTGATGACCTGGCGCGTACTGAACCGGACGCCCGCTGCCGTTCGCGACGTGTTGAGCCGCGCGCTGTGGGGCCATCCGCTGATTCCGTCCGAGCACGACTACGAATTCTCGGCCGCGGGCGTGGACGCCGCGCCCGTCCTCGTCGCAATCTGCCGCGGAGTCCGCGCGTGACGCCGCTGGTGTCCGTCGTCGTGCCGAACCACAACTGCGAGCGATTTCTCGCCGCCGCGCTGGACAGCGTCCTCGGCCAGTCGTACACGAACCGCGAGATTATCGTCGTCGACGATGGTTCGACCGATGAGTCGCTGGAGATCCTGAAGCGCTACGTCGACCGCGCCGGCCCCGCTCGTTTACAGGTTGTCACTCAGGCCAACCAGGGCGTCTCGGCCGCGCGCAACGCCGGCATCGCGCGCAGCCGCGGCGAGCTCGTCGCGTTCCTCGACGCCGACGATCTGTGGCATCCCGACAAGCTGGCGAAGCAGGTGCCGCTGTTCGCGAATCCCGCCGTCGGCCTCGTATACTGCGCCGTCGAGTACGTGGACGAGCGCCTGCGGCCGCTCGGCACGAACTTCACCGGCCGCCGCGGCCGCGTGCTGCGCGAGATCGCGATGCTCCGCGGGACCGTCGTCCTGGCCGGCGGCAGCACCGCGGTCGTCCGTCGTGAATGCTTCGACAAGGCCGGCCGGTTCGATCCCGAGATGTCGACGGCGGCGGACTGGGACATGTGGCGGCGCATCGCGTGCTACTGGGAAGTCGACGTCGTCCGCGAGCCGCTGATGCAGTACCGGATGCGGCCGGCCAGCATGCACCGCAACGTGAAGGTCTTCGAGCACGACATGCTCCACGGGTTCGCGCAGATGTTCGCGGATCCGGCTGCCGGCGAAGTGCAGCCGCTGCGGCGCCGGGCGTACGCCAACCTTTATCTCATGTTGTCCGGATCGCACCTCGAGGCCGGCAATACCGGCCAGGCGATTGCGTACGCCTTCCGCAGCATCGCGGCGTCGCCGGCCAGCCTCGCGTACATCGCGGCGCTGCCGTGGCGGCGGCTGCGCCGGGCGTTCGGCGCGAGCGAAGCGCATCTGGCCGACACCGCGCTGAAGTTCGAGGTCTGACGGATGCGATCTCAGCCATCAGCCAGCCATCAGCCATTCGTCATTCTTGCGGCGGTTCTCGCCGGCGTCGCGTACACCCTCTCGCCGCTGACGGTGGTGTGTCTGATCTGGATGGCCGGGCTGTTCCGCTGGACCGCGCGCGACATCGACGGCCGCGAGCGGCACTGGCTGCTCGCCGCGCTCGGCGCGGCGCTCGCGTTGCGGATGATGGCCATCGGCGTCCTGCCGTTTCTCGTCGATCCGCAGCGGCAGTCGTACACCAGCTATTTCGGCGACGCGCAGTACGCCATCCAGCGATCGATCTGGATCCGCAACATCTTCCTCGGCATTCCGGTCGGCTCACGCGACTACATCGAGGCGTTCGAGCCGCAGTTCGGCTGGTCCGCGTACAACTACGTGCTCGCCTTTCTGCACGTCCTGTTCGGGCGCTCGCCGTACGGCGTCGCCGTCTTCAGCGCCGCGCTGTTTCTGACCGCCGCGTCGCTCCTGTATCGGTGCTGCCGCCGGGCGTTCGGTCCGCTGGCGGCGTTTGCCGGTCTCGCCGGCGTCCTGTTCATGCCGAGCGTCTTCGCGTGGTCCGTGGTGCCGCTCAAGGAGGCCATGCAGTTTCTCCTGCTGACCACGGCCGTCGTGGCCAGCGTCGGCGTCGTGCAGGGCCGCTGGCCGGTGAAGGTCTCGTCGGTCGCGGCGCTCGCCTTCGCGATCGCGATGAGCGGCACGTTGCGCAGCGGCGCCGCCGCGATTGCCGCGGCGGGCGCCGGTGCCGGCGCCGTGCTCTGGGCGACCACGCGCCGTACCGCGCTCGTCGCGGTCACCTTCGTGCTGGTGGCGTGCGGGGTCGCCGTCGGCGCGCGGACCGTCTACGTTCAGAAAGCCTTGGCGGCGGGCGTGCGGGACGCCGCGATCAGACATCTGGGCCATGCGCGATCGCCCGGCGCGTACTACCGGCTGGTGGATGACAAGTACTACGCCGGTGTGTCCACCGATCCGGTCGACGGCCCGCCGTTTGCGCTCACGCCCGGCGAAGGCACGCGGTTTCTGATTCGATCGGTCGTCATGTTCTTCGCGCAGCCGCTGCCGTGGGCGGCCGACTCGATGAAATGGCTCGCGCTGATCCCGCAGCAGGTGCTGTGGTACGGGGCGGTCCTGCTGGCCATTGCCGGCGGGATTCGCGGCATGTGGCGGCAGCCGCTGCTGGCGTCGGTGCTCGCCGGCATGATCGCCGCCGGCGTCGTCGTCGTCGCGCCCAACAGCGGCAACATTGGAACGCTCATCCGGCATCGCGACATGATCGTGCCGTTCGTCCTGGTGCTCGCCGGTTTCGGCGGCGTCACCGTGGCCGGGCGGTTCGTCGCCCTGCCGGCTCGTCCACGTCCGGAGAAGGTGGTGGCGTCGTGGCGATGATCGATCAGGAAGGCCGTCTCTTCGGCGGAGTCAATCTCTTCGACGCCGTCGCCGGCGTCGTCGTGCTGATCATGCTGGCGCTCGGGGTCGCCGGCTACCGGATCCTCCGCGTGCCGGTGGCGCCGACGATCGCGACGCTGACGCCCTCGACGGTGACCGCCGGACCGGACATTCGCATCGCCGTCAAGGGCGACAACCTGCTGCCCTACCTCCGCCTGTACCTGCAGCGCACGAACAAGCCGTCGGCGGTGATGCACGATCTGAATCCGATGACGTCGTTCGACAATTACGCGCTCGTGAACTACACGCAGGCGCGGTTCCTCGTCGAAAGCCCGCAGCTCGCCGAGATCCGGCTGCCGGACAACCTGCTGCCCGGCACCTACGACTTCATCCTGCAGAATGAAGCGAACATCGTCGCCGTGCGTGAAGCCGCCGTCGTGGTGAATCCGCCGCCGCCGCCGCCGCCGCGCGCCGGCGATCCGAAAGCCGTCGTGCGCGTGCGAGGCGCCTTCACGAATCTCACGAAGGAGGTGGCCGCCAAGCTGGCCGCGGGCGCCAGACTTCCCGGCGGATCCGCCGAGTCGTGGGGCGAGATTCTGAGCGTGAAGCCGCCGGCGCCGGCCGAGGTCCGGCTGGACGCCGGCGAGAAGAGCATCGTCTCGAGAATGACGAACCGCTGGCAGGTGGGCGCGGAGTTGCGCGCCCGCTGCGACGTCGACGGATTCAAGTGCTATCTGCCCGGCGGTGCGCTGCTCGCGCCCGGCAAGAACGTGCAGGCCGACGCGGGCGGGACGCCCGTGATCTTCGTGGTCTCCGAAATCGCGCCCGACGAACCCGAGCGCGCCGTGAATGCCAGCGTGACGATCCGGCTTCAGGACCGGCCCGAGGTCCTCGCGCTGATCCGCGAGCAGGACGCTGACGTGTCGCCGGGCGGAGACCGGGACAGCCCGGCGCGGATCGTCGCGCTGGGGCGCCGCAGCGAGCGGACGAGCGAGCTGAACGAGAGTTTGATCGACGGCACCGTGCGCGGCCCGGAGAAGGTCGGCGTCCTCGAGTGCACGCTGCGGGTGCCCGTCACGAAAGTGGCGGGCGGCTGGTCGTATCGCTCGCAGGTGATCAAGGCCGGCGCAGCGATCGTGTTTCAGACCGACGCGTACGTCGTGCGCGGCACGATTACGAGTGTGACGGTTCCGCGGTAGCTACCAGCCTGCCTCGCCGTAGCGCGCAGCGCTAAGGCGGGCCACCAGCCGCCAGCCACCAGCCACCAGCCACCGACATGATCCCGGCGACTCTTCTCGGCGCCATCCTTGGCGTGTTCGCGACGCTGTCTCCTGCGGGCCTCGCCATGGTGGCGGCGCTCTGCGCGCTGGTCGTGTGGGCGGCGCGCGATCTCGGGGGGAGGAGCGGCAGTGGGTCGTGACGTGGCTGTGCGTGACGATCGGCGCGCGCGTGGCCGCGGTGGGCGCGTTGCCGTTCCTCGCGAAACCGGCCGAGCGATCGTTCGCCACGCTCTCCGGAGGCGACGCGTTGTACATGCTCCAGCGATCGATATGGATTCGCAACGCCCTGGCCGGCCAGCCGTTCGCGCCGCGCGACTACTTCGAAGCGTTCGACGCGTCCTACGGCTGGAGCAGCTACAACTACGTCCTCGCGGCGTTCCATACGGTGTTCGGTCCGTCGCCGTACGCCGCACATCTGGCGTCGACCGTGCTGTTTTTCGCCGGCGCGGTGCTGATGTTCAGGCTCGTGCGCGCGCACTGCGGTCCGCGGCCCGCGCTCATCGGTCTGTTGATCGTGACGGTTCTGCCGACGCTGTTCGTGTGGTCGATGTCGCCGCTCAAGGAAGCGCCGTATTTCCTGCTGGCGGCGATCGCCGTGTGGGCGGTGATGGCGCTGCGCGCGCGCACCTGGAACCGCGGCGTGTGGGCCGCGGTCGCGATCGTGGCCGCGCTGCTGGCCATTCGCAGCCTGCGCTACGATGCGGCGACGCTGACGGCCGCCGCGCTGGCAGTGGGCGTGATTGCCTGGCTCGGCGTCCGATCGCGGTGGGCTTTCGGCCTGCTCGCGTGCGGCGCCGTCGCGGCCGGCGTCGTCGCCTTCACCGTGCCGGCCGTGACCACGGCGCTGCACGCCGGCGTGCGCGTCGCGACGAACCATCACATCGGGCACGTGCTGACGCCCGGACATTCGTTCCGGCTCCTCGGCGACGAGTACTACGTCGGCGTCCGGCCGCAGACGCTGGCGCCCGCCGCGACGGCCGGATTCGTGGTCCGCAGTGTCGTCCGTTTCTTCACCGTGCCCGAGCCGTGGATTCTGCGGGGACGCGCCGAGATCGCGATGCTCCCGCAGCAGATGCTCTGGTACGTGGTGATCGTGCTCGCCGCGATCGGCGCGCGCGCCGGCCTCCGGCGCGATCCGCTGCTGACGTGTGTGCTCGGCGGCTTTGTCATCACGGGCGCGCTGCTGATCGGCGTCAACAGCGGGAACATCGGCACGCTGATCCGCCATCGCGACACGATCGTGCCGTTCGCGGTCTGGCTGTCCGCCGTCGGCGCCTCGCAGCAGATCGAACGTGGACGCTCGCGGATCAATATCAATCGCATCGACGCGTGGGCCGGCGTGTTCCTGCTGGCGCTTCCAATCGGCGCCCTGCTGTATCTCGCGTTACGAACGCCCGCGCCCCGGCCCGACGCCGTCGAGCCGCGCCAGGTCTACGCGCCGGGACGCGTGGTGCTGCGCGGCCGGCATTTGAAGCCGTACCTGCACGCGTACCTCGTTCCGCACGGGCAGGCGCTGGTCCTGCTCGATCGCCACGATCGGCCGCCGGACGCCGCGTACCTCATCAAGAACCCGAACGAAGCCGAGCTGGATCTGCCGTCGCTGCCGCCGGGGGTCTACGACGTCGCGCTGCTCGAGGCGGCCGATCTGGTCGCGCGTCTCGACTCGGCGCTCACGGTCGTGCAGATGGCCTCGCCGCCGGTCGGCGTCGTGTTCGCGGAAGGACGCTTTCAGCATCTCGACGCCCGCGCGACCGCCAAGCTGACGACGGGGACGGCCATCCGGCAGGCGGACGGCACGACGGCGGTCGACGTGGTGCGCGTGGGACGCGACACGCCGCAGATCGAGCCCATCGGCCCAGGCGTCGTGAAGACGTGGGCGCGGATCGACGGGCAGACCGAGCGCGAGGGTGCCGTGCGCGTGCGCTGTCAGGTGATTGGCGACCGGTGCTGGTACGCGGGTCAGCCCGTGGTGACCGGCGGCTCGCTCGCGCTGCCGTTCGCGTGGGGCGTGGCGACGTTCGTGATCGACGGCACCCGGCCCGAGCCGCCGGCCGCGCAGTCGGCCGGGCCGACCGTGGAAGCGCTCGTCGACTTCGTCACGTTTCCCGAGAGCGAGCGCACCGTCAAGGTCGACGATCGCGACACGGGCTCGCTGCAGGCACGCCCGCTCCGTCCCGCGCGCATCGTCAAGCTGCTCGCGAGCGAGCGCTTCGTCGGTGATGCGGCGCTCGCGGGTCCCGAGGGTGACGTCTCCGGCGGGCGCCTCGCGCTGCAGCAGCCGCTCGTGCGGATCCGCGCCGTCGTGCGGTTCGCGAGGGCGCCGTCCGGGTCGATCGAATGGCGCAGCCGTCCGCTCGCGGTCGGCGACCGCTTCACGTTCGAGACGCCGGCCTACAGGCTCGACGGCGCCATCGTCGGCGTGACGCAATAACGCCATAGCGCAATGACCGTCATCGATGAGCGCGGACGCATCTTCGGCCTGGTCAATGCGGTCGACGTGGCCGCGCTGGCGATCGTTGTGGCCGCGGGCGGATTCGCGTTCGCCGGCTATCGTGTGTTCAGGCTGCCGCCCGCGCCTGTGGTGAACCTCATCGAGCCGGCGTCGCAGCCTGAAGGAAAGGGACTGCAGCTTCGAGTGCGCGGCGCGAACTTTCTGCCGTTCGTGCGCGCGTTCGTGCAGCGTGCCGGAGCGGCTCCGGCGCTGGCGCACGATCCGCTGGTGCACAAGCCCGCCGACAACTACACGCTCGTCAACACGACGCTCGCGCCGTGGGTCGTCGAGAGCCCGTCGGTTGCGCAGGTGCAACTGCCCGACGATCTCGCGCCCGGAACTTACGACCTGTTGTTCTTCAACGAGACGCGCGAGGTCGGTCGCAAGGCCGCCGCCTTCACACTGACGCCGCGGCCTCCTGCGCCGCCGCCGTCGGCGACGCCGATTCCCGCCGACGCTGACGCCAGCGTCGCCGTCCGGTTCGTCTGCCGCCCGGACGTGGCGGCATTGATCAAGGCGGGCGATCGCGATCGTGCTGGCGCGAAGATCGTTTCGATCGGCGCTCGCAAACAATCGATGAGTCACACGACCGTGAACGAGGGCGGACGCCGCGTGACGGTGGAGGAGCCGGTCGTGACGCTGGATGCCGTGATCGTCGCGCCGGCGGCCCGCATCGACGGCGCCTGGATCTACAACGGGGCCGCGTTGAAAGCGGGCGGCGACCTGACCTTTGAAACGCCTTCGTACACGCTGCGCGCCTGGATTCTGACCGTGACGGCGACGCGCGCCTCGACCTCCGGGAGCCCTGGGAGCCCTGGGAGCCCTGGGAGCCCTGGGAGCAACGATTGAAGCTGAGACTGCTCGACCTCTTGATGTGCCCCTGGTGCCGGGGCGCGTTCACGTTGACCGCGTTCGACGGCGCCGCGCCGGACGCGCCCGGCGACCGCGGCAGCACTGTCAACGAAGGGCTGCTCGCCTGCGCGTGCGGCCGGCGGTTTCCGATCGTCAACGGCATCCCGCGCATCCTCGACAATGCCTTCGCGCTGTTTCCGGACTTCGTGTACCGCCATCGCGACCGGCTGCCGCCGCTGCCGGACGTGCCCGTGATGCACGCGCGCGAGGCCGAGGCGATTCGCCGCACGCGCGAGAGCTTCGGCTACCAGTGGACGCAGTTCTCCGAGATGGTGATCGACTTCCGCGCGAACTTCCTGAACTACATCGAACCGCTCGACGAGCAGTTCTTTCCCGGAAAGCTCGGCCTCGATCTCGGCTGCGGGTTCGGCCGCCACATCTACAACGCGGCGAAGTTCGGCGCCGAAATGATCGGCGTCGATCTCAGCGATGCGATTGAATCAACGCGCGCGAACACGAAGGATCTGCCGAACGTGCACCTCGTCCAGGCGGACGTCTACCACCTGCCGATCAAGCCGGGCGTGCTCGACTTCGCGTACAGCATCGGCGTCCTGCACCACACGCCCGATCCCGAGGCCGCGTTCCGCTGTCTCGTCCCGCTCGTGAAGCCGCGCGGGTCGGTCTTCGTCTGGGTCTACAGCAAGAGCCGGTCGTTCTGGAATTTCTGCCTCGAGACCGTGCGCGCCGTCACGACGCGGCTGCCGCCTCCCGTGCAGAAGGGCATTTCGCTGACCGCGGCGGTGATCGACTACGGCGGGTTCGTCGGCCCGTACAAGATCGCCGCGTCGCTTCCGGGGATCGGCAGCGCCGTGCAGAAGCTCCCGCTGCGCCGGCTGCGGCTGTATGCGGCGTATCCGTTTCAGGTTTGCTACGCGGACTGGTTCGATCGGCTCGCGGCGCCGATCCGGTTCTACTACGACGGCGAGGACATGGAAGGCTGGCTCACGCGCGCGAGCCTCACGCACCAGACGATCTCGCCCACGGGCCTGTTCGGCTGGCGCGCCTACGGGGAGCGCACGTGAACACGCTCCGGATGCTCGCGCTCTCTCCGGTGCCGGAGGAGGGCGCGGGCTGCCGGTTCCGCATTGCGCAGTACGTGCCGGCGCTCGCGACGGCCGGCATCGACGTCACCATCAGTCCGTTCTTCACGCGTGAGTTCTTCGAGCTGGTGTATCGGAAGGGTCAGTACTTCAGGAAGGCGTCGCTGTTCGCGCGGCGGGCGCTCGACCGGCTGCATTCGCTGTCTCTTCGCCGCCGTTACGACATCATCTATATATACCGTGAGGCATTCCCGGTCGGCCCGGCCGTGATCGAGACGCTGCTGGCGCAGACGCCCGGCGTCGCGATGCTGTACGACTTCGACGATGCGGTGTACCTGCCGAACACGAGCGACGCGAATCGCGCCATCGCGGTGCTCAAGTGGCCGAGGAAGGTGAAGTCCATCGTCAGCCGCAGCGACGGCGTGATTGCGGGCAACGAGTACCTCGCCGCCTGGGCGCGCCAGTATTCCGACGCGGTTCGCGTGATTCCCACGTGCGTCGACACCACGAAGTTCGTGCCGCGTTCGGATGTAGGCCGGGTCCGTCCGCCGTCGGATGTAGGCCGGGTCCTTTCGGACCCGGCGTCACGGTCAGCTGTAGGCCGAGTCCTCTTGGACCCGGCACTGCCCGTCGTGGGCTGGATCGGCACTCCGACGACGGTCCCGTACCTCTTGTCCCTTCAATCGATCTTCCAGGACGTCGCGCGCGCCCATCCGTTCGTGCTGCGGGTCTGCGGCGCAGGTGCCGACGTTACGATCCCCGGTGTGAAGGTCGACAACGTGCGCTGGACGCTCGACGCCGAGGTCTCGCTCTTCAACACCTGCGACGTCGGTGTCTATCCGCTCTCGGATGACGAGTGGGCGCGGGGGAAGTGCGGGTTCAAGGCGATTCAGTTCATGGCGTGCGGCGTGCCCGTCGTCGCGGCGCCGGTCGGTGTGAACCGCGAGATCATCCAGGACGGCGCGAGCGGGCTGCTGGCCTCAACGCCGGCGGAGTGGATCGAGAAGCTCGGGCGTCTGCTGTCGAACGCGCCGCTGCGCGCGGATCTCGGCGCCGCGGGGCGCCGGACGATCGAAGCGGGATATTCGTTGACCGCCAACGCACCGAAGATGGTGACCGCTATTCACGATGCGGTCGAACGCGCCCGGCATCGTGCATCCGCCCGCGCGCCGGTGCCGACCTTGTGACGGAGATTCGCGGGGTGGGTGCTGTGGAGGTCCGCAGGCCGGGTCCTTTCGGACCCGGCATTGCCGGCGGGTCCGAAGGACCCGCCCTACATGTCACCGGGATACGTAGGCCGGGTCCTTTTGGACCCGGCGCGAGCGCTGGGAGATGTAGGCCGGGTCCTTTTGGACCCGGCGCGCCGAGGAGCCACGGCCACGCTGATTCAAGAGATCGTCAGACGCGGGATTTCGGTGGTGAAGAACGTCTTGACCGTTTGCCACTCGATCGGCACGAGCATGTGGGGCATCGGCTCGCGCTCGGCATCCTCGAAGTAGACGAGCGATTTCAGCACATGGACGCGGCTGTACGGCGTGCTCGCAAACTTGCGGCGGAACCAGTCGAGGATTTCGGGCAGCCCGTGCATCTGTGCGACCACGTACAGATCGATGAAGTCGCGACGCGTGCTACGGCTTGCGATCGCGCTCACTTTCATACACGCGATCTCGCGCGGATCGGCGACGTCGATGATGCGAAAACGCTGGACGGGAAAGATCAAGGGATAGCTGTAGTGCAGCAAGCTCACTTTCGTTTCGCGCACGTCGAAATGGACCGTTCCCGGTTCGATCCCTCGAATCTTGACGCCTTCGAGCGCCTGCAACTTGTGCACGAGGGACTCCGGCGAGAACGCTGTTTGCCGGAACAGATCGAGATCCGCGGAGCGCCGGTGACCGAGATGGAGGGCGAGTCCCGTGCCGCCGGCGAGGTAGAAGCCGGCCAGCACGCCGGCAGCGTCGAGTGCCGCCAGCGCCTCTTCGACCGTGGCCGGGATGGTTTCACGGTGCCAGCTGGGTGTGGGCTCGGGCATACGGCGACCTCGGACGGAAGCGCGAAGCCAGCGACGGAGGATGGTTACGAAGCGTCGTGAAGCGCGGTGATGTCGCCGGCCGGAATGCCGTACAGGAGCGCCCAGAAGGTGGCCGAGCGCCGCGACAGGCGGCGTTCATGACGGACGACCTCGGTAATTTCTGATGCCGAGAAATTGGCCCGGAGCCACGCCACGTCTTCGTCGTCGCCGTACTCGAGCACGCGGCCAATCGTGTACACGGGGTGGGCGAAGGGGTCGAACGTGTCGATGTTCACGTCCCAGAACAACGTGCGTAAGTGCTGCGGAACCATGAACTCATATCGTACCCCGCATGGCCTGGTCGATCAACGAAGGAGAGCCGGCCGTTGAGTCGCGCGCCGCGTCCTTTCGCCGAGATGCGTAGGCCGGGTCCTTTCGCCGAGATGCGTAGGCCGGGTCCTTTCGGACCCGGCGTGACCGGCGGGTCCGAAGGACCCGCCCTACATGT
>JACPZW010000006.1 GCA_016195265.1 Acidobacteriota bacterium | reverse complement strand
TATGTTGCGCGACTGGGGGCTCTTGAGCCTCGTCGATGAACATCGGCGCCTTCAGGGCGCTTTGTGAACCGCCGGATGCCGAACGGCACGTCCGGTGGTGTAGGAGCCGGGAGCGGGCAACCGCTCCTGGCTACCTGATTACGCAAGACGATATAACCACGGAGGACACGGAGTGAGCATGCGTGCGATCACGCTCAACACCGATGCTCCGCGTGTTCTGCGGTTTCTGCGTTGTAGGTCGCCGGTTCGCCTGATCTCGCGGCCGCCGGGCGGCCACATCGGATTGAGCCCCCCGTCGGTTGTCACCTGCACCGTGCGCGTGCCGTCGTTCTCCTCGACGCCGAACACCTGCGCGATGTTGGGATGATTGAGCGACGCGAGGACCTGGGCCTCGCGGTCGAACCGGCTGCGGCGATCGGAATCGCTGACCGCGGTGAGCGGCAACACTTTCAGCGCGACGTCACGCTTCAGCCGGGTGTCGTGCGCGCGAAAGACTTCGCCCATCGCGCCGGCGCCGAGCGGCGCGACGACGTCGTACGGACCCACGCGAAGGCCGGGGTGCAGCGACATTCGGGGAGAGTTTACAAGAAGTGGCTGGTGGCTGGTGGCTGGTGAACCGACGCCGGGGAAACTCGTCAAGTCTCCCATGGACTGGTTGCGACACGACCTTCGCGCGGCGCTCCGGCTGCTGGCTCGCCGGCCTGGCTACAGCCTGCTGGCTGTCCTCACGCTCGCCATCGGGCTCGGGGTCAACACCGTGGCGTTCGGCGCCGTGAACGCGCTGCTGTTCCGATCCTCACGCATCGCGCGCGGCGAAGAGATCAGCTGGCTGTTCATCGGCACGCGAACGCAGCCGCTGGCCGACGCGTCGCTGCCGATGTTCGAGCGCGTACGGCGTGAATCGAAGACGCTCGAGAGCGTCGCCGCCGAAGGGCGCGTGGCCCTCGCGTACGAGACCGGCGCGCAGACCGATCAGATCTGGGCGCTGGCCGTCTCGCCGGACTACTTCTTAACCGTTCACCTCCCGCTGGCGTTCGGCCGCACGTGGCGCGCGGACGAGAGCTCGCCTGACACGCTCGTCGTGCTCGTCACCGAACGGTTCTGGCGGTCGCGCCTCGGTGCTTCGCGGGATCTAAGCTCGCTCACGCTCAAGATCAATCGGCAGCCGGCGCGCGTCGTCGGCGTCGTGCGCGACGACTTCGAAGATCCGGGCGGCGTGTTCGAGCCCGACGTGTTCGTCGCGCTGAACGCCCGCGCCTTGCTCGGTTTGCCCACGGCGTATGGCGAAGCGTCCAACCGCTGGCTGACGCTGATTACCCGGCCGAAACACGGCGCGACCGAGGACGCCATTCGCGCCGATGTGCTCCCCATCGTGCGCGACGAAGCGGCAGCTGAAGGCGAATCGGCGGAAGATCTGCGCGTCTCGTACACGCGCATCGCCGACGGGAACCCATCGCTCCGCAGCTTCACACGCATTGCGACGATTGGGCTCGTTGCCGTCGGATCGGTATTGCTCATCGCGTGCTTCAACGTCGCCGGCCTGCTGCTCGCTCGCTCGGTCGAGCGGCAACGCGAGCTCGGTATCCGATCGGCGCTCGGTGCCAGCCGCGCACGGCTAATCAGCCAACTGCTGGCGGAGAACACGGTACTCGCTGCCCTCGGTGCGGGCGTGGCCATTCTGCTCGCGCGCTGGAGCGCCGTCCTGCTCTCGGCGTTCAGTCTGCCGGCGCCGATTCCGGAACGGCTCCAGTTTCCAACCGATTGGCGCCTGTTCGGCTATACGGCGGCGCTCGCGGCGTTCGCCGCAGTCGTTCCCGCCCTGGCGCCGGCCTGGCACGTCCTGGGCAGCGACCTGACGTCGTGGCTCAAGGCCGGCGCGGGCTCAGCGGGCGGACATCGGCAGACGCAATGCGGTCGACGAACGGTTCTTCGCGGCGATGCGCATTCCGATCCGTAGGGGACGCACGTTCACGCGCGACGATGGAGCGGACGCCGTTGTGGTCAGCGAAACGACGGCGGCGCAGTTCTGGCCTGGCGCGAGTCCGCTCGGCCGCGTATTTCGCGAAGGGCCGGATTCGCGCGTGCGGCAGGTCGTCGGAGTTGCCGCTGACGTCACGCAGCGCTCGTTCAACGAGATGACGCGGCCGCACTTCTACCAGACGATCAGGGAGACGCCGGGCGATGGGGCGTGGAGCGTAGTGATTCGCACGGTCGCGAATCCCGCCGATCTCATCCTGCCGATCCGTGACGTCGTTCACGCCGTGGACCCTGGGTTGCCGGTCCGTTCGGTTCAGACCATGCGCGAGCGCATGGCGTTGCCGCTCTGGCTACCGCGCACGATGGCCGGATTCTTTGGCGTATGCGGCGTGATCGCCGTACTGCTCGCGACCGTTGGGCTGTTCGGCGTCACGTACTTTGTCGTGATGCAACGCACCCGAGAGTTCGGCGTGCGCCTCGCACTCGGCGCGACGGGAGCGGGACTCCGCCGGCTCGTCGTCGGCGAAGCGCTTCGCCTCGTCATGCCGGGGATTCTCATCGGCGCGCTTGCCGCCGTCGCCGCCGGATTCGCCGCCGGCTCCGTCCTCTTCGGCGTGTCAGCAGCCAGTCCGCTGACGTACATCGTCGCGGCCGGCGTTCAGGCGCTCGTCGCCGTGGCGGCGAGCTGGATTCCTGCGATCAAAGCCGCCCGCGTCGATCCGCTCACCGTGCTGAAGGCCGAGTAGCTCGCCGCCGCCCAGCTCGTTGCTTGCCGCTGGCCGAGACGAAGCGCCATCCCATCAGCAGGAGATCCTTCAGCGCGTCGCGGCGGATCCGGGCGAGGCGCACCAGCACGCACGGATAGTTCACGTAGTGCTCTTTCAGGTAGTACGTCGCCGGCTCCGCGGCCAGTAACTCGTCGCGATCGGCGAACGAGATGCGGACGGCGAGCGAGTCCGGCTCCGCAGACTTGTGGTTGGGAATGCAGGCGAACATCTGTCCGCGGACCTTCAGCGCCGGCGTCCCGTAGGTCGTGCCCTCCTCGACGTCAGGCAGCACGAGTCCGAGCTCGCGCACGGTGTCGAAGGTGATTCGCTTCGCGGGCACGGGAGATGATAAGGGCAAAGGGCTGAGGGCTGAGGGCTGAGAGCTGAGCTAAACTCGCGACGTGGTCGACGCCCGTTCCCTGCGTCCGCATCTCGCCACACTGGTGATCGCCCTCGCCGCGTCGTGTGCGGCGGCCGGCTGCCGCCGACCGGCGCCTCCGCCGCAGAAGCCGGCGGCGGCGCCGACGGTCGCCTACCACCAGCTGGGCTCCTGGTCGGGGCGCGGCAACCGCCAGACCGAATCCTTTACCAGCGACACGGGCGCGCTGCGCATCAGCTGGGAAACGACTGTACAGCCTGGCGATGCGGCGTCGCCCGCCCGGGGGGCCTTCAAGATCACCGCCCATAGCGCCATAAGCGGCCGCCCGCTTCAGGAGGTCGTGGACTCCACGGGCGTCGGCAGCGGCGTGGGGTACGTCCAGCAGGACCCCCATGTCTTTTACGTCGTCGTCGATTCGAGCCACGTGAATTGGACGTTCACGGTGGAGGAAGCCGTCGTATATTAGTAACCGTCTCACGGCGATCGGTAACAGGGAGGGGAGCCAGATGACCGAAGAGACCCCCGCACACGTTTCACGTCGCAACTTCATCAAAGGCGTCGTCGCCGCAGGCGCGGTGGCGTCGACTTCCGCGTACCTGTTCCGTACGACCACCCTGCATGGGCAGCCGTCGGCGGCGGGCGCGGTCGAGCGCCTGATGACGCTCAACGTCAACGGCCAGGACCGCCGGGTGGATGTGCTGCCGCAGCAGACGCTCGCGATGACGCTGCGCTATTCACTCGGCCTGACCGGCACCAAGATCGGCTGCGATCGCGCCGAGTGCGGCGCGTGCACGGTCCTCATCGACGATGTGCCGCACTACTCGTGCTCGGTGCTGGCGCAGCGCGTGCGGGGCAAGAAGGTCGTCACGATCGAAGGCCTGGCCGACGCGGCCACCGGCAAGCTGCACGCGGTCCAGCAGGGCGTCGTCGAGTCGCAGGGCTTTCAGTGCGCGTTCTGCATGCCCGGCTTCGTGATGGCGACTGTTGGGTATCTCAAGACGAATCCGAATCCGACGCGGCAGGAACTGGCGCACGGCATTTCCGGCAATCTGTGCCGCTGCCAGGACTACGACAAGATCCTCACCGCGCTCGCGCGCGGCGCCGAGCTGATGCGAGGCTGACATCATGACCAACAAACTCATCGGCCAGAATTACGTCACGCCCGATCTCGTCGCGAAAGTCACCGGGCAGGCGAAGTACGCCGAGGACTTCCGCGTGGACGGCATGCTGTTCTGCAAGCTGCTGCTCAGCCCGCGGCCGCACGCGCGCGTCGCGCGCATGGACACGAGCAAGGCGCTCGCGATGCCCGGCGTGAAAGGCATCCTCACCGCGGACGAGCTGCCGGCGCCCGCCGACGTCGTCACCGATCTCGGCCAGCGCATCGCCGCGAACACGAAAGGCGAGAAGGCGCTGACGAACGAGCCCGTGTATCAGGGCGAGCCGGTGCTGGCCATCGCGGCGGTTGACGAGCAGACGGCGGTCGAGGCGATCGAGAAGATCGAGATCGAGTGGGAGCCCCTGCCGTTCTCGGTCGATCCGGTCAAGAGCCTGCTGCCCGGCGGCGCCAACGCGCGCCTCGAAGGCAACATCTGGGGCAAGCCGAAGCCGCCGACGCCGGGCCAGCCCGTCGCGCCGCCCGCGATCGAAGAACTGAAGTGGACCGAGGCCGAGGCCGCCGAGTACGCGCACGGCCGGCTGCCGACGGGGAAGACGCCGGACGAGTGGACGTACGGCGATCTCGACGCGGGATTCAAGAACGCGGCGCTCGTCCTCGACGAATCGTTCGTCACGCCGAACACGAGTCACCAGACGCTCGAGCCGCGCACGGCGATGGCGTACTGGCAGAACGGCAGGCTGTACATCCACTGCTCGACGCAGAGCGTCGTGCAGACGGTCGGATCGATGTCGCGCTGGCTGCAGCTGGATCCGAAGGACGTCGTCGTGATCAGTCAGTACACCGGCGGCGGCTTCGGCAGCAAGGCGACCGGGACGATCACGGCGATGATTCCGGCGCTGCTCTCGAAGAAGCTGAACGCGCCCGTGATGATGCGCATCGATCGCGAGACCGAGCACTACATCGGCGGCGCCCGGCCCGCGGTCCACGGACGGCTGAAGGTCGGCTTCGCGAAGGACGGCCGCATCACCGCCCTCGACATGTTCGTCGTGAACGAGAACGGCCCGTACGAACCCGTCGGCGACACGGGCATGACGGGACGCATGGTGTCGCTCCTCTATCAGCCGATGGCGATGCGATGGCGCGGCGTCTCCGTGCTGACCAACACGCCGCCGCGGCGCGCGCAGAGCCAGCCGGGCGGCATGCAGGGCATCGTGCTGATGGAGCCGATTCTCGCCAAGGCGTCGCGCAAGCTCGGCGTCGATCAGGCCGCAATCCATTACGTCAACGCGCCGGAAGGCAAAGCGAAATTCGGTCCCGCGAACCCGCGCGGCGAGCGCGCCTACGCGACGAGCGCGTTCGTCAAGCAGGCGCTCGACCGCGGCGCGGAAATGTTCCGCTGGAACGAGCGCAAGGCGCAGGGCGGCAAGCGCCAGGGCTCGAAGGTGCGCGGCTACGGTGTGTCCACGAGCGCGTTCGTCGCCGGCTCGACCGGATACGACGGCTTGTTCGTGATCAAGCCCGACGGCCGCATGTACATCCAGTCCGGCATCGGCAACCTCGGCACTGAATCGATGAGCGACTGCCACCGCGTGTCGGCCGAGATGGTCGGCATGCCGTGGGAGAAAGTCGAGATCACCTGGGGCCACACGGGGAAGAACCTGCCGTGGAGCTGTGTGTCCGGCGGCAGCCAGACGATTCACGCACATACGCGCGCGGCGCACGCGGCGGCCAGTGACGCGGTCAAGAAGCTGCAGGAGATTGCCGCGAAGGCGCACGGCGGACGGCCGGAGCAGTACACCGTCGCGAACGAGCGCGTCTCGGGACCGGGCGGCAGCATGACGCTGGCGCAGGCCGCGCAGAAAGCGATCGATCTCGGCGGCAAGTACGACGGCCACGAGCTGCCGGAGAACGTCAACGCGTTTACCAAGGCGTCAGCATCCGCGCTCGCGGGGCAGGGACTGATGGGCGTCGCGCGCGACACGTACAAGCGCGACGGCATCACGCATTCCTTCGTCGCCGGATTCGCCGAAGTCGAGGTCGACGTCGAGACGGGCAAGTACCAGATCCTGGACTACGTCGCGATCGCCGACGTCGGCACGGTGATCCATCCGCACGCGCTGGGCGGCCAGGTGCTCGGCCGGTCGATGCTCGGGATCGGCCACGCAATCGGCCAGCACTGGGTGTACGACCAGCAGTACGGCCTGCCGCTGGCGAAGCGGTTCCATCACAACAAGCCGCCGACGATCCTCGACGCGCCGCAGAAGATGGCGTGGGATGCGCTGAACATTCCGGATCCCGAGACGCCGGTCGGCGCGCGCGGTATCGGCGAGCCGCCGGTCGCCGCGGGTTGCTGCGCGGTGCTGAATGCGCTGGCCGACGCGCTCGGAGACGACGTGTTCAAGCGCGCACCGGTGATGGTGGGAACGCTGGTCGCTGCGCTGGACGCGGGAAAAGCCGTCCAGGAGCCTTTGACAGCGAACATTTGATCAGGTGACTGGTGGCTAGTGACTGGTGACTGGCACGGCTGGCAACTCCAGCCACCAGCCACCAGCAGCTTAAGGAGCATTTTCTATGGCCGTGATTCACGACATCATCCCGGCGTTCGAGCTCTACCAGCCGGCGAGCATCGATGATGCGATCAAGCTGCTCGACACACACGGCGCCGATGCGCTGGTGCTGGCGGGCGGGCTCGACAGCATGGACTGGCTGAAGGATCGCCTCAAGCGGCCCAAGGTCGTCGTCGACCTGGGCCAGATCACAGAGCTGAAAGGCATCACGGAGGCCAACGGCGGGCTCGAGATCGGCGCGATGACGCCGCTGACCGAGGTCGTCAAGCACCCATTGGTAAAAGACAAGTTCGGGCTGCTGATGGAAGCAGCGGAGCTCGTCGCGTCGCCGCAGATTCGGAACCAGGGGACGATCGGCGGCAACGTGTCGCAGGACACGCGCTGCTGGTACTACCGGGGCGGCTGGAACTGCTACCGCGCGGGCGGCAACATCTGCTACGCGGATACGCCGACCGCCGTCAACCGCGAGCACGCGATCTTCGACGCGGACCGCTGCGTCGCCGTCAATCCGTCGGACACCGCGCCGGCGCTCGTCGCGCTCGACGCGAAGATGGTCATCCGCGGGCCGAAGGGCGAGCGGACGGTCGCGGCCGAGGACTACTGGATCGGCCCCGGGATCGACATCACGAAGATGAACGTGCTCGAGCCGAACGAACTGCTCGTGAAGATCGTGATCCCGTCCACGATGGCGGGCGCGCAGTTCTACTTCGAGAAGGTCCGCGACCGGCAGGTGTGGGACTTCCCGCTCGT
>JACPZW010000014.1 GCA_016195265.1 Acidobacteriota bacterium | reverse complement strand
GACGCCCGCGCACCTGTCCACGCGCGGTCCGGCAGCCCGTCACACGTTGGCCTCGACTCATGAAGCCGGAATCGATCGAACAGTCGTGGACTCTTCAACTGGTATGACTCGTCGACTCGGAATTTCCGAAAGGCATTGCCCGTAGGCCGGGTCCTTTCGGACCCGCTCTGCATGTCGCCCTGTAGGCCGGGTCTTTTCGGACCCGCTCTGCATGTCGCCCCGTAGGCCGGGTCCTTTCGGACCCGGCAAAAGAAGCGTGACCACGTTCAATCCGTTACTGCTCACCGCGCACAATCCGAGCCCGATGACCGGCGCGGGCAACAACACGTACCTGATCGTCGCCGAGCGCGGCCCGGCCACGCTCATCGACGCCGGTGTGGGCGAACCGCCGCACCTTGCCGACCTGGCGTCCGCGCTCCTGATTCGTCACGCGCGTCTCGAGTCAGTACTCGTCACGCACGGACATCGCGACCATGCCAGCGGCGCTCCGGCGATCGCGAGCGAGCACGCCGGCGCCACGTTCGCGAAACGGCCCTGGCCGAAGGAAGACGCGCAGTACGCCGTGCCGTGGCAGGCGATCGACGACGGCGACACGATCGAGGCCGGCGGCGAGCCGCTCGTCGTACTGCACACACCCGGCCATTCGCCGGACCACCTGGCGTTCTGGCACGAGCCGAGCCGTACGATTTTCACAGGCGATCTCGTCGTCGCGGGAAGCAGCGTGATGATCCACTGGAGCGCCGGCGGCGACCTCGTGCAGTACATGGCGTCGCTCGAACGGCTGCTGGCGCTCGAACCGCACGCGCTGCTGCCGGCGCACGGTCCCCGGATCGATCAGCCGGCCCGCGTGCTGACCGGCTACCTCGAGCACCGGCGCAGGCGCGAGCGCCAGGTGATCGACGCGCTGCGCGCGGGCCACGCGAGCGTGCAGGCCATTACCGAATCCATCTATCATGGTGTGTCGCTGGCTCTGATGGCGGCGGCGCGGGAAAACGTGCGCGCGCATCTCGAGAAACTCAAGAAGGACGGCCTCGCGACCAACCTCACAGGCGACGGCGATCGATGGCGACTGTAGCGATCGCCGTCGCGATCGTCCTCGCCGTCATCCTCGTCGCGCGCGAGATGTATTGGAGCCGCGCTGTCGGGGAACTGCGCGGCCGGCTCGACACGGCGCGCGCGCATGCGAGAAGGCGAGGATCTCGCCAACGTCGGCCAGCGCGTGTCCGGTCGCTCGAGGTCGAGCATTCAACGGGCCATGGATTCCGGTTCCACGTTGAGTTGCCCGTCGCGGCGGCCGGCGTCGACAGCCGCGAGCCGGCAGCTACCAGTGGCCAGCCAATGAAGATGTAGGGCGGTCCTGTGGACCCGCCTCTCAGCCGGGTCCGAAAGGACCCGGCCTACGATAAGACGTCAACAGGAGCCGTCAACCCATGGACAAAGTCATCGATTTCATCAACGTCAACCGTGAGAAGTATCTCGAAGAACTCAAGGCGTTCCTGGCGATCCCGAGCATCAGCGCGCTGCCCGAGCACGCGGGCGACGTGAAGCGCTGCGCGGAATGGTGCGCGGACGAGATGCGGCGCATCGGTCTGCAGAACGTCCGGCTGATCGCCACGCCGGGCAATCCGGTCGTGTACGGCGACTGGCTGGGCGCGCCAGGCGCGCCGACCATCCTGTTCTACGGCCACTACGACGTGCAGCCCGTCGACCCGTTGAATCTCTGGCAGTCGCCGCCGTTCGAGGCGACGATCCGCGACGGCGAGATCTACGCGCGCGGGTCGGCCGACGACAAGGGCCAGGTCTTCATGCACTTCAAGGCCGTCGAAGCGCACATGAAGCAGACCGGCAAGCTGCCCGTGAACATCAAGTTCATCCTCGAGGGCGAAGAAGAAGTCGGCAGCGTCAACCTCGACAACTTCGTCAAGGCGCACAAGAACGAGCTGAGCGCGGACGTGGTCGTCATTTCTGACTCGCCGATGTTCGCGCGCGGCGTGCCGTCGATCTGCTACGGCCTCCGCGGGCTCGTGTACTTCCAGATCGACCTGCGCGGCAGCAACACCGATCTGCACTCGGGATCGTTCGGCGGCGCGGTCGCGAATCCGGCGATGGTGCTGTCGCAGATGCTCGCGTCGATGAAGGACCGCGGCGGCCGGATCAAGATCCCGGGCTTCTACGACGATGTCGTGCCGCTCACCGATGCGGAGCGCAACGCGTGGGCGCAGCTGCCGTTCAACGAGCGCGCGTACCGGAAGGATTTCGGGATCCCGAAAGTGTTCGGCGAGTCGGGTTACTCGACGCTCGAGCGCACGTGGGCGCGGCCGACCTTCGAGGTCAACGGCCTGCTGTCGGGCTTCACCGGCGAGGGCGCGAAGACCGTGCTGCCCGCCGTCGCGATGGCGAAGGTCAGCATGCGGCTCGTGGCGAATCAGGATCCGGACAAGATCGCGAATCTGTTCGAGGCGCATCTGAAAGACGTCGCGCCGAAGACCGTCGAGCTGAAGATCACTCGCATGCACGGCGGCAAGCCGTGGATGACGTCGTACGACAATCCGTTCGTGCAGGCGGCGGGACGCGCGATCGAAAAGGGCTTCGGCCAGAAACCGGTCTACACGCGCGAAGGCGGGTCGATACCGGTGGTGTCGACGTTCCAGGAAGAACTGGGGCTGCCGTCAGTGCTGTTCGGGGTGGGGCTGCCGGACGAGAACGCGCACGCGCCGAACGAGAAGCTCGACGTCGCGAATTTCCACGGCGGCATCATCGCGTCGGCCATTTTCTACGACGAGATTGCGAGAACACGATGAGTCACGGCGCGCCTCCGCTATGAACGACGAAAGGGAAGTCGCATGTCTGTGAAATCGATGTCGCTGCTCGATGAACTGCTTGGGGCGTGGACGTACACGCGTGACGGCGTCGTGGCCGAACTGAAGAACCTGCCCGAGTCGTCGCTCGACTTCAAGCCGAACGACCAGACCCGCACGACGCGCGAGATCGTGCAGCACATCATCGAGTCCGGCCTGCTGATGTCAGGTGAGCTGTCGCGGCCCGACGGCGACTTCTTGCGAAAGCCGTATCCCGAACTGCTCGAGGAACATGCGCGCGGCGTCTCGCGGCATCGCACGAAGAAGGCGCTCGTCGAGGCGCTGAAGCGCACGCACACCGACGGCGCCGAGCGATTCCGCGCCGCCGGCGAGGTGGCGATGCTGCAGACCATCCGCCAATTCAACGGCGAGCGCGCCCTGCGCCTGACGTGGATGCACCACGGGATCGCGCACGAGGAGTATCACCGCGGCCAGCTCGCGCTCTACGCGCGGCTCGTCGGCCGGGTGCCGGCGCTGACGAGGCTGATTCAGGGCGGCTGAAACAGATTGCCACGGGTGGAGGTCGACATGAACCGAAACATTCTTTTCGCGGTACTTGTGTCCGTGTCCGCATACGCGGCCCCGGCACACTCACAGGCCATCAGTAGCACCACCGGCGCGATCAACGGTACCGTTGCCGACAGCACGAAAGCCGTCCTCCCCGGCGTGGCCGTCACGCTGTCCGGGCCGGCGGTGATGGGAGCGCCAGCGGCAGTGACGGATCAAAGCGGGCTCTTTCGATTCCCGGCGCTCTCGCCGGGCGACTACACCCTGACGTTCGAGCTGAGCGGCTTCGCCACGTCGAAGCGCGAAGGCATCCATGTGAGCCTCGGCTTTACGGCGACGGTAAACGTCGAGATGAATCCCGCGTCGGTGAGCGAAAACATCACCGTGAGCGGCGCGTCACCGGTCGTCGACCTCCAGTCGACGAACGTCACCACCCACTTCGATGCGGAGAAGCTGGCCACCCTTCCGGGCTCGCGCGATTTCTGGGCGGTGGTCGCGCAGGCGCCGGCCGTGTCCATGGGCCGCCTGGACGTGGGCGGGAGCGGCGCGCTGACGCAGCAACCCTACACGGCGTACGGCCTGAGCAGCGCCGGCGGCGTCAATCGCGGAATGGTCGAAGGGATCATGGTGAACGAGGGCGCCGGCGGCGGCGGGAGCGACATGTACTACACGGACTACGGATCGTACGCGGAAATCGCGGTCAATGCGGTCGGCAACTCGGCGGAGATGCCAGCCCCGGGCGTGCTGAGCCAATTGATCGCCAAGTCCGGGGGAAACAATTACCACGGCACGTTGTACGCCGACTACGAGACCGACTCGATGGAAGGGCGCAACATCGACGCAGCGCAGTTGGCCGCCGGCGTCACCGGCAGCAACGTACTCGATGCCGTCGACACCAACCGCCTCACCGCCTTCAAGGACTTCAACGTGGATCTGGGCGGATACATCAGGAAGGACAAGCTGTGGTGGTACGGCGCCTACCGGCGCACGAGCACGGGCCAGCGCTATCCGACGCTCGTCGACGACGTCCAGGAGACGTGGGTGCCGGTCGGCACGGGCAAGATCACGTACAACCTCACGTCGGCCCAGAAGTTCATCGGGTACTTCCAGCACGCCGATAAGAATCAGCCGGACTATCTGGGAGCGATCCAGATCGCCGGCGGACGCTCCACGCCTGCCATCATGCACGCCGACACCGTATGGGACTCCCACTTCCCTACCACCGTGTGGAAGATCGAGTACAGCTCGGTGCTGAGCAACGCGCTACTGCTCGAAGTCCGCGCAGGCGCGTACAAGTCGCTGTGGTGGAGAACGAGCAAAAGTTCGGCGCCCCGCGTCGAGGACACCGGCAACAACTTCGTGGCGGGCGGCGTGTACGGCATCGACTTCGATCGCCATCGTCCGCAGGTCAACGGTTCGCTTAGCTACTCCCGGTCGGGGTGGGGCGGGAGCCACAACCTCAAGTTCGGCGGCGAGATTATGCGCGACACCGTGGTCAACCCGTTCTACGGGTTTACGAGCGCGACCAACTCCCTCTCGCTGTTCGTCAACGGGGCGCCGAGTCAGGTGTACGTGTACCAGTCGCCGTCCTATTCACAGAGCGGAGTGCTGAGCGATGCGCTCTACGTGAACGATACGTGGCAATTGAACAAGCGAGCGACGCTCAACCTCGGCCTGCGCTGGGACCGGCAGCAGGCGTTTCTGCCCGCCCAGGAAGGACCGGGCGGCCTGCAATTTGCCGAAGTCGGCAACGTGATCACGTGGAACAACAATTGGGGCCCCCGCCTTGGTGTCAGCTACGACGTGACCGGCGACGGCAAGACCGTGGCAAAGGCCAGCTTCGGCCAGTTCTGGCTGTATCCGGGCGCGGATTTCGCGAGCAGCATCAACCCGAACGCCGCCACCTGGTACCGTCAGTACCGGTGGACGACCGATCTCAACCGCAATGGCGTGTGGGATCCGGGTGAAGAGTCCGCGCTGCTCGGTGTGTCCGGCGGGAGCGTGTCGACGGCGCTCGACTCGAGCCTGCAGAACACCTTCACCAAGCAAGTGACGACGTATGTCGAACGCGAAGTCGCCGCCAACTTCGGCGTCCGCACGGGATTTGTGTGGAACGGTCGCCGGCAGGTCCGCGCGGCGATCCGCGCCGATCGTCCTTTCGACGGGTACAACGTGCCGATTTCGGTGCGGGACCCCGGCCCCGACGGTCGAGCGGGGACTGCGGATGATGGCGCGACGTTCACGGCGTACAATCTGGCGGCGCAGTTCAACGGTCTGACGGCCGTGAATCTGACTACCAATCTGCCGGACTCCGTCAACAGTGACTACTACACCTGGGAGATCACGGCGACCAAACGCGAAACGGGACGCTGGTCGCTGCTCGCGAGCTTCGCCGAAACGTGGAGCCGCGAGACCAGTCTGGGCGCCGGCACGTCGTTAACGCCGAACGCACTGATCAACACCAGCGACGGCGTGAACAAGTACAAGACGTGGCAGGGAAAGATCAACGCGACGGTGCGGCTACCGGGCGAATTGCGCGTGACACCAGTCCTCAGGCACCAGTCGGGGACGCCGTTTGCGCGCACGTTCGTGGCCACGCTGAACTACGGCAACGCCACGATTCTGTCCGAACCCATCGACGCCGAACGGACGCCGAACATCAACGTGTTCGACGTGCGGTCGGAGAAGACGTTCACACTCCAGAGGGGCGGACGAATCACCGGGTTCTTCGACGCGTACAACATCCTCAACACCAACGCCGAACAGGCGCTGACGACCAGCTCCGGCAGTGCCTTCCTCCGACCGGTGGCCATCACGCCGCCGCGGGTCGCGCGGATTGGGGTGAAGGTGCAGTGGTAACCGGCGAAAGTGAAAAGTGAAAACTGAAAAGTGAAAAGTCAGAGGACTCCAAATGCCGACAGCTGATCGCGATCTCGGCATGCGCCGCGACATCTCGCGGCGCGATTTTCTGAACGGCGTCGGCATCGCGCTGACCAGTTCGCTGGTCGCGCCGCCGTGGTTCGAGGCGTCCGGGCGCGCGGTTCGCGGCGTCTCGCCGGAGCAGGTGCTCTCCCCGGAGCAGGCGCCGGACTACTATCCGCCGGCGCTGACGGGAATGCGGGGGAGCCACCCTGGATCGTTTGAGACTGGGCACCTGTTGCGCGACCAGAAGACGTGGAACGATGCAGCCACCGACACCGGCGAGTCCTACGACCTGGTCGTCGTTGGCGGCGGCATCAGCGGATTGGCCGCGGCCCATTTCTTTCGCGCCGCCGTCGGACCGCGCGCGACGATCCTCGTCCTCGACAACCACGACGACTTCGGTGGCCATGCGAAGCGCAACGAATTCCGCCATGACGGCCGCACGTTCGTCTTGAATGGCGGGACGCTGAACATCGAAGGACCTGGCCAGTACAGCCCGCAGGCGATGGGGTTGCTCCGCGCGATCGGCATCGACATCGAGCGATTCGAGCAGGAGACCGCGTACGACCGGGGGACTTATAGCCGGCTGGGGTTGAGGAACGGCGTGTGGTTCAACAAGGAAAAATTCGGCATCGATCGGCTCGTCGTCGGGACGCCCGGTGGCGGCGGCCGCGGTGGAACGACGGCGGCCACGTGGGCCGAGTTTCTCGCCCGGACGCCGCTGAACGAACAGGCGAGGAAAGACATCGAGCGCATCGAGAGCCGGACCGAGCCCGACTACATGCCGGGCCTCTCGTCGAACGAGAAGAAACAGCGGCTCATTCGCATGAGCTATCAGGATTTTCTGCTCAACGTCGCGAGGGTCCATCCCGACGCGGTGTGGTACTACCAGACGCGGAGCGACGGGCTCTTCCTGATGCACATCGACGCGCTGCCGGCCTACTACGCCTGGAACATGAACTATCCCGGGTTCCACGGCATGAACCTCGAGCCGACGCCGCCTGAGGTGCTCGTCAACGAGCCCGGCGGTGCGCATGGGAGAGAGAATCAGGAGCGGGCGAACACCGGCGGCCGCGCGATCCATTTCCCAGACGGCAACGCCACGATTGCGCGTCTGCTGGTCCGATCGCTCGTCCCCGACGTGCTGCCAGGCACGACGCAGGAGGACGTGGTGACGGCTCGCGCCGACTACGCGCGGCTGGATCGCGACGGCGCGCCTGTTCGCATCCGGCTGAACAGCATGGCGGTGAACGTCCGGCATTCAGGGAATGTGTCGACGGCCAAGGACGTGGTCGTCACGTATGTCAAAGGTGGGAAGACGCTGCGAGTCCGCGGCGCGCACTGCGTGCTGGCCTGCTGGAATTCCGTGATTCCGTACATCTGTCCCGAACTGCCGCAGACGCAGCGGGACGCGCTCGCGTACGGCGTCAAGGCGCCGATCGTGTATACGAGTGTTCTCATTCGGAACTGGACGGCGTTTCAGAAGCTCGGCGTCGCCAACATCACCGCGCCCGGTGGCTATCACTCGAGCGTGCAGCTTCCCGAGCCGGTCACGATTGGCCAGTATCAGTGCTCGCGCACGCCCGATGAACCCACCGTCCTCCATCTGGTGCGCACGCCGTGCGCGCCAGGCAAGCCGCGCAAGGAGCAGCATCGCCTCGGGCGCGTGGACCTGCTGCAGACGACGTTCGAGCAATTCGAGCGGGAGATCAGAGGTCAGCTCGGTCGCACGCTGTCCGAAGGCGGCTTCGATCCGGCGCGCGACATCGAAGCAATCACCGTGAACCGATGGCCGCACGGGTACACGTACAACTACAACACGCTGTTCGATCCGGTTGCGTGGGCGCTCTCCACTCCCGATGATCGCGCGTGTGTCGTCGGGCGGAAGCAATTCGGGCGAATCTCGATTGCCAATGCGGATGCGGCCGGCAGCTCGCACACCGACGCCGCGATCGATATGGCGCATCGCGCGGTCGTTGAGGTCGTGGAGTCCCGCAGCCGCGGCTATGTGTCGACGCTCAACGGATCGTCAAGGTAGGAGCGAGATATGGAGACCACCGATCGCCAGCTCGGGCTCGACCGGCCGATCACGCGGCGCGACTTTCTCAACGGCGTCGGTCTGGCGGTCGGCGGTTCGCTGCTGGCCCCGGAACTCGCCCGCGCGCTCGCGGTCGAGCAGGACTTCGCCCCCGAGCAGGCCGCGGACTACTACCCGCCGACACGCACCGGCATGCGCGGTAGCCACGACGGATCGTTCGAAGTCGCTCACCGGTTGCGCGACACGGCGCAGTGGGATGACCGCGGCACCATCGGCACGGGCGAGTCCTACGATCTGGTGGTCGTGGGAGGCGGGCTCAGCGGTCTGGCCGCGGCGCACTACTTCATCAAGCAGGTGGGGCGCAGCGCGAAAGTACTGGTCCTGGACAACCACGACGACTTCGGCGGCCATGCCAAGCGCAACGAGTTCTCCTACAACGGCCGCACGCTCGCGCTGAACGGCGGCACGCTGAACATCGAGTCGCCGCTGCGCTACAACCTGCCGTCGCGCGAGCTGCTGCACGACGTCGGCATCGATCTGGATCGATTCGTCGCGGCCAACGGGGCCAATCGCGATCTCTATCGCTCGTTCGGGCTCAACGGATCGGCGCTGTTCTTCGACAGGGAAACCTGGGGTGTCGACAAGCTCGTCGTCAGGAAAAGCGCAACCGCGGACGGCGGCCGGGGCGGCGGCGGAGGACGCGGCGCGATGTACACGCCCGAGTCTCTGGCCGAGATGCCGCTCTCGGCGCAGGCGCGCTTGGACATGGTCCGCATCAACGGCCCCCTGCCGGACTTCATGCCGGGGCTCTCGTCGGCTGAGAAGAAAGTGCGTCTTGCCAGAATGAGTTATCAGGATTTCGTCCTGAACATCGTCAAGGCGGACAAGCAGGTGCTCTGGTTCTATCAGAACACCGGCGCCGGAAACTTCTGTGTCGGTATCGACGCGCTGCCCGCGCTTTTCGGCTGGCAAATGGGGCTGCCAGGCTTCCAGGGCATGAACCTCGAGCCGACGCCCAACGGTGTGCTCGCCGATCTGCCCGGCGGACAGCACGGGCGGCAGAACGGATCCGGTGGCGGCGGCGCGATTCACTTCCCCGACGGCAACGCCACAATCGCACGGCTGCTCGTGCGATGGCTGCTTCCAGACGCGGTGCCCGGCACGACGATGGAGGATGTAGGCGCGGCGCGTGTAAAGTACGGGCTGCTCGATCGAGACGGCCAGGCGGCGCGCATCCGGCTGAACAGCACCGTCGTCAACGTGAAGCACGACGGCAATCCGTCGGCGGCGAAGGAGACGATTGTCAGCTACGTGCGAGGCGGCAAGACGTATCAGGTGCGCGGCCGCGCCTGCGTGATGGCGTGCTGGAACATGTTCATTCCAGCGCTGGCGCCCGAGCTGCCCGCGAAACAGAAAGAGGCGCTGGCCTTCGGCGTGAAGGGACCGCTGGTCTACACGAGCGTGGCGGTTCGCAACTGGACCGCGTTCCAGAAGATCGGCGCGAGCAACATCAATTCGCCGACGATGTATCACACCGGCGTGTCGCTGGCGGAGGCAGTAAGCCTTGGCGATCTGCATCACCCGCAAGCGCCCGGGGAGCCGATCGTGCTGCACCTGACGCGGTATCCGAGCGCCCCTGGCAAGCCGCGCAAGGAGCAGCACCGGATCGGGCGGGCGGATCTGCTGGCCACGACGTTCGAGACCTTCGAGCGCAAGATCCGCGATCAACTCTCACGCACGCTGAGCGCGGGCGGGTTCGAGCCGGCGCGCGACATCATCGCGATCGCGGTCAACCGCTGGCCGCACGGCTACGCGTACACGTACAACAGCCTGTACGATCCCCTGGAGTGGGTGTTTACTTCGACCGATGCCCGCCCGTGCGTGGTCGGGCGACAGCCATTCGGTCTGATTACGATCGCGAATTCCGACGCGGCGGCAAGCCCCCACACGGACGCGGCCTTTCTGGAGGCGCACCGCGCGGTCCAGGAAGTGTTGCAGCGACGCGCGATGCCGTTGCTGTCGGCGGCCCCGCCGGGGTTGTGATTCAAGGAGCGGGCAGTATCATCACGTCGGCGAGTTTCTACGACGAGATCGCACAAACACGGTAACCACGGAGGACACGGAAGAGAACGGAGGGCACGGTTAGTACTCTCGCTACACCGTGTCCTCCCTCGTCAACTCCGTGTCACTCCGTGGTTACCTGTCACACAAAGGAGCCAGTCATGACACTGCCGCGAGTTTGGTTGTCCGTTCTCGGCGTTGGCGCTGCGGTCTTTCTGTCGGCGCAGCACATCGACACCCGCGCCCACGCGCAGGCCGGCCGGCGCACGCCGGTCGCCAATCCGATCACCGGCGAGGGATTGCCGAATCCGAATCCGGACGTGACCCGCGGCTGGGGTCAGCTCCCGGCGGGCCGCAAGTGGGGCACGACGGCCGGCATCGACATCGATCCCATCGACGGCAACATCTGGGCCTACGAGCGCTGCGGCGCGGGCACGGCCGGCGGCGGCCCCGTCGACTGCGACAACACGCCGCTCGATCCTGTCTTCAAGTTCGATCGGAAGACCGGCGCGGTGCTGGCGAACATCGGCAAGGGCGTCATGGTCACACCGCACGGCATCGCGGTGGACAAGCAGGGCAACGTGTGGGTCGCCGATTTCGCGGGCAACAAGGACGGCACCAAGGGCCATCAGGTCCACAAGTTCAGTCCGAAGGGCGAGAAGCTGATGAGCCTGGGCATGGCGGGGAAACCCGGCAGCGCCGACGGCCAGTTCAACCAGCCGAACGCCGTCGTCGTCGGACCTGACGGCAGCATCTACGTCGCGGACGGTCACGACGCGCAGGGCATGACGACGGCCAACGCCGTTGCGGAGGGTCTCAAGCGCGGCGCCACCTCCCGCATCAGCAAGTTCTCGCCCGACGGGAAGTTCATCAAGTCGTGGGGCAAGATCGGCGTGCGCCATGGCGAGTTCCGCACACCGCACGCGCTGAAGTTCGACTCGAGGGGCCGCCTGTGGGTGGCGGACCGCGGCAATCACCGCATCGAGATCTTCGATCAGAACGGCACGTACCTCGAGTCGCGCTACAGTTTCAGCCGCCCGAGCGGCATCTTCATCAAAGGCGAGACGGTCTACGTGATCGACTCGGAGTCGAGCCCGTTCACGCACCCGAACTGGCATGACGGCGTCCGCATCGGCCCGGTGGATGAGGATCGCGTCACCGGATTCATTCCGCCGTTCGATCGGGAAGACCGCGCGTATCAGGGCACGATGGGCGAGGGCGTGGCTGTCGACGGCGATGGGAACGTGTTCGCTGCCGAAGGGCCAAACTCGATCCAGCAGGCGGGCGGAGCGTTTACGAAGTACGCCGTCAAGCGGTAAGCAAAGCCGCCCGCGCGCCGGGCCGCCGCCACCGCCGCGCGGGCCCCACGGTCGTATAATTGTGTGGAGGCAGCAACCTGATGGTCCCGCTCAAGAACGTCGCCCTCGACCCTGAGGTCTTCGCCCGTGTGGCCGCGGAGGCGCAGAAGGACGGCAAGACGCCTGACGAGTTGGCCAACGAGGCAGCGAAGCGATTCCTTGCCTTGCGGCGGCTGGCGGACCTCGAGCAGTACGGCCGGCAGCGCGCCGCAGACCTGGGCCTCACCGAAGACGACGTGCCCCGGCTCATCGCGGAGTCGCGGGCTGAACGGCGTCGGTGACTCGCGTCACGCTGGATTCCAACATCTACATCTCAGCGCTGGTGTTTGGCGGCAAGCCGATGCCGCAAAAACGTTGAAGCGTCTCGTGCTTGGGAAGCTGTCGAGTTCGCCTTCGTAGACGCGCTCGTCGCTGACAATCACGGCGATTTTCTCTGAAACGGTCCGGATCTATGTCTCCGGACAATCGTCAGATGAAAATTGAATGGACATTCTGGAAAGTGATGGCAATTGTTTGGACGATTCTGATTCCGCTCGTTCTTTATGACGTGGTGACGAAACTGGTTAACGCGATAACAAGACTGGCTAACGGAATAGCGCTATCTGGGCACTAGCACCGCACATGGAATGTGGGCATCGCCACGAGGACGAACGGCGATCTCAGCCAAACTGACCTACTACTGAATTCCGCACTCCGCAATCCTCACTCCGCGATGTTTACTGGCCCAGCCGCTTCTTCACCTCGTCGAGCCAGTGCTCGACGACGACGAGCGTCGGCGCTGTCGTCCCCGGGCCATTTGCCGGATCCTTGATCAACAGGAACCGGCCATCCGGGGCGACGTCGTACGTTCGGCCGTTCAAGGTCGTCGGACCGACACCGAAGTAGTACGCATTGCCTTTGAACAACGCGGCCGGCCGCCCGTACGTGAAGTCCTTGCCCGACTCCACCGTGACGGCCATCACCTGCTGATCCGGTGACACGAAGAACAGCTCGCGGTTGTTGCGGGACCACACGGGTCGCGTGCCGCCGTTGGTCGAAATCTGCCAGCGGCCCGTATCAATGGCGGGAAATGGACGCACGTAAATCTCGCGCCGGCCTGACTCGTCTGACTCGAACGCGATCCAGCGGCCATTTGGCGAGATGTCGCCGTTCGTTTCCAGCTTTGGTGTGGCCACCAGCGGCTTCGGTTGCCCGTTTCCAGTGAGCGTCAACGCCATCAGATCGAAAGGCCCGCCTCTGGGATTCGAGTTGCTCGAATACACCAGTGTCCGGCCATCCGGAGAAACGGAGTTGGGGATCACCTGCGCGCCGGACTCCTCACCCAGTTTTTCCGATGATCCGGTTCCGTCCGCGGCCCGGCGCATGAGCTGCGCACTGCCCGGTGTCGTCGAGCTGTAGAGAATAGACCGGTCGTCGGCCGCCCAGATGGGCGCCCGCTTGTCGCTCTTGTCGTCCTCGGCGGTGAGCCGGCTGAGGAGGTCGTGCTCCAGATCCCACATCCAGATGTCGCGCGTGCCGTTGACCCAGACGTCGAGGGCAATCTTCCTGCCGCTCGGCGAGACGCGCGGTAGATGTACTCGCGAGGCTCCGCCGATATAGGTTGTTCGCGCCCCTGACGGTCCACCCATACGAGCGTGCGTTTGACGCTCGTCGCCGCGACAGAAGGCTGATACACCAGCCGGCCTTCCGCTTGAGTGTCGCCGGCGTCAGTTGAGGTGCCGGTGAGGCCGTCGCGGCCTCCTGTTGGCCGCCTCGAGCGCCTTGAGCGCCTCGTCCGCCGCCACCGGCCTGCGCCGCCGCGCCGGTCACAGGAACGAAGTACGCGACCCACTGCGAGTCCGGCGAGACGACCGGATCGACCGGATCCTCTTCCGTTCCCTTGATCGGCTGCGCGTCGACCTCGTTCATGCGGCGCATGAACAACTGGCCGTTCGCGACGAACACGAAGAACGTGCCGTCCGGAGACATGGCGACGGTGTGCCGTCCCGTCCTCGTGAACTGCTGACTCGCGGCGAGCGTGTGAACGAAGCGTGTGACGACGGCAGTCTGCGTGGGCGCGGGCTTGGCGAACCAGACCGCCACGGCGCCGATCGCGCCGACGGCAAGCGCGACGCCAATCCACATGGCCCGCTCTCGTGATCGCCGTCGCGCGAGCACCGGCGCCGGCGCTCCTGCCGCAGATCCGCCTTCAACGACCCACTGGAGATTCAGCCGCAGATCGTGCGCGCTCTGCACGCGCTGGTTGGGATCCTTCGCGAGGCACGTACGGACGATGCGATCGAGCGCGGGGTGAACCAGCGGCTGCACGACCGAGACTGACGGCGCGTCCTCCTTCAGAATCGCTCCGAAGAGGCTCGCCTGGCTCTTGCCGACGAACGCGCGCCGGCCGGCGAGCATCTCGTAGAGGATGCAGCCGAACGCCCAGATGTCCGCACGCGCGTCGGCCTCTTTGCCCTCCACCATCTCCGGCGCCATGTACGTGAACGTGCCGAGGATCGTCCCCTGCATCGTCAGCGGCGTCGTCATCGTCGCGGGCGACGTCATCATCGATGCCGCAGGCGCACCGGCGTTCGTCGTGGCGGCGACGATCTTCGCGAGGCCGAAGTCGAGGAGCTTGACCCCGGCCGGCGTGAGCATCACGTTGCCGGGTTTCAGATCGCGGTGGAGGATGCCCTGGCGGTGCGCGGCGTGCAGCGCGCTCGCGATTTGAAATGGCCCACGGCAGCGCCTGCTCGACCGGAATCGGCCCCTTGGCGATGCGCGCCGCCAGCGTCTCGCCCTCGAGGTACTCAAGCACGAGAAAGCGGATCGTCTCAGGTGGCTGGTGGCTGGGGGCTGGTGACTGGTGACTGGGGACTGACGACTTCGTCCCCCACGTCATAGAGCGTGCAGATGTTGCTGTGGCTCAGCTGGGAGATGGCGCGCGCCTCGCGCTCGAAGCGCTCGCGCAGTTCAGGTGCGGCGGCGACGTGGGGCGGCAGTGTCTTGACGGCGACGACGCGATCGAGGCGTGTGTCTTTGGCCTTATAGACCTCGCCCATCCCCCCGGCGCCGATGGCGCCCTGGATTTCGTAAGGGCCGAGGCGCGTGCCGGCGGAGAGGGACATAAGGGGGCGATTCTAGCGGTCGAAGGCTGCCGGCCCTAGCAAAAAGCTGACACACCCCCGCCCGCCATGTCTCTGACACAACGAGTCCGACGCGCGCGATCCTCGCGCTCAGGTCCTGCACCAGGACACTGAAGTTCGTGGCCGCCACGTTGATGCCGCGCGGCAGCGCCGTGTTCGCGTTGAACGCGTTGAACAGATCGAAGATGCCGCGGATCGTGACGCCGCCATTCACCTTGAACGTCCGCGCCGCGCGCAGGTCGGTATTCCACAGATCGGGATAGCGGAAGTAATCGATCTGCGGTGTCACCAGCACCGACAGCGTTGAATCGCCGCCGAGCGCCGCGGTTGTGCCCTGCCGGAACATCGCGTACGGATACCCCTGCGCCCCATCGGCTTCACTCGGGGCACGCAGTGATAAAGTGTCCGCCGTGTCGACGCTCGAAACGCTGCTGAAGAAGCTGACGACGTTCTACGGTCCGCTGCCTGTGCCGCCGCGGGATCCGTTCACGCTGTTCGTCTGGGAAGTGCTGTCGGTGCACTCGACGCCGTTCAAGCGCGACGCGGCGCTCGCCGCCCTGAAGCGAAATCGCGCGCTGACGCCGGACGCGATGGCGAGGGTACCGCAGAAAAAACTCGAAGAGAGCGTTGGTCTGGCAGGGCCGTACAACGAGCAGCGGCTGCGGGCGCTGCGGACCGGCGTGGACATCTTCCGCCGGGCGCCGAGGCTGCCCGACATCATCCGCGGGCCGATGGTCCCCGCGCGGCGCGCCCTCAAGGGCCTGCCGCAGATGGGCGAGGGCGGCGCGTACCGCATGCTGCTGTTCGCGGCCGATCATCCCGTGCTGCCCGTGGACGCGAAGGTCAGCCGCGTCGCAAGGCGACTGGGCTTCGGCGATCAGCAAGGGAACTTCACGAAGACGGCGCGCTCGGTCCGCGAGTCGGTCGCGAAGCAGCTGCCCGGATCGCCGGATGCGTACCGCCGCGTGTTTCTCTATCTCTCGCACCACGGCGGCGCGACGTGCACGGAGGGCGATCCCCACTGCGCGGTGTGCCCGTTGTTTGAAGACTGCCCGGAGGGGCAGAAGCGGAAATAGATTGCAGATTTAAGAATTCAGATTTCAGATTGATTGAAGATTTCAGATTTACAGTCTCCTAATCTGAAATCTGAACTCTGCAATCTGAAATGTCAGTTCAGCGAAGCGACTCTCCGCCTCAGCGCCTTCACGTGCTCCCAGATCTGGGCGTGCTCCTTGCGCTCCTCGTCGGCGAGGGGCGCCGCGTTCGAGAGCTGCAGGTAGGCCTGCAGGTCGCGCAGGGCGGCGGAGAAGTCCCGCAGGTTGTAGGCGAGCAGCCCGCGGTCGCGCAGTTCGTTGATCGCCGACGGGTTGACCGCCAGCAGGAGTTCCGTGATGTCGCGCGCCTGCGGATACGAGTGCATGCGCACGTACACGCCTTTCAGATTCACCAGCATGCGCGCCAGAATCTGCGGTTTGCTCGCGTGCGCGGCGAGCCGCGCGTCGAGCAGGGCCTCGTCCGCGTCCGGATCGAGGGCGTCGTCTCCGACGCCGCGGAGGATCTCGCGGCAGTCGTCGCGGGAGAGCAGCGCGCCGCCGCGGAACGCGTCGATGATCAAATCGTCGGAGTACGGCAGTCCCGGCCGGGCCGGACAGCGCAGGAGGAAGTGGCCGGGGAAATTGATGCCCTCGACGCGCACGCCCGCGCGGCGGGCCACCTCCATGTACAGCAGCGCGAGCGTGATCGGAATGCCCGTGCGCCGATCGAGGACTTCGTTGAGAAAGCTGTTGCGCGGATCCTCGTACTGCACCTGGTTGCCGGCGAAGCGCAGTTCGCCGAACAGGTACGCGTTGAGCGCCCGCACGCGCGCGTCGATATCGGGACCCGCCGTCGCCACGCGCCGTTCGGCTTCGCGGCCGAGGGCGTCGAGGCGATCGAGGTAGGGTCCCGCGTCGAGCTTCGGGTATTCGACGCGCGCGATCATCAGCGCGGCGATCGCAAGGTCGGGATCGGGACTGAGCGCGGCGTGGGTGAAACTGTTGATGAGCTGCTGGCGGGACATTGTGAGTGCGCTAGCCGCGGGCGCTTTCCTGTGCGCCAGCCGCAGACGCCAGCATCAGCATAACGCAAAAAAAGGGCGGGACCGAAAGCCCCGCCCTTGAAACTTGACCGCTGGTAGCTGACGCCCGTCAGCTATTTCGTCACCAGTTCACGCGAACCCCGAACCGCGCGACGCGCGGCGCCAGGATCGCCTGGATGTTGTTCGCGTTCGACGCGTTCTGCGTGCCGCGAATCGCCTGCTCCGTGTTCGAGTTGAACACATTGAAGACGTCCATCGACGGAATGAACCGGATCGAGCCGAGCTTCACCGGGCGCTCGACGTGGAAGTCGAGGTTCTGGTAGTTCGGGAGCCGGCTGTCACCCGGCGTGTCGATCAGGACCGACGCGATGCCGCCGCCGCCGTTCGGGCGCGAGGGCGTCTGAATGAACCGCTCGAACGGATAGCCCTGACGCGCGTTGTAGAACGCCGAGACGTTCACGTCGCCGGGGAGCTGATAGAGACCGCTCAGCTTGAAGAGCCACTTCGCGTTCACGTAGACGTTGCCAATACCGCTGCCAGAAGTCTGGTAGTCGTACTGGCCGCCGTTGCGCTGCGCGCGGTTGGTCGGGTCCTCCGCGAAGCCGCCGACGACAAGGCCGTTGGCGAACGCGCCGGCGAAGCCGTTGTTCACGATCGTGCTGTTGTACGCGAAGCTCGTGTTCATCAGCCAGTGATGTGACATCCGCTTGCGCGCCGTGGCTTCGACGCCGTTGTAGACGCGGTTGAACTGATCCGCGGAGAAGTTCGTCAGGGTGCTGACGCCGGGAATCAGGAAGTTCGGCTGGTAGTACGTGATCGCCGGGCACGTGGCGCCGGACGGGCACGCCGCCGCCGGCGGAGTGAACGAGACCGCCGCGTAGTCGGCCGGCTCGAGGCCGACCGTGTCCGAGAACTGGAAGCCCGCGTACCGCCGCCAGATGTAGTTGACGCCGGCCGCGAAACCCGCGCCGATCTCGCGATCGAAGCCGACGATGAACTCGTCGGTCGTGTCGTTCTTCAGGTTCGGATCAACCGTGTTCTGCGTTCCGAGGAAGGACGGATTGGCCGGATCATAGTTGCCGCCGAAGCTCAGGATGTTGGCGCGGCCCGTCAGCACCTCGTTCGGCTGGATGACCTTGTCGCCGTTGGCGTCAGTCCACGGGAAGCGCACGTTCGCCGCCGTCACCGGGTTGATTTGGGACGAGACGCCGCCGGTGCCGACCTGCCCGTAGTACCGGGCGAAGTTCGCCCGCGCGATCGTCTTACCGTTCCCCTGCAGGTCGTAAGTGAAGCCGACGCGCGGCGAAAAGTTGTTGAACGTCACTTTCGGATCGGCGCCCGCGAAGCTGATCCCCGGCAGCCAGTCGGCGAACAGCGGGTTGCCCGGGACCGACGAGGACAGCGCTTGGTCATGGTAGTAGTCGTATCGCACGCCGAGCTGCATTGTCAGCCGGTTGTGTGTGATGGTGTCCTGCACGTACGCCGACCAGTTCAGGAGGTCGTACTGCGTCTGGCTGTCTCGCGTGAGCTGCGCCTGGCACCACCGCGTCGGTGCGGCCGGGTTTGCGAGCGCCAGCGCCGCGCAGTTGGTCGTGGTGTCGTTGCCCTGGAACCGCGCAATCGCGTTGCCCCCGGTGTGAGCCTGCGAGAAGCTGAAGGCGTCGCGCCAGTGGCCGCCGATTTTGAGCGCGTGGTCACCGCCCATCGCACCGGGCATGAAGTGGTTCACGTTGACGTCGACGCTCTGGACCGGACGGATGAAGATGTTCTGCGATCCCGAGCGGCCGTTCAGGCCGGTCGCGATGATCAGCGTTGGCTGCACGGCGGCGAGCGATGGATCGTGGAAATCCAGAATGAAGTTGTTGCCGATGTGCGCCCACTGGACGTCGAGCAGCGTGCGGTCGCTGAGCACCCACTGGTCGCCCGCCTTGTAGGTCGGGTTCGGGCCGATCGTCCACAGATTCTTTCCGAGGCCGTAGGTATCGGGCACGGCGCCCTGCGGCGTCGTCGTCTCGATCGGGTGGAGGTCGTCGGCGCCGCGCGCGTTGCGCTCCTTCTTGGCGAAGTTGTTAAACAGGCTCAGCTTGTTCCCCTTGAACAGCTGGACTTCGGCCTTCAGGTTCGTCGTCGTCAGCACCGTGAGGTCGGTGTTCAAACAGTCGTTGACCTCGGTGACCGGGTGGGCGAGCGGGTTCCTCGCCTCGTCCGCCTTGATCGTCTGGCAGTTCGCGTCCGGCTGATAGAAGTTCAGCACGCCGACGCCGATGTTCTGTTTGCCGAAGCTGCCCCACACCCACGCCTTCCCCTTTTTCAGCGGACCGCCGGCCTCGAAGCCGTAGTCCTTGATGTTCTGAATCGGGTTGCCCGAGCTCGCGCCCTGCGTGCGCTGCGCGTCGGTCAGGTTCTGCGACTCGAACTTCTGGTCGGTCGCGTAGGAGCGGCCGCTGCCGCGGAACTTGTCGCTCCCGGCCTTGGTGACGAGGTTGATGCCGACGCCACCGGTCTGCTGCGTCACGTCGACGCCGCCGGTATTGATCGTCATTTCCTCGAACGCGTCGAAGTCATAGTAGCTGGGCGATGCGCCGGTCGCCGACATGTCCGTGATGTCGACGCCGTCGAGCGACCACTTGTTGTTGAACGGGTTGCCCCCGCGCGAGATGTAGTTCGACTGCTGGCCCGACATGTTGCCGCCGATGTTCTCGCGGTCCATAGCGACGCCGGCCGTCTGCTGCAGGATGACCCAGGGATCGCGGGCCGACGGAATGCTCTGCAGCAGCTCGTTGGTGAACGTCTGTTTCGTCCCGGTGTCCTTCGTATCAACGATGGGGCTCGCGCCGGTGACCGTGATCGTCTCCTGTACCGTCGAGACGCCCAGTTGCGCGTTGATCTGCGCGCTGAAACCCACCGTGACGAAAACGTCCTGGCTGATCTGGGTCTTGAAGCCGGTCAATTCGAACTTGACCGTGTAGGTGCCGATTTCCAGCCGCGGAAACTGGTAGGTTCCCGTTCCGCTGGTCACCGCGGTCAGCGGCTGCAGCAGGTTGGGCGCGCTCAACGTCACGGTGACGCCGGGCAGCACGCCTCCCGACTGGTCCGTCACCTTGCCGAAGATTTCACCAACCTGCGACTGCGCGCTCGCCAGGGCACTGGTGGCAAACAGCGCCACGAGCGCAAGGACGATGGCTTTCGATTTCATCCTGCCTCCTCAAAAAGATTCCAAAAAAACACGTCCCGGATGCGCACGGTGTGTCGGATGGTTCACTGTCCGGGATACGCCAGTATCACTGGCGCTCAGTCGGGGAGTAAAGACGAAAGGCGTCTCAAGAATCTCAAAAAATAGGCCTGAATCCAAGGGTTTGGATAGATCGACCCGGATTGTTCTATTTGGAGCAGAGTTTGACCAGATGTTCAATATTCAGTTCGTCAAGGTTTGCAATAACCAGATCCGCGGAATCCAGTTCCGACGCCGGATACGTCTGCGCGACTCCCACCGTTTTCAGCCCCGCGGCCCGCGCCGATTCCAGCCCCCAGCGCGAATCCTCGATCGCCACGCACTCGGCGGCCGTCACCGCCTCGCCACGGTCGGCGATGTGGGCGAGGAGCGCCACCGCGTGCAGATATGGATCGGGCGCCGGCTTACTGGACGGTGTGTCCTCGGCGGCCACGATGACGGTGAAGTATTCCGCGAGGCGCTCGCGGTCGAGCACGCGGCGAATCTCGGCGCCGATCGCGCCTGAGGCGATCGCCAGCGGCGCCGCCGCGGCCGCCCGCTTGATGGCGTCTGCCGCGCCCGGAAACAGCACCGACGCGTCCTGGTCCATCGCCTCAAGGGCTTCGAGCCGCGCCGCCTTGCGCGCGGCCAGCTCGCTGACGCGCGCGGCGGTCCAGCCGGCGCCGCGTTCCTCGCCGACGATCCTGAAGACGCCGCGGTCGTCGTAGCCGAGGTAGCGCGCGTAGTAATCCTGCTCGGTCAGCGTCACGCCTTCGCCGGCGAGCACGTCGCGAAACGCCTGGAAGTGCAGCGGCTCGCTGTTCGCGATCACGCCGTCGAAGTCGAAGACGATCGCTTTGAGCATGAGTAAAGTTAAAACTGAAAAGAGAAAACTGAAAAGTGAAACTCGAAAGTGAAAACTTGCGGTCCGAAGTTTTCAGTTTTCAGTTTTCAGTTTTAACTTTCTCGCCCGCCCTGACCGGAACTTTCAGCCGGCTTTCGGCAGGCGGGTACGGGCATTCGTAACTGGCGTTGAAGTAGCAGTACGGGTTGTACGCGCGGTTGAAGTCGAGGTCGTAGAGATTCGTCGCCGTGCGATCGAGATCGAGATACCGTCCGCCGGGATACGTTTCCGTCCCTGTCGTCGCGTCGGTGAACGGCACGAACAGCCGATTCAAATCCTTCGCGCCCACCTCGACGAACGCCGTGAGCTTCAGCGGCTGGCTCTTGAGTGAAAACTCGAGCGTGCCGACGCGCCGCATGTCGCGCTGCGTGCCCGTCGACGTGGGCATCTTCATCGGCGCGCTGCTCTCGGCGGGCTTCAGCACCGCGGGCACGTCGTAGTCGGCGTCGATCGGAAAGTAGGCGAGGGGCAGCAGTTCCGCGTGGCGGACCCCGGGGACCGGATCGTCACTCGCGGCAAACGCCGCGTCCTTGGCCGCGCGCTCGGCGGTCAGCTTGGCGGCGTAGTCCTTGGCGTCGGGAAGCGTGGCAGTTGAGCACGCGCCCATGAAGAGGGCGAGCGCGCACAGGGCGGGAAGGGCGGGTAGGACAGGTAGGGCGGGTAGGGAAAGACGACGCATGCGATTCATGTTCAACCTACCATCCCCGCCAAACCCAACGGCCTCTTCTTCCCCACCTGCCTTACCCGCCCTACCTGCCTTGCGCGAAGGGATATGCGCCGCGGGTAACGGTTTCATCCGCGAGCCTGCGGCGTAGCGCCACAGTATTGATCGGCGTCACCTTGATCACGCGCCGCAGGGCGGCCAGCATCGTGCGCAGCGTGTCGCCCTCGGTCATTGCCGCCAGCGCTTGCCGCGCCGCCGCGTCAATTCGAAGCGCGGCGTCGCTCACGAATACGCGGGCGGCATCGACGTGCAGCGCCGCTCGCGGTACCTTTCGGTCCGACGCCGCGAGAGCGCGCAGCGTCGCGCTTTCCGCGCTGTAGACGTCGATCGCGATGTCGGCGAGGTGCATCAGCACTTCCTGCTCGTCGGTGAGCTTGGCGCCGTAGGTCTGCATCGCCACGCCGAACACCATCAGCGCCGTCTTCCTGAACGCGTCGATCGCGCGCCGTTCGTCGGCGAGCACGCCATCATCTGTGGACGGCATCGTCGCGGGCGCGAGCAGTTCGTCCTGCAGCGCTTTCGCCGCCGGGATGAGGGCGAGGTCGCCCTTCACGGCGCGGCGAATCAGCATGCCCGGAATCAGAAGGCGGTTGATCTCGTTCGTGCCTTCGAAGATGCGGTTCACGCGCGCGTCGCGGAAGTGGCGCTCCGCCGGGTAGTCGCGCACGTAGCCGTTGCCGCCGTGGATCTGGATGTTCTCGTCGAGGATGAAGTTCAGCGCTTCGCTGCCGGCGACCTTCGCGATCGACGCCTCGACGGCGTACTCCTCGAACGCGGCCAGCGCCGCCGATCCATCCGTCGCCTCGTGCGGCGTCGAGGCGATGCGCTCGTCGACGAGCCCGGCGATGCGGTACAGCAAGCTCTCGATCGCGTACGTGCGGACGACCATCTCGCCGATCTTGTGCTTGATCGCGCCGAAGGACGCGATGGGCTGGCCGAACTGCTTTCGCGCCGCCGCGTACTTTGCGCTTTCCGCGAGCGCGCTCTGCGCGCCGCCGCCGCACATCGCGCCCAGCTTGAAGCGCGCGAAGTTCAGCACGTTGAAGGCGACCTTGTGTCCCTTGCCGACCTCGCCCAGCACGTTCTCGGCCGGGACCTTGACGTCCTGAAAGATGAGCGGACAGGTCGACGAGCCGTGGAGGCCCATCTTGTGTTCTTCCTTGCCGCTCTTCACGCCCCAGCCGCGCTCGACGAGGAACGCGGTAAAGGCGTCCTTTTTCACACCGGGGGCCCCTGCCCCCGGTTCGTCGCTGGCCTGGGCGAAGACGACGAACAGATCGGCGAAGCCGCCGTTGGTAATCCACATCTTCTCGCCGTTGAGAAGGAAGCTGCCGTCGGGCTGCCGCGTCGCCTTCGTGCGCGCGCCCATCGCGTCGGAGCCCGAGCCCGACTCGCTCAGGCCGTACGCGCCGATGATCTCGCCGCTCAGCAGCGTCGGCAGGTACTTCTGCTTCTGCGCTTCGCTGCCGAAGAGCACCAGCGGGACGATGGTCAGGTTCGCGTGCGCGCCGAACGCGGCGCCGAACGACGCCGACCGCGCGAGCGTTTCGCTGACGACGAGCGACGTCACCTTGTCGAGGGCGAGGCCGCCGTAGGCGTCAGGCACGTCGACGCCCAGAAGGCCGAGGCCGGCGGCGCGCCGCACGAGCGCGCGCGCCAGGTCCCAGTCCTTCGTCTCGAGCTGATCGAGGACCGGCAGTACCTCGCTGTCGACGAACTCGCGCGCCGTCTTGGCGATGAGCCGGTGCTCGTCGGTGATCCGCTCGGGGGTAAAGACGCGGTCGGCATCGGTCGATTGCAGGAGCCATTCGCCGCCGCGCTGAATCGTCGTCGCACTCGGAGCATTCGTGATGATCGCCATGGCTACACTCTCTCGAAAATGCCGGCAGCGCCCACGCTCGCCGCCAACGGACCTTGTTTCATGTGCGCGGGCCGGTGGATCACAGCCGCTCGAAAATGCCCGCTGCCCCCATTCCGCCGCCAACGCACATCGTTACCATCCCGTACCGCGCACGCCGCCGCTTCATTTCATAGAGCAGGGTGGTCGTCAGTTTCGCGCCCGTACACCCGAGTGGATGGCCCAGGGCGATGGCGCCGCCGTTCACGTTCAACCGATCCGGATCGATAGGCAGGGCGGCGAGGCAGGCGAGGACCTGCGCCGCGAATGCTTCGTTGAGCTCGATGAGGTCGATCTGATCCAGCGGCAGCCCGGCGAGCTTCAGCGCTTTCTGGATCGCTGGCACGGGACCAACGCCGAACCGCTCCGGCTCGACGCCGGCGGTCGCGAACGTGACGAAGCGCGCCATCAGCGTCAGGCCGCACGCGCGCGCGCGCTCGCCCGACATGACGATCACCGCCGCCGCGCCGTCGCTCGTCTGCGACGAATTACCGGCCGTGACGCTGCCGGCTGCGTGGAACGCCGGCCGCAGTTTCGCCAGCGCCTCGGCGGATGTGTCGCGCCGAGGCCCTTCGTCGATCGCGAAGGTGAAGGGGACGGGTCTCGGAGCCTCACGCCGAGACCCGTCCCCGTTGATCGCCATGCCCGTCACGGGGACGATCTCTTCGGCGAACCGGCCGGCGTCGATCGCGGCGATCGCGCGCTGGTGGCTGCGCAGCGCGAACTGATCCTGCGCATCCCGCGAGATGTTCGACTCGCGCGCGTGGTTCTCCGCGACGAGCCCTGTGCTCAGGTAGACGTCGGGGTAGCGGTCCACGAGCGTCGGATTCGGCGCGATCTTGTGGCCGCCCATCGGCACGAGGCTCATCGACTCGGTGCCGCCGGCGACGATAGACGACGCGAAGCCGCACATCACGCGTTCGGCGGCGTACGCGATCGCCTGGAGCCCGGACGAGCAGAAGCGATTCACGGTGACGGCCGACGCGCTGACCGGAATGCCGGCGCGCAGGCTCGCGATGCGCGCGACGTTCATGCCCTGCTCGGCCTCCGGCATCGCGCACCCGAGAATGACATCGTCTATCTCGGCGGGATCGAGCCCCGGCGCCCGCCTGAGCGCTTCGCCGATGGCGGTCGCCGCCAGCTCGTCCGGCCGCGTCCCGCGCAACGTCCCGTTCGGCGCCTTGCCCACCGCGGTACGGGCCGCGGACACGATGACAGCTTCGTTCATGACCAATCCCCCAACAAGTCCTCGACCGCGTCCGCGACTTCGCTCACTTTGCCGTCGAATAAGTGGTCCGCCGCGTCGATGACGACAAGCTCTTTCGGCTCCGCGGCGCGCGCGTAAAACGCCTGCACATCCTTCAGCGGACACAGCTCGTCGCGTTCGCCCTGGATGAGGAACTTCGGCGTGGCACTCTGCGCGACCGGTTCGAAGTCGTAGCGCGAGATCGGCGGCGCGATGCCGATCATCGTCGTCACGCCGGGATCGGCGGCGCCGACCGTCAATGCGATCCACGATCCGAACGACATGCCGGCCGCCCAGACCTTCGCGCCCGGATACTGACGCCGCATGAACTCGAGCGCGGCGCGGAAGTCGTCCATCTCGCCCGGTCCGTCGGTGAACGTGCCGGCGCTGGCGCCGGCGCCCCGGAAATTGAACCGGAGCACCGCGCAGCCGATCCGGCTCAGCGCCTTGGCCGCCTGATAGACCACTTTCGTGTGCATCGTGCCGCCGTACTCCGTGTGCGGATGCGCGAACACCACCGCGGCGCGCAGGCCGTTCGCGAACCCGCCGGCCACACGGCCGTTGGCGTCGATCGTACCGGCGGCCACCGGCTCGTCGAGCAGCGCCTCGAGTCTGCCGGCCGGGCCGGCAATCTCACGCAGCGGCATGACGCGTCCCTTCGACGAATCTGCTGACCAGCGCGACGAACGCGTCCGGGCGTGTCACCGATCCGAGGTGGCCGGTGCGGGCGATGACGTCTGCGCGCGCCCCGCGAATCAGTCGAACGAAGTCGTGCGAGCTCTCGACCGGAACCACGTGATCCAGCGCGGGTTCACCCGTGACGATGAGCGTCGGCGCGTCGATGCGCGCGCAGTCGGAACGCAGGTCGGTCTCGTCGATCAGCCGCGCGCGCGCGGCCATAAGCCCGAGCGAAATTGGCGCGCTCAACAGCGTCCGCAGGACCGAGGCCTTGAACGCGCGCCGCGTGCGTCCCTCCGGAAAAGCCGCGCGGAGCTCCGCGCGCATGCGCCACGGCGACTCGACGAGAAACAGCGGTCCAAGCAGCCACGGCAGCTGCGCATAAACCCGGTGGCGTCTCGGCACGCGCCAGCCGGGCGCCGGCGCCGACGCCAGCACGAGCGCGTTGGTGCGCTCCGGGTACGCGGCGGCAAATCGCGCGGCGACGATGCCGCCGAACGAGACGCCGCAGATCACCGCGCGGTCCACGCCGGCGCGTCGTAACGCGGCGTTGACCTCGTCCGCGTGCCCATCGAGATCATCCGACCCCAGGGAAAACGTCAGGACGCGGAACACGCGCGACAACGCGTCGACGGCCGGGCGCATGTACTCCCACCGGCCCTGAATGCCGGGAATGAGCACAAGCGCCGGTCCGTTGCCGCGATCGATCAGCTCCGCGGTCTTCACTTTTCTGTTTTCACTTTTCTGTTTTCAGTTTCGCAACGGTTTACCCGTCTTCAACGTGTACTGAATCCGCTCGAGCGTCTTCGGCTCGCCGCACAACTTCAGAAAGGCTTCGCGCTCCAGATCCAACAAGTACTGTTCCCCGACCGTCGTCTGGTGCGGCAGGCTGCCACCGGCCAGCACCTTCGCCAACGCCCTGCCGACGACCGCGTCGTGATCGCCGATACGTCCCGCGCGCCACGCGAGGTGGACGCCGAGCTTGAGCGCCGCCAGCACGCCCTCGCCGCCGACGGGAATCGCGATTCGCGGCGACGGCCGCTGATAGCCTTCACTCACGCGTTCGAGCGCGAGCGCTTTCGCGTCGGCCATCAACCGTTCGCGGTTCATCGTCACGCGATCCGCTTCGTCGAGGAATCCCAGCCGCCGTGCGTCTGCGGCGCTCGTCGAGACCTTCGCGAATCCAATCGTTTCGAACACGCGCTGCATGAACGGCAGCAGGTCGATCTGCGCGGACGGGACGTGCTCGACGGCGCGCGCGATCATTTCCTTCGTTCCTCCGCCGCCGGGAATCAAGCCGACGCCGACCTCCACGAGGCCGATGTAGCTCTCGGCCGCCGCCTGCACGCGATCGGCGTGGAGCGCGATCTCGCAACCGCCACCGAGCGTCAGGCCGCCGGTCGCGACGACGACCGGAACGTCGGCGAAGCGGAGCGCCTGTGTGGCCTGCTGAAACGCGCGGATCATCAGATCGATTTCATCCCAGTTACCCTCCTGCGCCTCGAGCAGAACGAGCATCAGGTTCGCGCCGGCGGAGAAATTCGGCGCGTCGTTGCCGACGACGAGCGCCGAGAAATTCGCGGCGGCTTCCTTGACGGCGGCGTGCATCATCTGCACGGTGTCGCCGCCGATCGCATTCATCTTCGAATGGAATTCGAGGGCGAGGACGCCGTCGCCGAGATCGACGAGGCTCGCGCCGGCGTTGCGTTTCACGACGCGCTCGCGATCCTTGGCCGAGCGCAGAATCTGCAGGTCCGGCGCGGCCGGCGGCACGCGGCCGTCGCGGAAACTCGTGCGTCCCTTCGGGAAAACGTCGCCGAGCGCCTCATGCGGACCGATCGCGTCCATGATCTCGAACGGTCCGAGCTCCCAGCCGAAGCCCCACTGCATGACGCGATCGACGTCGTCGATCGAATGCGCGATCTCGGGCGCAACGCGCGCGGCATAGCGCAGCGTGGGCCCGAGGGTCTGGCGCAGGAAGTCCCCGACCTTGTCGCGGCCGAGGAAGAGCGTCTTGATGCGCGCGGCCGGGTCGTCGATCGATTTCGCCGCTTCGAGCGCCGGCAGCCGCGCCGATTGCTTCGCGCGATACGTCATCGTCGCCGGATCGAGCGTGAGGATGTCCTTTCTCTCCCGCTTGTAGAAACCCTGTCCGCTCTTTTCACCGATCCAGCCGCGCTCGATGAGCGCCGCGACGAGCGGCGGCAGGACGAACGCGCGCCGCGCCTCCTCGTCGGGAAGCCGCTCGGCGAGATTGCGCGCCACGTGACCCAGGATATCGATGCCGGCGATGTCCATCGTCCGGAACGTCGCGCTCTTCGGCCGGCCGATCGCCGGTCCGGTGATGGCGTCGATCTCTTCGATCGTGAAGCCGCCGGACTCCAGCGCGCGCAGCACCTGGATGACACCGAAGAGGCCGAGGTGGTTGCCGATGAAATTCGGCGTGTCCTTCGCGACGACCACGCCCTTGCCGAGGCGGTGATCCGCGAAATGCGTCACGCGCGCGACGACTGCCGGATCGGTGTCCGCCGTCGGGATGACCTCGAGGAGATGGAGATAGCGCGGCGGGTTGAAGAAGTGGGTGCCGAGCCAGTGCCGCCGGAAATCCGCGCTCCGTCCTTCGGCCAGCAACGCGATGGGAATGCCGGAGGTGTTCGACGAAACAATCGTGCCAGGCGTGCCAGGCGTGCCGGGCCGGCGCGCGGCGTCGACGCGCGCGAGCAGTGCGCGTTTGACGTCGAGTTGCTCCACGATCGCTTCGATGATCCAGTCCGCGTCTGCCAGTGGTGCGAGATCGCCGTCGAGTCCGCCGGTCGTGATCAGAGCCGCGGCGTCCCCTGTGAAGGACGTATAGAACGGATCCGGTTTCAGCCCCCGCGCCCGCTTGAGGCCGTCGCGCGCGGCGTCCGCCGTGACGTCGAGCAGCGTGACCCGGACGCCTGCGTTCGCGAAGTGCGCGGCGATTTGCGCGCCCATCGTGCCTGCGCCCAGAACCGCGACGGATCGGAAGTTCGCCAGAGACATGTGACCTATCGCGCTCGCGCGCCGTTGACAAAGAGATCGACGACCGCGTCGGCATCGGCTTCGAGCGAGTACCGGCGGGCGCTGAGGATCCAGTTGGTCGCCATCTCGTCGAGCGCGCCGAAGAGCATCTTGGCGGCGACGGTTGCCTTGATGTCCGTACGGAACGTCCCGTCCTGCTGGCCGTCGGCGATCGCCGCGCGAATCAGGCCGAGGTAGTCGCGCAGCAGCGTGGCGGAAAAACGCTCCATGAACTTCGTCGACTGCCGCAGCTCGACCTGGAACACGATCGCCAGGTTGCGGTCGTTCCCCAGGCGCGCGAGGTGGCCGCGCGCGAGACGGCGCAGCCGCTCGCGCGGATCGCGCAGTTCGGCGACAGTCGCGCGGCTCTCGGCGAGGCCGTCGCGCATGCTGCGCTCGAAGATGGAGACGAGCAGGTGGTCTTTGTTGTGAAAGTAAAGGTAGACGGTGCCGGCCGCCACGCCCGCGGCGCGCGCGACGTCGGCAACCTGTGCGTTGAAATACCCGCGCTCGGCGAAGACGTCAATCGCCGCGCGGAGGATGGCGTCGCGCTTGGCACCGGACGGAGAATCGGTCGATCCTGGTCGGGCGCGGCGCGCGGTGGCGGAGGAAGAAGCCATGGGTGAATGAATGTTCATTCATTAGCCAATTGGGAGTCAAGAAGGACGGGTGCCGGGTGCAGAAGTGCGACGTGCCCGGCCACGTGCTGGGTGCGCGCGCCGCGAAGGTGCTAGGGCAGATCTGCGATGAAGGCGTCAATCTCCTTATTCGTGTCTTGCGGGTTCGCCAGGAAGAAGTAGTGTCCGCCAGGTACCCTGGCGACGCGCGCATTAACGGCCGCAGCCTTGAATGACTCAATCTCGACGACTTGACGTGCCGCAACAAGCGAGAGGTACTCTTCAAGCGCCGTTCGCGCAGCGGGGTCGTTGTCTTTGTAGCCTGGAGCTTCTTGGATAGACCGGTACTGGGCGTACAAGGCAAGCGCCGGCACGAGTAGCCTCGAATAGTCTGGTTTCTTCATGCCGGCCAGAATTTCACGCGAAACGGCCGGAGGTATTCGAGACCTGCCAATGCCACCGGCCGGCGTCAGCTCGAATTCGTTGTAGATCTCCGATAGCGGAAGCGTGAATCGGAGTGCGCGCGTCATCCAGCCCTGAAACGCTCGGACGTTCTCACGGTCCGCAAGCGCGGGCGCAGTCGGCGGGAGTTTGCTGTTAATCGCATTCCAGGCCGGATCGGTGCGATCGTAGGCCGCATCTAGATAGATGAGACCAGAGATCCGTTCAGAATGACGCGAACCGATCGACGAGAGTTCGTCGCCGGCGACCGAGTGCCCGATCACGACAGAGCGCTCGATCTTGAGGGCATCGACAACAGACGCAACATCGTCCGCGAGTCGATCCACGCTGTACCCGGTCGTTGGCTTATCGGAAACGCCGTAGCCTCTTCGCGTCACTCCGTACACGTGATACCGACGCGTCAACGGCGGCGCGAAGTCGTCGAACACGTGGGCCGAGTTGCCTCCGCCCGCGAGCAAGACCACCGGCCGACCCGATCCACCCCAGTCGAGCACTTCGAGGGAAACACTCGATTCGACCTCGACACGTTGAACTCGATGCGGTGATGTGTCCGGCCCGACGGAGGGCTGGCCGAACGCCGGCACTGTTGCGGCTACGAGCACGCCGATGACGAGGCTTCTGCGATGTACGCGACTGAGCGCGGCAGCGCGCTGCTGCAAGATGCGGGACATGACTTGGCGCAGTCTAGCAAAGCGGCGGCGGGTCTTCAATTCCGGCGGAGGTCGCAAGTCGCGGCGTGATACTTGGGGCGCGGGCCCGGGCCCGAGTGGCTACGAGGCTTTCTTCTGACGGACCGCGCGCTTCGGTGCCACACGAGTATCGCCTCGGCCGCGTTCCTTTTCGTGCCGCCGAATTGTTACGGCGATTCGGTCGGCGTCGAAGTCGTGAGCCCGGCCGATGCGCTCACGAAGCTTGTGCAGCCCGTCGACGATGGAATCGCGGCGCTTCATGAGGTTCTCCTCACGGCAGCTCTTCGGGCGTGCATATGATAGGCGGATTCAGGCCCTCAGAGCGGCAGATCGCGTCAATGGTACTACGCATCGTCGCATTCGCCAGATGCTTGCAATTCCAAGTCAACAGATACGCTGCGTGATGGGCTGCAGCGATCCCGATGTGAAACGCGTCGACAGTCGCCTTCTCCGGAAGGGCTCCTTGCCGGACCAACTCCTTCGCTAAACGGGTCGCGGAGTTCGTCAGGGGGACGATGGGAATGCCGCTCAATACTTCCAGCCGCCGCGTTCGCATGAGCTGGTCGCCTGCTGCTGCTTCATCGAGCACAAGTTGCGAGATGACCAACTCGTACGACGCGCGTCCGCGCCACCAATTCCGAGTCAACGTCTGGTGACTGGCAAGTACGACGTCACGACTCGGCCGTGCAGTCAAATAGCTGACGATGCTCGTTTCCAAGTAAACCGTTGGCATGAGCTCACCCGTCGCGTGTTCATTTGCGGCGCGGGCGCGCGCCCGGGGCGTCTGTCGATTCAAGGTAGCGAATGAGACGCGTCGTCGCGCCGGTCGCGCGGTCGGCGAGGGTCTGTAGTCGCGCGGCGTCACTCGGTGACCAGTACTTGAGATCGACGCCGTCGCCGAGATGGTTGTGGGTTTCGACGAGAGAGGAACGAGCTACCCGTGAGTAGCGCGCGAACTCCGGGTGATAGTAACAGCCGAAGCCTTCGGCGAGATTGCTTGGCGCTGAACGCGCGGAATCTTTGATCTGATCGCAGAATCTGCGATCGTGTTTGGCGGGCGTGCGATCAATGAGCGCGTACACCTCTTGCTTCAGTTGATTCGCAAGCTGCCACGCCACGAGATCCTGGTAACGCTGCGCCACCATGCGATGGCGTGAAGCAATGCGCGCGCCATCGCACCCAGCACTCAACACCCTGCACGGCACCCAGCACCTAGCACCAGGCACCTGGCACCCGAACTAGTATCGAGCGGTTTCTCTGATCGCTTTCAGGACGTCCGAGGACTGGGGCAGGATGGCTTCTTCGAGATCAGGGCAATAAGCGACCGGGGTATTCAGCGCGCCCACGCGTCTCACCGGCGCGTCGAGATGATCGAACAGCTCGCCGCCGATCCGCGCGGCGATTTCGGCGCCGAACCCGCACATCAGCTGATCCTCGTGCGCGACGACGACGCGGCTCGTGCGCTTCACGTGGGCGGCGATCGTCTCCCAGTCGTACGGCACGATCGTCCGCAGGTCGAGCACCGCGGCGCTGATGTGATCCTTCTCCGCCTGCTGCGCGGCCAAGAGCGTCCGCTGCACGAGCGCGCCCCAGGTGATGACCAGCACGTGATCGCCGTCGCGGCGCAGCTGCGCCTTGCCGAACGGAATCATGTACTCCTTCCCCGGGTACTCGCCCTTGTTGTACGTCTGGCGGTACAGGTGCTTGTGCTCGAGGAAGAGGACCGGATCGTCGCAGCGAATCGCAGTCCGCAGTAGACCCGCGGCGTCCTGCGCCGTGGACGGGTACGCGATGCGGATGCCGGGGCAGTGCGCGAAGATGCTCTCGCCCGACTGGCTGTGGTACGGCCCGCCGCCGCGCAGGTAGCCGCCGATCGGCACGCGGATCACCATCGGGCACGAGAACGTGTTGCCCGATCGGTAGCGCAGCATCGACATCTCATCGCGAATCTGCATCATCGCCGGCCAGATGTAGTCGAAAAACTGAATCTCGACGACGGGCTTCAGCTTGCGCGTCGCCATGCCGATCGCGCGGCCGATGATGTTGGCTTCGGCGAGCGGCGAGTTGAACACGCGATCGTCGCCGTAGAGCTTCTGCAGACCGTGCGTCAGCTTGAAGACGCCGCCCTTGCCGGTCACCTGCCCCTGGGACGCCTTCCGGCTCACGTCCGCGACGTCCTCGCCAAAGACGATGATGCGCGGGTCGCGCGCCATTTCGTCCCTGAGCGTGTGATTGATCGCGGCGACCATCGTGTCGGGCTTGCCTTCGGGCTGCGCGGGCGTCTCGAAAGCCGGCGAGGTCGGATCGACGGTCGGCGAGTAGACCCACAGCTCGGCCGTGTTCTTCGCCGGACGCTTCGCGGCCAGCGCCTTCGTCGCGGCTTCATTGATCTCGCGATCGACGTCGGCGAGCATCGCGGCCATGCCCTCGTCGGTCGCCAGCCCGTTCTCTTTCAGGAACGCCGCAAACAGCACCAGCGGATCGCGCTTCGCTTCGTCCGCCCGCTCCGTCGCCGGCTTGTACAACTTCTCATCGTCCGACAGCGAGTGCGAGTACGGACGGGTCACGCGCGCGTGGACGAACGCGGGCCCGTGGCCCGCGCGCACGTACGCGGTCGCGTCGCGCATCGCGCGCAGGCTGGCGAAGAAATCCGTGCCGTCGATTGAATCGACGTGCAGTCCGGGAAACGATCGCACGAGGCGCGAGATGTCGCCACCCGGCGTCTGCACTTCGACCGGCACCGAGATCGCGTAGCCGTTGTCTTCGACGAGGAACAACAGCGGCAGGCGTTTGGTGCACGTCGTGTTGAGCGCCTCCCAGAATTCGCCCTCGCTCGTCGCGCCGTCGCCGAGCGACACGTACGTCAGTTCATCGTCGTGCGCGCGCGACTCGCGGTCGGGAATCTGCGTGACGCGTCGGTAAATCAGCGCGGCTTCGGCGGCGCCGACGGCCTGCAGCACCTGCGTGCCGGTCGGGCTCGATCCCGACACGATGTTGAGCGACAAGTTACCCCAGTGCGACGGCATCTGTCGTCCGGCGGACGCCGGATCGTCCTTCGCGCCGACGCCGGCGAGCAGCATGTCGAGCGGCGTCACGCCGAGCTGCAGGCACAGCGCGCGGTCGCGATAGTAGGGATAGAACCAGTCGTGGCCCGGCTTGAGCGTCAGCGACGCGGCGACGAGCACGGCTTCATGGCCGGCGCCGCTGATCTGAAAGAAGATGTGGTTCTGGCTCTTGAGCTGGATTTCTTTGTCGTCGAGCCGCCGCGACAGGAGCATCGCGCGATGGACGGCGAGAAGGTCCGTGCGGTGCAGCCCGTCTTTGTTGTAACCGCTCGATTGACTCGCGGGTCCGCTCGATTGGCTCGCGGGTTGTCCGTCCCGCCCGTTCAAAACGGCCTTCATGCGACCGGGAATTATAGCATTCGCGCACCTTGGTATATGCTCGAACACCATGAGCGCGCCGACGGTTCGCCTGCACCGATGGGACGAAATCGCCCTCGAAAAAGTCACGGAAATGCTCTCGCGCAAGTTCGTCACGGGCGAGCGCGAGATGATCGCCCAGATCTATCTGAAGCGCGGCTGCCTCGTGCCCATGCACAAGCACGAGAGCGAGCAGATGACCTACGTGCTGCAGGGCGCGCTGAGGTTCCTCATCGGCGGCGAGGAGATCACAGTCCGCGAAGGGGAGGTCCTGCACATTCCGTCGTGGGTCGAGCACCAGGCCGAAGCGCTCGAGGACACGTTCGAGCTCGACCTGTTCAGCCCGATTCGCCAGGACTGGCTCGATCACACCGACGATTACTTCCATCGCTGATGCGATACGCAGGTGCCGTTCGCGGTTCTCGGGCTGGCGCCGGTGGAGCGCATGCTGGCGGCGCGTGGAAGGAGGCGGGCAGATGAAACGGTGGCGTCTCGAACTGATCGCGCTGGGGCTGGCGACCGCCGGCGTCGGCTGGCTCAACGCGCAGGGCACGCCGACGTCATCCGCCGCGGGCCGCATCCGCGGCTTTTCTGCGGCGGCCTCCGCGGCCGAAACCGCGCGCGAGCGCGACATGAAGGCGGCGCCGTCGCCCAAGGTCGCCGAAGCGGACTTCGACGTGATGACGGCGGAGCCGCACCACGCCGGGTCGCCGTACGAGATCAAGCTCGCGGATTACGTCGGCGATCGCTTCAAGGAATTCGGGCTCGAGGTCGCACGCTACGAGTACAGCGTCCTGCTGCCCTGGCCGGGCGAGCGCCGCATCGACATCCTCGGGCCGAATCCGATCAAGCTGCAGGTCGAAGAAGAAAAGCTGCGCGGCGATCAGTGGGCCGACAAGCCGGGCATTCTTCCCGCGTACAACGCCTACTCGCCGTCGGGCGACGTGACCGGCGAGATCGTCTACGTCAACTTCGGCGTGCCCGCCGATTACGAGACGCTCGCGAAGCTCGGCATCGACGTCAGGGGCAAGATTGTGCTCGCGCGGTACGGCGGCAGCTGGCGCGGCATCAAGCCGAAGGTCGCGGCCGAGCACGGCGCCATCGCCTGCATCATCTATTCAGATCCGCACGAGGACGGTTACTTCCAGGGCGAAGTGTTTCCGGACGGCCCGTTCCGCGGCCCGGGCATGATCCAGCGCGGCAGCGTGATGGACATGCCGCGCTATCCCGGCGATCCGTCCACGCCCGGCCGGCCGTCGAAGCCCGGCGTCGAGCGGCTGCCGATGGACAAGATCGAGACGCTGCCGACCATTCCCGTGCAGCCGATGTCGTATCGCGATGCCGAGGAAATTCTGAGACGGCTGAAGGGCCCCGTCGCGCCGGAAGCGTGGCGCGGCGCGCTGCCGATTACGTATCACGTCGGTCCCGGTCCGGCGAACGTCCACATGAAGCTCGTGATGGACTACGGCCAGCGCCGCCTGATCGACGTCGTTGGCAAGATCACGGGCGCCGTCGCGCCGGACGAGTGGATCGTCGTCGGCTCGCACCGCGACGCGTGGACGTTCGGCGCGTCGGACTCGGTCAGCGGGCACGTGTCGATGAACAGCGTCGCGCGCGCGATGGGCGAGATGCTGAAGAAGGGCTGGCGGCCGCGGCGGACGATCCTCTTCGTCAGCTGGGACGGCGAGGAGCAGGGCCTGCTCGGATCGACGGAGTGGGTCGAGGACCTCGCGACGGAGCTGAGCGCGAAAGTCGCCGTGTACGTCAATCGGGACGCCGGCGCGGGCGGGCCCACGTTCGGGAGCAGCGCCGTCCACTCGCTGACGCCGTTCGCGCACGAGCTCGCGCAGTCGATTCAGATCGAGGGGAGCACCGCGAACACGTCGACGCTGTTCGACACCTGGCTCGAGCGATCGCGCGAACAGTCGCCGGCGAAAGACGGGCATCCGATGCTCAAGCTGCCGACGGTCGGCGCGCTCGGATCCGGATCCGACTACACCGCGTTTCTCGATCACATCGGCATACCGTCGATGGACATGGGGTTGAGCGGGCGCGACGGCGACGGCACATATCACTCGACGTACGACAACCCGGACTGGTTCAAGAAGTACATCGATCCGCAGTTCAAGTTCAGCGTACTCGCGGCACAGGTCACCGGCGTCGCGCTGTTGCGTCTGGCCGACGCCGAGCTGCTGCCGCTGGATTACGAGGCGTACGGCAATCAGATCCTCGAGTACATCCGCGACATCGAGCAACAAGCGCAGCAGGCGACCGGTGCGTCGGCCGCCGACGCGAAGCGCATCGACTTCGCGGGAATGAGGTCGGCGGCCGACGCCTTCACCAGGGCCGGCGCGGCGCTGCGCCAGCGCGGCGAGTCGCTGCTCGCTGGCACGCCCTCCGCTGCGGCGCTCGGCGACATCAATCACCGGCTGATGATGGCCGAGCGCGATCTGATCGAGCCCGCGGGCCTTCCCGACCGTCCGTGGTACCGTCACGTCATCTACGCGCCGGGGCTGTACACCGGGTACGGCGTGAAGACGATTCCCGGCGTGCGCGAAGCCGTCGACGCGGGCAACTACGCGCGCGCGGCCGACCAGGCCACCGTGGTCATCCGCGCGCTGCGGCGCGCCACGAGAACGCTGCAAGGCAGCTGAGCGAGGACGCGATGGCGATCGATCGACAGCGGGCCGGAATTACGATCCTCCGTATCTGCATCGGGGTGTTCTTCGTCTTCGAGGGGATTGGGAAGATCGGCTGGTTCACGAATTCGTCGCTTCTGGCCGATCAGTTGTCGGGCTGGACGAAGGCCGCGGCGGCCGGATCGATCAGCCAGTGGTACCTGCAGACGATCGCCGTGCCTGGCGCAGCGTACTTCGCGCGCCTCGTGCCGCTCGGCGAGATGAGCGCTGGACTGGCGATGATCGCCGGCTTCTGGACGCCGCTCGCGGCGTTCGTCGCGTTCTTCATGGCGCTGAACTTTCAGATCGCGGGCGGTACGATCTTCAAATACAGCTTCCTGGCGAACGGCTACGGACTGCCTGTGCTGGGAAGCACGCTCGCGCTCGCCCTGGCGGGTGGGAAGAAAAGTAAGAAGTTAAAAGTTAAAACTGAAAAGTGAAGAGTCACACGAGGCGCGCGGACGCTTCGGTTTTCAGTTTTCTCTTTTCACTTTTCTTTTTTCAGTTTCAGGTTTCTAGTGAACGCGCCCGTTCCAGTCGTTCGACCTTCCGCCTGACACGACGTCGAACTTCTTGCGCAGGCGATTGATTCTCCACTTCACGTAGCGGTACTTCACTTCCGCAAACGGCGACAAGGTCATCCGCCCGGACTTCAGATACAAGTAGGCCACGAGCAGCCCGCCGAGATGCGTGGCGTTGGCGACGCCGCCCGATTCGCCGAGCGACGAATACAGCGCGATCGCGCCCATGATCGTCACGAACACCCGCACCGGGATCGGGAACACGAAGTACATGTAGATCTGGCGGTCCGGGAAGTACAGCGCGTAGGCGAGCAGCAGCCCGTAGACCGCGCCAGACGCGCCGATGACCACTGAATAGTGGACCTGCTGCGCGAAGCCGAACGGCAGCAGCGAAAACAGCACCGTCAGGGCCCCCGCGCCCGCGCCGGTGACGAAGTAGAACTTCAGGAAATACCGCGAGCCCCACCGCCGCTCGAGATCCGTTCCGAACATCCACAGCGCGAGCATGTTGAAGAGGATGTGGAACAGACCGCCGTGGAGAAACATGTAGGTGACGAGCTGCCAGACGCGGAACTCGTGCACCACCTGCACCGGAACAAGTCCCAGCCACACCACGAGCGCCGGGAAGAGCGTCGTCAGGACGAACATGGCGACGTTGGCGCCGATCAACGCCTTCATGACGGTCGAGAGCGGCCCCGGACCGATCGAATACGACGAGGCGTACGGTGCACTGCGGCGCATAAAAACGAATCAGGATCGTACCACACGCGCCCGAAACATCGAGACGACCTCGCCGAACTCGACAAGTTCAGTGGGGCGCAGCAGCCGGGCCATCACGCCGAGTCCGGCGAGGGCACCGCCGATCTCGACGGCCAGACGGACCGCCTGCACGGTGACGTGCGCGCCGGGTAACGCGCGCATCATCACGCGCTCCAGCCCGCCCGCCACCGCGCCCATGACCAGCGCTGCGAGCGCGATCTTCGCCACTGTGCCCGCGAGCCGGCGCGCGTGGAGTCCGCCGAGCTGCCGCTGCAGCAGCCAGACGAGCGCCACGGCGTTCGTGACGGCGGCGATGGACGTGCCGAGCGCCAGGCCGCTGAAGCCCATCAGGTTCACGAGGACCACGCTGGCGATCACGTTTGCGCCTATCGCGCCGGCGCTGACCATGACGGGCACGCGGCTGCGGCCGATCGCGTAGAACGCCGGCGAGACGATGCGCACGGTGGAGTAGCCGACGAGGCCCACCGCGTACACGCGCAGCGCCGCCGACGTGGCGATGGTGTCCGCACCGACGAAGTGCCCGCGTTCGAAAAGCAACTGCACGATGGGCGTCGCGAGCACGATCGTCGCCAGATTGAACATCGCGGGTGCGAGCGCCGGCAGAAAGTAATGGTGCAGCGAATTCAGCATGCCCATCGCCGCCGCGGCGAGCGCGACCATGGTGAGAAACGGCAGCGTGATGCGCGTGAGCTGCACCGTCAGCTCGAGCTTCCCCGGCACGCTGGCGAAGTCGCCCGCGTACATGCGCACGAGCGGTCCGGCGAAGACGATGCCGAGCGCCACCAGCACACCGGTCACCACCAGCAGCGCGTTGATGACGTTGTTGCCAAGCCGCCACGCGGCGTCCTTGCCGCCGCGCGTGAGCTCGCGCGTGAACGCCGGCACGAACGCGGCGCTCATCGCGCCCTCGGCGAACAGGTCGCGCACGAGATTCGGAATGCGGAACGCGACGATGAACGCGTCCATGTCGTTGCCGGCGCCGAAGAGCGCGGCGAGGACCTGATCGCGCGCGAGATCGAGCACGCGGCTCGCCAGCGTCGCGATCCCGGTGACGCTGGCGGAACGCGCGAGGCGGCCGCCGGCGGTCTGCGGTCGCTGTTCGCCCTGTTCGGAAACGGACACGACAAAAGGACGCAAAAAAGGCCCTCCGCGCTTTCACGTGGAGGGCCTAAAGGAGGATGGATGAGAGGCTGTTTTATGGCCGTCTCGTCAGGTTTAGACGGCCCGGCTCGCGAAATAGTTTAGCTGCCGGAAAGCTTCTGCCGCACGAGCTCGTTGACCGCCTTGCCGTCCACGCTCTGGCCCGCCAGTTTCGACATCGCCGCCTTCATGACGCGTCCCATGTCTTTCGCCGTCGTCGCGCCCGTCTCGGCGATCGCCTCGGTCACGGCGCGTTCGACGGCAGCGGGATCGGCGGCGGGCGGCAGATACTTTTCGAGCACGCCGATCTCCGCGGATTCCTTGTCCGCCAGATCGGTGCGGCCGCCTTTGGTGAATTGTTCGATGGAGTCCCGCCGCTGCTTGACGAGCGCGGCGACGACCTGCTGCGCTTCCGCGGCGTCGAGCGCGCGCCCGCGCTCCACTTCACGGTTCATCAGTGCCGCCTTGAGCATGCGCAACGCGCCCAGGCGGAGCGCGTCGTGACTGCGCATCGCGTCAGCGATGGCCGTCGTCACCTCGTCGAAGAGGGCCAATGGACGTTATCGTCCGCCGCGGCCGTTGGGCCGCTGCATTTGTGGCGGCGTGTTCGGTTGCGGAGGCGTCGGCACGATCATCCCGGGAACGGCGACGCCGCCAAAGGGCGCGCTCGGCGCGCCGGGGAAAGACATCGGCTGCTGCTGACCGTTGGGCGGCTGCTGCGGCATCGCGCCCGGCGGCATCACCTGCTGGACGATCGGCGGCTGTCCGGGGACGCCCTGCGCGCCCGGAATGAACGGCTGACCGTTGGGACCGATCTGCGGGTTGACCGTCTGCGGCTGCGGTACGGTGTTGAAGATCGGCCCGCGGGGATTCGGCGTCGGGCCGTTCGGCGCGGGCGGACGCGGATCGTCGTCGTCGTCGGCCGGCATCGGCGGCTGCGCGAACTGCGGCTGCTGGAACGTCGGCGTGGACGATGCGGCCGTCGCGCGCGGCGGCGTGCTGGTGGCCATCACGACGATGCGATCGAAGCTCGAGAGATTCGGGACGCCGGCCGATCGCGGCGCGGCCATGTAGCCGGCCACCGACCGGAGCAGGACGTCGAGCGCCTGCGCCTCGGGGACGTCCGTCAGTTCCAGTGTGACGGGCCCGCCCGGAATCTTCTCAAGGTTGACGATTTTCGTTTGCCCGACGCGCGCCCATTCGGTGAGGATTTGCTTGACGGTGACGTCCTTGGCGACGAGCGTCACCTTGCCGTCCTTGAGCGAGAGCTTCACGTCGGCGAACGCCGACGGGCTCGCCAGCCCTGAGAACAACGTCGCGAGGATGCCGAGGCCGAGCGCGCGCGCGAGCTTCATAATCACCGCCAGTATAGCCCCTTACTTCTTCCGGAAATAGTCGATCACCTGGGTCAGGATTTCGTCGAGCTGGTGCTTCGGCTGGTAGCCAATCAGGGCCTTCACACGGGTCAAATCCGGCACCCGGCGTGGCATGTCCTCGAAGCCCGATTCGTAGGCTTGATCGTAGGGAATGAACTTGATCGGCGACTTCGAGCCGCTCAGGTCACGAACGCGCTCGGCAAGCGCGGTGATGGTGATTTCCTGCGTGTTGCCGATGTTGATGACCTGACCGATCGCCTTGGGCTCGTGCACCAGCTTGAGCAGCGCGCCGACGACGTCTGTGACGTGCGTGAAGGCGCGCGACTGCGTGCCGTCGCCGAAGACCGTGATCGGCTCGCCGGCCAGCGCCTGCCGCACGAAATTCGGGATGACCATGCCGTACTGGCCCGACTGGCGCGGCCCGACGGTATTGAAGAAGCGGACGATGATCACCGGCAGCTTCCGTTCCTTCCAGTAGGCGAGCGCGAGGAACTCGTCGATCGCCTTGCTGCAGGCGTACGCCCAGCGGTGCTTCGGCGTCGGACCCAGGACGAGATCGGAATCCTCGCGGAACGGCACGTCCTCGCTCTTGCCGTAGACCTCGGACGTGGACGCGATCACGACGAGTTTCTTCTTCTTGTTCGCGTGCTTGAGCACGACTTCGGTGCCGTGCACGTTGGTCTCGATCGTGTACACGGGCTGCTCGACGATCAGCTTGACCCCGACCGCGGCCGCGAAATGGAAGACGACGTCGCTGCGATCGATGAGCTCGGCGAGCAGTGGCTCGTTTTCGACCGTATCGATGAAGTACTCGAAGCCCGGCTTCCCCTTGAGGTGGGCGATGTTGTCGATCGATCCCGTCGAGAGGTTGTCGAGCACCAGGACCTCATGGCCCTGGCCGAGCAGCGCTTCCGACAAGTGCGATCCGATGAATCCGGCTCCGCCGGTGATGAGTGCGCGCAAGTCGTACGGTCCTTTCTAAGAGGGGACGGGCCCCGTCCCCTTGTCCGCGAATGCGTGAATAGCGGCGGCCACGTCGTCGACCTGCTCGACGCCGAGCGCCGGGTGCAGCGGCAACGAGACTACTTCGGCGCAGGCCTGCGTCGCCACCGGACAGTCGGCCGGCCCGGTCGCCGCCAGCGCCGGCTGCCGCGGAATCGACACGGGATAGTGAATGAGCGTCTCGATGCCCCGCGCGGCCAGGTGCGCCTGCAATTCCGCACGGGCACCGCTTCTTACGACGAACAGGTGATAGACGTGGCCGGCATCCCGTTCCGGCGGCACCGACACCGGCGCGCCCGCGAGCCGTTCTCGGTAGCGCGCAGCCAGCGCGCGGCGGCGCGCGGTCCACGCGGGCAGCAGCGGCAGCCGCGCGCGAAGAATCGCCGCCTGCACTTCGTCGAGCCGCGAGTTGATGCCGAACTCCTGATGATGATACCGGTCGGTCTGCCCGCCGTTGCGCAGCCGCGCGATCCGGTCGGCGAGCGCCGAGTCGTTGGTCACGATGGCGCCGCCGTCGCCGAGCGCGCCGAGATTCTTGGTCGGATAGAAGCTGAACGCGCCGGCGACGCCGATCGTCCCGACCGGACGCCCGCCGGCGGTCGAGAGATGCGCCTGGCAGCAGTCTTCGACGACCGCGAGATTGAAGCGCGCCGCGACGCGCGCGATCGCCGCCATGTCGGCCGCCTGCCCGTACAGGTGTACCGGGAGAATCGCCTTCGTTCGCGGGCCGACGAGCGCCGCCACGCGCTCGGGATCGATCGTGAGCCGATCCGGATCGATGTCGGCGAAGACGGGCCGCGCGCCGGCCATCATGATCGCCAGCGCGGAATACGCCGCCGAGAGCGGCGACGTGATCACTTCGTCGCCCGCGCCGATGCCGAGCCCGCGCAGGATCAGCGCGATCGCGTCGGTCCCCGTGCCGACGCCCACCGCGCGCGCCGCGCCCGCCGCCGCGGCGAACTCGCGCTCGAACGCGTCGACCTCCGGGCCGAGCACGAACCAGCCGCGCGCGATGACGCGATCGATCGCCTGCCGCACGGCGGCGGCGTCCTCGCCGGGCACGAGCGACATGAACGGCAGGCGGCGCGGCGTCATGCCGGACCTCCGCCGGACTCCGCGAGGTAGTGCGCGCCATGCTGCCGGTAGAACGCGATCGTCTGGCGCAGCCCGTTCGCGAGGCTCGTCGCGGGCGTCCAGCCGGTCGTGCGCGTGAACCGGGTGGAGTCGGCGTAGAAGCTGCCGATGTCGATCGCCTTCTTGTCCGGCGGCCAGTCGACGTACTGCACGGTCCCGCTGCCGGCGACGTCGACGAGCAGCGTCGTCAGATCGCGGTGGCTGATCGGCCGATCCCCGCCGACGTTGAAGACGTCGCCGTTGCAGTCGTCGCTCGCACCCGCGCGCAGGAACGCGTCGGCCGCATCGTCCACGTACACAAAGTCGCGGAGTTGCGATCCGTCGCCGTAAATCTGGATCGGCTTGTTCTCGATCGCGAGGCGGATGAACCAGCCGATGAAGCCCTGGCGGTTGTGCCGGATCAACTGCCGCGGGCCGTAGACGTTCGTCAGACGCAGCGAGCACGCGCGAATGCCGAAGACGTTGTTGTAGACGAGATGGTAGTACTCGCCGGCCGCCTTGTTGATGCCGTTCACGTCGGTCGGCCGCACGAGATGCGTCTCGTCCACCGGCAGGCGATCGGGCCGCCCGTACACCTGACGCGTGCCGGCGAACACGACCTTCACCTTCGGGTTGTAGTTCCGGCACGCCTCGAGCACGGTCAGCTGGCTGCGGCAGTTGATCTCGAGATCCGTGTACGGATCCCGCATGCTGTCGATGTGGCTCACCTGGCCCGCGAGATTGAAAATCACGTCGCGATCGCGGACGAGGTAGTTCATCGTCGACTGCTGGCGGACGTCGGCGATGTTGACGCGCACGCGATCCGCGATGCCGTCGATGTTGAACAGGTTCCCGCCGTAGTCGGGAATCAGCGAATCGACCAGCAGCACGTCGGCGCCCAGGGCGACGAGGCCGCGCGCCAGGTTGCTGCCGATGAAGCCGAGGCCGCCCGTGATCATCACGGCACGGCCGCGGTAGAAGGATCGGTAGTCGGCGTTCACTGGCGTGGCGAGCCCGGGTACACCGGCTTGCCGGCGTCGCGCGCCGGCACGAGCGCGCGGCCGGGCCGGCGCAGGTGCTCGCGCCGGACGACGAGCGCGAACCAGAGAGCCGCCACATCGAAGGCGACGCGGAAGAGCCGCCGGACGTTGAAGAACTGCGACTTGCCGAACGCGCGGTGGTAGTGATTGACCGGCACCTCGACGATGCGGAAGCCGGCGTCCTGAATCTTCTTCATCATCTCGAGGCAGATGACGCCACTCGTTTTCTCGAGGTCGATGCGCTCGAAAATCCCGCGCCGCATCAGCCGGTAATCGCAGTCGACGTCGCGGACTTTCAGCCCGAACAGCACGCTGACGATGTGGTGGTAGAGACGTCCGATGATGACGCGGTGCAGCGGATCGGACCGGCTGATCTTGTAGCCGTTCACCAGATCCGCGTCCGGCGTCATCTTGTCCCACAGCGACGCGAGCTCCGCCGGATCGTACTGGCCGTCGCCGTCGGTGTAGAAGATCAGATCCTTGGTCGCCGATCGGAAACCGGTCTGCAGCGCCGCGCCGTAGTCGTGGTTCTTCGGATGATGGATGGCGCGCACGTGCGGATACGTGCGCGCGAGCTCGTCGGCAATCTCCGCCGTGGCGTCCGCGCTGCCGTCGTCCACCACGATCACTTCGTAGTCCGGCGTCAGCGCCTCGGCGGTTTTCACGGCGCGGATCACCAGGTTGGCGATGGTGCCGCTGTCGTTGTACGCCGGGAAAAAGACGCTCAGGCCCGCGGGTTTCTGGGGGGGCGGCGCTGACATGTAAAAGCCTCTAAACCATAGCACGAAAAGGGCGTGCGACGAGCCGCCACGGCGTCACGATCGACTCGAGCAACACCGTCCCCGACAGCTTCGATTCGCCCTGCCGGCGCTCGACGAACGTGATCGGCGCCTCCGCGATTCGCCAGCCGCGGCGCTCGGCGACGAACAGCATTTCCACGAGGAACGAGTAGCCTTCCGACCCGAAGCGCTCGAAGGGGAGCGACGCGAGCACCTCGCGCCGCCAGCAGCGGTAGCCGCTCGTGCAGTCGCGAGGGCTGAGGCGCGTCACCGTGCGAATGTAGATGTTCGCGCACCGGCTGAGCAGCTTGCGGCGCAGCGGCCAGTTCACGATGCCGCCGCCCGCGATGTAGCGCGAGCCGATGACGACGTCCGCGTTGTCGAGCGCGGCGATCAGGTCGGGCAGATGTGCGGGGTCGTGCGACAGATCGCAGTCCATCTGGCAGATGACGTCGAACGGGCGATGAATCGATCGCTGCATCGCGTCCAGGTACGAGCGGCCGAGTCCGGGACGCTCGGTGCGATGCAGCACGTCGATCCGCTGTGGAAACCGCCGGGCGAGATCGTCGGCGATCGCGCCGGTTCCGTCCGGCGACCGGTCGTCCACGATCAGCAGGCTGACGTTGGGCTGCTCCATCAGCGCCGCGGCGAGCACGGGCAGATTGTCGCGCTCGTTGAAGGTCGGCACGATCACGAGCGCCGTGCGCGCGGCGGCGGGCGTCACGGGCGTCACGATCGGGGGCCCTCGAAGCGCAGCGACGAAATCTGCTCGGACACGAGGCCGACCAGGAAGATCACCACGCTGAGCAGAATCAGCAGCACCGACGAATTCGTCACGTGCGATTGCGTGGCGATCGTCCACGCGGCGTAGCCCGCGCCGAGGAGAAACGTCGTCGCGCTGACCGGCAGGAAGATCCGCAGGGGGCTGTAGATCGTGATCACCTTCAACAGGATCATGAAGAAGCGGACGCCGTCCGGCGCGAGCCGGATTTTCGACGCGCCCTGACGCGGCGCGGCGTGCACGGGCTCGAACCACACGCTGTAGCCCGCCTTGATGAACGCCAGCGTCGTCGTGGTCGGCGTCGAGAATCCGTTCGGCAGCAGGTGCAGGAATTCGGCGAGGCGCGCGCGCTGGGCCGCGCGGAAGCCCGACGTCAGATCAGGAATGCGCTGGCGGGTCAGATAGCTGGCGATCGCGTTCAGCAGCCGGTTGCCCAGCCGCCGGAAGAGCGTGGCCTGCGTGGCGCTTGATCGCGCGCCGACGACCAGATCGTACTGGTCCAGCTTCGCGACGAGACGCACCGCGTCCTCCGGCCGGTGCTGGCCGTCCGCGTCCACGATGAGCACGAATACGCCGGCCGCCTGACGGATGCCGGTCTTCACGGCGGCGCCGTTGCCTTTGTTGTACGGATGACGGATCACGCGCGCGCCCGCGGCGGCCGCGCGCGCCGCGGTGTCGTCCGCCGATCCGTCGTCGACGACCAGGATCTCGCGCCAGCGCGCGGCGGCGCGCAGGTCCGCGATCAGCGCGCCGATCGACAGCGCTTCATTGAAGGCGGGGACGATCACGGACGTCGCGGCGGCATTCGAGACGATCTCCACGGTCACCGGCCATTCGCCATCAGCCGATCGACGACGCCGTCCCACGTGATGGCGCGGACGCGATCGTAGCCGGCGTCGCCGAGCGATTGCGCGATGCGGCGATCGTCGGCGAGCCGGTTGATCGCGGCCCCGATGGCCTCGGGCGACGGCTCGACGACGAGACCCGTGACGCCGTCCTCGACAAATTCGAGCGGGCCGCCCGCGTCGGTCGTCGTGATGACGGGCTTGCGCGAGAGGAACGCCTCGAGCGTGATGTACCCGTAGTCCTCGTCGAACGGCGGAAAGACCACGCCGAGCGCGCCCGCGTACAGATCGACGAGCGTATTGGCGCTGATGCGGCCGGTCCACGTGATTCGGCCGGCGACACCGGCCTCCGCCGCCGTCGCTTCGAGCGACTGCCGAAGCGGGCCTTCACCGGCGACGACGAGGCGGACACCGGGCAATACGTGCGCGAGCGCACCGACGATGAGGTCGACCCGCTTGTTGCCTTCGAGGCGCCCGACCGACAGGACATAGTCGCCGAGCGGGCCCGATTTCAACTGGCCAGCCAGCGGCGGCGGATGGTAAAGCGGTTCGGCGGTCAGCCCGTTGTAGCGCGCGAGCCGCGCGGCGGTGTTGCGCGAGTTGGTGAACAGCCGCCGGGCCTCGCCGAGCGCGTCGCGGTCCAGGCCGATCAATGTGTCGCGGAGCCGGACGTCACCTTCGGTGTGTTCAAACTCGCTGTACGGCGTGCCGGCCAGATCGTAAATCGCGCGGTACTGGTGGAACAGCCAGGCGATCTTGTTCGGGTGCCGGACGAAGTAGGTCGGGAACTTGGTGGCGATCACGGCGTCGATGCGCTGGTGATTCGACTCGGAGAGATCGATGAGCCGCCACGCGGCCGCCTGGGCGAGCAGCTCGGATTTCGGGTACCACTTGAACGGGATCGACACGCGCTCGGCACGATAGCCCCGGCGTGTGAGCTCGTCGACCAGGCCCCGCACGTGCAGCTCCGCGCCGCCGTGCACGAACGGCACCTGCGCCTCACAGACCAGGACAGTGCTGATCGATGGCATTGGGTAATTGGGGAGTTGGGTAATTGCGTAATCGATTACCCGGTTACCAGATTACTCAACTACCCAATTCATCTTCCGTTATGTAGCAAATCGGAAGTTAATTATGTCGCCGTCCTGCACGATGTACTCCTTGCCTTCGAGACGCACTTCGCCGTGCTCCCGGCAGACGGCCATCGAGCCCCGTGCGACGAGGTGGTCGTAGCTGACGACTTCCGCCCTGATGAACCCGCGCGCGATGTCGCTGTGAATCTCGCCCGCCGCCAGCTGCGCCTGTGTGTGGCGGGGAATCGACCAGGCGCGGCACTCGTCCTCGCCGACGGTGAAGAACGACATGTACCCGAGCAGCTCGTAGCTCGCGCGGATGACGCGATCCAGCCCGGACTGGCTCAGGCCGAGGTCCGCCAGAAACGCCGCGGCATCCGCCGCCTCGAGCTGCGAAATCTCGAGCTCGATCTTCGCGCAGACCGCCACCGCGGCCGTCGCCGCGTGCGAGAGGAACGCCGTCAGCCCCGCGGCTTCGGCCGCGCGCTCGATCCGCGTCGCGGCGTCGCCGCCCTGCGCGAGCGCGGATTCGTCCAGGTTGATCACGATCAGCAGCGGCTTGGCCGACAGAAACTGAAAGCCGCGCAGCCGCTTGAGGTCGTCGCCCTTCAGGTCCAGCGTGCGCAGCGGCCGGCCCTCCTCGAGCGCGGCCTTGCAGAGCGTGATGACGTCGCGCTCTTTCTCGAGATCGGCCGACTTGTTCTTCTTCAAGTCTTTCTCGAGGCGCTCCAGCCGGCGCTCGGCGACGCCGAGATCCGCGAGGATCAGCTCGTCTTCCATCGCCTGCGCGTCGCGCGCTGGATCGACCGCGCCCGACGGGTGCGGCACGCTGGGATCCTGAAACGCGCGCAGCACATGGACGAGCGCGTCGGCGTTCTTGTAGGCCGCAACGTCGACGAGCGCCTGCGCGCCGCCGCTGCCGCCCGGAATCGCCAGGTCGCTGAATTCCACCGTCGCGGGCACGCGTTTCTTTGGGTTGTACATCGCCGTCAGGCGATCGAGGCGCGCGTCGGGCACTTTGGAAATGCCGATCGACGCTTCGGCCTTGCCGTGGGCGGACCGCGCGGTTTCCCGCGCGCTGGTCATGAGCTGGAAAAGGGAGGTCTTGCCGCTGGAACCGACGCCGATGAGGGCTGCCCTGAGCATGCGAAGCCCTGCATCGTAGCACCGACCGGGGAAGGACGGGGTCTGCCGGAAGGGTTTGGACCAGAGTGGACCCCAAGGGGTTGGGCCGGCAGGCGATTAAACGGCGAAAATTAGGCGTAACTTACTGATGCAACAGATTTTGCGGTTGACATCCCAGAGGCCCTCTCCTACTATCGTCGTGGAATTTTGTGGTGAAAAGTGGGTCGTAAAGGGCTGGTGTGTTCAGGGGTCACGAACAGGCACGGATAGATGACAAGGGCCGACTCAAGGTGCCGAACGTCTTCCGTTCGCTCCTCGAGGGCAAGTACGGCCGCGAGCTGTTCCTCACCAGCCTGAGCGGTGAGTACGCGCGCGTCTACCCGATGCCCGTGTGGCTCGAGCTCGAAGAAAAGCTCGGGCGCATGCCGTCCGCCCACCCGGCGCGGCTGCGCTACCTCGATCGCGTGAACTTCTTCGGCCAGGCCGCCGAGCTCGACGCGCAAGGACGCGTCCTGATCCCGGCGCGCCTGCGCGAGACCGCGACGATCAGCGGCGACGTCGACGTGCTCGGCCAATACAACTTCCTCGACGTGTGGAATCACGATCGCTTCCTGACCAAGCTGCAGCGCGATCCCTTCACGGACGACGACGCGAAGGCGCTCGCGGAGTCCGGCATCTGATGACGCACGTCCCCGTGATGACCGCCGAGGTCCTCCAGCACCTGCGCCCGGAGCGCGGCGGACTCTTCGTGGATTGTACCGTGGGACTCGGCGGCCACACGCGCGCGCTGCTCGAGGCCGGCGCGACGCGCGTCATCGGTCTGGATCGCGATCGCGACGCCCTCGCGCACGCCCGCGACACGCTGGCGTCCTGGAGCGCGCGCGTCGAGCTCGTGCACGCCGACTATCGAGCGATCGGCGACGTGCTCGACGCCCGGCAGATCGCCGGCGTCGACGGCACGCTGGCCGACCTCGGCGTCTCGTCGCTGCAGCTCGACGCGTCCGGCCGCGGGTTCAGCTTCCAGCGCGACGAGCCGCTCGACATGCGGATGAATCGCCAGTCGGGCGACACGGCCGCGGACCTGGTCGCGCGATCGACCGAGCGCGAGCTGGCCGACGCCATTTTCCAGTACGGCGAGGAGCGCTTCTCGCGGCGGATCGCGCGGGCGCTGGTCGAGGCGCGGCGCGAGGCGCCGGTCGACACCACGGGCCGCCTGGCCGCGATCGTGCGCCGCGCGATCCCGCGGCGCGGCCCCATGCGCATCGATCCTGCGACGCGCACCTTTCAGGCGCTGCGCATCTGGGTCAATCGCGAGCTCGAAGGGCTCGATCGTTTTCTCGAGACGGCGGTGCGCCGCCTCCGCGCCGGCGCGCGGCTCGTCGTGATCTCGTTTCATTCGCTCGAAGACCGGATCGTGAAGCACACGCTACGCGCCCTCGAGCACGGCGACGAGGCGCTCGTGAGAGTGCTGACCAAGCGGCCGATGGTGCCGGGCGAGGACGAAGTGCAGCGCAACCCGCGCGCGCGGAGCGCAAAACTTCGCGCGGCGGAGCGGCTCGGCTAGCGCCGGGAGGACACTCATGGAACCTTTCGAATACGCGATCAAGAAAGACGTTCGCAACAACCCCATCGTCCGCGAAGTGGACGAAGCGCGGCAGCGCGAGATGTGGAAGTCCGTCGGCATCGCCGGCCTCCTCGTCGTCGTGCTGCTGTTCTCGGCCTGGCAGCACTTCGAGCTGCTGCGCCACGGCTACCAGATCGAGCAGATGCAGCGCGATCGCGCGGCTGAAGATGAAACGGGCCGCCGCCTTCGCCTCGAGATCGAGACGCTGAAGTCACCCAAGCGCATCGAAGCGCTCGCGACCGAGCAACTGCACCTGGTCGCGCCCTCGCGCGACGAAGCCATCGTGATCGAACGCGTGCTGCCCGCGGATCCGCCGGCCACGTCCGTCGTCGCGCAGCGGTGAGGTGATCGGGCGATGACGTCTCCCGGTCACGGTCCCGCCGCCTGGCGCGAGATTCTCCACCGCCGCGTCGTCACGGTGGCGGTGCTGCTCGCGCTGTGGGCGGCCGGCATCGAAGCGCGGCTGGTCGTGCTGCAGGTGGTACGCCACGCCGACCTCGCGGCGCGCGCGGAGCGGCAGCAGATGCGGACGCAGCCGCTGCCGCCCAAGCGCGGCGACATCCTCGATCGCCACGGCCGCATTCTCGCCACCAGCGTGGACGCCGATTCGATCGTGGCGGTGCCGACCGAGGTCGGCGACGCCCGCCTGGCGGTGCAGAAGATCTGCGACGCGCTGGCCGACTGCACGCCGAAGGAGCAACAAAATCTCGTCGACCGCCTGAACCAGCCGCGCGCGTTCGCGTACGTCCGACGGCAGGTCGCGCAGGATCAGGCCCAGCGCGTCGCCGCGCTCAACCTCGACGGCATCGGGACGGTCAAGGAGAGCAAGCGCTTCTACCCGAATCGCGAGCTCGCGGCGCACCTGCTCGGCTGGGTCGGCGTCGACAACAAGGGGCTCGACGGCCTCGAGTCCGCCTACGACGCGCAAATCAAGGGCAAGGCCGGCACGGTGCTCGTGCACACCGACGCGCGGCGCCACGCGTTCAGCCGGTTCGAGCGGCCGCCGACCTCCGGATCCACCGTCGAACTGACGATCGACGAGTACCTCCAGCACGTCACCGAGCGCGAGCTTCACGCCGGCGTGGTCGAGAATCGCGCGGGCGGCGGCAGCGCCATCATCCTGAATCCGCACACCGGCGAGATTCTCGCCATGGCGAACGAGCCGACGTTCAATCCGAACGCGTTCCGTGATTTCGACGACTCTGAGCGCCGGAATCGCGCCGTGCAGGATCTCTACGAGCCCGGCTCCACCTTCAAGGTAGTCACCGTCTCGGCCGCGCTCGAAGAAAAGGTCATGACGCCCGAGACGATGATCGACACGCATCCCGGACGGATACAGGTCGCGCCCGGGCGCGTCGTGAAGGAAAACGAGAACCACGATTACGGCGTGATCTCGCTGGCGAACGTGATCGCGATGTCGAGCAACATCGGCGCGATCAAGATCGGCTTCAGGCTCGGCACCGACCGGCTGAGCCGGTTCGTCTCTCTCTTCGGATTCGGTCATCAGGTGTCGCCGGACTTTCCCGGCGAGAGCTCCGGCATCGTCTGGAGCCCGACCAAGTGGAACGACGGGGCGCTCGCGTCGGTGTCGATGGGCTACCAGGTCGGTGTGACGCCGCTGCAGATCGTCGGCGCCGTCGGCTCGGTCGCCAACGGCGGCGAGTACATCGAGCCGCGCGTCATCCGCGCGGTGTACCGCAACGGCGTGCGCTACGCGGTGACGCCGAAAGTCGTCCGCCGCACGATCAGCGCCGACACGGCCGCGCTGATGACCGGCATCATGGAAGGCGTCGTCGACTCCGAGCGCGGGACGGCGCGCGCCGCGAAGATCCCCGGCTATACCATTGCCGGAAAAACGGGTACGGCGTCGAAACTCGTCAACGGCCACTACTCGCATTCCGACTACAACGCGTCGTTTGTCGGGTTCCTCCCGTCGCGCAGCCCCGCGGTGGCGATCGTCGTCGTCATCGACTCGCCGCACGGGCCGAACCGCTATTTCGGCGGCACCGTCGCCGCGCCGATCTTCAAGAAGATCGCCGAGCCCACGCTGCGCTACCTCGGCGTCGGTCCGTCGATCAATCCGCCGGCGCCGATCCTCGTGGCGCGCCGCGACGACACGCCGAGTCCGGCGAGCGCCACGCCGCCCAACGACCCGGTGGTCAGCCTGATCGCCGACGGCCCTCCAGGCACGGTGCCGGATCTGCGCGGCATGAGCGCGCGCGAAGCCGTGCGCGCGCTGGTGAAACTCGGCGTCAACGCCCGCGTCGCCGGCGACGGCGTCGTGGTGTCGCAGGAGCCGGCGCCCGGCCTGCCGCTCGAGCCGGGTTCGGTCTGCCGTCTAACGCTCGAGCGCTCACCGCGGCGCGCGGGCCGCGCGGGAGCGCCATGACGTGGGCTGATCTCGCGCGCATCCTCGTCGAACACGGCGTCGCTGCGTCCGTTGCGCGAGCCGGGGCCGCCGCGGCGCCGGAGGCGATCACCGGCGTGGTCTACGACTCCCGCGTCGTGACTCCCGGCCAGGTCTTCGTGGCGCTCAAGGGCCAGCACGTCGACGGCAGCGCGTTCACCCAACAGGCGATCGAGCGCGGCGCCGCGGCGGTCGTCTCCGAGCAGCCGGCGCCGTCCGGCGTGACGATCCCGTGGGTGGTCGTCGCCGACGCCCGGCTGGCGCTGGCACGGCTCGCCGCCGCTTTTTACGGCGAGCCGAGCCGCGAGCTCCGCGTGATCGGCATCACCGGCACGAACGGGAAGACGACGACCGCGTATCTCGTCGCATCGATCTTCGAAGCGGCGGGCGTGCGCTGCGGTCTCCTCGGCACGGTTGCCTACCGCACGGGACCCGGGAAGCACGCGGTTCGCGACGCATCGCGCACGACGCCGGAAGCGCCGGACCTGCAGGCGCTCCTGCGCGAGATGGTCGATCGCGGGTGTGGCGCCTGCGCGATGGAAGTGTCGTCGCACGCGCTCACGCTGCACCGCGTGTCCGGCATGGCCTTCGCCGCCGGTGTCTTCACGAATCTCACGCGGGACCATCTCGATTTCCACACGAACATGGACGAGTACTTCCGCGCGAAGCGCCGGCTGTTCGAATCGCTGCCGCCGCACGCGCCGAGCCTGCTGAACGTCGACGACCCGCGCGGCGCGTCGCTGGCGGACGCGGGAGGACGGGCGATCACTTACGCGATTGCACGCCCGGCGGACATCACGCCTGGTCCGCTGTCGTTTTCCCTCGATGGTCTGACGTTCGACGTCCGCACGCCGCGCGGCACGCTGCACGTGCGCTCGACGCTCGTCGGACGGCCCAACGTCTACAACATCCTCGCGGCCGTCTCGGCCGCCGTCGCGCTCGATGTGCCGTTCGACGCCGTCGAGCGCGGGATCCGGGCGCTTGAGGGCGTGCCGGGCCGCTTCGAGATGGTCTCGGGCGCGAAGGACGAAGTGACCGTCGTCGTGGACTACGCCCATACCGACGATGCGCTGCGTAATCTGCTGGAGACGGCGCGGCCGCTCGCGCGCGGGCGCCTGATCACGGTGTTCGGCTGCGGCGGCGATCGCGATCGGACGAAGCGCCCGCTGATGGGCGCGGTCGCGGGCCGGCTGAGCGACATCATCGTGATCACGTCGGACAACCCGCGCAGCGAGGATCCGGCGCGCATCATCGAAGAGATTCAGCGCGGGATTACGCCGGACACGCGGCGGCCGCCGGCGAGCCCCCCGCGATCGGAGTCGGGCGAACCGCCGTCGCTGCTGACGATCGCGGACCGCGGCCGCGCGATCACGACGGCGGTCGAGCTGGCGCGGCCCGGCGATCTCGTGCTGATCGCCGGCAAGGGGCACGAGAAGTACCAGGTGGTCGGCGATCGCGTGCTGCCGTTCGACGACGTCGCGGTGGCGCGCGAGGCGCTGGCGCGGCGGCGGACGAATTCGGGCGTCGTATGACCGACGGTCGTCGGCCGGGTCATTCGTCGTATGACCGACGAACGTAAGCCGGGTCCTTTTGGACCCGGCTCAACGGCCGGTCCGGAAGGAAACGCCCTCCAGCTCCACGCCGCGTGGATCGCGGCGGCGATGGCGGGCGAGATCGTGCGCGGCGACGCGGCACGCGAATTTGCCGGTGTGTCGATCGACTCGCGGACGCTGAAGCCCGGCGAGTTGTACGTCGCCATCCGCGGCGAGCGGTTCGACGGCGCGGATTTCGCGCTGGCCGCGGTCGACGCGGGCGCGACGGGCGTCGTCGTGCCGGGTAGGGGCCGACCTTGGTCGGCCCTCGGGGCGGAGCAAGCTCCGCCCCCACGAGTTGCGCCGGTCGTCATCGAGGTCGACGACACGACGCGTGCGTTGCAGGCGCTGGCCCGCGCGGTGCGGCGGGCGTCGGGCACGAAGGTCGTGGCCATTACCGGCAGCGCCGGGAAGACCACGACGAAGGAAATTGCGGCGGAGTTTCTCGCGGCGCGGTATCGCGTGATCCGCAACCGCGGAAACTTCAACAACCACATCGGGTTGCCGCTGTCGCTCATGGAGCTGACACAGCGGCCGGAGATCGCCGTCGTCGAACTGGGCATGAATCACGCCGGGGAAATCAGCACGCTCGTCAACGTCGCTGAGCCGGACGTGCGGGTGTGGACGAACGTCGGCGACGCGCATCTGGGCTTCTTCGCGTCGGTGGACGCCATTGCGGACGCGAAGGCCGAGATTCTCGAAGGCGCCGGCGTGTCCACGCGGCTGGTGGCCAACGCCGACGACGACCGCGTGATGGCGCACATCGGGTCGTTTCCCGGCCGCACGGTGACGTTCGGGATCGATCGAGAGGCCGACGTGAAAGCGTCGGCAATCGTGGATCGAGGGATCGACGGAATCGGCGCGCGCGTGACTACGCCGCGCGGGAGCGTGGACATCACGACGCCGCTCGTCGGTCGGGGCAACCTCGCGAACATTCTCGCCGCGACGGCGGTCGCGACGGAGTTCGACGTGCCCCTCGACGCCATCGCGGCGCGGGCGTCGACATTGCGGGCCGCGCGGCATCGTGGAGAAGTCGTGCGGCTGGCAAGCGGCGTGACGGTGCTCGACGACAGTTACAACGCGAGCCCGGCCGCGACGGCGCGCGCGCTCGACGTGCTGGCGCATGCGAAGGCCGGCCGGCGCATCGCCGTCCTGGGCGAGATGCTCGAGCTGGGTTCGCACGCCGTCGCGCGGCACGAAGACGTCGGGCGCGCGGCTGCCAAGGCGAACGTCGACGTGCTGTTCGCGGTCGGCGGCGACGCGGCGCGGGCGCTGGCCGACGCGGCGCGGGCCGCCGGGCTGGCGCGCGAGGCGGTACGGCACTTTGCGACGAGCGACGAGGCGGCCGAGGCGGCCGCGGCGCTCGTCAGGCGCGGCGATCTCGTGCTGGTGAAGGGATCGCGCGGGGTGAAGACGGATCGCGTCGTGGAACGGCTGACGGCGGGGCGCGGCTGATGCTGTACCGGCTGCTGTTCCAGTTCCACACGCAGATCTCGGTGCTGAACGTGACGCAGTACATCACGTTCCGCACGGCGGCGGCGAGCCTGTCGGCGCTCGCGATCAGCCTGGCGTTCGGGCCGTGGATGGTGCGCAAGCTGCGCGAGTTCCAGATCGGCCAGGTCATTCGCGCCGAGGGCCCGCAATCGCATCGCGCCAAGGCCGGCACGCCGACGATGGGCGGCCTGCTGATTCTGACGGCGGCGCTCGTGCCGACGTTGTTGTGGGCGGATCTCTCGAATGTCTATGTGTGGATCGCGATGCTGACCACAGCGGGGTACGGCGGGATCGGGTTCGCCGACGACTATCTGAAAGTCGTCCGGCGATCGCATCACGGTTTGCTGCCCCGGTACAAGATGGGCCTGCAGGTGCTGATCGCCATCTGTGTCGGCGTCGTCCTGCTGTGGCTGCAGCACGAAGGTCTTTACAGCACGCGGCTGATCTTCCCGTTCTTCAAGCGCCTGATTCCGGATCTCGGCTGGGGCTATCTGCCGTTCGCGGTCCTCGTGCTCGTGGCAGTGTCGAACGCCGTCAACCTGACCGACGGGCTCGACGGCCTGGCGATCAGCACGTTTGCGATCGCCGCCGGCGCGTATACGGCGCTCGCCTACGTCACCGGCCATCGCGTCTTCGCCGAGTACCTGCTGCTCGTCCACCTGCCGCGCGTCGCGGAGCTCACGGTCTTCTGCGGATCGCTCGTCGGCGCGTCGCTCGGGTTCCTCTGGTACAACTCGTACCCCGCCGAAATCTTCATGGGCGACGTCGGATCGCTGGCGCTCGGCGCCGCGCTCGGCACCGTCGCGATTCTCATCAAACAGGAACTGCTGCTGCCCGTCGTCGGCGGCGTATTCGTGCTCGAAGCGGCGTCCGTGATCGTCCAGGTCGCGTCGTTCAAGATGACCGGCCGCCGCGTATTCCGCATGGCGCCGCTCCATCACCATTTCGAACAGATCGGGTGGAGCGAGCCGAAGGTGATTTCGCGGTTCGTGATCGTCGGGATCATCTTCGCGTTGTTCAGTCTGGCGACGCTGAAATTGCGGTGATGTTGGTGACTGGTGACTGGTGGCTGGTAAAGACGCTGATGTTCACCGTTGATCGCAAGCGCGTGACCGTCGCCGGAGCGGCGCGCAGCGGCCTGGCCGCCGCCGAGCTGCTCGCGCGCCGCGGCGCGCGCGTGACGCTGTCCGATGCGCGCCCCGCGGTGCCGGAGGCCGAGCCGCTGCGCACGCTCGGCGTGCAACTCGAACTGGGCGGACACACGGCCGCGACGTTCACTGACGCCGATCTCATCGTGCTGAGTCCTGGCGTCCCGCCCGAACAGCCGATGGTGGAGGCCGCGCGGGCGAAGGGCGTGCCCGTGATCGCCGAGATCGAGCTCGCGTCGCGCTGGCTGCAGGGACGCGTGATCGCGATCACCGGCACGAAAGGAAAGTCGACGACGACGGCCTTGACCGGGCGGATTCTGGCGACCGCGGGATTCAAGGTGACCGTCGGCGGCAACATCGGCGCGCCGCTCAGCGCGCAGGTATCCGACTCGACGCCCGACACGCTGCACGTCGTCGAGGCGAGCAGCTTTCAGCTCGAGCAGATCGAGACGTTCCACCCGTGGATCGCCGTGATGCTGAATTTCTCGCCCGACCATCTCGATCGCCATCCGACGGTCGAGACGTACAAGGCGGCGAAGGCGCGCATCTTCGAGAACCAGGACGCGGGTGACTGGGCGGTGGTCAACGCCGACGATCCCGCCGTGCTCGATCTGGCGCGGCGCGGCCGCGCCGCCACGCGCCTGTTCGGGCGTCGGCGGCCGATCGCCGAGGGCACCGCGATCGACGGCGACTGGATCGTCGAGCGCGCGGGCGGCATGAACCGGCGGCTGGTGCCGCTCGTCGCGGTGCACTTGCTCGGTCCGCATCTGGTGGCCGACGTCATGGCCGCCGCCACCGTCGCGGCGATCGCCGGCGTCACGTCCGCGTCGATGACCGCGGCCGTCGATGGCTTCGCCGGACTCGAGCACGCGATGGAGCTCGTCGCCGACATCGGCGGCGTCCGGTTCGTCAACGACTCGAAGGCGACCAACGTCGAGTCCGCACTTCGATCGATTGAAAGCTTCGAGCGGAATCTGGTGCCGATTCTTGGCGGCAAGTTCAAGGGCGGCGACCTGCGGCTGCTGCGCGAGCCGCTGCGCGCGCGCGCGAAAGCGGTCGTCGCGATAGGTGAAGCGCGGCCGCTGGTGCGCGACGCGCTGGCCGGCGCGGTGGAGGTGGAGGAAGTCGACGGCATCGGAGCGGCGGTCGCGCGCGCCTACGCGATCGCGCGGCCGTCCGGCGTCGTGCTGCTCGCGCCCGCCTGCGCGAGCTTCGACATGTTTCGCGACTACGCGGAGAGAGGCAGGCGCTTCAAAGAGGAGGTGAAGCGCCTGCAGATGGCTAATGGCTAATGGCTCATGGTCATGGTCGATGGCTTCGCAGCCATCAGCCCTTAGCCATCAGCCATGTGAATGTTTTTTGGGCTCTGAAGCCATGTGAGTGCTTTTTGTGCTCTGAGCAGTGAACAGTCGTCAGTCGGTCCGTGCGGAAGAGGACTGGCTGCTGGGAACACAGGTCGCCCCGGCCTGTGAAGCTGGTGCCCCGGCCCACGACCGACTGATGACTGTTGACCGCTCAGCGCGATCCTAGGTCCGGCTGCCGCCTCCGCGCAACGGCGAGCCGCGCCGGAGCGAAGCGCAGGCGGGCCGCCGGACGCCACGTACTTCCGTGGCGGGCCGTTCTGATCGTTCGTGCCGGTTCGGAAAGTATTTTCGGGCGCAGACGCGCCCAACTGTAGAGGGCATGGCCAGAAAACTGAAGTCCGACCGCGTGCTGTTTCTCGCGACCCTGCTGCTGGTGGGCATCAGCATCGTCATGGTCTACAGCGCCTCGGCCGTCGTCGGCCTCGAGCGCTTCGGCAAGCCGTCGATGTTCCTGCTCCGGCAGAGCATGTGGGCACTGCTCGGCATGGCGATGCTGTACGTCGTGATGCAGATCGACTATCGCTACTACCGCGAGCCGATCTTCATCTGGAGCGGCCTCGCCTGCGTGGTGCTGGCGCTGATCGGCGTGTTCTTCAGCTCGCCGGTCAACGGCGCCCGGCGCTGGTTCGGCATCGGCGGCTTCGGCGTGCAGCCGTCTGAGCTCGCCAAGCTCGTCGCGATCTTCTTCATCGCCGCGCTGCTCGAACGGCGGATGCATCGCATCGACGACGCGAAGTACGCGCTCGCGCCGATTGCGTGCCTCGTGCTCGGACTCGTCGCGCTGATTCTGCCCGAGCCCGACTTCGGCACGTCGATGTCGCTCGTGCTCATCGCCGCGGTGATGGTGTTCGCGGCCGGCCTGAACTACCGCTACGTCTTCGGCGTGATCCTCGCGTCGCTGCCCGTGCTCTACATCGTCGTGATGGGCTCCGCGTACCGTCGCCGCCGGACGCTCGCGTTTCTCAATCCCTGGGACGACCCGCTCGGCGACGGGTTCCAGATCATCCAGTCGCTCATCGCGGTCGGCACCGGCGGCGTCTGGGGCCGCGGGCTGATGAACGGCGTGCAGAAGCTCTTCTATCTGCCCGAGCCGCACACCGACTTCATCTACTCGGTGATCTCCGAAGAGCTCGGGCTCGTGGGCGCGACGGTCGTGCTGCTGTGCTTCTGCGTGGTGACGTGGCGCGGACTGCGGGTCGCGCTGCGCGCGCCGGACACGTTCGGCGCGTTCCTCGCACTTGGCCTGACGACGATGGTCGCCGTGCAGGCGCTGGTGAACATCAGCGTCGTGCTGGGACTCCTGCCGACGAAGGGGATCCCGCTGCCGTTCGTGAGCGCGGGCGGATCGTCGCTGCTGATCAATCTCGTGGGCATGGGGATCTTGTTGAACGTGTCGCAGCACGCGTCGTCGTTCGAGGCATGAAGGAAGGGGACGGGTGTCTTCGTCGTGACGAGTGCCTCGAAGCCGGCCAGCGGGATGGGCAAGACACCCGTCCCCTTGTCAGTGGTGATGGCCGGTGGCGGCACCGGCGGTCACCTGTATCCGGGGATCGCGGTTGCGCGCGAATTGCTGGCGCGGCGGCCGGACGCGCGGATTTCGTTTGCGGGCACGGCGCGCGGACTCGAGGCCCGCGTGGTCCCGCGCGAGGGGTTTCCGCTGGATCTGATCAGGAGCGCGGGCGTGAAAGGAAAGTCACTCGTGGAGCGCGTGCGCGGCGCGGCGCTCGTCCCGATCAGTCTGCTCGACAGCTGGGAGATCGTGTCGGCGCGGCGGCCGGATCTCGTGATCGGCGTCGGCGGCTACAGCGCGGGTCCGGTCGTGTTGACCGCGGCGCTGCGCGGCGTGCCGACGATGTTGCTGGAACAGAACGCGGTGCCGGGACTCACGAACCGGCTGCTCGCGCGGGTGGTGCAGGCGGCGGCGGTGACGTTCGACTCGACGCAGACGTTTTTCGGATCCAAGGCGTTCGTCAGCGGTAACCCGGTCCGGCCGGAGTTTTTCGCGACGGCAGGACCAGAACGGGAGTCGGAAGGCGATGACCACGCATCCGTCACACGGATCCTAGTTTTTGGCGGCTCTCAGGGCGCGCACGCAATCAACGTGGCCATGGTGGAGGCAGCGTCGCGGCTGGCGGCCGGCGGTTCGCGTCTTCGTCTCGTTCACCAGACGGGAGAGCGAGACGTGGAGATGGTGCGCACCGCCTACCGGCAAGCGGGGCTTCAGGCCGACGTCGAGCCGTTCGTCTACGACATGGGACGGCGGCTCGGACAGGCGGACGTAGTCGTCTGCCGCGCCGGCGCGACGACGCTGGCGGAGATCACGGCGGCGGGCAAGGCGGCGATTCTGATTCCGCTGCCGAGCGCGACCGACGATCACCAGCGGCGGAACGCCGAAGTGCTGCAGGCCGCGGGCGCCGCGGAGCTGCTGCTGCAGGCCGATCTCTCGGGTGCGGCGCTCGCGGACCGCATCGCGGCGCTCACGGGCGATCCGGATCGGCGGCGCGGGATGTCGGCGGCGGCGCGATCGCTCGCGCGTCCCGACGCGGCGAGAGTGATCGTCGATCGGGCGCTGGCGTTGGTGAAGAAGTGAGGCCGCCGTGCTAGGCAAGACGCGGCGCATTCACTTCATCGGGATCGGCGGCATCGGCATGAGCGGGATCGCCGAGCTGCTCGCGAATCTCGAGTACGTGGTGAGCGGGTCGGATGAGAAGCGGTCGCCCGTCACCGAGCGGCTGGCGACGCTGGGCATCCGGATCGCGTACGGGCACGACGCGGCGAACGTCGGCGACGCGGACGTCGTCGTCACCTCGTCGGCGGTGAAGGCGGTGAACCCGGAGGTCCGGGAGGCGACGCGGCGGCAGATTCCGGTGATCCCGCGGGCGGAGATGCTCGCGGAGCTGATGCGCCTCAAGTACGCGATCGCCGTCGCGGGCGCGCACGGCAAAACGACGACGACGTCGATGATCGCGCTGGTGCTCGAGCGGGCCGGCCTCGATCCGACGGCGGTGATTGGCGGGCGGCTGAGCGCGTTCGGCAGCAACGCGCGGCTCGGCCGCGGGCCGCTGATGGTCGCGGAGGCGGATGAAAGCGATCGGTCGTTCCTGAAACTGTCTCCGACGCTGGCGGTGATGACGAACATCGACCACGAGCATCTCGAGAACTACGGCGGTTTCGACGACCTCCAGCAGGCGTTCGTCGAGTTCGCCAATCGTGTGCCGTTCTACGGCGCCGTGGTCGCGTGCGCGGACGATCCGAATCTGGCGGCCGTCTTGCCGCGCATCACGCGTCGCGTGACGACGTACGGGCTGTCGTCGCCCGACGCCGATCTGACGGCGACCGGCGTCACGCTCGGGCCGCGCGAGGTGACTGCGACCGTGCAGCGCCGCAGACGGAGCGCCAGCGCGCCGGCCGGGCCCGCGACGCTCGGGTCGGTCACGCTGCCGGTACCCGGCCGGCACAACCTGCAGAACGCGCTGGCCGCGATCGCGGTCGGCCTTGAACTCGACGTGCCGTTCGAACGGATCGCGGCCGGATTGAGGGACTTTCACGGCGTCGAGCGGCGCTTCGACGTACGCGGCGAGCCGAACGGCATTCTCGTCGTCGACGACTACGGTCATCACCCGACCGAGATTGCCGCCGTGCTCTCCGCGGCGCGCGCTTTCGACCGTCGCGTCATCGTCGCATTCCAGCCGCATCGTTTCACGCGGACGGCGGCGTTGATGGACGCGTTCGGGCCGGCGCTCGCGGCCGCCGATCACATCGTGCTCACCGGCATCTATGCGGCGGGTGAGGATCCGATCCCAGGCGTCACGCTCGACGCGCTCGCCGCCTCGATTCGCCGGAGCGTGCCGTCACCGGTGGACCTCGCGCCGTCACTCGACGACGTCGTGGCTTCGGTCGTGAGGATCGCGAGACCCGGCGACCTCGTGATCACGCTGGGCGCCGGATCGATCGGCGGCGTGGCCGATCGTCTGGTCGCCGAACTGGGCCGAGCGAGCTCGGCCCCTACGTCCGAGATCTCGGGCGGAGCAGGCTCCGCCCCTACGTCAGGACCAGGCGCCGTAGGGGCCGAGCGTGCTCGGCCCGATCGGAGAAAACCGTGAGCGCGATTGCCGCGCCGGCCGATCGCCGGTTCCGCCGCCACCACGTCAAGCCGGCGCGCCGGCGGCGCCAGTGGCGCGCGTGGGTCAGGCCCGCGCTGCAGTACGGCGCGCTGGCCGCGCTGCTCGCGTTCGGCCTGTATCGCGGCGGCGCGGTCACGGCGAACGCCCACGTGCTGCGGATCGATCGCATCGTCGTGCGCGGCAACACACGGCTGTCGAAGGGCGAAGTGCTCAACATGCTGGGCGGCCTCCAGGGCGAGAGCCTGCTGTGGACCAACCTCGACACGTGGCGCACGCGTCTGCAGGCGTCGCCGTGGGTCCGCGAGGCCGCGCTCCGGCGATCGCTGCCGTCCACAGTGGAGGTGCTGATTTCCGAGCGGATGCCGATGGGCATCGCCCGCATCAACGGCGAGATGTATCTCGTCGACGAGCACGGCGTGATCATCGATCAGTACGGCCCGCAGTACGCCGATCTCGATCTGCCGATTGTCGACGGCCTGACGATGTCCGACGGTGGATCGCTGACCGACGAAGCGCGGGCGGAATTCGCGGCGCGCCTGATCGCGGCGCTGCGGCCGAAGCCGCAGATCGCGCGGCGGCTGTCGCAGATCGACGTGGCCGATCTGCACAACGCGCTCGTGATCCTCACCGGCGATCCGGCCGTCGTGCAGCTCGGCGACGACCAGTTTCTGCCGCGGCTGCAGTCGTATCTCGACCTCGCGACGACGCTGCGCGAGCGCGTGCCAGACATCGACTACGTGGATATGCGGTTCGACGATCGCGTGTACGTGCGGCCGGCCGGCAAGCCGGTGCGGATCGAACCGAAGCGATAACCCCCGGAGGCCCTGGGGGCTTGGAGGAGACGTGGCGCGAAAAGAACGGTACGTGGTGGGGCTCGACGTCGGGACGTCCAAGGTGACGGCCGTGGTCGGCGAGATGCTGGACGCCGGCGAGGGGCTCGACGTCGTCGGGCTTGGCGTGGCCGAGTCGCGCGGGATCCGGCGCGGCGTCGTCGTCAACCTCGAAGCCGCGGTCGAATCCATCAAGAAGGCGATCGAGGAAGCCGAGCTGATGGCGGGCGTCGAAATCGATTCCGTGCACCTCGCGCTGTCTGGCCCGCACATCAAGGGCTTCAACAGCCGCGGCGTCATCGCCGTCGCCGGAAAGAACCGCGAGATCACGCGCGAGGACGTGCGGCGCGCGATCGACGCGGCCAAGGCCGTCTCGCTGCCGGCCGGCCGCGAAATCCTGCACGTGCTGCCGCAGGATTTCGTCGTCGACGAGCAGGACGGCATCGGCGCGCCGGTCGGCATGACGGGCGCGCGACTCGAGGTCAACGTCCACATTGTCACCGGCAGCCAGAGCTCGACGCAGAACATCGTCGCCTGCGTGAACCGGGCGGGCGTCACCGTGAAGGAAACCGTCGTCGAGCAGCTCGCGGCGAGCGATGCCGTGCTGACCGACGACGAGAAGGAGCTCGGCGTCGCGCTCGTGGATGTCGGCGGCGGGACGACGGACATCGCGATCTACGAGCGCGGCAGCCTGTGGCACACGGCCGTCGTCGGCGTCGGCGGCGATCACTTCACCAACGACATCGCGGTCGGTCTTCGGACGCCGGTGCCCGAAGCGGAAAAGATCAAACGCAAGTGCGGGTGCGCGCTCTCGGGGATGGTCGACGAAGACGACACGATGGAGGTCGCCAGCGTCGGCGGACGCAAGCCGCGCGTGATGGCGCGCCGCATCCTGTCGGAGATCCTCCAGCCGCGCGCCGAAGAAATCTTCCATCTGGTCTGGGACGAGATCCGCCGCGCCGGACACGAGAAGAGCCTGAACTCCGGCATCGTGCTCACCGGCGGCGGCGCGATTCTCGACGGCATGCCCGAGATCGCGGAGCAGATCTTCGATCTGCCGATCCGCCGCGGGTGTCCGGTCGGCGTCGGCGGCCTCGCCGATCACGTGAACAGCCCGACGTTCGCGACCGGCGTCGGCCTCGTGCTCTACGGCTATCGCAACGTCATGGGTGAAGCGGCGCGGACGCCGGTGGGCGCGGGCGCGCTCGTGCGCGCGGCCGGCCGGCTGCGCGGGTTGTTCAAGGAGTTCTTCTGATCGGCAGGCCTGAAGGCCTGCGCTACGTCCCGGGGGCGACGACGCCCGCGCGACCACGTTACAGGGAGCACATCGAATGGCTGACCACAAGACGCCGCACGACGGCAGAGACACAAAGGACACCAAGGACGCGAAGGACACGAAGGGGATGAGACTGCACCTCGAAGAAGAGCGAAGCGCCGCGAAGATCAAAGTGATCGGCGTGGGCGGCGGCGGCGGCAACGCCGTCAACCGCATGGTCCGCACGGGCCTGGAGGGCGTCGAGTTCATCGTCGCCAACACCGACCTGCAGGCGCTGCGCACGAACGCCGCTCCGGTGAAGCTGCAGATCGGCGCCAAGCTGACCAAAGGTCTAGGCGCGGGGGCCGATCCGACGATCGGCCGTCAGGCGGCGCTCGAAGACACCGAGGAGATCATCCAGGCGCTTGACGGCGCCGACATGATCTTCGTCACGACCGGCCTGGGCGGCGGCACCGGCACGGGCGCGGCGCCCGTCATCGCGAGCCTCGCGAGCGAGCTCGGCGCGCTCACCGTGGCCGTCGTGACCAAGCCGTTCAAGTTCGAAGGGAAGAAGCGGCAGATCCAGGCCGAGCGCGGTCTCGAGATGCTCCGCGACTGCGTGGACACGATCATCACGATTCCCAACGAGCGGCTGCTGACGATCATCGATCGCACGACGCCGCTGACCGACGCCTTCGCGACCGCCGACGATGTGCTGCGGCAGGCGATTCAGGGCATCTGCGATCTGATCCTGGTGCCGGGGCTCATCAATCTCGATTTTGCGGACGTGAAGACGATCATGTCCGGCATGGGTCTCGCGATGATGGGCACGGGCATCGCCGAGGGCGCGGACCGCGCGATGGAAGCCGCGCGCCGCGCGATCTCGAGCCCGCTGCTCGAAGGCGCGTCGGTGAACGGCGCGCGCGGCGTCATCATCAACGTCACTGGCGGGCCCGATCTGTCGCTGGTCGAGGTGAGCGAAGCGTCGTGCATCGTCCAGGAAGCCGCCGACGAGGACGCCAACATCATCTTTGGCGCCGTCGTGGATCCGCAGCTGAAGGGCAGGGTCAAGATCACGGTCATCGCGACGGGATTCGGACCGCAGGTGGCTGCGCGCCCGATTGTGTCGGCCGCCACGACGCCGGTGGACATGACGCAGTACGACGCGCGGCGCGCCGATGGGGCGTCCACCGGCGCGGCGTCGATTCCTGTGTCGCGCCTGTCTTTGTCCATGGCGCGGCGTCCGCTCCTCGATCTGCCGATGCCCGCCGCGACGCCCGCTGCTCCCACGGCGGAACCCGGAGCGCGCGCGCCCGCGAGCGACGCGTTCGACGACATGCGAAAGCCCGATGAAGACGTGAACGTCGCGTTCGACGTCCCGGCCTTCCTGCGCCGTCAGGAGGGCTGAGCGGGGCGTCAGCGGTCTCGGTGTCGATGGTAGAGTAAATAGATCCACGGCATTCGAGAACGCCGGCGTGTGAGCGTCAGCGCCCGGACCCCTCGACTATGCTCGGGGCAGGCCCCTCGATTCGGCTCGAGGGGTGTCACGCATGAATTCCTGGGAACAGCGCGAACGCGCACTCTCCACCCTCGCCAAAGAGATCGGCTACACGAAAAAGCCGCACGGCGACCGCCTGCGCATCGCCCTCGCGTTCCCGAACACCTATTGGGTCGGGATGTCCAATCTCGGCTTCCAGACGCTCTACAAACTGTTCAACGCCGAAGACGGCATCGTCTGCGAGCGGTTCTTCCTGCCGCCGAAGCAGGAGCTCGCGGCGCTGAGCGCGGCGCACGCGCCCCTGCTGACCCTCGAGTCGCAGACCCCGGTCGGTGATTTCGACGTCATCGCGTTCTCCGTCTCCTTCGAGTGGGACTACGTGAACGTACTGACCCTGCTGCGCCTCGCCGGCCTGCCCGCCCGCGCCGCGGATCGCACGACGCGACACCCGCTCGTCGTCGTCGGCGGCGCCGTGACGTTCGTCAACCCTGAACCGCTCGCGCCGTTCGCCGACGTCATCGCCGCGGGCGAGGGCGAAGCGCTGGTCCCCGGATTCCGCCGCGCGTATTCCGCCGCCACCGATCGCGCCGACCTCCTGCGGCTGCTGGCGAAAGAGCGCGGGTTCTACGTGCCGTCGTTCTACGAACCGCGGTACACGCCGGACGGCACGCTCGCCGGCTACACGGTCCACGCCGGCGTGGACGCGCCGTTGCCGGTCCGGAAGGCCGCGCTCAAGACGACCGAGGCCGTGGATCCGCCGGCGACGAGCATCTTCACGCCCGACACCGAGTTCGGTTCGCGCCTCCTTATCGAAGTCGTGCGCGGCTGCGCGAACCTCTGCCGCTTCTGCTGGGCCGGCTACAACTACCTGCCGGTGCGCGCGTTCCCGACCGACCGCATCCTGGAGATCGCCGCCGCCGCGCGCCCGCACGCCAGCCGCGTCGGCCTCGTGTCCATCGCGCTCTGCGACCATCCTGACATCGAGCGCATCCTCGCGCGCCTGCTCGAGATGGGCTACGCGATCAGCCCCGCCTCGCTCCGGCTCGACGATCTGACCGAGCCGATCGTCCGCGTGCTGCGCGAGAGCGGCGAACGGTCGATCACGATCGCGCCGGAAACCGGATCCGATCGCCTCCGCCGCGTCATCAACAAGACCGTGACGAACGACGAGATCCTCGATCGCGCCGACCTGATCTTCGCGGGCGGCATCGAGAACCTGAAGCTCTACTACATGATCGGCCTCCCGACGGAAACAGACGAGGACCTCGTGGCGATCCGCGAGCTGACGCTGCAGATGCGCGAGCGCATGCTCGCGCACGCTCGCGTCCGGGGCCAGGTCGGCCGGATCGTGGGCAGCGTCAACCCGCTGATTCCGAAGCCCGGCACGGCCTATCAGTGGATCCCGATGGAGGATCCCGCGATCATCGAGCGCAAGATCAAGCGCCTGCGCTCGCTGACCTCCGACATCGACAACGTGTACTTCAACATCAAATCCGAGCGGAACTCGTACTACCAGGCGCTGCTGTCGCTCGGCGACCGGCGCGTGGCCCCCGTGATCGAGATCGCCGAGCGCAACGGCCAGAACTGGCGCGCGGCGGTCGCCGACGCCGGCATCGACGGCGACTTCTACATCTTCCGCGACCGCAGTCGCGACGCGTTCCTCCCGTGGGACATCATCGACGGCGGCATGAAAGCGGCGTTCTTCCAGGCGGAGTACGAAAAAGGCCTCCGCGAAGAGTGGACGCTGCCGCCGAAGCGCGCGCAGGAGAACGCGAAGCTTCTTCCGATGGTCTAGCTGGCGACCGCCGACCGCTCCTCGAACTCGGCGTACGCTTCGAGGATCAGCTCCCGCACCTTGTTCTGCGCCGTGTTGTCGACGATCGGGCGGAGCAGCGCAAAGCTGCGTCGCTCGCCGTTGACGGTGTACTGACGCGACGGAAACGTCACGTTGCGGCCGCCGCCGCCGCGGCGTTCCCAGATGGAGAAGCCGATCAGCTTCATGCCGTCGAGCGGTCCATTGCCGAAATGCAGCTCGGCGTCCGCGAGTAATCCCGGCGGGTTACCTTTGTCGTTGGGCGTAATCTTGATCGTCATGTCCGCGCTCCTCTTTAGCAGCTCGCCTCGAGCTGCTGTGCAGCAGGCGTGTGACGTGTGATCAAGCGCGATGCCGGCGGGCGACATCGGACGCGTTGCCGGAAGTGACTGGGTGGGCGGATCTTGTGCCCGGCCGGACCGGTACCGCGTGCGCGACCGGGGAGTGGCGGGAGAAAATGACGCCGCTGGTTGCGGCTCCGCCTGCGCGCTTCGGCGGACGAAGTTACTCGCCGAGGATGAGGACCTGGGCCATTGCCAGTTTGTCGGAGTGCGTGATGGTCAGCAGCGACGAGCGCCCGCCCATCGCGGCAAATCGGCGCGCGGCGCCTCCGTGCAACTGCAGTTGCGGAGGGCCGCCGCGCCGGACGACCTCGACGTCGCGCCACAGGACGCCGTGCGAGTGGCCGGTGCCCAGCGCCTTCATCGCGGCCTCTTTTGCGGCGAAGCGACCGGCAAAATGAATCGCCGGCTCGCGGCGACGGTTGCTGTAAGCCACTTCGCCGTCGGTGAAAATGCGGTGGAGAAAGCGGTCGCCGTAGCGCGCGATGGTGTCGGCGATGCGGCCGATGTCGGTGGCGTCGAGCCCAAGACCGATGATGTTCGACATGTACCTTACTAATAATGTCTGAGCCGTTGACGCTGCCTCAGCCTACCGACGGTTTCGCCTGGGTGCAAGCGCCTGCCGGTCCCGCGCTCGTGTGCCGGGCGCTGGAGCCGCACGCCCATCACCTCTTTACGACGCGCGCGTGGGCGCTTGGGTCCCAGGTCGCAGCGACCGATGCGGACTGGCAGCAAGTCGCCGGCGCGCTCGACGTCGATCCCCGGCATCTTGTGCGTGTGCGCCAGGTGCATGGCGCGTCGGTCATCATCTGCCGCGAGGGCGCCGGTCCGGCCAACGTGATGGATGCCGACATCATCGTGTCGAATGACCCGTCGCTGGCGCTGGCGATTCAGGCGGCGGACTGCGTCCCGCTGCTCATCGCCGACACACAGACGGGCGCCGTGGCGGCGGCTCACGCCGGCTGGCGCGGACTGGCGGCTCGCGTGCCGTCCGCCGCGGTCGAGGCCCTGACGCGCGAATTCGGCAGCCGCCCGGAAGATCTCATCGCGGCGATCGGGCCGTCCATCAGTGCCGAGCGGTACGAAGTCGGCGCCGACGTCCGCGCGCGTTTCGAAGGCGCGAGGTTTTCACGCGCGCAGATCGACGCCTGGTTTCGGCCCGGCGATCGTCCAGCGCATTGGTATTTCGACGGCTGGCGGTCGGCGTGCGATCAGCTCGAAGCCGCGCGGCTCGCGCCGTCGAACATCCACCTCTCCGCGCTCTGCACGGCGAGTCACGCAGACGTCCTGTGCTCGTATCGCCGTGACGGGAAAGGGGCTGGAAGAATCGCCGGAGTCATCAGAAAGTTAAAACTCAAAAGTTGAAACTGAAAAGTGAAGCGAGAAAGCACAGTCTTCGGTTTTCAGTTTTCTCTTTTAAGTTTTGAGTTTTCCTCGTCCATCGCCGCGTTCGCCAGCCGATCGGCATGCGCGTTGAATGCGCGGCCGACGTGTTCGAACGTGACCTTGCCGATCTCGTGCGCCAGCAGCCGCGCCTTCGCGTGCAGCGGCTGCAGGCCCGCGTTCTTTACCTTGAAGTTCCCGAGCATCTGCTGCACGAGCAGGAGGGAATCGGAACGGACGTGAAGCCCGCGGTGGCCGTGCGCGCGCGCCCACGCGAGCGCCGCCAGCAGACCGCGATACTCGGCGACGTTGTTGGTCGCGACGCCGATCGACTCGCCGAATTCCTCGACGAGCATGCCGTCGGGCTGCTCGACGCGGACGCCGAACGCGGCGGGTCCGGGATTCCCGCGCGCGCCGCCGTCGATGTAGGCAACGAGGGGGGCCTGGTTCATGGTTCCGGGTTCAGGGTTCGGTTCGAGGTTCCAGGTTCGCGCCTACGGCGCGGGGTTCGAACCCCAATCGCGTGTTTTCTAAGCGGGTGATGGCGCGCGACTTTTGGCGATAAGGGTTTGGTTCCCGATCGGTTACCTAAAGCGATTCGTCCGCTGGCGTCTACCCGAATCCTCCAGAATCGTCCGTGGTCTTGAACACGCTCCTGAATCCTTGTTCCGCGCCAAAACAAGAAGGGCCCGGCCTTCCGAGCCCTTTGTCTCTAGACGTTCATCCCTTGGCTAACGAATCGCTAGCGCCTCCCTTGGAGTGTCACATATCCACACGGTTGGCGGGGCGCCCGGTGTAGGCGAGATGAATCAACTCGAGAACCTTGCGGATGGACAGTCTCGGCCGAGCGTTAGTCACTCGATCAGCGCGTTGTGCCAGGCGCTCAAGCACCTGTTCCGTCGTTTCGAGCACCTGCTCCGACGTTTCTTTCCTGCGGTGATTTAGTCCCGAGCCCGCAGGGACCGCTAGTCCAGGCATACGCAGACTCCTAAGTTACATGAGGGGCGGCAGTCGCCGCAACTGCTCGGGACTCGTGCAAGTACAAGGCCATCACGAACCCGTAAAAATGGCCTGTGGGAAGTCTCGGCGGGTGAATGCGTCGCGATCTCGGCAGTCAAGATTGAGCACTCCGTAACAATGGTCGTACGCCAGCAATGGAACTGAGAGAATTGTCTCGAATGGCTCAACCGTGCAGGGAACGTAGCAGTCCGGGACCAGTTGATATCGCGCTTCCACACTTCTTGCCTGCCCGCCTTCCGCAGCCTCGAGTGTCGGCGAATCGATGATCTCCATGATGCCGTGTCGGTAGTGTTTGCTTGGGATGTAGACGAGACGGCGCTCGGCGTAACAGTTGCCGGAGCCGCCGACGCCTTTCGGCAGAGCGAGCTTGTCATCATACGGAGCCCCTTCTGGATAGACGTATCGGACCTTCAATTGGTCTCCGTCATCCGGCAGAGACAGATTCGCATTAATCGCACCTTGCGCCTCAAAGTTCTTCTGAAAGATGGCGAGCAACCGAGTGATAACTTCGTCATCCCGGTTACCTGGCTGGATCCGTCCCATCGTCGAGACGATCTCGGCAGCGGCACCTGCGAAGTAGACCTGCTGTCTGCCCTCACGCCATTCCTCGACCTTGAACATTACGGCTATGGCGATCAGCACGAAGAACACCAATTGAAGCGCGATGGATCCAGTCGCCGCCACAGAGTGACCGCTTATCTCGAGCCCAACCTCGAGAAGAAGGAGCAGCAAATAGAGGGTGAGAAGGGCCTTGGTCCCGTGATCCAAATACCTTCCGTAACGGGATTTTGCATTCTCGCGAAGGACCCACCACCAAACATAGGCGTAGCTCGCGATAATGTGTGGCAGCCGCGAGAGGGGCAACGTGCGGGCAACCGTAGTGGCACCGCTCGGGTTTGGATCCGTCATCGAAACTGTGGGTCGTCGTGATTAGAGCCACAGTGCTATCAGAAGTCAAACGAAAACGACGGGACAGTATCTTGGCCGTTGCGGCGGAATTCTGCCTACGTTGGTCGAGGATAGACAGCGCACGTCAACCTTAACAGGAAATCGCTGCGGAGTACAAGGAAGCAAAGTAAGAGCGATTCCCCTCCAGTAATGCGCCCAAAACGACCGCTTGCGATTGGTTTTCGTCTTGATCATCCGCCTCGGCCATGGCCTTCCAGAACAGCTGTTCACTTTCCGCGAGGTGAAATGTCTCCAGCTTCGCGGGTTTGCCAGCTGCCCAACCAAGACGAAGTCGCGGCAGTTTCGTCACGAGGATCTGCAGGCCAACGCGTCTCCGCTTCGATCCGTTGACCCACGGTCCAACGGGTCCTACGCGAATTTTGGATTCAGTAGCACAAGTTGAGTGATGTCGGCATAGTAGGCTTGGAGCTTGACAGGATCCGGCTGGTAGCCGGTCGGATGACCACAGCCATTGCGAAGGCCGAGAGCTCCCTTCAGGTGTATTCCGTGTCATCCAGGTACGTCAAGAACCGGCACAACAGAATCAGGTGCGCGTCCGGAATCTCCTGGACATCCGGTTTCGTTGAGACCTTGTAGACTCGACTGAACTGCTTGAACATCATCCCCTGGTCCAAACGCATCTTGTCGAGTTCTCCGTCGAGCTGCGGCAGGCCCATCGAAACAAGCTTCTCGTGAACCCGAAACGCCACGGCGCACCAGGCGAGGACGACCGAACCTCTGACGCAATTGCCCAGATCCTGGTGCCCACGCTGCATAAGGGGGACGTCGTGGTGCTCGACAATCTCGCGGTCCACAAGCAGCCCGAGATCCGCGCCGCGATCGAACGGGTCGGCGCGCACCTCCGTTTTCTCCCGCCGTACAGTCCTGATTTCAATCCGATCGAACTCGCGTTCGCCAAGCTGAAAGCCTTCATGCGCGCCGCGCGACCGCGCAGTTTCGATCAGGTCTGTGCCCTCGTCGCTGTGGCGCTCGGTTTGTACACGCCCACCGAGTGCGCCAACTACGTCCGACACTGCGGATACCGGGTCGCTACAGCTTTATGAAGAACGCTCAGCCTTTAGTTGGCGGGGTCGACGGGACTCGAACCCGCTGAACCAGAACCCTGAACGTTGAACCCTGAACCCTGAACCTCGGTCTTTGGCACGTAATAGAGGATCCGGTTGCAGCTGTCGCACTGGATGATGGCGTCGTTGCGCGTGACGCTGTTGAAAACCTGCGGCCGCAGGCGGACGTGGCAGATCGTGCAGATGCCGTCGCGCGCCTCGGCGACGGCGACACCGTTGCGCTTGCGCGACACCAGGTCGAACGTGGCGAGCACCTGTTTGTCGAGGGCGCCGACGACGGCGCCGCGCTCGCCCGTGATCCGGTCGATCGTCGCCTGCATCTCCGCCTGCTCGGCGTTCATCGCGCGCCGGTCCGCGTCGACCGCCTTTTGCTCCGCGGCAAGCTCGGCTTCGGCCCGCTTGACGACCGCAGTCAGATCGTCGGCTTCGAGCATGCGCTCGAGGACCTTGTCCTCGATGGACTTCACCTCGCCCTGCGCGAACGCCATCTCCTTCTGCACGGCCTGGTATTCGACGTTGGTCTTGACGGCCATCAACGTGTCGCGGAACTTGGAGAGGCGGCCCTGGTGCACCGCGACTTCCTTCTCGAGCTCGCGGCGCGCGTGCTGGCTCTGCGTCAGGTGCTCCTTGGCCGCCGCCACGCCTTGACGCGCCGTCTCGAGCCGCGCGTCGAGCGCCTTCTCGCGCTCGGGGCCTTCAGCGAGCCGGCGCCGCGCCGTGTCTGCGGCCGAGTCGAGCTGCTGGAGGGCGATGAGGCGTTCCAGATCTACGTTCATGAGTCCTGCAAAGGCAAAAAAAAGGCCCCGCAAGAGCGGAGCCTGAATTCTACAGCGGTTGATCGTCCGCCTTCGCTTGGCGCGGGATTGCCCCAAGCTTCGGCGTGACAGCCTCCGCACGTGTGCGGGGTCTGCCCGGCCGTAGCTCGCGGGCGATCCCGCGCGAGCGGAGGCTGGGCCCACCAGGATTCGAACCTGGAACGGGCCGGTTATGAGCCGGCGGCTCTAACCGTTGAGCTATGGGCCCGGACAATTCTACGACGTCCTTCCTTCGAGAAATGCGCGAAGTTTGCGCGACCGCGACGGATGGCGCAGCTTCCGCAGGGCCTTGGCCTCGATCTGCCGGATGCGCTCGCGCGTGACGGCGAAGCTCTGGCCGACCTCTTCGAGCGTGTGCTCGCTGCCGTCGCCGACGCCGAAGCGCATCTTGATGACTTTCTCCTCGCGCGGCGTGAGCGTCTTCAGGACCGACTCGGTCTGTTCCTTCAGATTCAGGTTGATGACCGCTTCGGCTGGCGACACGACCTGGCGATCCTCGATGAAATCGCCCAGATGCGAATCCTCCTCCTCGCCGATCGGCGTTTCGAGCGAGATGGGCTCCTGCGCGATCTTCAGCACCTTGCGGACCTTGGACACCGGGATGTCCATCCGCTTGGCGATCTCTTCCGAGGTCGGCTCGCGGCCCAGCTCCTGGACGAGCGCGCGCGACGTGCGGATGAGCTTGTTGATCGTCTCGATCATATGAACCGGAATGCGGATCGTCCGCGCCTGGTCCGCGATCGCGCGGGTGATCGCCTGGCGGATCCACCACGTCGCGTACGTCGAGAACTTATAGCCGCGCCGGTACTCGAACTTGTCGACCGCCTTCATCAGGCCGATGTTGCCTTCCTGAATCAGGTCGAGGAACTGCAGCCCGCGGTTGGTGTACTTCTTCGCAATCGAGACGACGAGCCGGAGGTTGGCCTCGACCAGTTCCTTCTTCGCCTGCTCGGCCTGGTACTCGCCGCGCAGAATCACGTCGAGCGTCTGCTTGAGCTCGTCGGGCGACTGCTCGAGGTGATCCGTGATCGACTTGACCTTGGCCCGCAGCTCCTTGATCTGGCGCTGCAGGTTCTTCTTGTCGTCCTCGCGCAGGCGCGTCTTGCGGTTCTTCGGATTCAGCACGCGGTCGGTCGCTTCGACCTCGCGCTGCACCGTCCGCACGCTCTCGACGGCGTCCTTCATCTCGTCGATGAGGCGGCGCTTCACCGATTCGGTGAACTCGATCTCGCGAATCGCGTTCGACACCTCGATCCGCGCGCGCATCGCGGCCCACCGCGCGCGCCGGTACTTCCGCTTGTCGCGCGTCGTCGCGCCGCGAGGCGTCTCGCGCAGCTTCTCTTCGAGCTTTTCCGACCCCCCGCGCGCCTTCCGGACGGCATCGATCTGCTTCTGCACCTGCCGCGAGCGCTCGATGATGCGCTCGTCGGTGATCTCCTCGTCGTTGAAGATCACGAGCTCGCGGATCGTGCGGTCGCCCGTGTGCAGCTGATCGCCGAGCTCGATCACCTTGCGCGCGATGATCGGGGTCCGCGAGATCGACTTGATCACCGCGAGCTTCCCGCGCTCGATGCGCCGCGCGATCTCGACTTCGCCCTCGCGCGTGAGGAGCGGCACGGTGCCCATCTCGCGCAGGTACATGCGGACGGGATCGTTCGTCTTGTCGAGCGCGCCTGGCGTGAGGTCCAGCTCGAGCTCTTCAGCGCCCTCGGCCGTCCGGTCGATCGGCTTGACGTCGTCGCGCAAGTACTTCTGATCGGAGTCGATGACTTCGATCCCGGCGCTGCCGAACGTGTTGAAGAGGTCGTCGAGCTCATCCGACGAGGTGATCTCCGACGGAAGCATCTCGTTGACTTCGTCGTACAGGAGATAGCCCTTCTCCTTGCCGATGTTGATCAACTGACGGACTTCGTCGTACTTCTCCTCGATCGAGAGGTGCGTACCGCCGGTGTCAGTTCGCCGATCCGGTGAATTGAGTCTCTTTTCCGCTGCCATAGTGGTTAGTCTCTTCTACCTGTTACGTCTCGGTCGAGTTGAACTGCTACGGCGTAGAGTCGCCGCGACAAGGTCTGGATCTCGTCTTCATGCTCGCTGGTTCCCAGTTGTTGCAGACGATCGATTTCACGCTGAATGGCCGCGCGCTCCCGCTCCCATCGCATCCGTTTGAGCCCTTGGGCGCTTTCGGCGGGAGGGGCAGGCGAGATGGCGTCGGCGGCGATGCTGGAGACGAGCTGGGCGTTCACAGTACTTAGACGCTGCAACAGCGCCGCAGAGAAGCTGGCCGCCGGCTCGTGGAGGCTCCGCGCCACCTCCAGAATATCCCGTCCCGCCAGCCCTTCTAAATCGCCCTCGTCCAGCTCGGCAAGCGCTTCGAGCGCGTCGCCGGTCGCGTGAATCAACCCCCAAATCAGCGCTTTCTCCGCGGATTTCAGCTGCCCGAACGAGGGCAGCTCGCGCGTGGTGACAGCGGTGCGCCGGTTGACCGCCGCCTTCCGAATCTCCGCCCGCACGACCTCTTCCGTAATCCGTGCCTTGTGCGCGATGCGGTCGGCGAACTGGTCGCGCGCGGCGGCCTCAGGGATCCGCGCCGCGACGGCCAGCATCTCCTCCAGAAACTGTCTCCGGTTGTCATCCCGCCCGAAATCGCGGCCTACCGCCGCCCGATCGAGGAGGTACTCCAAATACGGCTGAGAGTGCTTCAATCTTTCACGATACCGCTCGGGACCGTGCTTTCGTATGAATGTATCGGGATCTTCGCCCTTGTCCAGCACGACGACGTTGACGTCGAAGCCCTCGGCGACCAGGAGTTCACACGATCGCACGGCCGCACCCTGCCCGGCGGCATCCGGGTCGAAGCTCAGGACGATCCTGGACGTAAAGCGGCGGAGGAGCTGGGCCTGCTGCGGGGTCAGCGCCGTCCCGCAGGAGGCGACGGCCGGCGCGGCCTGCGACTGGAACATCTGCGCGAAATCGAAGTAGCCCTCCACTAAGACGGCGTACCCGGCCTTGCGGATCTGCGATTTCGTGAGGCTGAGCCCGTACAGCGTCCGCCCCTTCGAGTAGATCGGCGTTTCCGGGGAATTCAGGTACTTGGGCCCGCCCTGATCGGGATCCATCTGCCGGCCACCGAAGGCGATGACGGACCCGGTATCCCGGGTAATCGGCACCATGAGCCGGTTCCTGAAACGGTCGACGATTTCGCCCCCGTCGCGTTGCACGACCAGCCCGCTCTGGACGACGAGCGCCTGCGCGAACCCCTGCGCGAGGAGCCGCGCCTTGAGCCCGTCGCGCGAGGAGGGCGCGAACCCGAGTCCGAGCTGGTCGATCGTTTCAGCGGTGACGTCGCGGTCGGCCAGCTGGTTGCGCGCCCGCGCGCCGGACGGCGCCGAGAGCTGCTCGCGGAAGTACGCGATCGCGATCTCGTGCATCTTGAGCAGCGCCTCGCGCAGCGCCGTGTCGCGACGGGCATCGTCGGAGCCTTCGGCCGGCTCGGGCAGCGAGACGCCGAACTTCTGCGCGAGCATCCGCACGGCGTCCTGGAATCCGACCTTCTCATGCAATTCGAGGAACTTGAACACGTCGCCGCCGGCGTTGCAGCCGAAGCAGTGGAAGAACCCCTTGTCGGGATGCACGTGGAACGACGGCGTTTTCTCGTTGTGGAACGGGCAGCAGCCTTTATACGAGGTCCCTGCTTTCTTCAGCGGGACGTACTCCTGCACGACCGTCAGGATGTTGGCCTGCAGGCGGAGGTCGTCGATGAATGTCTGCGGGAAGAGACCCATCAAATGCGGAAATGCACGAACGCAGAAATGCAGGACGAACGCACACCCCATCCGTTCGCGCGTTCCTGCATTCGTGCATTGTGCATTACGTCCTCACTCCTTGAGCTCAACCACGGTCACGCCGCCGCCGCCCTGTTCGGGCGGCGCGGTCGCAAATCGCGCCACGAGCGGATGCTGCTGCAGAAATCCGGTCAGCGCGCGCTTGAGCTGCCCCGTGCCGTACCCGTGGATGACGCGCACGACGCGCTGATCCGTCAGCAGCGATTCGTCGAGGAACCGTTCGGCGCGTGAAATCGCTTCGTCGACGGTGCAGCCGATGACGTTCAGATCCGTCGGCGTCCCGTCCCGCGGCTGCAGTTCGACATTGACCCGCACGCGCGCTGCCGCCGGCACACCGCCGGACGCCATCACGCGCAGGTCGCGGACGCTGGCGCGCATCCGCTTGCCGCGCACATCGAGTTCGGCCGTGCCGTCGTGCATCGACGTGACCGTCGCCTCCAGCCCCAGGCCGCCCACAATGACCCGGTCTCCGACCTCGACATTGCGGATTGAGGATTGCGGAGTGCGGATTTCTGAAGACGCCGCGTCGCTTGCCGCCGCCTCTCCCGAGAGAATCCGGCTCGCGACGTCGTCCACGGCGGCGCGCGCGTCGCTGCGCGCCGTGCCGGTGTCGCCGGTCGAGACGAGCCGCGGCACGTTCGCGATGGCGGCGGTTTTCGCCTTGAGCGCCGCGATCACATCGTCGATCTCCTTGCGCGCCTGGCGGACCTGTGTCTCCAGCTCCTCGTTCAGGCGCCGGCGGAACGTCTCTTCCTTCTGACGCAGGGCGTCCTCGCGCTGGTGCACGCGGCCTTCGGCCTCGTGCAGCTGCTCGCGCTCCCGCGTCGCCAGGCGTTGCTCGTGTTCGAGCGCCCGCATGTCGTGGTCGATTTTCGCGAGGTGCTCGGCGAGCTGCGCTTCGCGTGCACTCAGGTTTGTCCGCGCCGCGGCGATCACCGACGGGTTCAGCCCAAGCCGCGCCGCGATTTCGAGCGCGAGACTCCGTCCGGGCGATCCGTAGATCAGGCGATAGGTCGGCGCGAACGTCTCCGCGTCGAAGCCGAACGCCGCGCCGGCCACGCCCGCTGTCGTCGACGCGTACGTCTTGAGCGCGTCGTAGTGGCTCGTCGCGATGACCGTCGCCCCACGCTGACGCAGATGATCGACGACGGCCACGCCGAGCGCGCCGCCTTCGATCGGATCGGTGCCCGAGCCCACTTCGTCGAGCAGCACCAGCGCCGGCGTCACCAGTCCGCGATCCATCGACGCGATGTTCGCGATGTGTCCGGAGAACGTGCTGAGGCTCGCGTCGATCGACTGCTCGTCGCCGATGTCGGCGAAGATCGTGCGGAATACGGGCAACCGCGAGCCGTCCGCGGCGGGAATCCGCAGCCCCGCCTGCGCCATCAGCGCGAGCAGCCCCGCGGTCTTCAGCGCGACGGTCTTGCCGCCGGTGTTCGGGCCGGTGATCAGCAGTACCGTGGCCGGCGGAATGATCTTGATGGTGACCGGCACCGGAGGCTTTGTTGCTCCCGGGGCCCCTATCCCCGGGATGAGCAGCGGATGCCGCGCCGCCTGCAGCTCGAACGCGCCGTCGGTCGAGACTGCCGGTTCCACGCCGTCGATCGACGACGAATACCGCGCACGAGCCTGCAGCACGTCGAGCTCGGTCGCCGCCTCGATGGTGCGCTGCAGATCCGCCGGCCGCGCGCGGAAGGCGTTCGTCAGCGCGAGCAGGATCCGCCGGACCTCTTCGGCCTCCTGCTCTTCGAGCGTGACGATGTCGTTGTTGATCTCAACAGTGCTGAGCGGCTCGAGAAACACGCTTGCGCCGCTCGTCGACGCACCGTGCACGATGCCCGGGATGCCGCTGCGATGCTCGGCCTTGACGACGAGCACGTAGCGCCCGCTGCGCTCCGTGACAACCTGCTCCTGCAGGTACTTCGCGGTGTCCTTGCCCCGCAGGTACGACTCGAGCGTTGTCCGCAGACGCGACCGCTGCTTGCGAAGCCGATCGCGGATGAGCTTCAGCTCCGGGCTTGCATGATCGAGCACGTCGCCGGACGGATCGATCTTCTCGCGCACCTGCGCCGTTTCGCCCTTGAACGACGCGGCGGAACCGCTGACGGCTTCGAGCGCCGGGTACGCGCCGGGCGCACGCCGGATCGCCGCGCGCGATTCGTCCACGCCGTCGAGAAACGACGCGAGCGCCAGCAGCCGCACCGCTTCGAGCGGCCGGCCTTCGACCGCGAGCGCGCCGAGCGTCTCCGGCAGGTCGGCCGCCGCGCGCAGCGGCAGCGCGCCGTTCGGCCCCAGATACCGCATCGTCTCGCTCGTCGCGGCCAGCAGCTGCGCGACCTTCTGCGCGTCAGTGGACGGCGCGAGGCGCGCCAGACGCTCGGCGCCCATGGGTGTGAGCGCGAAGCCTTTCACGGCCTCGACGACGCGATCGAATTCGAGGGCCCGAAGGGCGCCTGCGTGCATATCAGTGGACTGGGTGGTGACCGCGCCAGAGAGGCGGGGGAACCGTTAATGCTACCGTACGAATTGGGTAGTTGAGTAGTTGGGAAATCGGGTAACCGTCGCCTCGACCCATTACCCAACTACCCCATTACCCACGTACCCAATTCGTCTACAAGTGATTGATCAAACTGGCGATTGCCGCGGCGCCGAACCCGTTGTCGATGTTGACGACCGAGACGCCGAGGGCGCAGCTGTTGAGCATTCCGAGCAGCGCGGCGAGGCCGCCGAAGCTGGCCCCGTAGCCGATGCTGGTCGGGACGGCGATGACCGGCGTGCCCACCAGCCCCGCCAAGACGCTGGGCAGCGCCCCCTCCATGCCGGCGACGACGATGATCACGCGCGCGGACTCGAGCCGCTTGCGCTCGCCGAGCAGCCGATGCAGCCCGGCGACGCCGACGTCGTAGAGGCGGTCGACATCGTTGCCCATGATCTCGGCCGTGCGCGCCGCCTCTTCGGCGACCGGCAGGTCCGACGTGCCCGCGGCCGCCACCATGATGGTTCCTTTGCCGGGGCTGACGTCCTGCTGCCGCAGGGTGATGAGCTTCGCATCCGCGTGGTAGAGCGCCCCCGGGACCAGCGCGCGGACCGCCTCGTAGGCCGATTCGTCTGCGCGTGTCACGAGCAGCGTTGAACCGCGCCCGACGATTTCAGCGGCAATTGACGCGATCTGGGCGGACGTCTTGCCCAGTCCGAGGATCACTTCGGGGAATCCCTGACGGACGGATCGATGGTGATCGACGCGCGCGAACCCGAGATCCTCGAATGGGCTGGACCGGAGCACCTCGATCAGCTGCTCACGGGCGGTGTCGGTATCGAGTTCGCCCCGCGCGACCCGCTCGAGCAGATCCTGCAGATGTTTGTTTGACGTCATCAGAGGCGGTCATTAATATAAGTGATTACGCCACTTATCACATGACCCGCTTCACATGACCGCCGCTGAAACCCTGACGCTCGCCGCGTACTTCTTCGTCTTGATCGTGCTCGCCGTGTACGGATGGCACCGGTACTACCTGGTGTATCTCTACATGAAGAATCGGGATCGGCTGCCGCAGCCGGGCCCGGCGCTCGATCCGGCGCCGGTCGTGACGATTCAGCTGCCGCTCTACAACGAGATGTACGTCGCGGATCGCCTGATCGAAGCGGTCTGCCAGATCGAGTATCCGCGCGAGCGGCTCGAAATCCAGGTGCTCGACGATTCGACCGACGAGACGCGCAACATCGCCGAGCAGGCGGTCCGGCGGTTCGCCGCGGACGGCATCGACATCAAGTACTACCATCGCACTGATCGCACCGGCTACAAGGCCGGCGCGCTCGAAGAGGGGCTGAAGGTCGCGCGCGGCGAGTTCGTGGCGATCTTTGACGCCGACTTCATTCCCACGCAGGATTTCCTGGTCCGGCTGATGCCGCACTTCCGCAGCGAGAAAGTCGCGATGGTGCAGGCGCGCTGGGGCCACATCAACCAGGACTACTCGCTGCTGACGAAGATCCAGGCGATCCTGCTCGACGGCCATTTCATCCTCGAGCACGGCGGGCGGAACCGCGGCGGCCGCTTCTTCAACTTCAACGGGACGGCGGGCGTGTGGCGCCACGCGGCGATCGACGACGCCGGCGGCTGGCAGCACGACACGCTGACGGAAGATCTCGATCTCAGCTACCGCGCGCAGCTGCGCGGCTGGGAGTTCGTGTTCGTGCCGGATCTGATCGCGCCGGCGGAAGTGCCGGTCGAGATGAACGCGTTCAAGTCGCAGCAGCACCGCTGGGCGAAGGGATCGATCCAGACGTGCCGCAAGCTGCTGCCGACGATCCTGCGCTCGAACCTGCCGTGGGGCGTGAAGGCGGAGGCGTTCTTCCACCTGACGGCGAACTTCAACTACATCCTGATGTGCGTCCTCTCGATCCTCATGTTCCCGGCGATGGTCATTCGCTACAACATGGGTTGGTACGAGATGATCCTCATCGACACGCCGCTGTTCTTCGCGGCGACGTTCTCGTTCTGCAACTTCTACGTCGTCTGCCAGCGCGAGATTTATCCGGACTGGCGCGCCCGGATCAAGTACGTGCCGTTCCTGATGTCGGTCGGCATCGGCCTGTCGATCAACAACACGCGCGCGGTGCTCGAAGCGCTGTTCCACAAAGACAGCGAATTCGCGCGCACGCCGAAGTACCGCATCGAGGCGGACGCCACCGACAACAACGACTGGGTGGGGAAGAAGTACCGCCAGTCGGTCAACGTCCAGCCGATGATAGAGCTGCTGCTCGGCCTGTACTTCACCTGGACCGTGTTCTACGCCCTCGCGAACGGGATCTACGGCACGGTGCCGTTCCTGGTGCTCTTCCAGGTCGGCTTCCTGTACACCGGGCTGCTATCGGTCGTGCAGCAGTACGCCGGGGAGCCGGTCGTGCTGAAGACCCAGGTTGCCAGGGGGGAATGAAGTCCACCGTCGCCGTCCTCCGGGTCACGCCGGACACGATTCTTCCGGACATCGATCGCCTCGTGGAACTCGCCGGCGTGTCGCGCGCGCTGGCCGCCGGCACGACGACCATCCTGAAAGACAACATCTCCTGGCACTTCCCCTTCCCGGCCGCCAACACGACGCCGTGGCAGCTCGAGGGCACGATTCAGGCGCTGGCCCGCCGCGGGTTCGCCGATCAGATCTGCGTGCAGAACAAGACCGTCGTCACCAACGCGTTCAAGGGCGAGGACCTCAACCACTACGTCCCGATCTTCCAGCGCTACCAGATTCCCGTCCTGTACAACTTCAAGGACGGGGACATGAAATGGATTCCGTACGCGCCGAAGGCGAAGATGCGCGTGCTGAACCGCATCTATCCCGAAGGCATTCACATCCCCGACTACTTCTTCGGCAAAAACATCGTGCATCTGCCGACGACCAAGTGCCACATCTACACGACCACGACGGGCGCGATGAAGAACGCGTTCGGGGGACTGCTGAACACGCGGCGGCACTACACGCACTCGTGGATTCACGAGACGCTCGTCGATCTGCTCGCGATCCAGAAGGAGATCCATTCCGGCATCTTCGCGATCATGGACGGGACGACCGCGGGTAACGGCCCGGGTCCGCGCACGATGTATCCCGTCGTGAAGAACGTGATGCTGGCGTCGGCCGATCAGGTGGCCATCGACGCGGTGGCGGCGAAGATGATGGGCTTCGACCCGCTGTCGATCGACTACATCCGTCTGGCTCACGAGGCCGGACTCGGCGTCGGCGACCCGCGGTCGATCGAGATCGCCGGCGATGTGGATGCCGCGGCCGAGAACTGGCAGTTCCACGTCGGGAAGAACCTCGTGCGGATCGGCGGCGGCGACCTGATCTGGTTCGGCCCGCTCAAGCGCTTCCAGAAACTGTTTTTTCATACGCCGCTCATCAACGGGTTCATTCTCGCCAGCGACGTCTACCACGACTTCTACCGCTGGCCGCTGGTCGACCGCCGCGTCTTCGAGCGCTGGTGTGAAACGACCGGGTGGGGACAGATGTTTCTCCGCTACGCCCAGCTGGGAGCGCAGGGCGCCCTGCCGCTCGCGCTGTCCTCGCTGACGGTTCCCACCTCGACGAGAATTCACTAAACTCGCGCAGTACGCAGGGCGGGTCCATTCGAACCCGCCAGGTCGCCACGTAGGGCGGGTCCTTTCGGACCCGCCGGGTCAACACGTAGGGCGGGTCCATTCGGACCCGCCGGGTCGCCACGTAGGGCGGGTCCTTTCGGACCCGCCGGGTCAACACGTAGGGCGGGTCGTTTCGGACCCGCCAGGTCAGAAGGAGCCCACCATGAATTACGGCCGCCTCGTCCTCGCCGCTGTTGCCGGAACCGTCGTCGATGCGTGCTACGGCTTCGTCGTCTACGGCCTGCTGCTCACGAGCGAATTCGCGCGCACGCCCGGCGTCTATCGCGCCATGGACACCCAGATGGCGTACATGCCGTTCCTGTTCGGCGGCGTCTTCCTGGCGATGCTCGCGGCGGCGTTCATCTACGCGAAGGGCTACGAAGGCGGCGCGGGACTCATGGAAGGCGCCCGCTGCGGCGCGGCGCTGGGCGTGTTCGCCGCGGGCTACGCGGCACTCATCGGCTACGCGACGACGAACATCGGCCGAAAGATGGCCGGCGAGCTGATGGTCGCGAACCTGGTCGAGTGGACCATCAACGGGATCGTGATCGGTCTCGTCTACAAGCCGGCTTCGAAGCACTGACCGCGGCCACCGGCGGACTGCCGTCGGGGCGGACGTGCGCGTCCGCCCCGGAGAGCCGCCCCGAGTATCATTAAAGAGTTATGGCGACCGTCGAGAAACCCAAAGCCGGACTCGAGGACACCGTCGCGACGTCGTCTGCGATTTGCTATCTCGACGGCGATCGCGGCGTCCTCGCGTACTGCGGCTACGACATCCACGATCTCGCGCAGAAGGCCACGTTCGAGGAGGTCTGCTACCTGCTGTGGCATCGCCGGCTCCCGACGCGCGCGGAGCTCGGCGACCTCCAGTCGCAGCTCGCGGCTGCGCGGCCGCTGCCCGAAGCGATCCTGCGGCTGATGAAGACGCTGCCGGCCGGGAACGGGATGGATCTGCTGCGGACGCTGACGTCTGCGCTCGGGCACTACGACCCCGACGCCGGCGATCAGTCGCCGCAGGCCAACTACCGCAAGGCCGTCCGTCTCACCGCGCAGACCGGATCGCTCGTCGCCACGATGGGGCGGATGAACGCCGGCGGCGGCCCCATCGCCCCGGATCCCGTCCTCGGCCACGCGGCGAACTTCCTCTACATGCTGACGGGCGAGCGGCCGGGCGGCCTCGCGACCCGGGCGTTCGACGTCGCGCTGATCCTGCACGCCGATCACGAGCTGAACGCGTCGACGTTCGCGGCGCGCGTCGCGGCCGCCACGCTCACCGACATCCACTCCACGATCGTCGGAGCGATCGGCGCGCTCAAAGGGCCGCTGCACGGCGGCGCCAACGCCGACGTCATGAAGCTACTGCTCGAGATCGGCGCCGACGCGGGCCCGGACAAGGCCGAGGAAGTCGTCCGCGCGAAGCTGGCGCGCAAGGACAAGATCCCGGGCTTCGGCCACCGCGTGTATCACACCGAGGATCCGCGCGCGACGCACCTGCGCCAGATGTCGAAGGATCTCGGCCAGCGCGCGGGACACCCCGGGTGGTTCGCGATGTCGCAGCGCATCGAGCAGGTGGTCAAGGCCGAAAAGAAGCTGTACGCCAACGTGGACTTTTACTCCGCGTCCACCTACTACGTGCTGGGCATCGCCGTCGATCTGTTCACGCCGATTTTCGCCGTCAGCCGCATTTCCGGCTGGACGGCGCACGTCCTCGAGCAGTACGCCAACAACCGCCTGATTCGTCCGCGCGCCGAATACGTCGGGCCCGAGTACCCGCAGCGCTACGTTTCGATCGAGACGAGATAGGGTGCTGGGTGCCTCGTGCTAGCCGATCTTCGTCACGGAAACGGCGTTTGCGGCGAGTTTCGCATCGCTCGTGGCTGCAAGTCCTTGATCCTCAATCGCGCGTGATTCAATTCGCGATGTAGTGCAGACCGACCCCCTTGCGGCCGTGGATCG